>JAZPYN010000021.1:0-47899 GCA_045544155.1 Acutalibacteraceae bacterium
TATGACACCCGAGGAATTTGAACACCGACTTGTTAAGGCTGAAGAAAACATTGAGACGCTTTTCGGCCGCACAAACAAGTTCAACGAAGAAATGGCAACCGTTACGACCAAGCTCGACAACATATTAGTCACGCTCGGTGAGCTGAAGGCAAGCGTAGTACAGTTGCAGAGCAGACCCGGCACAATGTGGGACAAGCTCGTGTTTGCCCTCATCGGTGCCGCGGCAACAGCGGTTGTGAGTTTTATTATGAAGTAATTTGAAAGGATGATAATTATTATGAATTTTGGACAGGCAATTGAAGCTCTTAAGGCAGGCAAAAAGGTTACCCGAAAGGGTTGGAATGGCAAAGGTATGTATCTTTGGCTTCTTCTCGAATGTGTTGTAAAAAAAGAATGGTGCAGAGATGAAAGGCTTATCGAGTGTATGGGTGATGCCGACGAGATTCTCTGCCTTGGCTCAATACGTATGTTTACGCACGATAGTACCGGCAGGAAAGCGGTGCTTACCGGTTGGCTTGCAAGTCAGTCGGATATGCTTGCAAATGACTGGGAAATCGTAGAATAACAAACAAAAGGAGTGATATTATGAAAATCAATTGGAAAGTAAGACTCAGACAGCCTGCATTCTGGATTGCGACAATACCCGTAGTGATAACCTTCGTTTATTCGGTGCTTGCACTTATGGGAATTGCACCGTCAATCACGCAGGATACCGTGCAGAATCTCTTCTTCGCGCTCGTTGCAGTCCTCGCACAGTTCGGCATCGTAGTTGACCCGACAACAAAGGGCATATCCGACTCCGACAGAGCTATGAAATACGATAAACCGAATTAAAATCAAACATTACAACATAACCAAAGCCGCCGGTCTCCAAAAGGATTCCGACGGCTTATTTGTTCTTTTATATGTGACTAAATGGTGTTTTTTTCATTATTACTTTGGGCGTTTGCGGTTTAATATCGGGAGGTAACAGATGCTCAAAGAAATTTATTATGATAGTGCCCATGCGTATGTTGCAAAACTCGAAAATGGTGAATTTATAATCGCTTATGAAAACGGTACGGCAATCGACCTTAACGGACATAAGTACCGTATTGTGTCACACCTTGACGAAAATGAAGAAGTAATCGTTGACGGTTGGGAACCGATAACCTAAACTAAAAGAAATTGTAACAGCAACTAAAAATACATAATCTAAACCGCAATCAGCCCGTTTAAAATGATTAAGTCTAATTTTAGTATATATATACTCAATATTTTTTTATTAGTCACTTGTTAGTCGCTTAATAGTGTTTAGTATAAAATAAAACCGCTCTGCAATGCCAATAAACGGCTATACAGAGCGGTTTTCCCTTGGTCCGAGTGGCGAGACTTGAACTCACGGCCTCTTGACCCCCAGTCAAGCGCGCTACCAACTGCGCCACACCCGGACAACGATAGATATATTACCACATTTAATTGTATTATGCAATACTTTTTTTAAAAAATTTTAAATTTTTTTTGCGGTACTTTCATTACTCGGATCAACTCAATATATTCACAAAAATAATCTTGTTAATTTTGTTTTGATGTTGTTTGCTTAAGCTTTTTGTTGTATAATGTACTAAAAAATAACTGAAAGGTGATAGTATGAAGAAGGTATTATCTGTTATTATGGCGGTTCTGTTCTGCTTTGGCAGCGTAACAGTTTGCAGTGCGCAGGAGCCTGTTCCCGAGCTTAAGGCTTACGAGGTGGTTAATCTCAACGGCGTGAATATAGAATACGGTATTTACGGCGACCTTGAGGCTGAGCCGCTTTTGCTCTTGCCCCCAAACGGCGGCGATATGCATTCGTTTGACGGCAGCATCCTGCCCGAAATGGCTAAGCATTTCAAGGTTATTTGCGTTTCTCCGAGAGCTACCGGCAAATCCGACTGGATAGAGGGCGGTATGACCTTTGAGGCTATGGCTGACGACCTTGAAGCCTTGCTTGATTATCTGAATATCGAAAAAACGCGAATCTTCGGTTTCAGCGACGGCGGAAACCTCGGCGTTGTTTTTACCCTTGCACATCAAGAGCGTGTAGAGTCACTCGTAATTATGGGCTCCAACATAAATACCTGGGGTACCAACACCTTCGATCAGATTCAGATTACATATCAGTATATAATTCTCTGCATCGAGGCGTGGCTCTACGATGATCCTGAGTATGCACGCAAACGCGATATCAAGGGTATGATGGTCGGTCAGCCGAGCCTTACCTTTAAAGATATATCCGCAATCAAGGTGCCTGTGCTGAATATCTACGGCGAGCACGATATGATTCAGCGTTGGCACTCAAAAAAGATTACCCGTTCAATAGAGGGGGCACGTGAGCTTATGGTAATCGGAGGCGGTCACAGCTCTTGCTTTGACCAGACAGATACGGTTATCAATCCCGCACTTCTTGAATTTTACGGTGTCAATTGAATTCTGAATAAAAAAGAAAACCTGCTTACATCATTTAAACCGGTGTAAGCAGGTTTTTAAGTTCAGTTTAAATTACACAATGCTTGATGCAAACAATACAAGCAAGGCAAAGAAGCTTACATAGGGGAAAACGAGTGGCATGATCGGAAGAGCGATAATTGAAGAAATGAAGCCTACGCCAACCTTTATTGCCATTGTGCTCTCTGCATCGGAGATGTTCTGCCAGATGAGGTGAACGTCGTTACCATCCTTATAGAACTGGTCAAGACCGAGACTTGCTTTGGATTTAGCTTCTCCGAAGCCGCACTCTGCAAGACCTGCAGTAAATAAGTCTCTCATTTCTTCGTCCTTGAATGTGATTCTTGCCTCAAGTCTGAGCTCGTCAGCAGGCTCTTCTTGTCTGAGGTGACCGTTTTTGAAGCCTGTACACCACCAGTATTTGTCATACTCACGTGAAAACTCACGGATATAGTTACCCTGAATATCCTGATGATAGAGTGTCATTTCCATGCCGAGCCAGTCTTCTTCGGCAGGGCAGCTGTACATTGTCCATTCGTGAACGCCTTTTTCCGAGTGGGGTCTGTTGTATACGCCGATTTCACCGCCGTAGAAGATCATACCGTACTGACCTTTCCACATCTGTATCATCCAGTCTTTGTTTTCATAAGTGAAGAAAACGCGGACATAGTCGTATTCGAGGAGTATGTAAGGGGATACAAAATCATAGATTTTACCGAATCCGAAATTGTACTGCCATGCCTCTTTGTCGTTGGTATAGTAGTAATCGTCAATGTAGCTGTACTGGTAGCTGAGCACCTGATGTTTTGTCAGGAAATCCTGAATAAAGTTACCGCTTTTTACGACATTGATTGCAAATTCGCCGTTTATGGTTTCGCCGTCTATCGTAACCGATGCTGTGATAACAGCCTTACCGACAGCAATACCTTTTACTTCACCGTTTTCGTCAACCGTTGCGATATCGGGATTGAGCGACTCCCAGGTGACTTTCGGTTGAGTCTCAACATTGGTAACCGAAGCGTGAAGCTGGACAGTCTTGCGGATCTTGACCGAAAGGCTGTCGCTGTTGATAACAAGTGCATGACCCGTTGAGTCGCTGTCTGCGTCTGTTGCAAAAGCAGCTATCGGAGACATACCAACCAGTGAAAGCACAACCAGAAAGATCGATAAAAACTTAATGCTTGCTTTTTTCAAATTCATTGGAAATTTCCTCCATAAAAAATATGTAATAAAACATTATACACATTTCAATGTAAAAGTAAAGTAAATTAAAGAATTATTGCCTTTATAAATTTAAATTTCAGCTCTCTATCGACAAAAGGAATGATTTATGTTAGTATCTAATCAAATAAACCTCGACAGGAGAATTTAATTATGAGCGCAATAAAATACTTTTTCTCATACCTGCTTTCGCTTATTCTTGCATTGCCGGGTATAATCGGCTCGTGGGGTGAGTCGGCTAACGATTATTCGTTTACCGTCGAAACCTCACAGCTCGGCGACGTTGTACCTAACACACTCAGTAATGTAAATATCTGGGATATGCAGGGTACTGATCTGTTTACTGATCCGAGACTCAACGAAAAGTACAATATTATGGAGTTTGTCGAGTACATACAGCTTATGCAGTGTACTGGCGGTAACGCTCAGCGTGACCTTTTTGTTGACCCGACAAATTACGATGTGCTCGACGATTATGACTTTTCACCGCTGATTGAGAATTGTAAGGGTATTCTCACCCTCGGTGCGAAGCCGCATCTCAAGCTCGGCAGTGTACCGCTCAAGTATTCACAGAATTCAATTCAGGGTGCTGATTTCGGTACAAATCTTTATCCGCCAGATGATTATGATGTTTATTACGATTATATGGCTGCTATGGCAAAGGCACTTGTAGACGAATTCGGTGCAGAAGAGGTGCTGACCTGGCGTTTCGGCGTTATGACCGAGTTTGAAAACTCGCAGTGGTTTATGTCGTCTGACGGAGACCCTGATAAAACTGCAGTGGCTTACTGTAAGCTTTATGACTATACCGTTGATGCTCTTCAGCAGGAGATAGGCGAAGAGGTCTTTGTCGGTGCACACGCAATGGTTGTTACGGAAGGCCTTTGGGACGAAAAAATATTTATCGAGCACTGCGGTAACGGTACTAACTATAAAACAGGCGAGAAGGGTACACGCGTCTGCTTCCTTTCCGCTTCTTTCTACGATTATTGCCCCGGTGAATATACTTCAGGTTACACTCTGCCCGAAACAATAGCACAGCTTCAGAAGTATGCAGACGAAGCAGGTCTCAAAGATCTTATCTTCGGCGTTGATGAGGGCAGACTCCTTGTAGGCAATACAAGCGGTGCGGACGATAATCAGCTGCTTACTCGAATTGTGGGGGATACGTATCAGGCTGCATACGATGCAAGACTCAATAAGCAGCTTATCGATCAGGGCGGCGACTATTTCTCGTCCTGGGGCTATCTCTCGGGCGGACTTTATGACGGTTACCCAACCGTCAGCTATCACGTGGCAAGCCGACTTTCTGCTTTTGCGGGCAGTAAACGTGTTGCTGTAGAGCCTGTAAAGAAGGGCGTTATCTACGGCGCAGAGGTCGAGGCACTTTCAGCCTTTGACGGCGAAACCCTCCGCATTATGGCTTACAATTTCAAAAACAATATAGACTACAAAAAGACTGCAGACCTCAGTTTTGATGTTGATGTATCTGCTTTCGGATCTGATAAAGTAAATGTTACTGTCTATACCGTTGACGATAACTGCAACTATTTTGACGAATGGCAGCAGGACAGAATTGCATACGGCATCGGTGACGATTGCTTCGGCTGGTCACCCGATGACCCGCAGATTGAGTCTACCGTAACTCTCAAAGACCCTGCCGCTCGTGAGCTTTATTTCAAAGAGCTTGCCGAAAAATATGAGCAGTGCTCTAAGCTTACTCCCGTTACATATACCGCTGACGTCGTTGACGGCAGGGTAGTGCTGGAGTCTTCGCTTGCAGCAAACGGTGTTGTATTTTTTGAGGTTACAGCTGCAAAATAATTTACTTTGTTTTAACTTATGTAATTTATAATTAACTCAAGGAGGTTGATACATATGAAAAGAATTATCAGCATTATTTTATCTGTTGTAATTGCACTTTCTGCTTTCTTTGTAACCGCCTATGCGTCGGATACAAAAACACAAGGTTTTATCGACGATATTGTTGATACAAAATCAATATGTATTGAGTTCGATAACGATGCCTTGAACAGCTACTCAATTCCTTTTAAGGATTTAACCGTTTATTTAAAGGCGGTCGATAGTGAAGATGGTTCAACACAGCTTAATATCGCCGCTACAGCAAAGCTTTGGTTTTTCAATGTAAAGCTTCTTCTTGTTGACGGTGAAATATACGCTTACCTTCCTCTTATCAGCTTTTGTGTAAGCGATATTCTTGGCGGCAGCCTTGACTTCTCGGGCTTGTTGGGTGATTTTGCCGAAGCTTTCGGTACGGCTGCTTTGCAGGTGCTCGATTGCCTTAAGCTCAAGTCATCAGGTGAGCAGGAAACTGACAAATACGGCAAGGTTTATGTTGAGGAGTTTATCCCCGATATCAGAAAAACACTTGACGTAGCTGTTGAAAACGGTATTCTTGAAATTCCCGAAGGCTCTGATTTTGCAACTATGAGCGACGAAGAAATCCGAGCTTATCTCGGCACTCTCGGTCAGCAGGGTAAGAATGTGCTCAGAATGCTCGATTCAAATGCAACTTTCTATTATGACAGTGAAGATAAGCTTGTCGCTTTTGATATCGTGCTTTATGACCTTATCGACGACAGTGCAGAGCTCAATTCAAACGATCTGCTTCCCGTAAAAGCGGAGTCGATCACATCCGATGTTGATGACAGCGTGTTCGAAAAGCCTGTTACATTCTTCGACCTTTCATCACTTTTCTCAATTATTCTCGGATTGCTCTTTGCCTGAAATTAGTGCTTGACATCTTTTTTCGGCGGTGATATAATACACCTAATTTAATAAGTTACAAACCGTTGATGCGGAGATAACGGCGAAAAATGCCTTTACAGAGAGCCCGTGTAAGCTGGAATTCGGGTAAGAAACAGTTCGTCAAATGGACCGCGGAGGGTGCAGTCAAATGTGCTGATTACGGCACAGAGTATTCTGCAACGTGTCGGCACGCGTTAGTTGTCGGGGGTATGTCAGTATCCTTCAAAGCGTACACTTTTTGTGTAAATCAAGGTGGCACCGCGGATAATAAGTTTATTCGTCCTTGACAGAAACTAATCTATTTCTGTCAAGGGCTTTTTATTTTTTTAACGGAGGCAAACAATATGTTTATACTTTCCGCACGATGGCGTAATGAAAATTAACAACCAAAACTCAATATAATAAACGGTAAAAATTCTTACTAATCGGAGGAAATAAAAATGATACATAACGGTATTGATTTCGAAACCTATTTTAACAACTATCCTGATAAGGACGGTTATTTCGGCAAGTACGGCGGAGTTTATATTGACGATAAGCTCAAGGCTGCCATGGCTGAAATTACCGAAGCATATTACTCAATCTGCCAGTCACGCAAGTTTATTGCTGAGCTTCGCAGAATCCGTAAGGAGTTTCAGGGCAGACCCACTCCCGTAACTCACCTCGAGCGTCTTTCCGATGCACTCGGCGGTAAGGTACAGCTTTATGCAAAGCGTGAGGACCTCAACCATTCGGGTGCACATAAGCTTAACCACTGTATGGGCGAGGCTCTTCTTGCAAAGTATATGGGCAAGAAAAAGGTTATAGCTGAAACAGGTGCAGGTCAGCACGGCGTTGCGCTTGCAACTGCTGCGGCGTATTTCGGTCTCGAGTGTGATATCTATATGGGCTCTGTCGATATCAAGAAGCAGGCTCCAAATGTTGCACGTATGAAGATTCTCGGCGCAAATGTTGTCGA
Organism: Acutalibacteraceae bacterium; assembly: GCA_045544155.1. Classification (GTDB taxonomy): domain Bacteria; phylum Bacillota; class Clostridia; order Oscillospirales; family Acutalibacteraceae; genus UBA8612. Next base: position 7,415 of record JAZPYN010000021.1, read on the forward strand.
GGTTACTCACGGCCTCAAGACTCTTAAAGAAGCTGTTGACGCAGCTTTTGAAGCATACAGCAAGGAATATAACGATGCTATCTATTGCATCGGTTCAGTTCTCGGCCCTCATCCGTTCCCTATGATGGTGCGTGATTTCCAGAGCGTTGTCGGAATTGAAGCAAGAGAGCAGTTTGTCGATATGACAGGTCATCTGCCCGATGCTATTGTTGCTTGTGTCGGCGGTGGTTCAAACGCGGCAGGTCTCTTCGCAGGCTTCCTCAATGACCCTGTCGATATCTACGGCATTGAGCCTCTCGGCAGAGGTCCGAAGCTTGGCGACCACGCTGCAAGCCTTAAGTACGGTACAGAGGGCATTATGCACGGCTTCAACAGCATTATGCTCAAGGATGAAAACGGCGAGCCTGCTCCCGTTTACTCTGTCGCAAGCGGTCTTGACTATCCTTCATCAGGTCCTGAGCACGCATTCCTTCAGGAAATCGGCAGAGTCAAGTACGATGTTATCGACGACGAAGAAACAATTGATGCTTTCTTCAAGCTCTCTCGTATGGAGGGTATTATCCCCGCAATCGAAAGCTCGCACGCAGTTGCATACGGCATGAAGCTCGCACAGCGTATGGAGCACGGCTCAGTGCTTATCAACCTCTCAGGCAGAGGCGATAAGGATATGGACTATATCATCGAAAACTACGGCATAAGATAGCATAAAATATTAGATATTTCTAAAAATCGCAGGGGAGGGCTTCCGAGCCCTCCCTTTTCCGGTATAAAACAATGTCATCATGAGCGACAGCGAAGGATCTCATCTCACTCCGCTCCTTTATCCTTCCCCAAAACCTCCTTTTGAAAGGAGGTGGCACGGCATAGCCGTGACGGAGGATTGAAAAATACGTTCTTTTGTAAAAATATTTATTAAGAATTTTCACTGCTTAAGATAAAAAATAACCGTCTGACTTCTGATTAAAGTTTCAGACGGTTATTTTTTGTTGTCGCTTAAGCCTAAAATATAGTCGGATGTAACATCATAATACTGAGAAAGAATTATAAGGTACTCAATCGGCAGGCTTCGTTTGCCGTTTTCATACATTCCGTATGCCTGAGAGGTGATTTTTAAAATCTGTGCAACGTCTTCCTGTCTTAAGTCGTGGTCAACACGCAGGTCGTGCAGCCTTTTTCGGTAAGACACAGCAATCCCTCCCGTACATAGTATGCCTATATCATACAACAAAATGTTTGGTAATGCCTTGACGTGAAACAATTTGTTTGATATAATTTGTTTTATGAAACGATTTGTTTCATAAAATTTAATTGGAGGAACGAATTTTATGAAAAAAGTTATGACGAAAATCGTGTCGGTAGTCTTAACTGTTGTAATGATTCTTGGTGCTGCTCCTTTGTCCGGTTTAGTCGGTCTTGAGTTGCCTGATCTTTTCAGCTTCGAGTCGAAAGCACTTACATCAGGTGACTTTACCTACACCGTATCAGGCAGCAATGCCACAATAACCGGTTATTCCGGCTCCGCTGCAAACCTTACAATCCCGTCAAGATTGGGTGGGTATAAGGTTACGAAAATAGATGATGGTTCTTTTAAAAGTAATAATAATCTAGTAACAGTTATAATCCCTTCATCAATAACGACTATTGAGGGATATTATAGTAATGATGGTGCTTTCCAATATTGCAGCAAGCTTAAAAGTGTTACTTTTGAAAAAGGTACATCAGATGCTAGTATAGGTCCGTTTGCTTTTGCGGATTGTCCTTCTCTTGAAAGTGTTTATATTCCCAGAAATTATGTTTCTGTAGGTGCCGGTGCTTTTAAGGGAGATTTGAGTATAACTTCTTTTGAGTGGGAGAAATCATCAAGCAATTACGCAAATCAGACAATTGGTTCTGAGGCTTTTAAAAATTGCTCAAATCTTTCAGATATTTGTTTGCCTACGACATTGAAAAGTATAGGTGAGGGTGCTTTTGCCAACTGTTCATCACTCAAAAATGTTGTTATACCTGAAGGTGTAACTTTTATAGATGAATCTGCTTTCATAAGTTGTAAAAAACTTACCACATTATCTTTGCCGAGTACACTTACAAAAATTGAAGGTTATTACAGTAATACAGGTGCTTTTGAATATTGCTCATCGTTGAAAACAGTTACATTTGCAGAGGGTGAAGACGACGCAAGTATAGGTCCGTTTGCTTTTGCGGATTGTTCTTCTCTTGAAAGTGTTTATATTCCCGGAAATTATGTTTCTGTAGGTGCCGGTGCTTTTAAGGGTGCTTCTAATATGTCATCTTTTGAGTGGGAAAAATCATCAAGCAATTACGCAAATCAGACAATTGGTTCTGAGGCTTTTAAAAATTGTACAAATCTTTCGTTGCTTTCTTTGCCCACAACACTGAACAATATAGCTGAAGGAACTTTTGCTAATTGTTCATCACTCAAAAATGTTGTTATACCTGAAGGTGTAACTTTTATAGATGAATCTGCTTTCATAAATTGTACAAAACTTACCACATTATCCTTGCCGAGCACACTTACAAAAATTGAAGGTTATTACAGTAATACAGGTGCATTTCAAAATTGTTCTGCATTGAAAACCGTTATCTTTGCTGAAGGCGATGATGATGTTACTATCGGTAAATATTCTTTTGCAAATTGTGCAGCACTTACAACTGTACATATTCCGCTGAATGTTGTTTCAATAGATGGTACCGCATTCAATAGTTCAACCTCTAACCTCACACTTTGCAGCCGCTCAAGTTCGTCCTACGGCAAAACATTTGCTGATTCAAAGGGCATAAAGTTTAAGGTTTGTACTTCTCACGAAGAAATCAAGCCCGATATGCCCAAGTATACTGTTACATACAATGCTAATGGCGGCAGTGTTTCTCCGACAAGCTCACTTGTTGAGAAGGATTCGTCCACAACTCTCCCAACACCCACAAAGAGCTACACCGTCAGCTTCAACGCAAACGGCGGTTCAAACGCACCTGCTTCACTCAAAGCTTCTCTTACCTGTAAAGGCTGGTCAACCTCAGCTTCCGCAACATCTGCAACATATTTCTGCGGCGCTGCGTTTGCTCCCACAAACAATACAACTCTCTACGCTGTATGGAATACAAGCGCAAGCTTTAACGTTCCTGCTTCTGAGCCCACACGTGACGGCTACGAATTCCTCGGCTGGGCAGCTTCAAACAGCAGCACAACCGCAAGCATCCACGCAGGCGATAGAGTAAATGTTTCAGGCAACGCAACATATTATGCTGTATGGAAAGAGATTCCTTCTCTTACGGTTTCGCAGACCGAGCTGACACTTGACCTTGATAACGTTGATACGGGCTTTGCAACCGTTGCGGTCAACAGACCTTCAAATGAAGCTCTTACACTTGAAGCTTCTTCATCCTCAACATCCGTCGCAATGGTTGAGCTCGGCGATTACGACAGCACAGACGATACCTGTCCGGCTACCTTCATTGTAAAGGGTGTAGGTACATGTACGGTAACCTTCAAGCTTTACAGTGCCGATAAGTCTGTTCTTTACGATACCGAAACCGTGACGATCAATGTCAAGCAGGATGCAACAAAGCAGATCGGTATGAACTACAACGGTGTAACCGTTATCGATGATTTTGACGGCGTTTATTTCGAGTCACTTAATCCCGATGTTGCAACTGTAGACGACAACGGTAAAATTACTGCTACCGGCAGAGGCGATGCGATCATACTCGTAACAGATGCTGACGGCAATATCAGCTATTACAATATTACCGTTACATTCAGTATTTTCCAGTGGATTATCTACATTCTCTTCTTCGGCTGGCTTTGGTATTAATTTTTAACGTATAAATTTGAGGGTATAATACTGCACCGCTCGACAGATTTCAGGTCTGTCCGGCGGTGCTGCTTTATGTTGACAGTGTTTTTTTATGCTTAATATTGTGCCGTAAAAAACTGTTGTTTTTTTCGTTATCTATTGACTTTTATAGCGATATGTGAAATAATATCACAAAATAAGTTTGTCAAAAGGTGAAATTTTATGTTGCATAAAAGCGTTTTCTTTGATTCTTCGCATGAATATGTCGCAAGACTTGACAACGGAGCTTATATAATAGGCTTTTCTGACGGTACGGCAGTAGGTACAGACGGCAGAAAATATCGCCATATCGTTCAGCTGGATGATGACGATAATATAATCGAAGACGGCTGGCAGCTGATAGGGTAAAGCAACTCCGGTACGACACTTCAATAACAAATTTTGCCGATTAACTTGAAAAAATGTTGCTTCTGTAATATAATTTCTAAAAAGCAAAAAAACGAGGTGTCTGTATGAATAATAAATATCCGCTTCTTCTTTCACCCGGTAAAATCGGTAATGTTGAACTCCGAAATAAAACCGTTATGGCGGCAATGGGTATGAGCCAGGCTGAAAACGGCTTTGTAAACACTGCCGTGCTCAATCACTATGCCGAAAGAGCCAAGGGCGGAGTAGGTGCAATTATCGTCGAGGTTACCTGCGTTGATTCTCCTCTTGGTCTCAATACCAAGGGTATGCTCGTTATTGATGACGATAAGTATATTCCCGGTATGACACAGCTTGCCGATGTTATCCACGGGGGAGGCGCAAAAGCATTCTTGCAGATTTCTCATACAGGCAGGGGAGCAAGACGAAAGATTATCGGCGATCAGCCCGTAGGTCCAAGTGCTGTTGCAATGCCTTATTCGTATATGATGGGCCTTGCAAACGAGACACCCCGTGCACTTACGGTTGATGAAATAAAAGCAATCGAAGAGAAGTATGCTCAGGCTGCTCTGCGTGCAAAAAAAGCAGGTTTTGACGGCGTTGAGATTCACGCTGTCGGCTACTATCTCGGTCAGCAGTTTCTTTCAAAAACAGCAAATATCCGTACGGATGAATACGGCGGAAGCCGTGAAAACAGAATCCGTTTTCACCTCAATATAATTAAGCGTATCCGCGAGCTTTGCGGTAACGATTTTGCGGTTATCGTCAAGCTTTCCGTTATCGAAATGGGCGAGGATGGCGGTATCTCCATGCCCGACGGTCTGTATTACTGCAAAAAGCTGCAGGAGGCAGGTGTCGATGCAATCGAAGTGCTTGCAGGTATCTGGTCAGGTAAAGCGAGCAAAAACCAGAAGCCCGAATCCGCATATGCCGACTGTATGGCTGTTGCACTTCCTATGGTAATGAAGCTCGGCCTTAAGCTTACGGCAGGCAAAAAGAATATAACTCTTATCGGCGGCGGCCGTGCACAGAATCCTGTTGCAGCCGAAAAAGCACTTAAGTCAGGCAAATGCGACCTTATTTTCATCGGTCACGGCTTGCTTGCCCAGCCTGATCTTGTAAATCTTATTAATGAGGACAGAGAGGACGAAATCCGTCCCTGTATCGGTTGCGGTCACTGTGTCGACCATCAGCTTCAGCACGGCGAAAGAGCAATATGCTCGGGTAACGCAGTGCTTGCAAGAGGCGATAACGATTACCGTATTATACCTGCCGAAACAAAGAAAAAGGTTGTCGTTGTCGGTGCAGGTGTTGCAGGTGTCGAGGCGGCAAGAATTGCAGCTATGCGTGGTCACACGGTCGATGTTTACGATATGGAAATGGAAGTCGGCGGTCAGATGAATCTTGCCTGTAAACCGCCTTTCAAACAGCATTTAGGTCTTATGAAGCCTTATCTCGAGCGTCAGCTTGAGCTTTACGGCGTAAATGTGCACCTCGGCAAAATGCTCACTAAAGAAGATATTCTCGCTATAAATCCCGATGTCGTTGTATGTGCAACGGGTGTTAAGCCTGCTGCTCTTAAAATTGAAGGTGCAGACAGAGCTGTTAATGCCATAGATGTCCTCAAGGGCGAGCCTTGCGGCAAGAACGTTGTTGTAATCGGCGGCGGCTCAATCGGCTGTGAAACTGCCGAGTATCTTGCAAAGCAGGGCAAAAAGGTCAGCATAATTGAAATGACAAACACTCTTGCAGGTAATACAGGCAAAACCGACCAGACAATCCTTATGGGTCACCTCAAGGGCTATAAGGTCAATATGCTTACCGAAAGCAGAGTCGAAAAAATCACCTCGACAGAAGTTGTATATAAGTCCAAAGACGGCAAGACAAATTCGGTTAAGTGCGATACAGCTGTTCTTGCAATCGGCGGCAGACCCGAAACAACCCTTTACGATTCGCTCAAAGATGAGGTTGCAGAGATTTACAATATCGGCGATTCCAATGGCGGCGGTATAATCCCCAACGCAGTCTACGAAGGCTATACAGTAGGTAATAAGATATAATTCAGCACACCGGGCAGTTTGTTACTTTCCGGTGTTTTTTTAGTCAGAAATTCAATGTGCAACCTGAGGTTGCTAAATTATAAACTAACATTGATAGACTCAATCGCTTTAGTTGTGATAAAATACGTTCAGAAAGGAGCTGATGTTTGTGTCAGATTTTGGTGAAAGAATCTATAAACTCAGAAACAGTAAAAATTTATCACAGGGTGACCTGGCTGATAGGCTTAACGTTTCAAGGCAGACGGTTTCAAAATGGGAAAACGGTATGTGTATGCCCGAAACGGAAAAGCTTGTTCAACTCAGTGAAATTTTCAAGGTGTCGACAGATTATATTTTAAAAGGTGAGGAAGGCGCAAACGAGCCGATATATATTTATGTCAAAGAAGATAACGGTAATCAATCAAAAGTCAGTGAAAAAATAGTAAGAAAATATGTCGGTATAGTGCTTGCCGTGCTGTTTTCCGTGTTGGCATTTATTATGATTATAACAGGCGGTTATATAGCGGCAATTATACCGGGTGCAGTTGTTTTACTTGGTATTCTTCTTGCGTCAAACGTAAAGCATCCGTGGCTGATAACTTTCTGGACTGCGTATATCGTCATTATTGCTGTTCTTTCTTTTATTAGTAGTATTACTCCGTTTATGATATTTGAACCTATAATCTATACACCCGGGTATACGAATCATTTGCTTTTGGGTTATGGAATATGGGCTGTTTTATTAATCCTCATTGTTTGCTCAATAGTAGCTAAAAAAGGTTTGCGTTGCAAAAAAAAGTAAAGTTGATAACTAACTGTACAGTTGAGTTGCAAAACTGAACAAATTCTGCGAGTGTGGTCACAAAATGCGATGTGGACTTTATGCGGCGTACGAGTATAATATAATCAGAAGCTTCTGAAAATACAGAAAGGACTTTTGACATATGAATACCGTGTTTTCAAATAATTTAAAAAAATTCAGGCTGCAGAAAAATTACACTCAGGAGCAGGTTGCGGATATTCTCGGTGTCAGCTCGCATACTGTTTCACGTTGGGAATGCGGAACAACTCTGCCCGATGTTCTGCTGCTGCCCGAAATAGCAAGGCTGTACGAGGTTACAACAGACGATTTTTACAAAAAGAGTACGGTCGCTTACGGAAACTATGCGCAGCGCCTTTCCTCAGTTTATGAGGATTCCCGTGACCCGGAGGATTTTATGCGCTGCCGCAACGAATATTTAAAGCTTATAAAGCAGGGTGAGCTTTCAACAGCTGATAAGTGGCAATACGGCTGGATACATATGTATATGATGAATTACTGCAGGGATATTGCTGTGGAATGGTATGATAAAGCTGTCAGCGATGACCCGAATGCTGACCCCGAGAATTATCAGCTTGCCTGTATGCATAGAATATGGATGTATTTTCTTCTGCACAAAAATGATGAAATTATTTCAGAGCTTGAAGAAAAGACAAAGGCTGCTCCCGACAATCCGAGAGAAATCGATAACCTTATAATTGCTCTTATATGGGATGAAAAATATGATGATGCTTATGATCTTTTCGTAAAGGCAATCAAAAATTTTCCCGATGACTGGCGGATATATATTCACGGCGGTGATATTGCCAAAAAGCTTAAGAAATATGATGAAGCTATGAAATATTACGACACAGCCGGTGAAATCGGTACATATTTTTGTGATGAGCTTGACAGCAAGGCAAACCTGTATAAGGAAATAGGCGAATTTGAAAAAGCTTATGATGAGTATATAAAAATGGCTTGTGAATACCGTAACAGAGGATATGACGTAGAAGCTGAAATGATAGAAAAACAGGCAAAAGAATGTCTTGAAAAACACAATAACTGATCTGCAAAAAGCGAATTACAAAAAATCTCTCTTGTTTATTTTCTGTTCAATATTCTCTGTTATCTCTTTCCGTAGGGGCGACCCTGTGTGGTCGCCCGCGGTTATCCGTCACGTCAACTTCCCCATAACCCCGTAGGGGCGGCCATTGGCCGTCCGCCATTGCACCCTCTGATGAGCGAAATGTCACCGCAGGCGACTTAGGGAGAGAACATATCATACACAACCTATTTTGTTTTGCTCTTTAAACAGATTAGATTTGAATAATTCAAGTAACTCTTGAGCTTTACTCAAAGGATTATTTATTGCTATTAACTGTAGTGTGTTATATCATATGTACAGACCGGTCAGTAAATCTAATCTGAGGTGAAAAAGCAATGACTGTTTATTTAGGTGAGAACATAAAAAGATTAAGACGAGAAAGAGAGCTTACCCAGGAAACGCTCGCTCAAATTTTAGGAGTAACCTTCCAAAGTGTAAGTAATTGGGAGCGAGGCGAAAGTTATCCTGACATCACTATGCTTCCTGAAATTGCAGGATTTTTCAAAGTGAGTGTCGATGATCTTCTCGGTATTAACAAGTCGGAAAACGAACACGAAATTGTTTCAAAAATTGCTGAATATGATAATCTTACTGACTATGACCTTATGAAGAAAATCATAAACGATTTAAAAGCAAAATTCCCCAATGATTTCAGAGTGTTAATCAGATACCTTTGTTGTCTTGTGAGATTTTCAGAAGATTTGTCATCTGTTTCTTCAGAAGTATTTGCAATTTTCAATAACATCCGGCAAAACTGTACCGATGACGGAATAAGAATAAAAGCAAAGCGGGCAATGATTGAATTTTACCGTTCGCAATTAAATTCAGAGAATTCGGATGTTATGTTTGAAAAATGTGAAAAAATTATTTGCGAAATGCCCGATATGCGTGACAGCCGTGAAATGTTCTGTACTTTTTACCCTGAAGATCATCCCGAACACGACACCAAAATTCAAAATGCAATTGAAGAAAACTTTTTGCTCAGGCTGACACTTTTTACTCACCACTATTATTACTTTGAGAACTGTACGGATGAGTGGCAGATCGAAGCCTCTAAAAAAGAGGTTGAGATGCTGGAGTTTATCTATAATGACGGAAATTACGGTAAAATGTGGCGAACCGTAATGAATCTGTACGGTCATATAGGAATGAAATATCATATTATCGGAGACGATAAAAACGCACTTATCTATTTCAGAAAAAATGCAGAGCTTGCGGTTGCTTTTGACAGTATGGAGCGTATAACCGTTATGCACTCAACAATGTTTGAAGGCAAAGAATTTGATAAACACACTCTCGGCAGTACGTTTATTGCCAAAAGCAGGGTAAGAGAGCTGTTGACCGAAACTTATCCGCTGTCTGATGAGTTTAAAGAAACCGATGAATTTAAGCAAATTATTTCCATGCTAAGTTGAATATTTTATATAAAAGCGGTTGTAAAAATCATATGATTTTTTGCAACCGCTTTTTATCGTATTCAGTTAAGAATTACTTGCATTTATAATTATAAAATGATAAATTAAATATAGAATTGAGCTGAGGTGAAATTATGAAAGGCTTGTTGAATACTTCTGCAGACATTTGCGGCAGAAAGGTTTACAACAGAATACTTTTTCAGCCTATGGAGGGCTGTGACGGAACGGCTGGCGGTGCGGTTGATGAGCTGACATTCCGCAGGTATATGCGTTTTGCTGAGGGCGCACCGGGTATTATCTGGTTTGAGGCTACTGCCGTGTGTAACGAGGGCAGAGCCAATCCGCGTCAGCTTTACATAAATGAAAATACAGTTGACAGCTTTAAAAACATCGTAAGTGAAATCAAGGCAAAATCAATGCGCCTTCACGGTTTTGAGCCTGTTGTAATCGTACAGCTGACACACAGCGGACGTTACAGCAAGCCAAACGGTATCCCGGAGCCTATAGTTGCATACAGAAACTCTCTCTGGGAAAAGGGCAAGGAAAATCAGCCGTTTACTGTTGCAACCGATGAGTACCTTTCAACAATTCCTGCTATGTATTCAAAAGCGGCAAAGCTCGCTGCTGAGGCAGGCTTCGACGGCATCGATGTCAAGTGCTGTCACGGATATCTTTTCAACGAGCTTTTAAGTGCTTATGAGCGTGAGGGCAACTACGGCGGCAGTCTCGAAAACCGCATAAGGCTTTATTTTGACTGTATCGATGCAGTTAAAGAATCTGTAGGCGATAAGGCGTTTGTAACAACAAGGCTCAATGCTTGCGACTGTTTCCCTTACGGCTACGGCTTCGGCGTGAATGAAAAGGAAGAAATTGACCTCACCGAAACAAAACAGATTATTAAAAGATTAAAAGAAAAAGGTATAGAGCTTATAAATCTCACTATAGGTAATCCATATCTTATTCCTCATATCAACCGCCCTTATTCGGTCAAATCACCCGAGGACGGTAAAATCGGTATGAAGCGTGTTTATGATGTAACAAAAGAGATTACAGATTCTTTTCCCGATATAAATTTTGCTGTTTCCGCACTCTCGTATGAGGGGGAAAACGCCGTAAATTACGCGGAATATCTGCTTTCAAACGGCATAGGCGACTTTGCAGGCTTCGGCAGAATGACTTTTGCCTATCCGACTTTCTATAAAGACTATCTTGATAAGGGAGCACTTGATAAAAACAAAGTCTGTATAAAGTGCAGTAAATGCTCCGAGCTTATGCGTGCAGGCACTGTTTCGGGCTGTGTTATAAGGGACAGCGATGTGTATATGCCGTATTACAATAAGTTTGTTCTGAAAAAATAAGGAGAAAAAGCTATGGTTGCAATTGTAACGGGAGGCAGCAGGGGTATCGGCAAGGCTATTGTCGAAGAGTTGCTTGAAATTGATTACAGTGTTATTGTTACTGCAAGAAACGAAACCGAAGATATAAAAAAGCTTAAAGAAACTTTTGCAGGAAAAGTGTTTTTTGTTCCTTGTGATATTTCACTTGAAGATGACAGAAAAAGACTTTTCAGCTTTGCCGAAATGAATTTTGTAAGCATCGACCTGCTCGTAAACAATGCAGGCGTTGCACCGAGAGAAAGAAAAGACATTCTTGATATCACTCCTGATGATTTTGATTACCTTACTAATATAAATCTTAAAGGTACTTTCTTCGTCACTCAGCAGCTTACACCCTTGCTTATAAAGAACGGGAAAGCAAGAATTGTAAATATATCCTCTATGTCTGCCTATACAGCTTCTGTCAACAGGGGAGAGTACTGCATTTCCAAAGCAGGTATATCGATGATAACAAAGCTTTTTGCCGCAAGGCTTGCAGAGTATGGTATCAGTGTTATAGAAATAAGACCCGGTATAATCGAAACCGATATGACCGCAAAGGTTAAAGAAAAATACGAAAAGCTCATTGCCGACGGTATTACACCGATAAAAAGAATGGGTCAGCCCGAGGACGTTGCAAAATGTGTATCTTCCGTGGCACTCGGTAATTTTGATTTCTGCACCGGTACGGTTATCGACTGTGACGGCGGATTTAATGTGAGGCGCTTATGAGAAAAGTATATAAATGCCTTATAGTCGGCAGCGGTGCTGCCGCTTACAGTGCGGCTGATTGGCTTTACCGTGAAGGTGTACGGGATATTGCAATATTTACCGAAAACCGTCTTTCGGGTACATCCAGAAATACGGGCAGCGATAAGCAGACATATTATAAGCTTTCAATGGACGGCATTACTCCCGACAGCCCGTATAAAATGGCGTCCGATATGTTTTCGGGCGGCTCCTGCGACGGTGAAAAGATGTATATTGAAGCCGTCAACAGCCGTAAATGTTTTCTGCGCCTTTGCGATTACGGTGTGGGCTTTCCAACCGATAAATACGGCTGTTATCCGGGCTATAAAACCGACCACGACAATACCTTACGTGCTACCTCTGTCGGCCCTCTTACTTCAAAAATTATGACAGAGAAGCTCGAAAAGGTTGTTACTCAGGATAATAAGACTCCCGTTTTTGATAATATGCTTGTAACCCAAATATTGACTGAAAACGGTAAGGCTTACGGTGTCAGAACTCTAAATCTCAAAAATGAAAAAGAAGAAAACATCTATGCTGAAAATATAATCTGCGCCACGGGTGCACCTGCCTGTATTTATCAGGACAGCGTTTACCCCGAGTCACAGCACGGTATGACGGGTGTGCTTATCAATGCAGGTGTCAGAATGTGTAACTTTACACAGTGGCAGTACGGTTTAGCTTCCGTTGATTTCCGCTGGAATGTTTCTGGCAGCTTTATGCAGGTTGTGCCGAGGTTTGTCAGTGTTGACGGCTTTGGTAACGAGTACGAATTTCTGTCAGATTATTTTGACGATATTCATACAGCTTACAGCTTTATTTTTCTCAAAGGCTATCAGTGGCCGTTTTCATACAGCCGAGCAGAAGAAAGCTCTAAAATTGACCTTGCAGTGCATAGTGAAATGCTCAAGGGCAGAAAAGTTTATCTCGATTATACACGCAATCCTTATGGTTTTTCTTTTGAAAAGCTCTGCGATGAAGCAAAGAATTATATGTTAAACGCAGACTGTTATGCCGATATACCTATAGAAAGACTTGAGAAGCTCAACAGCAAGGCAATTGACGTGTATCTCAGGCATGGCATAGACCTGCATACGGATAAGCTCCGTATAGCCGTATGTGCCCAGCACAATAACGGCGGTGTTTATACCGACAATAATTTTGAAACCGATATAAAATGCCTTTACGTTATCGGTGAGGCAGCAGGTACCTTCGGCCTTTCAAGACCGGGCGGCTCCGCACTCAACGATACTCAGGTTGGCGGTCTTATTGCGGCAAAGCATATTAAGAGTAAGCCGTCAATTCAAAATAAAAATGTAACCTTTGAAACAGAAGATAAAAATATTGAAATATGTCCCGATACCGATTATTCTCATTTTAAAAAAAGAATGAGTCAGGTCGCTTCTTTCAAGCGTGATTATGAGGGCTGTGTTGCTCTTCTTGCTGAAATCAGTGCCGTGCTTGAGTCATATCCGCAAAGGCACAGAAGCATTGCTGATTACTACCGTGACCACGATATGTTCGTCAGTATGAAAGCTCTTCTTGAATCAATAATTGCAGAATGTCCCGAAACCGGCAGCCGAGGCGGTGCTGTTTTTATCCAAGACGGTAAAACGGTAGCAGAAAATAAATATTACAGAGATTATCTTACTGTTACAAAAGACAGTCAGGCCGAATTTATTAAAGCCTCACCCGTGCCGTATGAACAAAAGAGCTTTGAATATTATTTAAGTAAAATAAACGAAGGATAAGCATTATGAACAGTTTTAAACTCGGTCTTTGCAGTGTCACTTTTCGAAAAAAGAGTGCCGCCCAAGTGGTGTTGATTGCAAAAAAAGCAGGTATTGAATACATCGAATGGGGCGGAGACGTCCATATAAAAAATACCGAGGAAGCACGCATTGTCAAATCAATCTGTGATAACGAGGGTATAAAAATCAGCTCCTACGGCAGCTATTTCAACAGTGCGGAGAATGATGAAGCACAGTGGACGGAAATATGTGAAATTGCAAGCATTATGGGTGCTTCATCGGTCAGAATATGGCTTGGTAAAAAAGACAGCGAAGAAACGGGCGACGTAGAATATAATACACTTCTTGAAAATACAAAAAAGATGTGTGATATTGCAAAAAAGTATTCTCTTCTTGTCTGTCCCGAATGTCACGATAACACCTTCAACAATAATACCGATGCATTCCTACGTATTCAGCGTGATTTGCAGGCTGATAATTTCAGAACGTATTTTCAGTCAAGGTATTGCCGTATGGAGTATGACCTTGACCGAATTGACAGAACCTTTGATTTTATTGAAAATGTGCACGTATCTTACCGTGACCTGAAAAAAGAGCAGAAGTTTAAGAAGAAGGATAAATACTATATAGATAAGCTTCTTACCAAGCTTGAGACAAAAGGCTTTGACGGTATTGTTATGGTTGAATTTGTCGATTTTGACAGCGAATCTGCATTGTGTAAGGATGTCGAAAAGCTCAGAAGCCATTGAGGTGAAAAACAATGAAAATAGCATTACTCGGCGAAAACAAGGAAAAATTCAGCCTTGTTTTTCCCGATGAAGCAATAAATAAAATAAAGTGTTACGGTGAGATTTCTGATGAACTTATCGACAGAAAAAATATCGAAAATCATAAAGATTTTCTTGCCGAAGCTGAAATAGCTTTTTCTACCTGGGGTATGCCGACTTTCAGCGAAGAAGAAATAAAAAAATATATGCCGCACCTTAAATGCGTGTTTTATGCTGCAGGTTCGGTACAGTATTTTGCAAGACCTTTTCTTGATAGCGGTGTAAGGGTTTTCAGTGCTTTTGCCGCAAATGCCGTACCTGTAATCGAATATACCGTATCACAGATTCTGCTTGCCTCCAAAGGCTTTTATCAGGGTGCAAAGCGTTACCGTCTTTGCCTGCCGTCTTCTTTTAAGCACACTCAGCACTGTAAAGGCAATTTCGGCATTAAAGTCGGTCTTATCGGCCTCGGCGTAATCGGCTCGGGAGTAGCGGAAAAACTCAAGGACTATGATATTGAGGTTTTGGCTTACGACCCATTCTGCAGTGAAGAAAAAGCAGAGCAGCTCGGCGTAACTCTTACCGACCTTGAAACAATTTTCAGTAAGTGTCTTGTTATAAGCAATCATCTCGCCAACAAAAAAGAATTGAAAAATGTCTTGAATGCTAAGCACTTCAAGCTGATGCAAAAATATTCTACCTTTATAAATACAGGCAGGGGAGACCAGGTTGACGAATTTGCACTTGCAAAAAATCTTATTCGTCATCCGTCAATAACTGTTGTCGCAGATGTATTGAAAAATGAGCGAGCACCGTTTACAAGTCCTCTCTTCTGGTGTCCCAATGCAATACTTACTCCGCATATCGCAGGCAGTATGGGCAACGAAACTCACCGTATGGCTTATTATATGATTGATGAATTTGACCGATATGTTTCGGGTAAAGAGGCAAAATATGAAGTAACAAAAGAAATGCTTAAAACTATGGCATAAAAAAACCGAGGTTGTGAAACCTCGGTTTTTTGTTGAGTTTATTCAGTTATTTCAACCTTGAACATTACCTTGTTCTTGGAAACGGCAAGCTTGCCGAAAAACAGACTGCTGTAATTCTTTACCGTTATTTCCTGCGGAGGTACTACAGGATATGCTGCATCGTACGAGTCGGATTTGTGCTTCTCGTTTACCTTGGTGAAAAGGTAATTTGTGCCGATTCTGTGTACAAATAAGCCGTCAATCTCTAGTTTTTGCGGCAGATAGCAGGTGTAGCCGAAATCGTGGTCTTCGGAGTTTTCTGCTTTGATTATATGGCTTGCAACACCCGTGGGGTAAAACTTGCAGTTGCGTATAATCATTTCACCGTTCCATGTCGAGCCGTAGTCCGAGCGAAGGTCAACAAAGCTGTCGGATAAAACTATAGTGTTTTCAATCAGAGCAGTGCCGCTGCCTATCAGCTTTATTCCGTGGTGTCCGAGCACGCTGTTTATAACCGTTGCGTTAAGTACACCCTGGTGTGCATCAAAGCGTGAGAATGCACAGCCGTCATACACAAGGTTTTTGCAGTAATTTGTGCCTGCAATTCCCCAGAAATCGCTGTCGGTTATATCGTTTGTCTGCTTGCAGTTTATAAACTTTGCGTTAACCGATGATGCTGCTCCGATATCGTATGTGCCCATTGTTACGCTTGTACCTGCCGAGCCTATGGTCGTGTACTTTTTATGACCCGTAAATGTGCTGTTTTTAACCGTTACGTCAGCACAGCACGAAAGGCTGATAAATGCCGAGTACGGTGCACCCGTTTTACCTTCATTTGTAAGATCGTGGTACAAATCGTCAATAACAGTGTTTGATCGTCTTACCTGAATGCCCCTTGAGTAATAGTTGTATTCGGAAGATGCGTTGTTTGCGATAGTTGTGAATCTGCCACCCTTTACGGTCAGCGTTTCAGTGTCAATAGGGTAGGCTACAGCATTAGTAACCGCATCAAAATCCCATATAAGCGGAGTGTCAGCCGAAATGCTTCCGTTTTCGTCAACAATTATAACGTCTGCCTGGTTGCTGCCGGAGTTCTGGTTTGCACCTTTGCGTATGTACCTTTTTACATTCGAATCTGTAAGCACAACAAGGCTTTTGCTTTCAAGCGTTGTACCTATATTCGTTGCATCGATTTTAAGAGGGGATAGCTTATTGGTTATGTTTACAGAGCCCTGTGACGGTGCAATGTTGAATACCCATGAGTTTTTGTTTTCAACGTTTGTATCGTCGATTATAAACTTTGCCGTTGACCAGCTGACGTCGGTCATTATGTAAGCTGTCTTGTTTGCACCGCCTATGTAATATGTTGCTGTTTCGCTTGCAAATACGCTCAGACCGTTTTCGTTTGCATATTCGTGGGCCTTTATAATTGCCTCAAAGTCATCTGCTTTGCCGTCGCCGACAGCACCGAATTGCTCGTAGGTTACGTAATTTAAAAATGTTTTGTCGTATTCATATCCGTCTTTAAAATCGTAACTTCCGTCTGCACTCAGCAGCACTTCATCTGCAAAAGCAGCTAAACCTCTCGAAATACCGACTTTTGAGCTGCCTTTGATATATACGTTGCCGTTTTCAACCCTTAAGCTGAAGCTATTGTTATCATTGAGAGCTTCATCGATTATAAATGCTTTTTCTGTTGTGCTTTCTTTTTGGCTAATCTTTGTGCCGCAAGCCTTGTAAAGCTCGTCGCAAAGGGTTTCTGCTGCGTTTTCATATAAAGCACCGTCGGGTGCTGCAACGCAGTATTCGTCAACAGCTGCGCCGTTTACGGTTATCCTCTCAAGCGGTCTTACAATATACGGGCTTTCGTAGTTGCCCTTTGCAAGCTCAATTTTAAGCTCCGCTTCAGAGAAAAACTGTGCAAACGGAGCGGAGATAACAGAAAAAACGCTCATTATTAATGCGATTATTTTTGAGAACATTTTCATCACCCTTTTGTTGAGTTATATTTCTATTATAGCTTTTAGATTGAAGTTTTGCAAGGGGGACTAATAAAACCAATAGATCTGTTATTAAGCTTTTGCAGTTGATTTATTTAAAATAAAGTGTTATACTTAACAACATAAAATACGAAAGGAACCGGTTTCAATGATAAGCATATTAAATAAGATTATTACTCTCATACTCGTACCTATTTATTTTTCTTATTTATCTCCTACCTATCCCATAATCTTTTTGTTTAATCAGCCGCAACATCTCATTTCTCTCTCGGAAAACGGCGTAGGCTCTGAGGAAGATCCTGTATATCTTACAGCTCACAGAGGTGTTCATGCTCTTGCCCCCGAAAATTCACTGCCTTCGTTTGAAGAGGCGGTAAATAACGGCTACTACTCTGCAGAGTGTGATATTCAGCTGACAAAAGATAATAAGTGGGTTGTTATACATAACGCAGAGGTCGACGGCAGATTTTGCCAGTTCGGAAAAATAAAAGACCTCACATTGGATGAGCTTAAGACCTTCAGCTACAATTGGGGTGCAAATTTGTGGAAATATAAAGATTCCCGTATACCTACTCTTGAAGAGTATCTTGATGTTTTTGTAGGCACCGAAACAAGACCTCAGATCGAAATAGGTATAGAGAATTACGATATGCTTTACAGTATTGTCGATGCAATAAGCGAAAGAGGTCTTGATGACCAAGCAATTGTGCTCACCTATAATCTCAAGCAGCTCAAGGCAATACACGAGCTTAATCCCGCTATTGAGCTGTGGTATCTGGTAGACGAGATGACACCTGAAGCTATTGCCGATGCGAAAGAGCTTGGCGATAACGTGTGGCTCTCGGCCAGCTACGATAAAAACACCAAATATAATATCGATCTGGCAATAAGCGAAAATGTCAATTTTTCTCTGTTTACGGTTAACACTGTAGAGGAGGCTAAAGCTCTCTACGATATGGGCGTCAGATATATAGAAACAGATATCCTTTGCAACTAAGCAAAAGAAGTTAATATAAGACAAAATGAAATTAATCGGGCAGAGGTTTTTCTCTGCCCGATTTCTCTAACTTGGTTATGGTAAAAAAATCCCGTTCGTATATACGAACGGGATTTTTGGTGGAGATAAGCGGGATCGAACCGCTGACCTCTTGAATGCCATTCAAGCGCTCTCCCAGCTGAGCTATACCCCCATATTTAAAGTAATAAGTAAAAGTGAAGAGTGAAGAGTGAAGTTTTTTCTTCGAACAGATTGTATAATACCACATGCTTAAAAATAAATCAAGTATTATTTCAAAAATAATATTAAAACGGCTTGCATCTGTTGGTGCAAGCCGTTTGGTCGTTTTACATTCTTAGTGCTTTTTCTGCCGCTTCTCGCAGGCAGAAACCCGTCATTACAACTGCGTCACTGTTGTATCTTTCGAGCAGTTCTGAAAGCAAAGCTTTGTTTTTTTCGGTAGGGGAGACGGAAGCGCCGAGCACTGCATCAAGCAGGTCGCAGCACATCTCAAACTTATCTGCCCACTTTTTCATTTCGGCAAACATCGGTGTGCTTGTGTCTCGCAGCATTTCAAGGCAGGCTCTGTTTTGTGCATTAAACCGGGCAAATTCCTGTGCGGCTTCTTCAGCTCTGCCTGTAGACATAAGAAATCCTATATGCGAAAGCTTATCGCTCATATTTACGCTTGCGTGCCTTGATAGGCAGGATACCGCAAGGTGGTCTGCAATATAGCCGAAAAGCTCTGCCTTGTCACCGAGAATCACGCTGTGAGCGTTTTGGATTGACTCTTCACTGTTGTATCTTACGGGATTCCAAAGGTAGTCTGCAATGGTCATCAGCGGAATCTTTGAGCACTCCGCATACTCCATAACGTTTGAAATAAGACCCTCACTGTGCTTGTAAAGGTCAGCATCTCTGCCGATTATAGGACCAAGGTGCATCTCGTTGAACATTTCGCAGTCGTTTACGGGGTAGTTGTCCCAATAAAGAGGCATATGCTTGGTGCTTCTTAAAAATTCGTCAGCCTCACGTGAGATAAGAACACGCGAACATATTTCTCCGCCTGTCCAGAATACGCTGACATCGGCAGGTATACCGTTGCCGAATTTTGTTATATAGTATTCGTTTGCGTCGCCGTGATACTGAGTAGGGCATACCGTCATTGTAATATTGCAGTCAAGCTCCTTGAGTGCGGTATAGGTGCGGTTGATAAGGTCGATATGTGCATCAACAATGCCGTCAAAAGCCTTAGCATCATCCTCGTACTGAAACTCGTCGGGAATATCGTCAAGCAACAGACCAAAGCCCCTTACACCGATTGAGTAAACATTCTTGAATTTATTTATCAGTGTTTCAAAGTCAGAGTCTGATGTGTAGCAGTAGGTGAGACCCGGACCGATACACCAATGAAAATCAAGCTCGTTTTCACTTGCTGTTTCGTAAAGCTCTTTAAGCTCTTTAAGCTCGTTTTCAGGGTAGAGCTCGCGCCATTTCTCACGGTGATATATATCATCCTTGGGTGCATAATAAAACGTGTTCATTCCGTAGCTTGCCATAAGTTTCATTACGGAAATACGGCAGTCATGCTCCCAGGTTGAGCCGTAGAAGCCCTCAATGTAACCACGTTTACGGAACATCGGGTAGTCTTCTGCATTGCCTTCTTTAAGCTCAGCTTTGCTTATCAGTTTTGCAAGTGTGTGTGCCGCTCTGAATACTCCGCGTTTTGTTGCGGCTTCAATTACAGCCTTGTTGCTTGTCACGGTGATGAAATATTTTTCGTTGCTTAAAGCCGACAGCTCATCAATATATGTTGTCTTTTTTGTGTTACTTGTTTTTATTTCAACGGTAAAACTGCCGCAGGTATCAATGCCGTAAGCGGCAAATACTTTTTCTGCCTTATCTTTGTAATCACCGCTGATGCAGACACCGCTTACGTTTACAGCACTGCCGTTAAGGTGATTTTTCTGTATCTTCGGGTAAATCAAAGGTGTCTTATCTCCTTTTTGTATTTGTTTATGAGTGCGTTGTTTATCTCGTCGCCGCCGTCAACGTTTGAGCTTGCAAAGTGTTCGGGGTTGAAACCTCTCTTTGCGCAAGTGTCAACAGCCTCGGCAACTATCGCATTGAGTATCAGTGCACCCGTTACGGTTGAAGTGGGGCAGATTTTACCCTCAATTCCGTCAACCTCAACGCAGGCATCGCCGACACAGCCGAAGTTGTCGAGTACGATGTCAGCAATATCGCAAAGTCGCTTGCCGCTCTTGTGACGTGAAGCACCTGCGTACGTGTGCTCAAGGTTAGTCAGTGCTATTACATTAAGTCCTTTTTCTTTGCACAGCAGAGCCATATCGACTATAACGCCGTTTCTGCCTGAGTTTGATATGATTACAACCGTGTCGCCCTCAGCCATAACGTAGTCGTCAAATATTCTTTCTGCATAGCCTTCAACACGCTCTGCATTTGTGCTTTCGCTTGCAGATATGTGCAGCATGAGCGGCTCGACAAGAATCGGCTGAATGTTTACAAGGCCGCCTGCACGGTAAAACAGCTCTTCGGAAAGCATATGTGAGTGACCTGTGCCGAACAGAAAAATTTTCCTGCCGTTAATAAGCGTATCGGCAAAGACCTCAGCCGCTTTCTCAATCGACGGTGCACCCTCTGTGCTTATTTTGTCTATAATGCTTTTTGCGGTTTCTATGTATTCAAGATATTTTTTCATTTCAGTTTCCTCGCAAGCTCAAGTGCACTTTCTTCAGGCGGCACAGTGAGAAGTTTAATATCAAGGTCGGGATAAACAGCTCTTATACCGTTTTTAAATGTTTCGGTGAAAAGTGAATTGTGTACAAATATTCCGCCGTAAAGACCGAGTGCAGAACAGCAGCCGACTTTATCAAGCAGTATAAGTACTGTCTTTGCAAAAGCTTTGGCTTCTGATATAACGATATCTCTTACTGTATCATCGGTTTGTACAAGCTTACCTATGTCTGCTGCAAAGCCTGCTATTATATCTTTTGTCGTTTCAGGTGAATAGATAATATCTATCGCCTTGCGAAAATCCGACACGCCAAAGTAGCTTTCAGCAGCATCCAGCAGAGGAGAGCTTTCACCCTTATCGCACAGCTTACAGCAGAGTTTGAGTGCGTTTACGGCAATAGCATAACCTGAGCCTTCGTCGCCTATAATGTGACCCCAACCGCCGGAAATAAGCGTGTTGCCGTCTTTGTCAATGCCTGTTGCCATGGAGCCTGTTCCGCATATCGCAACACAAGGGCATTCGATATCGCCCATTGATCTGAGTGCGATATATAGGTCGCTGTTCATTTCTGTTGCTTTTGCGTTGATGTTGCCGCAAAGGGCTGTCAGTGTAGCTTCGTCAGCTTTGCTATCAAGTGCAGAGCAGCCGACAAAAACACCTTCAAATCCGTCACAGCCAAGCTCCTGACATATTTCTTTTACAAGGCTGTCGAGGTTATTGCGTGCAGTTTCCATTCCTACGGAATAAAAGTTTATTGTTTTACCTGCCTTTTTGAGTATTAGTTTTCCGTTTTCATCAGATACTGCGGCTGTAGTGCGTGTGCCGCCTCCGTCAATTCCAAGGTAGTATTTCAAAACAAAAACTCCGTTTCGTCTGTTATTGTGCGTCCTTTGCAAGGCTGTTCAGTGCAGTCATTACAGATGAAGCAGCGGTACTGCCTGCAGAGAGCATCTCTTCGTAATGTCTGTGATATTTACCCCAGAGCTTTTCGCCTATATCGGTGTTCCAGAGCGAGTCTGCAATAAAGGGAGCATAGTCGTTGTCAGGTACAATGTAGCCTATAGCATCATTGCAAAGACCCATTACGAGCACAGTCTTGTCCTCGCCGATAATATCTGCCGTGCAGTCGATCTCCCAGTCTTTGCCGAGGTAAGCCTCTGTCTTGTCAACAACGTTACCGTAAACGAGCTGAGGAACAAGCTCACCGGGTACGGTAAGCATTACAATGTCAGTGCCTAGCTCAATATATCCGACCTCTGTGATAATTGAATAGCCGCTCTGACTTTCTTTGTCTTTTACTGTTGTGAAACCGAGAAGCTGTGATGTTGCGCCGAGCTGAAGCAGACCGATATCGAGCTTGACCTTTATTTCGGACATTCTGACGTTGAGCAGGGGAGCGACCTCTGCTGCGTTTTCTTCGCCTTCGATAATCAGTCTTGCAAACTCATAGCCGAGTGTCTTTGCAGCTCTGTAATCTTCAACCGAGGGGTCTGCCTCAATTTCAGCATTGACTTCATTGAGTACACCTTCGTCCTGCACACCGTCTTTCTTTACCGAAACGGGAGACTGTGCACCCTGTATGAACATAAAGTTACTGCCGCTTTCATTGATTTTCTTCTCCATATATGCGGGGAAGTCAGCAGAAAGCTTTGTGGTTGCACGGTTTATTGTTGTCGGGTGTGCACCAATGTTTGTGAATACGGTCGGGCGTGCTTCTGCATTGTCGGGTACAAACTTAAAGCAGGCGAAGAAATTCTGGTATCCTTCAGTGTCATAACGCTTGTTGCGAAGGTAAGCGTATTCGTCATCCTGATATATTCCTTTTTCATCGTCACGGGCAATACGCTCTGTTTCATAGTAATAGAGCGAACCATCTTCCATATTTATATATGAGTTGGCGATGGCTTCAGCTGCACCGTCAATCATAATCTCGTGGAATTCGCGGTCGATACTTCTGATCGGCTTTAAGAAAGGTATATTGGCAGCGATATTGATGAATATCTGAGGTATAAGCATAAGGCTCATGCCTTGTGTGTCAACAACAGTGTGGCAGTGTGTTGAGTTTATGTTGATTGCAACTATATCGCTTGTAATACCCTCTGCCTTGATTTTTTCCTCAGCACGTGCTCTGATTGCACGTATATCAGCGTTACTCACACCGATACCGTCTATTGTTGCGAAGATTGCTGTGCCTCTGCCGGAGCCGTCACTGAGTGCGATTGCGTGCACCTTCTGGTCATCATAAACAGAGTCGACCTTCTGGGTGAAATAGCCGCCTGTATAATACTTCTTTGAGCCGTCAGCAAGGTTTTCGGGCACTATGCTCTCGTCGTCAAAGCCGAGGCTCCACTTTGCACCGTCAGCAGGAGAGTCGATAAATTCTTTTGTACCATCATAAAAGTTTTCGCTTCCGCCGTCAAAGTATTCTTCAACCGTAGGAATTGATGAGGTGGGGAATAATGAGCTGAGAAGACTGAATACGCCGTTGAGCAGTGAGTTTACGAGGTTTGTCGCTATGATAATGCCTGTGTTGT
The DNA here is from genome assembly GCA_045544155.1 of Acutalibacteraceae bacterium. Lineage (GTDB taxonomy): Bacteria > Bacillota > Clostridia > Oscillospirales > Acutalibacteraceae > UBA8612. The sequence continues at coordinate 30,918 of JAZPYN010000021.1, forward strand.
CGGCAGGCTGAGCATCTGCGGCAAAAGCAGACGTGCCCATCGAAAAAAGCATTACGCTTGCCAGTATAAAGGAAATGACTGATTTTACTGATTTTTTCATTTTATAAACCACTCCTTATTTTATTGCGGATATCAGCTTATCCATAGCTTCAAGTATTGTGCGTGCTGTGTCGCGACCCGTTGAGTTTGTTTCTTCGTAGTGACCTCTGTCAAATCTGTCGACACCTTTGTTTATGTATGGCATCCTTTCATTGAGCACGAAGTCATTGTCGGGTATGATATAGCCGAGCTCGTCGTTACAAAGGCCTATAACAAAGTGATGCTTTGCACCGCCCATCTTGCTGAGCACCTTGTAGTCTGCGGCTTTGCCTGTGCCCGATTCTTCCGCACTGAGAAATTCACCGTTGTAAAGCTCGGGGAAAAGCTCGCCGGGTATGAGGTATATGCCTACGTCGCCCTTGCCGAGCTCGAGGTAACCGACCTCTGAGTGTATTGCGGCTTCACTTCTCTTTTCGCAGCGCGCAATATCGTTGTTGAGCACTTTGAGAAGTCTTGCAAGTATTAGTACGAAGTTCTGCGCTTTAATCTTTATGGGAGCAGAGCTGATATTGATAATCGGCTCGAGCTCTTTTTCGTCGGTGAGCGAATCAGAAAGCTCGCCGAGCATTTTGCCGAAGCCTTTGGTGTAAGCCTCGCAGTCGATTTCATTTCGGTATATTTTCTTTATCTCTTTTGCGGAAATCATACCGCCAATCGCTCCGTTGAAGAATACGGCACTGGCTTCGGGATTTTTTTCTTCAATTTCTTTTATAAGATAAGCGGGGAAATCGGCGCTGACACTCTTTGTTTTGTCGCCGAGAAGCTCAGCGTGAGAAGCAAAGTTTAATATATAGATACAGCCGCTGTTATCAGCAGGCTCAAAACGCAGACGGGTAAATGTGCGGTCAAAAGTGTCGGGAGTTCTGCAGTCAAACTGAAGGTCTTCGGTTTCTTTTGATGCAAGATAAAGCTTGCCGTCCTTTCGACTTTCATATGCGGCTATGATTGCTTTTGCTGTACGTTTTTTTAGCTCAGTCATAAATTCTTCGTTTCTGCCGCTTTTATATAGCTTTTCACCCCACAGTCCCTGGGTGTCTATTGCGGAATGAGAGTGAGTTGCGCAGATGTTGATTGAACGAAGAGACGGGATTTTACCGCTATCAATAACAATCTTTCTGATATCATTTATATCTTTTCGGCTGATACCTACTGCATCGATCGAGCATATTACAACACCGCCTCTGTCCGAATTGTCATCGATATAAACAGCTCTTGCGCACATATCATCAAGTACGCCTGTTGCAGGGTTGTTTGAATCATAACCTGCAATAAAATATCTGCCGGAAGCAATATCGTCAGGGGTGAGCACAGCCTTGCCGAATCCGCAGGTGTAGCAGCACCCTGCCTTGTCGCTGAATTTCTTGTCACCGGTCAGCATATACTTATTCGCATTTTCATCCGAAGTAAAATAGCTTTTCGGCATTAAATATATTACGGTTTTTGAAAGGGCTTCAATAGCCTTTCTCACAATTTTATCAGTATTCATATTACACCTCCCGCATAGTTGCGGATACATTATACACTGTTTTTTCTAAAAATTCAAATATAATGCTTGATTTTTTTGTATAATATTTGTAATATTATTATTAACAAAACTAAAATCAATACTTAACGGAGAGGTTTTTATGCTTTCTATAAGAAAATACGAAAAAAAAGATTACGACGGTGTTTGCTACGCCTGTCTTCATAGTGTTGATGACAGCATAACAGGTGCTTTGGGTGAGTTCGTTCTGCACACCTTCTGCGAGTATTACATAGAACAGGAGCCGGAAAACTGCTTTGTGCTTGATGATGACGGTAAAGCTGTAGGCTATATCATCTGTGCAGAGAATTACGACAAGTTCAAGTCAGTGTTTGATACGCAGTATTATACAAGGTCATTACAACTCAGTGATGAATATGTAAAATGGGCAAGGGATGCTTATATTCTTCACGAAAAATATAAGGAGGATTATCCTGCTCACCTTCATATCGACCTTCTTCCTGCCTATCAGCGAGGCGGTTACGGCGGTAAGCTCGTTGCCGCTCTGAGCGAGCACCTTACCGCAAAAGGTATCAAGGGTGTTATGCTTACAACAGGTACTTCAAATACAACTGCCTGTAATTTTTACAGAAAATACGGGTTTGAGGAGCTTGAAATCTACGATACCGATATCGCATTCGGTAAAAAGCTTGTATAAATGAATAATATTCTGCTTTACGGTTAAACTGTTTTTACCGCTTGAATCCGGAGGTGAAACACAGTGGAGAAGCAGAATAACAAGCAGAACAACAATCAGTCTCAGAAAAACAACAATCAGCCCTCACAGAACAAGAATAAATAAGTGTAAAAACCGTCGGCGAAAAACCGGCGGTTTTCTCTTGACGGTATTTTTTGTTATGATATAATAAAACAAAGTCTATTAAAGAAACGGACGGATGATAATAATGGAAAGATTCGCAAGGTTCAAATATCAGCCCTGTATACCTCTCGGTGAGGACGGTCGCTGTGTAACCGCATCGCTCAAGCATACTCAGCTTTCACGCCGTGCGGCAACCGAGGGCATGGTTTTGCTCAAGAATACTGACGGTGCTCTGCCACTTAAGAAAGGCGAGCGTATCGCTCTCTTCGGCAAAGCAACTATCGAATACATAAAGGGCGGCGGCGGAAGCGGCGACGTTAATGTACCGTATATCCGCAACATCTATGAAGGCTTCTGCGAAAAAGAGGTCAGCATCTATATGCCGCTTGTCGAGTTTTATAAAGACTATGTCAAGCGTGAAAGCGTAAATATTCCTACACAGGCGCAGATAAATGCAACCTGGGATATTGTCAACGCAATGGAGTTTTGCACCAAGCGTGATGATATGACTTACGATACTTTTGCAAGTATGCACGTCAAAGAGCCTGCAGTGCCCGATGAGCTTATCGAGTCTGCTTCAAAGGAAGCTGACACAGCAATTGTCACTATCAGCCGTTTTTCTGCCGAGGGTGTTGATCGCAGACCGCAGGCAGGTGACTGGTACCTTTCCGATATTGAAAAAGATATCATTGATAAAACAAGTAAGCTCTTCAAAAAAGTAATTGTCGTAATTAATTCGGGTGCGGCCGTTGACTGCGAATATTTTGCCGAAAACGATTCTGTAAAAGCTCTCCTTATGTCTTGGCAGGGCGGCCTTGAAGGCGGTGCCGCTATTGCGGATATCCTCTGCGGTGATGTCAATCCGTCAGGTAAGCTTGCCGATACAATAGCTAAATCTTACGATTATTATCCCTGTAAAGATGATTTTTGGGAGTGCTTTGACCACGTCGACTATTCAGAAGATATTTATGTCGGTTATCGCTATTTCGAAACAGTTCCCGGCAAAAAAGACCTTGTCCGCTATCCCTTCGGCTTCGGCCTTTCTTATACAAGCTTTGCTCTGAGCGGCAAACTCTGCGGAGTCGACGGTGACAGCGTAGTTGTTGCCGTGACGGTTACAAATACTGGTGACGTTGCAGGTAAAGAGGTCATACAGATTTATTATTCCGCACCTCAGGGTAAGCTCGGCAAGCCTTCAAAGGAGCTTGCTGCTTTCAGAAAGACAAATCTTCTTGCTCCGGGTGAGTCCGAGACTCTTGCAATAACATTCAAAGTCAACGATATGGCAAGCTTTGACGACCTCGGCAAAATCTGCAAATCTGCCTATGTGCTTGAAAAAGGTGCATATGAATTTTATATCGGTACATCTGTAAGAGACCTCGAAAAGCTCGCGTTTGAATATGAAGTAAAAGAAGATACCGTAACCGAGCAGCTTTCACAGTGGTGTAAACCCTTCAAGCTTGGTAAGCGTATGCTTTCCGACGGCAGCTTTGAGGCTCTTCCTCAGGGTGAAGAGAGCTATTATTACGGCGAAAATCAGCCGTCAGGTGCGGCTGCACCTGAAAAGCCTGTTATGTTTAACAAGGTCGGCACAGAGATAACTATGGACGAGTTTATTGCCCAGTTTACTCTTGAAGAGCTTATGGATTTTGTAGGCGGTCAGCCTCCGACGGGTGTTGCAAATACCGGCTGCTTCGGCCCGATGAAGCGTCTCGGCGTGCCGGCAATGCCTACTGCTGACGGCCCTGCAGGTCTGCGACTTGATACCGAAACGGGTATTCCTACTACAGCGTGGCCGTGTGCAACTCTGCTTGCCTGCTCGTGGGATACCGAGCTCAACTTCCTTGTCGGTGCAGGCGGTGGTGCTGAGATCAGAGAGAATAACCTTGCAATCTGGCTTGCACCTGCTCTCAATATTCACCGTGACCCGCTTTGCGGCAGAAACTTTGAGTATTATTCCGAAGACCCTGTTCTTGCAGGTAAGTGTGCGGCGGCAAATATCCGCGGCGTACAGTCTCAGAAGGTTGCCGTTTCAATGAAGCATTTTGCCTGTAACAACAAAGAGGCAAACCGTATGGGCAGCGATTCGCGTCTTTCCGAACGTGCTCTGCGTGAGATATACCTCAAGGGTTTTGAGATTGCCGTAAAAGAGGGTAAACCCTGGACTGTAATGTCTTCCTATAACCTCATAAACGGTCAGCATACCTCCGAAAGCTATGAGCTTCTTACCGGCATTCTCCGTGGTGAGTGGGGCTATGACGGTATGGTTGTTACTGACTGGGGCGTAAAGAATGACCCTGTCAAGGAGGTAAAAGCAGGTAATGATATGAAGATGCACTGCGGTTATCCCGAAGACCTTATGGAAGGCTATAAAGACGGCAGAATCACAAGGGCAGACCTTGAGCTTTGTGTAAAACGCATACTCGAAATGTTCCTGAAACTCGATTGATTTAAATGCTCCCGTATCGCATAGAGCTTTTAGTGATACGGGAGTTACATATTATTGTGGATAATATGTGATAAATCACTTGAATTTTGCTTTAAAATATGCTAAATTAGAATCAATGTACTTAAAAAGGTGGTGCATATATGCCGATTTTTAAAAAAGGTAATAAAAGCAACAAGGCCTTACAGGAAAGCATTGAATACAAAGGTAACCGACGCTATGTAGGCCGGGCAGAAACTGTTGCCTATGTCCTCAACGATGCTGCGGCAACCCTCAATATCAGTGATTTCTATGAGCGTTATATTTTTGACGTTGTAAAAATCGACTTCAACTATCTTGCTCTTCATAACGTTATTGCTACGGTATGGGATATCATAAACGATACCTTTATAGGCGTTATTGTTGAGCGTACACGTACCCGTTGGGGTAAATTCAAGCCCTATATGCTTTTCGGTCAGATCCCGCTTATGATAATCGGTCTGTTCTACTGGGTCATTCCGTTTATCTTCCCGGGCACAGCCTCTACATATCTGCCAAAGCTAATTTTCTATTCGATTATGATGATGGTGCAGGAGACTGCAGGCACATTTACCGGTATTGCAAATACAGGCTTTATGACTACTATTACGCCCAACCCTGTTGAGCGTACAAGGCTTATCACAATGGCGCACCTGTTGTCTCATATCTTCGAGGATCTCCCGAAACAGATTTTCGGTATTCTCTATGACCTTGTTATCAACGACGCTGTAAGTTGGGAGCTTCCCAAGCTCTTTGCAGGCTTCGGTCTTGCATGTGCGATTCTTTCTACAATCTTCGTTATGTATTTCTTCACTCTAAGCCGTGAAAGAGTTCAGCAGTCTGTTGAACGCCCGAGCGTTATTCAGGGTCTGAAGGCTATCGTTACCAACAAGCCTGTTCTTGTTCAGGTTCTGTCCTCTTTTCTCAGCGGTTTTGGTGTCGGTACGAGCAGAACTAATTTTTATATCGATGTTATCGGTTCAATCACATGGAAAACCATCGTCGGTATTCCCGCATTCCCCGTCAAGTTCATCAGCTACAGCTTTGTTGCTCCGCTTCGTAAGCGCTTCTCAACAAAGGCACTGTGGATTTTTGAAGATGCATGGACCGATATGCTTTGGATGGTTGTCTTCGGCATTGGCTCGATAAACAACAACTTTATGAAGAAGGCTATTATTCTTCCCTTGATGGGAATAGAAGAAGTCTTCGAAATGTGTGTCTACGGCTTGCGGCGTGTTATTCCCAACGAAATTGTCAACGAATCTATGGACTATTGCGAGTGGAAAAACGGTTACCGCGCCGAGGCTATGACCGGTGTTGCTCAGTCACTTATAAGTAAGCTGCAGCGAACGGTTATGGGCAGTGTGCAATCTCTGATTCTCGGCAAAATAGGTTATCAGCAGGGTATTAAGGTAGGTACACAGACTACTAAGACAAAATGGTGGATATTCGCTCTCGGTACAGGTGTCCCAATTATCACAAGTTCTCTTGGTATAATTCCCAAGCTGTTCTATCCGCTTAATGCTGAAATGCGTAACCAGATGTATGCCGATCTTCAGGAGCGCCGTGACAGAATGGCGAAAATTATGCAGGATGGCACCGAAGAGGAGGCAAGGCTTGCTGCACAGGCAGAAATAAAGGGCGATTTTGTAAAATAAAACGGTCTTAATTATCGTCACAAAAGAGTAAAATCTTTTGCGGCGATAATTTTTTTGAAAATTTCACTTGATTGTTTTAAATCATTGAAGTATAATGAACGCATAACTGAAAACGGAGGATGAGTACTATGTCAGCTAAATTTAAGAAATTACTTTCATTTATGCTTGCTGCAATACTTATTGTTGTAACGGCAATTCCTGCATTTGCAGCAAACAGCGAAAAAAATTTTATAATCGACAATCCCTACGAAGAAGTTGATTGGGACAAATGGGACGATTATAAAACTCAGCTTCACTGCCACACCAATGCAAGTGACGGCTTCCTTCCTGTTCAGCAGTTTTGCGATATGCACTATGCACTCAATTATGAAGTTGTCGCGCTTACCGACCACGGCACACTCAACCGCGGCTGGAATGTTGTGCCGGACACAGTGCCGCTTATGCGCCTTATAAAGAAAGAGCGTACCAATAACAACGCTCCGATAATTCCTGTTCCCGAAGAAGCATATCAGGGTTACCTCAACGGTACTAACCCCGACAGAACATATACCACCACAGACGGTGATACCCTTACACGTACAACAACCAACGGTATGCTTGATGTACCGCTCGGCAATGAGCAGAATATGGCAACTCCTTTTGCTGACTGTCACCTTACAAGCTATTGGGCAGAGTACGGCCAGGGCTATGCAGGTGTTTTCGGCGACTATGAAACACCTTGCCGTGAGGTTGCGAAGCTCGATGGTATAACATTCCTTTCACATGTTGGCGAGTATGTATATCCCGATAAGGATTCTGCAGACCATGTCGGCCAGAAGATTGATGAATACTATGTAAATAAGTTTGCACGTATCTTCCTTGACGATCCCGAGAATTCACTGGGTATGGGTATCAACAGTGCAACCGATGCACATACACGCTGTGACCGCATTCTCTACGACCAGATTCTGCAGAAGACAATTCCCAACGGTGTCGTACCGTGGGGCAATACCTTTGCCGATTCTCACAATGAGACTTCGCTCAACGATGCTTATACAATGAGCTGGATGCCCGAGCTTACTCTTGAGGCTTTCCGCGAGTGCCTTGAAAAAGGTCAGTTCTTCTCCGTTTCCCATTTCTCAAATGGTGTTGAGCTCAACGGTATGGAAGAAATGCCCGGTTTTGTTGAGCAGGATGTGTACGATACCAGAGCTTACTGGCGTGATGATACTCCGCAGGTAAAGAGAATTACAGTTGATGAAGAGAACGATACTATCACTGTTGAGGGTATCAACGCAAACATTATCACATGGGTTTCCGACGGTAATGTTATCTTGCGTACCGAGCTTGTTGACGGCAAAGCAACACTCGACCTTCACAGCGATAAGCTTCTTGATGAGCCTAACCTTTTTGTCAGATTCTATCTTTCCGGCGACAACGGTATCTGCTACGCTAACCCCATGGTACTCAATGTAGAAGGTGAAGAGTTTGAGCCTGTAGACGTGCCCAAGACTTATGACCTTCCCTGGTTCCTTCGCGGTCTCGTTACAGTTCTTGATGTTGCTGTTTTCAAGTACAATCCTATTATCTGGATCTTCAAGTACTTTGCACTCGGCTACAATCCGCTTACACAGCTTTTTAAACTGTACTGATAATTTTTAAAGGCATCCGTCAAAACGGATGCCTTCTTTTTTACTTTGTATAGGATTTGAACGGCGCGGAGTATGCTTTAGCCCATTGCATAACTTTCTTTCTGTCCCAACGCTTAGGCAATGCCGCACACGTTGCCGTAACCTGTGCCATTCTGCTGCCGCAGAGCATAACCTTTTTGAGTACTTCGGTGCGCTTGCATACCGCTTTTGCCTTGATTACAAGATCATATGGGTCAAGCTTGAACTGAGTGTTAATGCTCGTAAAGTTTGCTGTCATTGTAATGTTGTCTTCGTTTAGCATACCTGAGTCAAAGCAGTAGTCAAGCTCATCAGGAGTGAGGCTGAGCAGCATATATTTTACGCACTCAAGCGGTGCAAGACCCGAGCCGAGCGACTTGAAGAATTTCACCTGGTAATTCCACAGCGTTTCCGCACTGTACGATTCTGTAATATCAGAAGCAACAGTGTCTGTCAGCATTTTAGCCGCTTTAAGCGAGTTTGCAATACCGGAGCCGATGAGCGGAACTGTCATAAATGCACTGTCGCCGATTGCGGCATAGCCGTCACCGACCATGACCGAAAGGGGATGTCGTACGGGAATTTCAACAAACTGTCCGCCTCTGATCTTTTCTTTGCCGAGTCGAGGTGATTTCTCACGGAGCATATCTGCATAACTTTCAAGCTTTTCAAGCGTAAATTCTTCAAATCTGCCGACAAGCAGATCTGTGTATTCATCTTCTGAGGCAACCCAGCTTATGCACTTTTCGCCGCCTGCAAAGAAGTTGACTCTGAATTTAGCCTCAACCTCTTCATCGCTTGCCTTGTTGAAAAATGCTCTGTAAATCGTAATTTTTTCTTCGCGTTTGACCTGTTTTTCAATTCCCATCGAGTCGGGCAGATTAGTTCTTACAGGGGAGTTGAGTCCGCACGCATCAATAACAAGGTCGCCCGTAAAATCACCCTTTGAAGTCTTGATTCCGATAACTCTGTTACCAAGCATAAGAGGGGAGAGAACTTCGCAATCATATTCGATCTTTACTCCGCAACCGATTGCGTGATTAATAAAGTGAGCGTATATGTCTTTGCGCTCCATTTTTATCTCAAGTTCATCATACGGTACGTGCTGTGTAAGTGACTTTTCGGATGTCGGTGCGAAAAATGTCATATTCTCTTTATACTCGTATTTGTCCTCAGGCGGCATAGGCATTTCCGCTATTCCGAGTGCTGCGGGTGCGAAAATATCTGTCCAGTCGTAGCCGAGTGTGCCCTCGCTTTTCTTTTCGTAAACGGTTACGTCAAATCCGCGTTTGGCGAGCATTGCGGCTGCGGCAATTCCGCCGTGACCGAGACCTGCAACTATTATTTTTTTGCCCATTTTCCGTTTACCTCCGAATTTTAATATGATAATTGTATCACTTTTTTTGTCAACTTCAAGTAATTTTTGAATAATAACGGTTAAATACGTGAATTTTTTTGCAAATTTTGAACTGCTACGAATATTAACTGTATATGAATATTGATAAGAAAAAATGTTAAAAGATGATTTTTTGTTATTCTATTGACAGATTATTTGAAAAGATATAAATTAATAGATGAAAAAATTAACGGGAGTGTTAAAAAATGTCAGTTAAAAAGCTTCAGTATTTCGCAGGCGGCAAATGGCTTGATTCTTCCTGCGAAAAATATATGGATGTTTATAATCCCAGCACCGGCGAAGTTATTGCACAGACCCCTTGCTGTACCAAGGATGAGGTAAACGAAGCGATCGCTTGTGCCAAGGAAGCATTCAAAACCTGGTCTAATGTACCTGTTATGAAAAGAGTACAGATCGTTTTCAAATTCCGTGAGCTTCTTGAGGAGCATATGGATGAGCTTACAGAAATCTGTGCAAGAGAGCACGGTAAGGTCTGGAGCGAAGCCAAGGGCGATATACTCAAGGTTAAGGAGCCTGTTGAGCTTGCTTGCTCAGCCCCCTCACTTCTTATGGGCGAAAGCATGAGAGATACTTCCACAGGCTACGACACCACTCTTTACAGAGAGCCTGTCGGTGTATTTGCAGGTATTGTTCCCTTCAATTTCCCCGGTATGATTCCTATGGGTTGGATGTCACCGCTGTGTATCGTCTGCGGTAATACAATTGTTCTTAAGGCAGCTTCAATGACTCCTATGACTTGTATGAGACTCGCTGAGCTCTGGCAAGAGGCAGGTCTTCCCGACGGCGTTATCAACATCGTTACCTGCTCCAGAAACGAAGCAGAAATATTTATGGATCACCCCGATGTCAAGGGCATTACATTTGTCGGTTCAACAAGCGTAGGTCTTCACATTTATTCAAGAGCTGCTGCTAACGGCAAGCGTGTTCAGGCTCTCTGCGAGGCAAAGAATCACGGCCTTGTCCTAGAAGACGCTGCTCTCGAGAGAAGTGCAAGAGGTATCATCAACTCTTCCTTCGGCTGTGCAGGTGAGCGCTGTATGGCACTTCCTGTTATCGTTGCTCAGGAAAGCATTGCCGATGAGCTTGTCGGTTACCTTGTAAAGTTTGCAAAAGAGCTAAAGCTTGGCCCTGCATACGATAAAGAATCTACACTCGGTCCCGTTGTTACCGAAGCTCACAGACAGTCAATCTACAAATGGATTGAAAAAGGCATCGAGGAAGGTGCAGAGCTTATTCTCGACGGCAGAAATCCCGTTGTGCCCGGCTATGAAAACGGCTTCTATGTAGGCCCCACAATCTTTGACCACGTTACGGAAGATATGACAGTCGGTCAGAGAGAAATTTTCGGCCCCGTTCTCTGTGTCAAGAGAGTCAAGGATTTCGAAGAGGGTCTTGCAGTTATGAATGCTAACCCCTTTGCAAACGGCTCTGTTATCTTCACACAGAACGGCTACTATGCACGTGAGTTTGCAAAGAGAACAGACGGCGGCATGGTAGGCGTCAATGTCGGTATCCCCGTACCCGTAGGTGTCTTCCCGTTCACAGGCCACAAGCAGTCATTCTTCGGCGATCTTCACTGTCTCGGTAAGGACGGCTTCCGCTTCTATACCGAAACAAAGGCTGTCACCACACGCTGGTTTGACGAAGAAGAAATGAAGGCAAAGTCCGTCGATACGTGGGACGGCTCAGTCGGCGGCGGAGAATAATTTTCATTTATTATCTGTGCATAAATAAATCGAACATCTCCGATATCTTTTGTATCGGAGGTGTTTTCTAATTAATAAATAGATTTAAATATAATCACATAGCACATTTGAAAACGAAATGTGTTAACAAAGTCTGAATGTTTAAAAAAGCACTGCCAAAATTTGGTGGTGCTTTTTTGTTATCTTTTAACGAAAAGAACAAATGTTCATTAAAACTCTTGACTAAGTACCTGAAAGAGGATTAGAATAGCACCAAAGGAAGGACAAAACAGCAAAGGAGGTGATTGGAATGTAGCGATATTTTATACTGACTCAACTAAAATCGTAAGGAGTGAAAAACGGCAAAACGCTCTGCCAAAGCAAAAAACAAAGCAGTAAAATGAATGAGCTTTATTCGAAAGGCTCGAAAAGAAACAAATTTAAAAAATAAATTAATTAAAGGAGTAAATTTAAAATGATAAAAGATTTTGGTACACTTAATGAATTTTTTAACAAAGAAGACAGAGGCGTAAACAACGGTGACTATGTGCAAACCTACGGCTTTAATGAAGTCAATGACGGCGGCAGCGGCTTGTATAAAGTAAAGAGCATCAACGCTTCCGAATCAGAAGAAATGATTTTCAGCGGTCTTGAAGTAACTTGTAAAGGCTGTACGCTCGAACTCATCCCCGAAAACGGCACAGTCAGAGTCGAGCAGTTTGGTGCGGTAGCTGATTGCGATTTTGCAAATATGACTACAAAAGAAAAAACTGAATTTTTTGCCGAGAATAAGACGGCTATTCAGTTGGCAGTCAATTCGGGTGCAAGACGGGTTGAGTTTTCGCCCGGTACATACTACACAGCAGAGGATATCCATATAGATCATCCCGTAGATATCGTCGGTAACGGTGCAAAGCTTGTGCTTGAGACCGATTCAACATCAACTCAGCTTTTCCGTGTAGAGTACAGCACAACTGTCAGCGACAATCCGCCTGCGGCTTCAATCAGTGATATGAAGATTGTCGGAACACATACAATAACTCAGGTGCAAGAAACTGACTCGGAAACCGGCGAAATAAAAACTGTCGAGAAGATTTCATATTATAATCACGGAATTAGACTTGTGAATGTTAGTGGTTTAAAAATTTCTGGAATAGATTTCGAATACGGAAGCAGTGCTATCAATGCCTCAACTATATCAAGTGGACACACAATTAGTAATATATGTGTTGAAAATTGCAATGCCGAAAACATTATAACAAGCTTTTCTTTTTCAAATACCTCAAATCTCAAGGTTTACAATTGTAAAGCTGTTTGTTTAAAAGATTCTAGATTTGGTCTTAGTATAGGCGGTGATACCATACCGGCAATAATTGAAGATATGTCAATATACAATGGTAATTTTGCAGTTTCCGTTGGTGCTAATATGAGTGAAAGCAAAGCAGGAAGTATTAATTTCAAAAATCTGCTTGTGGATGGTTCAAAGTATGCTTTTTGGTTTAATAATAATACTGCGCCAGTGCATTTTGCTAACGCAATGGTCGTTAATGTTGACTATGCGTTGTCGAATAATTGCGGAAAAAACATAAGTATAGCAAATTCATCAATATTGCTCAAATCACCGGAAATATCTCCGGATGATAGTCACGTGTTCTATTTTATGGGTGATGCACAAATGAAATTTATTCATACTCAGTTTGAGTTCCCTAAAATCCTTCAAAAAATTTCTCATACTACATATTTGGAAAAAACTGCTGATATTTCTTTTGTTGATTGTACTTTACAGAAAACAGATATTTCCGATGATATAGTTTCCACGGGTTTTGGTGCTTTAGGATATACCGGTAATTCAGTGCAGCAAGTTATCGAAACCTTTGATGCGTGTGAGTTCAGGAGCTATATCAAAGATTACAAGCTGACAACGGGTGAAGGTGAAAACGCTGTTACTACTTATAATTTCCCAATTACACTTTCAACTGCAACAAATTCCGGCTCAAAGCTTATTATTAAAAACTGCCGATTTATCAATGAAGATAACAGCGATGACGAACAAGATGAAACTCAGGGTGAAACGCAGGATGAAACACAGCCTCCCAAAGAATATATCCCTTATTTCAGGCTTGATGATAACGCAAAGTTTGACAACATCGTTGTTTACAACTGCTTCTTTGAGAATTACAACTATACTGATCCTAATAAACCTTCCGATTTTCCGATTTTCGGTAAGCTTACAAACGACGGTCTAAGTTGCGATGTGAGCGGTCACAACATCTTCGCCAAGTGCAATATGCGTTCGTCTGAGCCTGTGCGCAATATTGGCACTACGATCAATGAAATGAAAGAGTATATTTAACAGTAGACAAAATGAAAAGGAAGTGATATAATATGAGTATAAATTTCACACCGTCACTTGTTGAGGCAATGGATGCCTCTTATACAGAAGACACTTTTGTCCGTACGCTCGGCTTTTTTGCCCCGGGCGACGGCGGTGCGGCTGTTTACAGGGTAACCGGTAATGTATCAACGCCTATTACCGATAAAGCTATACAGTATACCGATTTTACATTGTACTGTTCAGACGGCGAATTTCATTTGGCACCGGATGCCAATCATCCTACACGCTCTGTTTTTGAAATTATCCCTCAGGGCAATACTGTCTATGCCGAGCAGTTTGGTGTTATGCCGGGGGATGTGTCTGCTTCTATATATAATAAAACAATGTTCCACTATGCTGCAATGTTCTCTTCTTCTGAAGGATATACACTCAAGTTTTCTTCAAAAGAAACATATTATTTTACCGATGGTATATCGCTCTTTGACGATTTGAATATTGACGGCAGTGGAGCAGTTCTCCAACTTTTTGGCAGCAGTACCGGGTATACGTTTTTCTATAAGCCGGGCTCAGCAAAAAATATTAGGTTTAGCAATATCTCTTTTATTGGCAGAAGAACAGCCGATAATGGTTTTGGTGATCAATTCTTATGGAGCAGAGTTGAAAATCTTACTATGAAAAATGTTAGGTTAAAGAACTTTGCTTACGGTTTGCGAACATATACGATTGGTATTTCTAATGATTACGACCTTCCGCCGATTGTTAACAAGAATTGGCTGATTGAGGATTGTTCTATAACCGATACCGTTATGGGGCTGCAGGTAAGTGAAATTGACGGATTAACAATAAAAAATTCTGTTATTACAAGTATCTATCCGAAGAGTTTTCCTGTTGGTACAAAAGGCGAGAAAGATTCTTATGATGGGCACGATTACCCGGAAGCTTATATTTATGATAAGCTTGGCGGCTTGCACAACATTTATATGGAGTCGAATTGCATAAATGTTCGTCTGAACAATGTTACAATGGGTAACGTAACCGGTGATGCAATACATAAATCGTATGCCATTAACCAAGAACATGATAACGATACTGATGACTACAAAAGTTATTATAGATTTGATAAATCGAAGAATCATTTCTATACCGATTTGTCAATACATAAGTGCAATGCACCCGTAAATATGGGATTTATCAGTGAGAATGTAATGTGTGATAATGTGTTTGGCACGAATCTTCGTTACCTTGTTCATCTCTCTGCGGCAAGTAACTGTATTGTTTCAAATTCTTCACTTACTGTTGACAGACTACCGTTCGACCGTAACGGAAAGATGATAAACCCTAACACAGGTTTATATGTTCATTCTGCTTGTTCGTGCTGGTTCCAAAATTCATACCTGTATACTAACGGTAGACAGCGTGTCGGTGCGTACGATACAGAAGATGTTCATTATCGACTGATGAATATAAAAACACCTGAAAACACTTTGGCAAATGTGGATGATAAAAAGCATAGAAGAATTTATATCGGTTCTGATTTCAGCATACCCAATCACTGGTTTAAGTTTACGGGGTGTGATATAGAATCGACCTATGGTGCAGATGATTATTATTTTTATGAAGTTACCTATAATAGTCTTTATTCTCCCGCTTCAGCTCAGTTTGGTGAGTATATGGATAATTGTTATTATACAATTAATACTTCTTTAGAGATGTTCAGACTTTTGGCGGTTAATGATTTGCACGGTGGTATTACATACAGAAACTGTTATATGAAAAATAAATCCGGCTCGAAATATCAACCGCCATTCAGGATGTGGTGTAATTATCCAGAGTTAAAAGATGAAACTCCTTGTAAGGATAACACATGTCCGGTAAATCAAGCCTATGGTTGTGCAATATATAAGAGCGGTAAAAAATATCCATGGGTGCGTTTTGAAAACAATACATTTGATAATTTCGTGTATGGTTCTTCAACTGTTACATGGAGTTTATTGCTAAAGGGCGGAAGACCTCCAAATGATACACATAACAAGCCTCTTGATGAAAAAGTACCTAATTATTTAAATGCTTATATGTGTAATTCGTACAAGTTAAGTAGTAATAGTTTTCAGAAATTAACAAACCTTATGAAATCTTAAATTTAATTAAGGAGTGTCGGTTATGAAGAAATCAATGCAAATATTATCGTTAATAATAACATTTGTAATGGTGTTATTATGTATTTCTGTTGGTGTGTCGGCAGACAGTTCTTCATTAACCGGTGCTCCTGTTGATGAAGATATGTATCTGTTTGACCATACTGCTGAATTTTGGTTCAGAGATAATTCGAGTTTACCCGAATTGTACGAAAGGCTTCAAATGGAATCTGTAGATGGCGTAGACTATATATTTATTGTTGAAGATGATGAAGCATATATTCTTAACGTTCATTATGCTACAGAAAACAGAGGTGTAAAAAACAGAACTTTAGTTTTACCTGATTTACTTGGTGGTTGTTATGTGACAGCTTTAGGGTATCCTAATGCTGGTTTTGAAATATTTAGATATATATCTTATGGCGAAACATTAGAAGACTTCGAATATCATTATCCTTATATCCAAGATGATTATCCCGATTATGATCCGGAAATTCAGGAATATGGATTTGTAGAAAAACTTGTGTTTCCGAATGGTTGCAAATATATTTATAAAAATGCACTTAACGGATATTGCGGAGCGTTTGAATATTCTAAAAGCCTAAGGTTTTTAGATAAATATGGATATTCAGGCGAATACATCACCGGCGTAGATTCATTTTTAGGTGAAAATACATTTATAACACCTGATTGTGAGTTTGGCACGAATTTCTTTTATGATATTAAATTGAAATGCGATAACTACATCTGCCAATCAAGATTTCCGGGTTATGCTTTCGATACATCATACTCAATTCCAAAAGCAATTTGTGTGCCTTATAACGTTACGGCAGAGCAATCTGAATATGTTTTGTTTGAAGGCAGTGCAGCAAATCAGCTTTTGAACAACACCGTTATTTACTGTGCTGATGACAGCCCGACATATGCAGCGATTCAAGCGAATAAAGCTCTTGGCGAATATCAGGTGGTAACTGATATCCCCAAAGCTGAATACATAGCATTCCCGTCAGAAACTGTCAATGTTCACGTTGGCGAGGTAATGGATTTAGAGGCAAAGACATATCCGACCGATGCTATATGGACAGCGTGTGATTACACTGTCAGTGACCCGAGTATAGTTAAGATTGACGAGTATTCGGGAAGAATCACTGCACTCAAAGAGGGTACTGTAACTGTTACCGCCACACACTGCGAGCGT
>JAZPYN010000022.1:0-93461 GCA_045544155.1 Acutalibacteraceae bacterium
GAGGAGGTGTGACGGATGAAAAAGAATTATAACTACGCTCGTCTTGACAGAGGCAACTTCGAGTATGCACCGAACAAGCTTGTAATCGGTGACAGGCAGATATTCAACGCCTCTGCAGAGGAATATGCCGCACTCGGTTGGTTGCCGATTGTAAAGACCGCACAGCCCAAAAGCGGCGAGGGATTTTACTATACACCTGCTTATGCAGAAGCTGACGGCAAAATCGTACAGAGCTGGGAAAAGGTTGAGTATGAGCCCGAGGCAACGGAAGAGGACTATATCAATTCACTTGAAGGACTGGGGGTGGATTTCGGTGAAGAAAGAAGCGTTGAATGAAGCTGTAGCCGTCTGCAAGGCTGAAACAAAAGCGGCACTGCAGGCGGTTTATGATGAGCTTAACCAAGGTCAGCAAAAGAAACTGCTGAAAAACGAAGCGATAAAAACACTGTTTGAAAGATACGGGGTGGAAATATGATACACGCATTTTTATCAATGTTCGGACTTTACATAGCGTATTTTGTTCATCTGATTGAGGTGATGTTTACGTGATGTACCGTTCACCGTTTCGGGCAATATCCCGACAGACTACGGAATACAAGAAAAAAGGCAGCTGGAAGCTCGGCTATCATACCGGTATAGACAGAGTTTGCGACAGCGACCGCATACTTATTGCAATCGCTGACGGTACCGTTACCCGTGTCAATTCGTGCGGTGCAAGCTACGGCAATCACGTTGTATTCCGCACCGACGATAACCGCTCTATTCTCTATGCTCATATGGCGGATAAGCCTGCCGTAAAGGTCGGTGACAGAATCGTCAGCGGTCAGATTCTCGGCAGAATGGGTAACACCGGCAACAGCTACGGTGCACATCTGCATATTGAAGTGCAAAGCTCCAAAACGTGGGGCTACGGCAAGAATCTGCTGAATCCCAACAGCGTAATAAACTGGGAAAAATTCAACGACAAAGAAGGTGATTTTATGGCAAAGCCCTGGAAGAACGGCAGTACACCCGAAAAGGTATACCAGACGGTTGCAGATTGCAAGGCAGTCAAGAACAGCATAGGCTCACTTAATGCGAGAGAAGCTGCTACCTGCGTTGCGATAGTTGACGGCTGTTACCTTGTTACATACTCCGCAGGCAGCACAACCAAATGCGGCTTTGTGGCTTACGCAGGGGGTGTGAAGTGATGCCGACAGAAATCGTAACCGCTCTGATTGCACTCATAGGCTCTCTGGGCGGCACGTTTGGTGGAATAGTTGTCAGCTCAAAGCTCACCAACTACCGCATCGAGCAGCTCGAGAAAAAGGTTGAAAAACACAATTCTGTTATTGACCGTGTGTATAAGCTTGAGCGTGCCGATGAAGTGGAAGACGAAAAAATAAAGGTCATCAACCACAGAATTGATGACCTTGAGCAATACCACAAAAACAACTGAAAGGAGAAACAATATGAAGATCAACTGGAAAGTAAGGCTCAGACAGCCTGCGTTCTGGATTGCGACAATACCCGTAGTAATCTCGTTCGTTTACTCAGTGCTTGCACTGGCAAACGTTGTGCCCTCTATAACAGAGGAATCAATTCAGAACGTGTTTATTACAATCGTCGCAGTTCTCGCACAGCTCGGTATCACCGTCGACCCGACAACCAAAGGCATCGGTGACAGCGACAGAGCGTTGAATTACGATAAGCCGAATTAAACAACTGAATAGCACATAGTAAAAGCCGCCCACGTACCATTTTCAGGTGTGTAGGCGGCTTTTTTGATTAAATGTTAATATTTTGTAAATTGTTAGGGAGCGTGCGTTACCTTTTGTCGGCTTTTGTCATATATACTATAAAACAAAATTATTGTGTTAAGTGAGGTATAATTATGGAAAAAGATTTTTTAAATATCGGACAATTGATATTAACATTAGTGGGATTTGTTTTCACCGGAGTTCAACTGTGGCAAATTAAGCGAAACAGAAAAAAACAATTTGAACAGTCACGTAGGGAAAAAACAGTCGAAATGGTAGTGATGTACACAAAGTCTGTTAATAATAAAACAAAATCAATAGAAAAAATAGTGTCACAATTTAATGATGATCAATGCCAAGATTTATATAGCTGTGTTCCTTTCACTGTTGATGATAGATGTGCTTGCCAAATTTGTCAAATATGTCCAAATAAAGAAAAGTGTGATTCTTTAGAGGCTGCTGGTGAAGATATAAAATGTAGAACGGGAAAAAACAACTCTTTTTTGCTGCAAGGTGAAATGCTTCATATCGTGAGAGGAAGCGTTATTGAATATCTTAATACTTTGGAAAGCGTATTGCTATCATGGCAGTTGGGCATGGTTGATCAAAAAGCTTTGGAAGAGCAGTTTATTTTTCTTGATAAAAAGAGACAAAAAGAACGAGCTTTAGAAACATTTAGGATGATAGCTGGAGGAGGAAAATCATATCCAGCAATCGAAAAATTTTATCAATATCTAGATCAAAAAAACAGAGATGAAGCACAAAAATCTTTGAGAGATATTTTGAAATAAAAAAAGAACCACCATATGGTGGTTCTTTTTTTATTCGTCAATTTCCTTTGAAACCTTGTACATATAATTACCTCCCATAGCACATGAACATTAGTTATTTGCGTAATACAGTATACGCTTATTCGTCAATTGTGTTCATGATAGTTCCTCCTTGCTTTTTAGGGTCAATTAATATCTATTAACCCCAACGCTATTTTAACACAAGTACGCTAATAAAACAATACTTTTTTAAAGAATTGTTTGATTTGTATAAGAATTATTGGTGTATTATCTCATAAGTATGTGAATAAATCATTAATTAATCTTTAATTTATTGATTGGTTATTACTCTATATATCGTCAAAATCCTCACAAGGTAACGCTGTTTTGTCAAATTTTGTCGAAATGCACAAATTCGCACCTTGTATTTTTGCATTTCAATAAAAAACCGCATCTCCAACCGACACCAATCAACAAAAATTTGCATTTTCTCGAATAATCGTATATAATTCCTCTAAATACTTAACGTGAGAAATTATCGAAACGGAGATTTGTTTATGAACGAATCGCAAAAGCAGTTGTGTGCTGAACTGTGGGAACGCTACGAGCCACAGCTGCGAAAGGTATGCAATATTAAGTTGGCAGGCCCGGAGGAAGACAAAGATGAGATATTGTCTGAAGTCTTCCTTATTTTATGTAAGAAGATTGACCAAGAAGGCGAGATTGAATACCCTCAGGCGTGGCTGTACGGTACGCTCAACAACCTTTTGAAACAGAAATATACTGAGAATAGTAAATCGAAAGTCACGTACGTTGCAAAATACAGTGATATAGGTTTACCTTATGAGTACGACCCGTTGGACGAAATATTTAACCGCGAAACACTTGAGGAACTGAGAGATGTGCTCAAGAAAGAGCTTACAGATGAAGAAAAGAAATTGCTTTACTACATAATATACGAAAACAAGTCATACAAAGAGATTGCATTGCTCACCGCATCAAACGAAAACAGTATTAAACAGCGTAAATATAGGTTGTTTAATAAGATAAAAAAGCTGGCAATGAAGAAAAAATAAAAATTTTTTCAAAAAGTGCGTTACCTTTTTCAAATTTTACGATAAATAGTATAGAAGGAGTTCATCATGGCAGATTTGATGGATAAAATAGATATTCTTAAGTTGAAGGAAATACTTGAAGAAAAAGAAATGAAATTTACAGTAGCAGATATTAATGCTCTTATGGATAGTGAACTTGAAAAATCACCTGAAGAAATGAATACTGACCTGGTTGACCTGTGTGCAGATATTCTCAATGAGGTTTGCAACAACCGCGAAAAAACTTCCGTAAAGGCTCCTGCAAAGCGTAGGTTTAAGGTCGGTAAAATCTTGCTTGTTGCGGCTGTCGTTGCCCTGCTTTGTGCGGTCGCAATTCCTGTCGGTGCAAGGTTTATGCCGAGCGAAGCGGCGGATAAAATAATCGAGTTCTGTTCTGATCACTTCAAAATCGATCTGCGTGGTGAAGAGGAGACATCGGCTTCTTCTGCGGAAGAGAGCGAGCTTGTCAACACTCTGATTCTCGAAAGCCTGCATACACTCAAACTGCCTGAGGTGTTGCTCAGTGACGAGTATGAGAAGAATGTAAAAACCCAGCAGAGTAAAGTCGCAGAAATAATTTATGTAGATATAGCGAACTCCACTTCTGGTGTCAGCGGTAGCATTATAATAACTCGGTATAAAAATGAAAATGTAGAACTTCACAACGGTGTTGGCAATGTTTCAAATGTATACAAGTATTTTGAACAGTTATTGATTAACGATACAGATGTATTGGTTTTTGGTAATGATGGAGAATTATACATAAAATATATTGATGAAAACACCGAATACGAAATAGTGCTTAATACAGGGTTTGATACAGCAGTAAAAATAGCTGAATCAATAAAACAACAAGCAAAGGATGATTAAACGATGAAAAAATTTCTTCACTCTGTCTTTATTCTATGTCTTGCATTTATAATGCTTGTGCCGACGGCTTTTGCTGAGGGGACACAAGAGCAACTACCGCAGTGGCAGGATGCCACGCTGACGGACGAAGAAATTGCAGCAATACTCGCTCTCGATCCCAATAATTCTACAACAAACGAAAATACTCGTGCTTCTGATTTGATTGCTTTTTATTCAATAGGAATCAGTAAAGATGGTAATACCTTGTATGTAGTTGGAAAAACAACAGGAACATCACAAGTTATTAAAAGCGGATTCAAAGAGGTTGTAATACAGCGCAGGTCAAGTAGCAGTGCTTCATGGTCTGATTATATTACATATAAAGATTTATACATTGATGAAGTTGCATATTTATTGGCAAAATCTATTACTGTACCTTCAGGTTATCAGTATCGTGTAACCTGTATCCATTATGCAAAGAAAAACCTTTTTTCCGTACAGAAAATAAACAATGTTTCCAACATCTTGACTTTCTGATTACACAAAGCCCCGATTTTTTTCGGGGCTTTTTTATTTGTATGTAAGGTGACTTTTTTCACTTGCTTGCGATTTATACTATGGCTTTTGCGATAATCGAAAAGGAGAGAGAATATGTTTATTGAAATCAGTTTCAAAAGAGAGCCTTATATGTATACAGCAACCCTCTCAAACGGCGAGACAATACTCGCCTTTGAGGACGGCACAGCCCGCAGCACCTCCGGCAATAAATATAAGATTATTACCCACCTCGATGAAAACGAAGAGGTCGTAGTCGATGGCTGGAAAAAAATAACCCCTTAAAACTATCCTCCATAATTATCCCTTAGCCCCATAACCAAAACCTAAATTAACACGCAAAAGCTAAGCCGCCCATTATAACAATGAGCGGCTTTCACACTTTTTACAGTTCGGGGGTCCTGACGGTGAGTTGGGTGCTTCTATGAGGTATCTCAGTCAGCGCTTTGCAATGCCGTACGGAGAGCTTAAGGGCCTGCTTACGGATATAGGTACAGAGGAGCTTTCTCATATTGAGATGGTTTGCACGGTTATTTATCAGCTTACGCGCAACCTTTCTGTTGAGGAGATCAAGCGGCAGGGCTTTGACAAGTACTTTGTTGACCACACGACGGGTATTTATCCTGTTGCGGCGAGCGGTGAGCCGTGGACGGCTGCAACGATTCAGTCAACGGGAGATGTTATTGCAGACCTCAGTGAAGACCTTGCGGCAGAGCAGAAGGCGAGAAAGACATATGACAACATTCTTCGCTTATCGGACGATCCGGATGTAAGCGATGTCATCAAGTTTCTGCGTGCACGGGAAATAGTGCATTACCAACGCTTCGGCGAAGGCTTAAGGTTTGTGACGGATAGGCTTGACAGCAAGAATTATTATGCCTGCAACCCTGCGTTTGACAAAAACTGCGGCTGCTGAAAAATAAAATATTTTTATAAGGTCGGTGTGCGAAGATATTCGTGCACCGATTTTTTGCAGATGTCAAGAACCGTTCTATGTGTTAAAGTACAACAAAATTTCAGGTTGTATTTTGATACGGTTATGATATAATTAATAAAAGCACATGAGCTTGCAAAACAGAAAGCATAAACAGCATACTTGCCCGGAACTGCAAGAGAAATAAATTTTCAGACGGTGTTGATATAATAACAAGTGAAGAGAAAATCAATGCTTGAATACGAAAGCTCATATCAGGTTGGCTATATGCGTAAATTCCTTGAAAATACCGAATGGTATAACCTTATTCCGAGATTTGATAACAGAGCATATTTTGTTCCGGCAAACAACGTTTATTATTCATATGCAAGCAACGAAAGCAACACGGAAATAGCTGTTTACTTTTATTCATTCACAGATGAATCTGTTGCAAAGAAGGTAAACACAAAATTTTACGGTGGAATTAAAACAGGCACTGTCGGCAGACTTACGCCTAACGGAAAGTATACATACCAATGGTTTGACCCGATAAGCGGCGAATACTCAGAAGAATTTGAGTTTACAGCCACAAGGTACGGTACATATTACCTCGGTGACAAATCGAAGGCAACCGATATGGCGGTAGTTATACGTGAAGCGGGATGACAATGTTTTAGTTTTAAATTTCATATAAATATCGGAGAATGGAATGAAAAACATTACGGAAATAACAGATTTCTTTGCACCTGAGCTGGATGTGTATGCACGGTTAAGTGAGGTGCAGCTGTTGAACAGAGAGTTTCCCGAAAAGGGTCTGTTTATAGCGGAGAGTCCGAAGGTTATTGAACGGGCTCTTGATGCCGGGTATGAGCCTGTTTCGTGCCTTATGGAGAAAAGGCATATAGAGGGCGAAGGTAAGCGTATCATTGACAGAATAAAAGACATTCCTGTCTTTTGTGCTGAATTTGATGTCCTTACACAGCTTACGGGCTTTAAGCTTACAAGAGGTATGCTGTGCGCTATGAGAAGAAAGCCTTTACCCGATGTAAGAGAGATATGTGAAAGCAAAAAAAGAATAGTTGTACTCGATAAGGTTATGAATCCGACCAATGTTGGTGCAATAATCCGTTCGGCTGCGGCGCTCGGAATGGATGCAGTAATACTTACCCCCGGATGCTCCGACCCGCTGTACAGACGTGCCGCAAGAGTCAGTATGGGTACTGTGTTTCAGATTGATTGGACGTTTTCGAAAGATGACAGCCTTGATGAAATAAAGGCTATGGGGTTTAAAACCGCAGCTATGGCACTTAAGGATAATTCTGTTTCTGTTGACGACCCAAAACTTATAAGCGAAGAAAAGCTTGCTGTCATTATGGGAACAGAGGGCGACGGACTTTCTGACCGGACTTTACGCGAATGCGATTATACCGTAAAAATACCGATGTATCACGGTGTTGATTCGCTCAACGTTGCCGCAGCTTCCGCAGTGGCATTCCATCAGCTTGGCAAGAAGTACAGTGATAAATAAAATTTTTAATACGATTTTACAAAAGGTGGTTATTATGAAAAAAACTTTGGCATTGATGCTTTGTGTGGCTTTGGCGGTTTCTTTTGCTGTGCCTTGCTTTGCCGCAGAATCTGAGCAGTCACCGATTATTATCGAAACGGTTTACCCTACGGATGACGTGGTCATTGCAGATATTGTTGCGACCTCAGCTCCTTACAATGCAGATAATACCGGCAAGAACGATGCTACGACCGCGATTCAGAAGGCGATTGATGATTGCTTTGCAAACGGCGGCGGTACGGTATGGCTGCCCAAGGGCGAGTACAGGGTTAAGGGTAATATTTACATACAAAAATTTGTTACTCTCCGCGGTGAATATCAGGACCCCGATGAGGGCAGTGATTACGGTACGGTAATTATTGCGGATGTTGAAAGCAGCAGTGAAATGTCCCCCTCACTTTTTACCGTTGGTGCAAGCGCAGGTGCAGTCGGCCTTACGGTATGGTATCCCGAACAGGATATTGAGAGCGTAAAGCCGTATCCGTACACCTTTTATGTTGAAGGTAACGGTGATTATATGCTTCAGACCGTAAAGAATTGTACTTTGATCAATTCTTACAGAGGTATCGGCGCAAGCTCACGGTGCGAGCTCGGCATAAGAGAATGCCACGAAATGATGACGATAGAAAATGTAAAAGGAACCTGCCTTTATGAAGGCTTGAACAGCTACAACAGTGCAGACGTTGACACTGTAAAAACTCTTTACATTTCAAGCCGATACTGGGCAAATGCAGGTGAAAAATTCAACGCACCCGACGAAAAGAAGATTGATGAATACACAAGGAAGAACGGTTACGGACTGGTTATAGGAGACCTTGAATGGCCGAATTTCTCGGACGTTGAAATTTCCGACATGCTGTACGGTATTGAGTTCAGACCCGGCTTTCGCTATGTATTCAGCGGTTCGTTTGCTGATTTGAAAATAACCGATTGCGATTACGGTATCTTTATTAACCGAGGTGCTGTGAACCGCCGCGGAAAAACCTGGGGATTGGCAATTGCCAACAGTACCGTTGAAGGCAGCGTTTATGCGATCCGACAGGAGGATTACAGCTCGGTACAGCTTACTAATGTTGAGGTTATCGGAAAAATAAAGAGCCATTGGGACGGTGAGCCGATAAAGCAATATAAATCAGATACGTCTTCTCTTTCGCCGGATTATAATATTACTTACCAAAAGCCGAACAGCTTCCTTTATACGGTTGAGGGCGACAAAACGGGAAAGACTGATATTTCCGCACCGCTGCAGGCGAAGCTTGATGAAGCAGAAAAAACAGGTGGAGTAGTATATCTCCCTGCAGGACTTTACCGCCTTGATAAGCCTGTAGTTGTGCCCGACGGTGTTGAGCTGCGAGGCTCATCAAGCGTTCCCGTGCGTTGTCAGGGCGGCTGCAGTAAGGGTACATTGATCCTTTCATATTACGGCTATAACGAAACGGACAAGCCGCTTATAACTCTCGGCGGTGATGGTGCGGGACTGAACGGACTGAGAATCGACTATCCGTTAAACAATCCTGTTGACAGCAGCGGAAAATATATCAAAACATCGCCTGCCGTTTACAGTGAGGTTGACAATGTTTATGTAACAAACTGCACGATTACTCTTGCGGCTGTCGGTATTGAGCTCAACGGCTGTGAAAACGCATTCCTTAAAAAGGTAGTAGGCTGTTGTATTGAAGGAATGTTCAACCTGAAAAGCTGTAAAAACAGTACGGTTGAGGGATGTCATCAGAATGCGAACACTCTGCCGAGAAACGGATATTCTGATTTTAATATACCCGAAGCGGTAAACAGAATTAAAGAAGAAAACCTTTTTGAATACTTCTTTATCCCCACGGGAAGGATTCAGACAACATTTATAAATCTTGATTCTTGTGAAAATATAACAGTTTTCAACACATTTATATACGGCGCAAGGTCCTTCCTGAATGCTAAAAACAGCGATGCGGTATTTGTAAATGTCGGACATGACGGTTCATCGAAAAAAGCGCCTGCTCTTGTTCTTTCAGGCGGCGAGATAACATTCCTTAACTCTATGAGATCTACCGAAGACGGTCAGTTCGGACAGAATTTTTATACGATAGAAAACAACACAAAATTCCGCTCCTACAACAGCCAGGCGGTTGATCTGCTGTTCAGAGAAAAGGTTATTCTTGAAAACATTGATACAGATGATCTGTTAAGCGGCGAAATGATATATAAAATTTTGGAGCCGATAAATAAGTTGTTCCGTCTTTTGGGTATATGGTATATGTCTGTAAAGCAAGGCTGAACAAACCTGTTTTTATATATTTTAAAAAATTGATTGGTGAGGTGTGCTGTTATGAAATTTGAAGCGAGCAAGTTGCAGTGGACAAGAGAGCCCGCAAATTACAGGATCGATGATGACAGAATTGAGATCACTACAAGCCCGAAGACTGATTTATGGCAGAGAACATATTATCATTTCAGAAATGATAATGCTCCTGTTTTGCAGATGGAAACGGATGAAAAGTTTTTCTCTTTCGTTGTAAAAACAGAGTTTGAAAGCAAGCACAGATTTGATCAGTGCGGTATTGTTATGTATCTGGACAGCGATAACTGGATAAAGGGCTCGATTGAATATGAAAATGAAAGATTTCAGCATCTCGGCTCCGTTGTTACAAATAACGGCTACTCTGACTGGGCTACAACGCAGATAGATACGGATATCAAATCTATGTGGTACAGATTCAGCCGCAGAGAAGACGATTACTGTATTGAGTGCTCGGATGACGGTGTAACATTCAGACAGATGAGGGTCTGCCATATGTGGAACGGCGGCGGTACAATTCAGTTCGGAATATATGCTTGCAGTCCCGAGAATTCTTCATTCAAGGCGACTTTTACAAATATGGAAATAACAGAATGCAAGTGGCTCGCTCACAATTAATGATGAGGGGATGCGGTGGCTTTTATGTATGACAGAGATTTCTTTTTGAAAAAAGCGCAGGAGAATTTACCTGTGCTCTATCATAAGGATATTACGCCTGATGTTACGGAGTTTTCAGCTTCAACGGGAGACAGCGTTCTGCTTGACCTGGGTGAACATGCAGTCGGACATTTTTCTTTTTCATTTGACAATATTGAGGATTTTATTGATGCGCCTGTTAGGTTGATAATTAAATTCGGTGAAGATATGAGAGAGATCGAGGACGATTTTTCGCTGTATGAGGAGGGGCTTTCAAAGACCTGGTTGCAGGAGGAGATTATAAACCTTGATTTCCCTCAGAAAACAGCGTTGCCCAGGAGATACGCCTGCAGATACATAAAAATAACGGTGGACAAAACCAATAAGCCTATTAAGCTGTTTGATTTTTGTTTTCGTGCATCAACAAGTGCAGATGTATCCGCTCTGAAACCGTCGGAGGCATCAGACACATTACTGAAAAAGATAGACCTTGTTGCAACAAACACTCTTAAGGAATGTATGCAGACATTTTTTGAGGATGGCCCGAAGCGTGACCGCCGCCTCTGGACAGGTGACCTCAGGCTTGAGGCACTGACAAATTACTATACCTTCAAAAACCTTGAGATAACCAAAAGATGCTTATACCTTTTTGCAGCAGGCGACCGTGATAAACTCGGCTTTTTGCCGTCGTATGTATATGATACGCCGTATTATTTTTCGGGCTCGGCACATATTGCGGATTATGCACTTTTATTTGTTGTGAGCGTGTGCGATTATTACGAACACACGGCGGACAGGACTGTTGTTGATGAGCTGCTTGATATATGCAAATCTCAACTTGAAAGCTTCAGGGCGATCCTTGATAAAAACCTGATAGTGACCCGTCAAGAAGGTTGGTTTGCTTTTATTGACTGGTGCCCGGGGCTTGAAGGTCTGACTGCACTGCAGGGTGTGTATCTGTATACGCTGGAGCGTTTTTCAAAGCTGTTGAAAGCAATCGGTGATGATGAGCACGAAAAGTATTCGCTTCACCTTTGCGAAGCTCGCCGCGCCTGCAGAGAACGGCTTTATGACGAAAATGCAGGCTGTTTTATAAATGAGCTTGATAACGGTCAGCTGAGCGTACATTCTCAGGTATGGATGATACTGGGCGGTGCTGTTGACGGTAAAGAGGCCGAGGAGCTTCTTATATCCTGCCTTGAAAACAAAAACGCAAAGCAGCCCGTTACGCCGTACATGCGTCACTACGTAACTGAGGCTATGTTTAAGCTGAATATGAGGGATAAGGCGATGCAATACCTGAAAACCTTCTGGGGCGGTATGCTTGAGCACGGTGCAGACACCTTCTGGGAGGCTTATATTCCCGAAGACCTTGATTTTTCGCCGTATGATAACAGAACGATAAACAGCCTTTGTCACGCCTGGAGCTGTACACCCTCTTATTTTATACGAAAGTACGGGCTGTGATGATTTTTTCGTCGTATGATCAAAAGATGCCCGGCACTGCGATGATATCTGATATGATCTGATATATATGCTTGCAAGAAAATAATAATCACCGCTTCTTTGGGATAAACCCATTGAAACGGTGATTTTTTTGAGCATTATCTTTTCAACAAACAGCTGCAAAAGCTGATATGAAGACATATACTGCTTAATTTATCGGAAATAGATTCCACCGAATATCAGTAAGGCTGTCATCATAACAAGATATGAGGGATATACGGTTGACGAGCAGCCGAAGGAAGCGATGAATTGCCCTGCCGTTTTGGATTTTTTATAGTTTTCTTTGACGAGCTTGGGGCGGAACATAAAGAAAAACTCAAAGATAAGATAACCTACGCAATAGAAGATCCATGTTTCCCAGAGCGTATAGCCTCTTAAAATCTGAACTGCAAGGATAACAGCTCCGACGAGAATAAGGAAGACACGGATAAGCTTGATGCCTTTATAATCCCAATAACGCTCAAGACCGTCGTGCTGTGCAATTACATAATACATTGTGAAGCAGCAGATGATAGAAGCCATTGTTGTTGAGCCGAGCATAACAAGTGCAAGCGGGCCTACCATATAGCAGGGGCGCTCAAGCACCTCGACGATATTCATATCAACCTCACCGAAGGCTTTTGTTATCTTGTTGCCGTTTTTGCGGTAGGGGATGATAAAGAGGAAAATAGTAAGGATTATAAGAACACAGAATACCCAGGAAAGAACAGTATCGACCGTCTGCGGGATGGGATGCCAAAGTGCACCTGTCTCTTCGGCAAATCTGAGCTTTTCCTTGGCAAGAGGCCACGCTATTATAAAGGCTGAGGAAATACCAAAGCCTTGCGCAAGTCCCTGGACAAGCTCCATCATTTTCCAGCCGTCGATAACTCCGAGCTCATCAAGCTTGCCGAAAAGACGCTTGCCGTTTTTGAGCGGATATAACTGCTTGTCGTAAAGTGTAATACCTATAACCCAGCCTATTGCACCGAAGAGAGCACCGCCGACCCACATAATAATTGTGAAGATATCTCCTCTTACTGCTGCCATAATGAGAAGAGAAGCGACGATTACTACATTGCGTCCCCACTCCTCACGGCTGTCCTCGGAAAAGCCTACCTTGGGCATTCTGCCGTGTTCCGGGTCGTAGGGGGTGTTGAAAATGCGATAGCCTATCTCCTGAAGCAGGGGAACAAGGGCAAAAAAGATTACAAAATCGTACCATTTGTAGACACCGCCCATTGCAGAGAAGCTCATGCCGAGAAAGGCTGAGCCAAGACCGCCCCATATACTGCCCTTGAAGCTGAGAGCAAGATAACCGAGCGGAGGGCTGTAGCGCGGCTTGTCGTGGTGAAGGATAAGAAACATTGTAGAAGCATAAGGTTCCATACCGCCGTAGAAATAGCCGAGAGCACAGGCTGCGGCAAAGAGGAACACGTTATCCATCAACAGTTCTGAGCCTGTATACCAGACGCACATTATGCCCATAAAAGCACCGGGCAGCATTGCACCCTTTTCGCCGCCGATCGCCGAGCCGCGGATGCCCCAGCCAAAGCACATTGCGAGCATACTGAAGACTATAAATAAAACGGGATTCTCAGTCATTGTTTTAACACCTTTTATTAACAAAGCCGGTGCATTTACTTGAAATGACCGGCTTTTGTTTTATTGTTTATCTGAAATTCATATAGCCGAAGACAAGCAGACCGACCATTAAGACATGGAAGAAAGGAAGAACTGTTATATCTCCGCCAAAGGAAATAAGGAACTCTTTGACATTTTTAGACTTTTTGTAATTCTCGATTACTCTCTGCGGACGGTAGAAATAAACCAGATCGAAAAGAATATAACCGACACAATAGAATATCCATGTTTCCCAAAGAGTGTAGCCTCTTAATGCCTGACCTGCAAGGATAACGGCACCCAACAGAATGAGGAATATACGGATGAACTTGATGCCCTTGAAGTCCCAGTAACGCTCAAGGCCGTCGTGCTGGGCAATGACGTAGTACATCGTGAAGCAACAAATGATTTCAGACATTGTTGTTGAGCCGAGCATAACAAGTGCAAGCGGGCCTACCATATAGCAGGGGCGCTCGAGAACCTCGACAATATTCATATCGACCTCACCGAAGGCACGTGTGATCTTGTTGCCGTTTCTGCGGTAGGGGATGATGAAGAGGAAAATAGTAAGGATTATAAGAGCACAGAATATCCAGGAAAGAGTAACATCTACAGTTTCGTTGAGCCCATACCAGAGCTTGCCTGCAGCTTCTGCCTGCTCAAGATTCTTTTTAGCGAGAGGCCAGCCGAGAATAAAGGCACCTGCGATACCAAGACCGTTGAAGCAGCCCTGAGTGAACTCCATAATTTTCCAGCCGTCAACAATTTTGAGCTTTTCCCATTTTCCGAAAAGCATTTTGCCGTTCTTGAGAGGGTGAAGCTCTTTATCATAGAAGGTGATTGCGACGACCCAACCGATAGAGCCTGCAAGAGCGCCGCCGATCCACATAATAATTGTGAAGATATCTCCTCTTACTGCTGCCATAATGAGAAGGGAGGCGACGATTACAATATTGCGTCCCCATTCCTCGCGGCTGTCCTTAGAGAAACATACCTTGGGCATTCTGCCGTGTTCGGGGTCATAGGGAGTGTTGAAAATACGGTAGCCTATCTCCTGAAGCAGGGGAACAAGGGCAAAGAAAATAACAAAATCGTACCACTTGTAAACAGTGCCGCTCATTGCGGAGAAGCTCATACCGAGGAAGGCTGAGCCGAGACCGCTCCATATCGAGCCCTTGAAGGCAAGCGCAAGATAGCCCAGAGGAGGACTGTAGCGCGGGCTGTCATGATCAAG
This sequence comes from Acutalibacteraceae bacterium, assembly GCA_045544155.1. Classification (GTDB taxonomy): domain Bacteria; phylum Bacillota; class Clostridia; order Oscillospirales; family Acutalibacteraceae; genus UBA8612. The sequence continues at coordinate 14,759 of JAZPYN010000022.1, forward strand.
GACAAGGCCCATTGTCGAGCCGTATGGCTCCATGCCGCCGTAGAAATAGCCGAGTGCACAGGCGGCAGCAAAGATAAATACATTTTCCATAAGCAGATCGGAACCGGTGTACCAAACACAGAGTATGCCCATAAATGCGCCCGGAAGCATTGCGCCCTTTTCTCCGCCGATTGCCGAGCCGCGCATACCCCAGCCAAAGCACATGGTAACCATACTTATGGCAAGAAATGCTAATTCATTCATATATTAAAACCTTTCTTAATTCAATTTTTTTCAACCTTTACAAGAGCGTAGCCTATTTTTTTACGACCGCAGGTATAGACCATATGAAGAAGATCGCCCTCTGCAACGATTGAGGGATAGGAAAACTCTACGCCCGGCTCGGTTTCAAGCTCTATACGCACGGGATATGTTGCGCCGTTATCCTCTGAAAGGAAAAGGCAGAGAGGTGTACGGTCGCCCCAGTTTTCACTTACGGGGTTGCAGATAAGACCCAAGACACCGCAATCGGTCATTGCTGCGCCGATACCGCTGTTATTGTTGGGCATATCCGTGGGACGTGCTACGGACCAGGTGCGTCCGAAATCCTTTGATTCGCTGCGATAGATCCAATTAAGATTTGTGCGTGCAAGCATATAAACTCTGCCGTCGTGTGACTGATCCTCCCAGACAGCAGGCTGAATCAGACCTTCGCCGTCCTTGGGAAGCTCCTCCTTACGGTTGCATATTGTACCGTCGGGCAGCTCAAATGCAACCGGAGCAGAAAGCTTCCAGGTTTCGCCGTTGTCTTCGCTGTAGTCTGTCCAGGATTCCCAGCGGTCACATAAATCCTCGGTTGAACCGGGGGCAAGGAGTGCGCCGTTTGAAAGTCTTATCATCTGGTTTTTAACAGGACCTCTTCCGCCGATGTCGCCCGGAACCAGCTCTTTCGGAGCTGACCAGGTTGCACCGCCGTCATTGGAAACGGATTTCATTGAATACCAATGGCCTTCATCAATACCGCTTTTGTAAATAAGGGTGAGAACACCGTCTTCTGCAAAAAGAGTCGGATTCCAGTCTGCTTCACCGTCATCGGGTGTTACGGGAACAGGTGTGCTCCACTCGCCGTCACGGCGTGCAAACCATATGCGGACATTGGGATTTTTTTCTTTTATGCCGCCGAACCATGCGGCTGTGGGTTTACCGTTGCAGATAGCAACCGTTGCAGCATGGCATTCGCCGGTTTCTTCGTTGATGCCTTCGGTTGCAAGATATTCCTGATATAAAAGTTCAGCTTTAATCATTTATCACTGTCTCCCATTTCTAAATAATGAAACTATTAATATAGTAATAAACCCCAAATGAAAGAGAGTTTATTTCAGTTGGGGTTCAGAAAATAATCAGCAGCCGTGACGCTCCTTGTAAATACGGATGACCTCCTGAAGGTCTTCCTCTGTATCTACGCTGACAGCTTTGTAATGTGCGGGAGCAGGAACGATTTTAATTTTATATCCGTGCTCCAGAACCTTAAGCTGCTCAAGTGACTCTGCCTCCGAAAGAGGTGTGGGAGCAAGTTTTGTGTATGTATTAAGGAACTCGTGTGTATACGCATAAATTCCGATATGCTCAAAATATCTTGCGTGTTCTGCATGACGGGGATACGGAATGGGAGAACGGGAGAAATAAATTGCATTGCCGTTAACGTCGCTGACTACTTTAACAACGGTGTTGTTATGCACATAGTCTTCATCACCCGTGATTTCCAGACTGCCTGTTGCCATAACGCAGTCGGGGCTGTTAATCAGAGCAGAACCGATATCGTCAATGATTTCAGGCGGAACAAGAGGCTCGTCACCCTGGATGTTGATAACGTAATCGCAATCATAGTTGCTTGCAGCCTCTGCAACTCTGTCAGAGCCTGTGGGGTGATTGACACTTGTCATAACAGCTTCACCGCCGAAAGCGATAACGGCATTGTAAACTCGCTCGTCATCTGTAGCGACAACGACCTTGCTGAGAACCTTGGATTTGCTTGCGTTTTCATAAACATGCTGAATCATCGGCTTGCCGCAGATATCCTTAAGGGGCTTGCCGGGAAGACGTGATGAACCGTAGCGTGCGGGAATAACACCTAATACTTTTGCCATTATATTAATCTCCTTAAATATCACAAAATCAGAAAGAATATTTTTCACTTATTGCCTTGCGCATCTTGTTGAGTGAGAAGGGCTTGATCTCTTCGACAATACGCTCACGCATTGCTTTACCCTCTTCCGTATTCTGGGGAGCAGAAGAGAAATCAAGCTCAATGCCGAGCTCCTTACAGATACGATCAACAAATATCGGCCAAAGCTCGCCTATATCGCCGATGACAGGGATGCTGTTTTCAAGACGTGTGAAGGCAGACATTTCCATACGGAAAGGAATCTTTGTAAGCTTGGTCTTGGGAAGGCCTTCATTGATCGCCTTCTGAATGAGCTCGCTCTGCTTGTTGAGATCCCAGGAACGCTTAAGATTTTCATCAAGGTCAAAGCGGATGAGAGTTTTATCCTTGAGGCTGTATGTAGGCAGACCGTTCATTGCAGCCCAGATGCCGTGACCTGTATATGTCTCGAAGGGACCGTCGTGTATCTCCTGGGTAAGAGCAACGGCTGATTCGATGATAACGTCTGCATCGGAGAGCATTTTTGCAATGCGCTTGCAGCGCTGGCTTACGGGAATGCTGTCGGAAATACAAAGACCTACCTGGCCGCCGCCGATAAGCTGAGGAACGCTTACGAGGACGGGAACGCCCTTGAGTGCACCTGCGCCGATCATAGTATTGGGGTCGGCACCGAGACCTGCAACATACTCGAAGCTTTCGCCGAGTGTCTGTGCGGCAACCATGATTTCTGTGGAAACTGTTTCGTTGAAATAGCCTACGGGGTAAGCCATATTGCCTGCTGCTTTGATGATAACCTTGCCATCTGCTTTTTCGCACATGGAAACAAGCTCCTCATCGAGAGGCAGCTCAGAGCGGATTCGTGCCCACTCTGCTTCATCAAGCTGGGTAAGTTCATAGATATTACCGCGGCAACGGATATCCTCGGGGCACTTGTCGCCGAGAATATCTGCGTCAAAACGTTTTACACGGTCAAGCGTACCGCCCATTTCGTGAGAAATAACGGCTGAGCTTGTTGTAACGCCGTCGATAAGGCCGGCGTGAATAAGGGCGGCGATAAGGGTAGTAACGCCCTCGTGAAGGTTGGGTCCGCTGCCGATAACGGCTGCGACCTTGCCGCCGCGCTTTTTTACTTTAATTACTTTTTCGATTGCGGTATTTAAAAATTCTTTTGTTTCATCGGGTAATGCTTGGTATAGTTCTTCAACTAAAGCGGGTGATGCCATAATCAATTCTCCTGTCAAAAAATTTTGTTATAAAATCAGTCAAGAAGTTTTTTTCCGAAGCAGGCGTCGTCATGGTCGAGCGACAAAAGTGTAAAATTATGTTTCTTGTAAAAACTCATCGCTCTTTCATTTCGTGGGCCGCAGGTAAGACAAACGCCCTTGATGCCCTTTTGCGCAAGGTGAGCGCAGAGAGTATCGACAAGCTTGCCGCCCATACCCATACGCTGATATTCCGGAAGAATGTCAACGTGAAAATGTGCAGGATATTCCTCCTTGAAGTCCTCCTGACGGAGATAAGCCGTAGAAGCCCATTCGTATCGGTCTTCGCCGTAACTATCGGAGCGCGGAAGATATTCCCTGTCGAAAATTTCCTTGAAGCTGTCAAAGTTTTCGGCACAGATTATATAGCCGACTGCTTTGCCGCCGTCATCCAGCACAAAGCAGTTTTCGGGCTCGTGCTCGATGTAATAGTTGCAGAAGGTATTGAGGTAAAACTGACCGGTAAGAAAATCCGGTACTTCTTCGGGACCGTCGCTGTTGTGACAGACAAAGTGTACTGCTTCGCGGTCTTTTTCTTCATATTTTCTTATGGACACCATTAAAATCACCACCCTCAATCCGGTATACAGAACGCTGAGCAACCTAAGAAGTGACAGCTCAGCAGTATCTGACAGAATTAAAGATAGCATAAAATAAATAAATTTTCAATAAAAATTTTACAATGAGCTTGAAAATTTTTGAATAAAGTGTATAGTAAAATTAGCGAGGAGGCGGTTTTTTGAAATTCAAGGACAGATTGCTTAAGAGTGCAGTCGGCACGCTTTCAAATACTATTCTTTCCACTATGCCTAAACGTTTCTTCATAACACGCGAAGAAGCTGACAGGTATATGAAGACCGGTGACAAGGTTTTTACTTATGAACCGGGTGAAAAATGGACCTGCGGCTTTGGCAAGACAGTATATACTCCCGATGATTATGACAGAAAAACCTATTATATTGCCGGATATGATTCCGATAATCCCGTAAAAGGAGTGCTCGATGATCTGTATGCAAGAGCGGTTTACCTCGATGACAACAGGGGCAACGGCGGTGCGGTTTTCTGTGCGCTTGATTGCGTGGGTATAAGCAGGAGAGACATAAACGATATAAGAAAGGCTGTTATTGAAAGCGGCAGACTGGGACAAGTCAAATCGATCAATATTTCTTCAACACATACACACGCAGGAATCGACACCCAGGGACTCTGGGGCGAAAAAATTTACAAATGCGGTAAAGACAAGGGCTTTATGGAAAGCTTGAAAGAGAAGGCGGCACAGGCGATTGTTGCGGCATACGAGAACAGAAAAGACGGCAAGCTTTTTATGGGTCACACTGCCGTTGAAGATATGCAGGCTGATGTAAGAACACCTGTAACTTACGACAAAAACCTTACAAGATTCCGCTTTTCGCCTTATGACAGATCGGGTGATGTTTACATATTAAATTTTGCTTCACACGCTGAGCTTCTCGGTACTACCTCACTGGTCAGTGCGGATTTCCCTGCATACCTGATAAAAGAAATTGAGGAAAGTGTGCCCGGTTCTGAGGCTGTTTTCTTTAACGGTGCCGTAGGCGGTATGATCTCGGCAAAAGAAATTAAAAAGGTTTACAGAGACTCCATAGACTGTGAAGCATATATGAAGGGCTTCGGTAAGCAGTTAGGTCAGATAGCGCTTTCGGTTGAAAACGAAACGCAGATTGAGCCTGTACTGAACATAAAGTCAAAGGGTATTACCGTACCGGGGGATAATACCGTTCTGATTCTTGCCAGATACCTCAATGTTCTAAATAACGACCTGATGAGGACAGAAAAAAGGAACAGGGTGTGTATTTACTCAGAGGTAGGCTATATGGAGCTTGGTAATAAAGATGCCGCTGTTTTCCTGATACCGGGTGAGCTTTTCCCCGAGCTTTACAACGGTGAATTTCTTACAGAAAAAGACAGTGCAAACCACAGGAAAGCAAGCTACAAAAGAGTACTTTCCGATATGACGGATTGTAAACACAAGTTTGTTATCGGACTCTGTAACGACGAGCTCGGCTACATTCTTGCGGAAAACGATTTTATGCTCAATGATGTACTGCCTTATATCAATAAAGCTACAGACGATATGGACAGAGACCATTATGAGGAGACAAATTCGACGGGTCCCGAAACGGGAAAAATCATTCTTGACGAAACAGAAAAGCTGATTAAATCGGTACATTAAAGACCAAAATTAAACGATAAGGGAGATATAACATATGAAAAAACGTTACCGTTCCGCTATCGCATTTTTTCTTGTATTTACAGTTGTTTTTTCTGCAAATTCAACAGTGGCGTATGCAAAGAGCGAAAAGAGCGGACCCATTTATGCCGTAACGGATATTCTCGGAGGCATTGTTGACGGTGCAATCAGGCTGTTGGGATTTTTGGCTCCTACTCCTGATTATCCGACGGTTGAGGAGTATTTTTCGGCAGAGAGCGAAAACTTCTACGAGGGAACGGAAAACTTCATTGATGATGCTGCTGACGGAGCACAGTGGTCACTCGGATTCGGTAAGGAAAGTATAGTTCCCGATAACCTTCGTGACGGAAGCAAAAAATACTATACCGGCGGATATTTCACACAAAAGGTCAACGGTGTTTTTGATGACCAGAAGGCGGTAGCGATTGCTCTTGATGACGGTTCGGGCAGAGGTACTTCGGTCTTTGCTTCGATTGACGGTATCGGCGTAAACAACGGCGACATACGTGACATCAGAGCTGCAGTTGAGCAAAAGCTCAAGGAAAAGGGCATTGACAGTGATATCAATGCCATAAACATAAACGCAACACACTGTCATACGGTTATTGATACCCAGGGCATAGGTCTTGATCTGCTGCCTAAAATTCTTCTGAGCTTCTTCGGCGGTGCAAAAAGGTCAATAAATACAGATTTCCTTGAGGTAATGATTGACCGCACATCGGATGCAATTGTTGAAGCATATATGAATAAGGAAACGGGTTCGCTGTATTATTTTGAAACCGTCGGTATGGGTAAGGATGAGGAAAACGGTCTGTATCTTGATGATGAATACCCGTATCTCGTAAACAAGAGATATTATACCGAAGGATATCAGAATTTGTTTGCCTGCTTCAAGTTTGTTCCCGCCAACCAAGCGTCTGCAGCAACTATCTTTACGAACATAGGTGCACACCCGACTGTTGTTGATGAGACCACAAAGCTGCTTTCTGCAGATTTTCCCGCTTTTATGGAAGAGAAAATCAACGAAGCAGGTATGAACTTTATGTTTATTCAGGGTGCACAGGCACCTGTTTCTGTCAATAAATGGGCTGATATGCCCGAGGCGACCGACAAAGAGGTTGAGGAAAAGATTACCGTGAATCCTACGGCGGAGGACTATAAAACAGCCATACTCCTTGGCTATGAGTACGCAAGACTTATACTGGAGGCTCAGCGCAACGTAAAGGAAATTGAGCCTATACTCAATGTGAAAATGAAAGAGTATACGGTTAAGCTTGAAACAGGTCTTTTCGGCTACGGCGCAACAGAAGGCTTTATAGGAACGACAACGGTGAAGGATTCCGCGAGCAAGACCGGCTATTCCGTCGTTACGGAAGCAGGCTACATAGAAATAGGAAGGGACATCGTTTTGCTTACGGCTCCCGGTGAGATCGTACCTCAGCTCATTTACGGTAATGTTGTTTCGGCAGAGGAATCATACCGCGGCACGGAATGGACCTGTGAAGCAACAGCAGACCTTATTCCGGAAGGAAAAACCGTTCTTGTAATGGGGCTTTGCAACGATGCGATCGGATATATTCTGCCGGATAATGACTATGCACATTTTATTACTGATGTGATCTGGGATATGGACGGTGCGGATAAATACTTCGGCCCGTATCACAGACATTACGAAGAGATGCTTTCGGCCGGAAGCACGGCAGGCTCTGAGACGATTTCAGTTCTCAACGAGCTTGTAAAGAGTGTGAATCAGGCAAAAGCTTAACTGCATATGACCTTTAAATTGAATTTATGAGATAAAATGAAATGACCCGGATACAGTTTTATTCGGGTCGTTTTTTAAAAGAAGGAATAAAAGCAATGGCAAAGAAATTTTTTGATCACATAATACACGGCGGAGATTACAATCCCGACCAATGGATAAGGACACCGGAAATATGGGACGAGGATATGCGTTTGATGAAGCTGGCTCACATCAACAGTGCCACTGTCGGCGTGTTTTCATGGGCAACACTTGAACCTGAAGAAGGTGTTTACGATTTTGAATGGCTTGATACGATACTTGATAAAATGCATCAGAACGGAATGTCGGCAATACTTGCCACTCCGTCGGGCGCCCGACCTGCCTGGCTTGCCGAAAAGTATCCCGAGGTGTTGAGAACCGATGAAAACGGGATACGCCGCAAATTCGGCGACAGACACAATCATTGTCTCACCTCACCCGTATACAGAGAAAAAGTCCGCAGCATCAACAGAATGCTTGCAGAAAGATACAAAAACCATCCCGCCCTGAAAATGTGGCATATTTCAAATGAATACAGCGGAGAATGCCGCTGTGAGCTTTGCTGCGAAGCTTTCAGAAAATGGCTCAGAGAATATTATCACAATGATATCGATGAGCTGAATTTTAAATGGTGGAACGCATTCTGGTCGCATTCCTTCAACGATTTTGACCAGATTAATCCTCCCGAAAAAAACGGAGAAGACAGTGCGTCGGCTCTTAATCTTGCATGGCAGCGTTTTATAACTGACAGCCACATTTCTTTTTTTGAAAATGAGATTGCACCTTTGCGTGAAATTACACCCGATATACCTGTTACCACTAACTTTATGAGAAGGTACAACGGTATTGATTATCAGAAATTTGCAGAACACGTCGACCTTGTTTCGTGGGATAATTATCCTGCCTGGGATAAAGGAAGAAATTTTGATGAAGCTGTGGAAGCGGCTTTTTTGCACGATTTTTTCAGGTCGTTAAAAAACGGTCAGCCGTTTTTCCTTATGGAAAGTACGCCGTCGCTATTAAACTGGCAGGATGTAAATAAGCTGCCTAAATCGGAAATGCATGAGTTGGCATCGATACAAGCGATCGCACACGGTGCAGACAGCGTACAATACTTCCAATGGAGAAAGAGCAGAGGCGGCGATGAGAAATTTCAAGGTGCGATTATTGACCATTGCGGACACGAAAATACAAGAGTTTTCAGAAATGTTGCGAATATAGGCAAAACACTTGAAGGGCTGAGCAGTGTTGTCGGATCAGAAACCAAGAGCAGAGTTGCGGTTATATATGACTGGGAAAACGGTTGGGCAGTCAATGTTTTCCGCGGCTATAACAACATCCGCAGAGATTATGTTAAGGAGTGCTTGAAATGGTACGCACCGTTTTATAAAAAAGGAATCAGTGTTGATGTCATTTCGATGCAGGATGATTTTTCAAAATATGATGCCGTTATTGCACCGTTTCTTTATATGCTAAAAGACGGCACGGAAGAAAGGATAGAGGAGTTTGTCAGAAAAGGTGGCTGCTTTGTCGGTACGTATCTTACGGGCATTGTTGATTCGGATGACCTTTGCAAGCTCGGCGGTTTACCTGCAGGAAGGTTGAAGGATGTTTTCGGTATATGGTGTGAGGAAACGGATTCTCTGCCTGAGGATCTGCCGGGCAAAGCGGAATTTAACGGTAAGGCCTATGAGGTGAACCACGTCTGCGATATCATACACGCGAATGAAGCTAAGGTTCTGGGAGAATACAAAAGCGATTTTTACAGCGGGATGCCTTGCGTTACCGAAAACACATACGGAAAAGGCAAGGCATATTATGCTGCTTTCAGAAACGATGGCGATTTTGTTGACGACTTTTGCAATATGCTTACAGCCGATAATGCTATAGCACCCGACACGGATATAGCTCACGGTGACGGAGTGATTATAAGAAAGCGCGGCGGCAACATATTTGTTATGAATTTTGCTGATGATGAAAGGCCAATAGTGCTTGATAAGCAATACATCAATGCAGTAACTAAAGAAAACATTTGCGGAGAAATAGCTTTGCCTGCTTACAGATATCTTGTGCTGGAACAGCAAAGGATCGAAAATTAAAACACATAAAGAAACGGGGCAGTAAAACTCATTTGTCTACAGCTCCGTTTTCAGAGAACAGAAAAAGATGAAGGACGGACAAACAAAACAAAACCAAGGCAAAGCCTTGGTTTTGTTTGCCCGAAGTCGTGCAAAGGTACGTCGAGAGGCGAGGTTTGTTTGTAGTATAAAACAATAAAATTTTCCTGAGCTGTTGTTTTATTAAATTAAGGGGATTCTCACAGGCTTTTAATCCTGCGGAATCCCCTTGATTTATACGGTTTTATACGTTCTTAGCTTTTTTACAGCCCCTGATTTTTGTTACTGCACGACTCTGAAGGTGTGCTCAACATCCGGATTATCCATTGAATAAACAAAGGAGAAGCCGTATGTGCCGTCGTCGTTATAGTGTATTCCGTAGCCGTCATATCCTTTTTCAGTGCATACGCTTGCTTCGATCCAGCTGTCACCGTCTTTGATATAGATTGTCGGGCACTCAAGCTCTGTAAAGCCGTTGAACCTTACAACATTGTTGTTTCTGCCGCCCGTGACGTGAATCTCGCCAACGCCGTTGTCTACGCGGATTGTGGGCACAAGTGCATCGTCTTCAAGTGTTCCTGTAATGGCAGTTACCTTTACGGGATTGACACCTGAATCTTCACGGACTGCTCTGACATTACTGTCATTTTCCTCTTTACCCTGACCCCAGGGAAGAAGCACGAGGTTAAGTTTTATGCTGTCGCCGGGCTTGAATGTGATTTCTTCAACATCGAGTGTAAGACTGCCGCTTGTGAGCGACTTTTCGGACGAATCACGTACTGCAAAAGCAATATCCTGCTGTGTGCCGCCTGCTACAATTTCGCTGCCTTTTATAAGCATAGCAAAGTTACAGCCGAAGTGATTGTCGACATTTTCTTCACTGTCTGCCGTGACATCGAAGAAGCCCCAATACGGGCTATCATCACCGAGAGTATAGTAAACATCCTTTAATGTGTTTACGTTTGTTACAACACTCTCGTTATTCTCGTTGAGATAACCGAGCTTTGTAAAGTTAGCGTAGCGACCGTCGAAATAGAAAAGGTCAAAGTCACGCTTAAAGTTGTCGAAAGTAATCTCACGGTTGAAGTTGATTTCAACCTCATAATATGTGCGGTTTTCATCGGTCTGCGGGAATTCAACGTGGCGCAGGGTATATGTGTATGATCCGCAGTCGGATTCATAAGTGTTGGTTATATCGCTGTAAGTAGGACCGACAGAGTCAATCTGAGCGTTTTTATATTCGCTGTAGACCTGACCTGCATTAATAAATCCGAGTGCCTTTTTGTTGTAAGTAACAAACTTAAGTGTGCCGATGGAGTTGAACTGCGGCTGCTCAGCCCACATAATACCGCTTCGTGTACGGAAGTCGGGCAGAGTCCAGCCATCCTTTTCATACACGAAATATGGTGCTATACAGTTAGATTCGGTTGTGCCGGTTGAAAGGTGGTAGTATGAAACGTGGAACTCGATACCCGAAAGCTGCTTGAGCGGTACATTGCCCCAATTCTGATAAAGGTTGAGCACTGTAAGCTCAAGTGTTTCACCGGATTTGAGTGAAAGCGGGAAGAAGCAATCGCCGTACTGATAATCCTTTACGCTGTAGAAAGGTTCGCCGCCGTCGCCCTGGAAGTTTTTGTCAACCTGCACGGCCAAGGGTACGAATACACCGTTACTGTCGAGAATTGCACCTGCTTCAAGGCAGCCGTTCTCGCCGTTTGTTCTGATGAAAATATTTCTGTCATTATCATCACAGGTAACGGATACGGGCATTGTAAACTGACGCTGAGGATTATTGTAAGCAGATGTGAAATCCGTGCCGTCCATACGGAAGGTGTATGTACCTCTGAGTGCTTCATAGCCGAGGTATGCACCGTTGGCATTGCCGCCGTTTACGGTAATACCGTCAAGGGGATTTCTCTCAAGCTCAGCCTGCTTTGCAACGCCGTCGAAGCTGTGAGTTGAATCTGTATAGATACGGAAGCCGAATGTTACCTTGTTGAGAGAATAATCTCCGGATTCGTCGTGCTTGTTGATGCCTGTACCTGACTCGTAGTTTGCAACCTGACGGACTACAAACTCATTGCCGTTATCTTCGACAAATAGTGCCTTTGTACTGCCGTCTGAGGGTACAATGAAGCCGACTACGCCGACACCGTTTATATCAAACGCAATGTATTCGACAGTTGCACTGTCGAGCTTTGAAACGTCTGTGCCGATACCGTTTTTATCCTTGAACTGTACGGAAGCAACCGTTGATTTGGCAAGCTTTATTTCACTGCCGAATTCTTCAAGTGCAGTCGTAGCTTCGCAGGCAAAGAGTGAAAGCTCGCTGTAAATCTTATCGCCGTAGAGGTGGTAGGTCTTATCAACCTTGAAATCTTTTGACTTGAAATCGAGGTCACGCACGTGCACCTCGTTATAATATTCACCTATACGGATTGCGTTTATTCTGCCGATTTCTTTGGATGAGCTTGAATAATGCTTTTTACCGCCCGACACATAATATGTATCAAACGAATCGGCAACATAAACATTGCCCTGAGTATCGGTAAGCGTTGCATCCTTAACCTTTGCTGTAAGGTCGTGGGTAAGCACCATATGGCTGTTTGCCATTTTAAAGGCTGAACGCTCAGCATCGGTATAGTATGCCTGGCCGATATCGTCAACCTCTGCCGAATACTTGATTGAAGCGGAAAGGTTTGAGTCGCCGTCGATATCGTTGACAATCTCTGTTGCAGGTTTGTTGGTTTCTTCAGGTGCAACATACTCTCCGTAGTTTACATTGAGCACGAGAGACTGAAAGAAAGCGATAATAACTGCAAATATTCTTTTGAAAAAAGCTGCCATAAAATATGTGCCCTCCTTATCTTAATGATTTAATATTATATCAAACTGATATTAAAGTCAATTAGTTTTATTTTGTGTTTACTGTTGTAATTGTTTACGACAACAGCTATAATAAGCTTAATAAATTAAGGGGAACAGGATATGAACAAAAAAGAAAGCGGACAGCTTGCACGGCTGAAAAAGATGCAACAACGCAGTTCGGGCGGCAAATACTTCCTTGTGCTGATTATGCTTATTGCAATAGTCAACATACTTGATGAGGTTACGAGCAACCTTACGGTTACGGTGCAATCCTCATTCGTTACGGAGTTTTTTGTAAACAACCCGTTTTTAGGCAAATTCTATTCGTTTGAGGACGGACTTGCGTTTCACTCAACAATCAGCGTGGCTACCTATGTGTTCGGTGCAATTACTCCGTTTTACAAGGCGCTTGCCGACAAGTGGGGCAGAAAGCCGCTGTTTGCAATATCTACTCTCGGTATGGCAACGGGCCTTATGATAATCCATCTCTCCACAAGCTACATAATGTTCCTTGTCGGCTTTGCGATAATCAGCTTCTTTATGGGGCACGATATACAGATAATATACATACTCGAAGAAGCGCCTGACAAGCACAGAGCAAAAATATACAGCTTGCTCAAAAGTTTTGGCATACTCGGCGTTGTGTTGATTCCCACACTGCGCAACGCACTTATGGGCGATGACGCAACAAAGTGGCGTGAGATTTTCCTTGTACCTGCGCTCATAGGCTTTATTGCCGTACTGCTTGTAGTGCTGTTTGCAAAAGATACGAAAGTATTTATTGAAGAAAGAATTACATACCTTTCACGCCCTTATGAAGAAAGGCAGAAAGAAAAAGAGCTTAAAAGACAAGCAAAGCAGGCACAGCGTAATCAAGCAAGCGTATTCAACGGAGTGAAATATATCTGGGCGCATAAAGATACAAAAATGCTCATAATTTCACACATAATCTTTGACTCGGCCATGCCTGCGATTGCACTCTACTTTGAGTCGTCAATGCACACTGCGGGAATGAGCACAAGCGAAATAACAAAGGCTCTGTTTATGGTGCCGATAATATACGGCTCTATAACCTTCCTCTCGGGCTTCATTGCTGACAAGGCAGGCAGAAAAGCTACCGTAACCGGATTCTCTGCAACCTGTGTTGCAGGCTACATACTGTTTGTAACAGGCATTCTGCTCGGCTGGAATCCGTACCTTGTAGGTGCGTTTGCAGGTCTGTACCAAGGCTCATACTGGATTGGCAGAGACTATATGAACGTTATGATGACTGAAAAAGTGCCGACGGATATACGTGCATCTGTTGTCGGTGCGGAGGGTCTGCTCGTAATTATAGGTCTTGTAGTCGGTTACGGACTTACAATAGTCGGTATGATGATAATGCCGATATGGTGGGCTTGCCTTGCGATATCTGTACCGATGGTGAGTGTTGCCGCAGTTATGTTTGCACGCAAGGTTAAAGAAACCAAGGGTGCAAATCTTGATGCAATAGCATAATAAAAGCGAAGCAGGTCAATCGCTGACCTGCTTCGCTTTTGTATGATTAACTCTTATTTTATTTCAAGCGCGATACATTCGTAGCCCATAAGGGTGTTGCTTACACTGTCCGGCTGATGACCGCCGACATAGAGTGTAATTTTGCCGTCGGGCTCAACACGCTCACCCTCATCGTTTACTGCCTTGAGCCAGTAGCGGTCGATGTCAAAGCTGACCTTTACTGTTTCTCCCTTAGCAATTTCAACGGATTTGAGAGCACAAAGCTGATAGTGAGGTGTTGCATATCGGCTGTCTGTATAGCTTGCGTATACCTGTGTACGCTCATAACCGCTCATATCACCTGCGTTTGTAATATCAACGCTGAGAGTAATTTTGTTCTCATCAACTGAGTCAACGCTTGCGTTGTTATAGCTGAACTTTGTAAATGAGAGACCGTAGCCGAAGGGGAAGAGTGCCTCACCGTCGATATATCGGTAGGTTCTTCCCTTCATGTTATAATCCTCGAAATCGGGCATATTGTGGTCGCCTTTGAAGATTGTAACTGGCAGTCTGCCTGCAGGTGAAAACTCGCCTGCAATAAGCTCTGCGGCTGCGAGTCCGCCGACAGCACCGGGGTACCATGCGTGGATGATTGCCTTTGCGTGGTTTGTAACTTTTTCGCCAAGGTCGATCGAGCTGCCGCACATAAGCACAACAATAACGTTATCGCAAACATCGCATACAGCATCGGCAAGCTTCTGCTGTGTTGCGGGCAGGTAGAGTGTTTTCTTATCGCCGCAGGCTGTGTAATCGTTATCAAAGCCGGTGTCCTCGCCCTCAATTGACTGGTCAAGACCGAGTGCAAGAATTGTTACGTCTGCAGCTGCAGCGGTTGCGATACCGTCACTTATCATATTCTGGAAACCGCTCCAGTGGTTGAGGAATTCATCGCAGTAGTTGCAACCTTTTTCAACAGTAACGGTTGCGTCCTTGAATACTCTGCGCACACCGTCGGCAACCGTGATGTATTCGGAAGCGTAACCGTTGTAGTTGCCCTCAAGTGCGGTTACGGAGAGAGCGTTGGGGCCGACAACTGCAATACGCTTGTTGAATGATTTGTCTATAGGCAGCAGACCGTCATTTTTGAGCATAACAAGGCACTGCTGTGCAGCGTGGTGGTTGAACTCCTTGTGCTCTTTACAGTCGAGCTTTTCGAAAGGAATGTCGCTGTAGGGTCGGATCTCTTCAAACTCACCGAGCAGAGCACGGACCGTGTAAAGCCTTTCTGCGGCAGCAGTGATTTCCTCTTCTGTTACAAGGTCCTGCTCGTAAGCATCGATAAGAGCGTCGTATGTATCACCGCAGTTGAGGTCGCAGGTGCACTTGAGTGCTACTGCAGCAGCTTCAGCTCTGGTGTCGGTATAGTGATGGTCGCGGTAAATATCGCCGAGTGCACCGCAGTCGGAAACAATGTAACCGTCGAAATTCCATTTGTTACGGAGTATGTCGACAAGGAGGTAGGGGTGAGCACAGCAGGGATCACCGTTTGTACGGTTGTAAGCACCCATAACGCCGCAGACACCTGCCTCTACAGTCTTTTCAAAAGCGGGTAGGTAGGTTTCAAACATATCGTGCTTGTCAGCCTTTGCGTCGAAGCCGTGGCGTGTTTTTTCGGGGCCTGAGTGTACGGCAAAGTGCTTTGAGCAGGCACAGGCCTTGTAGAATTCGCCGTCACCCTGGATACCCTTGATAAAGGCTGTGCCGAGCGTTGCGGAAAGGTAGGGGTCTTCGCCGAAGGTCTCCTGACCTCTGCCCCAACGGGGGTCACGGAAGATATTGATGTTGGGTGCCCAGAATGTGAGACCCTTGAAGATATCGAAGTCGTTATATTTTACGTGCTGGTTATACTTGATACGGCCTTCGGTTGAAATTACGTCGGCAATATTCTGAATAAGCTCGGGGTCGAAGGTTGCCGCCATAGCGATAGTGTGCGGAAAAACTGTTGCCGTGCCTGCACGTGCAACACCGTGCGCACCCTCGTTCCACCAGTTATAAGCCTGGATGCCGAGTCTTTCGATAGCGGGTGAATTATAGAGAAGCTGAGAAGCTTTTTCCTCAACCGTCATTTGCGATACAAGCTCTTTGGCGATTTTTGCAGCCTTAATCTTGTCCATGGTTCTCTCCTTTTGTTTTTTATAAATATTTACATTAAATATAAACTACAAATCTGTTTCAGTCAACAAAAAAGAAGACTTCGGATGTAAAAAATCCGAAGTCTTTTTTGGTTATTATTTTATGCGTTTGCTTTTATTTCGTCCTGAGAAACAATTTTGATTCCGCCGTCGGAAAGCACCTTTGCGGCTGCAGCATTGTCCTCAACACGGATGATGATGTATGCCTTGCCGACCTCGGGAGTGAGGAAGGCGTAAACATATTCAAGGCTGATATGGTTGTCTGCAAGCAGTGACATCGCATCGGCAAAAGCACCGGGAGTGTCCTCAATCTCAACGACGAGCACCTCTGTAACGGAGCAGGTTACACCTGCTGCCTTGAGTGCTTTTTCGGCCGCCTCATAATCAGATACGATAAGGCGGAAGATGCCGAAATCCGTTGTGTCTGCCATACAGAGTGCACGGATGCTGACACCATTGTCTGCAAGGTGTCTTGCAATTGATGAGAGCTTGCCGTGCTTGTTTTCTACGAATACGGATATCTGTTTAACGGGTGTCATTCAAATCCCTGCTTTCTTATTTGAAGTTGTAGCCGAGGTCAAAGGCTTTGAGGTTGAGCTCGAGGAATTTTGCGGGCACTGTAGCCTTTACTGCCTCAACCCATGTGTCATATGCGATATCTGTCTTTGAAGCGAGCACGCCCATAAGCACAACGTTTACTGCCTTTGATGAGCCTGCCTCAACTGCAAGTGAGAGTGCATCGATCGAAGTGATGTCTGTGCCTGTTGCGGCGATTGCTTCAATAACGCCCTGCGGATACTCAGCAGCGCCGATAACTACGGGCATCGGGTCGATCTTCTGTGTGTTTACGATAAGCTTGCCGCCCTGCTTAAGGTAGGGAAGCCATCTTGCAGCCTCAAGCTGCTCGAATGAAAGAATATAGTCTGCCTCGCCCTTTTCGATAATGGGTGAGTAAACTTCATCGCCGTATTTAACGTAGGTAACAACGCTGCCGCCTCTCTGGCTCATACCGTGAACCTCGGAAACCTTAACGTCGTAGCCCTTTGTTGTGAGTACTGCACCGAGGAGACGGCTTGAAAGGAGAGTGCCCTGACCGCCTACACCGACTATCATTATGCTCTTTGTTTCCATATTGCTCATTCTCCTTTCTCGATTGCGCCGAATGCACACATCTGCTCACACACACCGCAGCCGATACACTGGGTGAAGTCGATAACAGCCTTCTTGTCGCGGAAGCTGATTGCGGGACAGCCTATCTTCATACAAGCCTTACAGCTGCGGCACTTATCTGCGTTGACCTTGAGCGGCTTCTCGTGCTTGACGTACTTGAGCAGTGCACAGGGACGGCGTGAAATAATAACGCTCGGCTCCTCAACTGCAAGCTCTTCTTTGATTGCTGTTTCTGTTTCTTTAAGGTTATAGGGGTCGACAACTCTTACTCTGTTAATACCTACAGCCTTTGCAAGTGCTTCGAGGTCAACTGCTGTTGCGGGGTCGCCCTTGATTGTCTTGCCTGTTGTGGGATTCTGCTGGTGACCTGTCATACCTGTAATGGAGTTATCAAGGATAATAACCGTTGAGTTGCTTGCGTTGTAAGCAATATCGATAAGACCTGTTACACCTGAGTGGATGAAGGTTGAGTCACCGATGACTGCAACGGACTTCTTCTCGTTTTCGGGGTTAGCTTTGTTTCTGCCGTGGAGTGCAGAAACGGATGCGCCCATACAGATACAGGTGTCAATCATACCCAGAGGTGCGAGTGCACCGAGTGTGTAACAGCCGATGTCACCGCTTACTGTAACGTTCTGTTTCTTGAGTGCGTAGAAAAGACCTCTGTGCGGGCAGCCTGCACAAAGTACGGGAGGACGGCCGGGGATTGCAAGGTCTGTTTCAACGCTCTCGGTTTCTTTGCCGAGAATTACCTTTGCAATAAGGCTCTGTGAGTATTCACCGAGTACTGTAAATGCGTCCTTGCCGATAACCTCAATGCCGTTTGCCTTGCAGTGCTCTTCGATAAACGGATCGAGCTCTTCAAGTACGTATACCTTGTCGCACTTTGCGGCAAAGTTTTTGATGATATCTACGGGCAGGGGATATACACAGCCGAGCTTGAGGTAGGAAGCATTTTTGCCGAGAGCCTCTTTTGCGTACTGGTAGCATACACCTGATGTGATAACACCGATTTTTGTGTCGTTCATCTCAACTCTGTTGAGCTCACAGCTCTCTGCCCATTTTGCCTGGTCGAGAAGTCTCTGCTCAACAACAACGTGTCTGCCTCTTGCCATTGCGGGCATCATAACGTACTTCTGCGGATTCTTTGTGTATTCTTTAACTCCGATGTCGTTTCTCTCACCGATTTCTACAAGGCTGCGTGAGTGAGCAACTCTTGTTGTAAGGCGAAGAATTACGGGGCAGTCAAACTGCTCTGAAAGCTCGAAGCCTTTCTTTGCAAACTCGAGGCACTCTGCCGAGTCGGAAGGCTCGAGCATCATAACCTTTGCTGCTTTTGCATAGTGGCGTGAATCCTGCTCATTCTGAGAGGAATGCATACCGGGGTCATCTGCAACTGCGATAACCCAGCCTGCGTTGACACCTGTGTATGAGCCTGTGAAAACGGGCTCTGATGCAACGTTGAGACCGACATGCTTCATACCGCAGAATGCCCTTGCACCTGCGATTGCGGCACCGAGTGCAACCTCGGCGGCGACCTTCTCGTTAGGTGCCCACTCTGAGTATACGTCATCGTATGTAGAAATAAACTCTGTAATTTCTGTACTTGGTGTGCCGGGGTAGCTTGAAACTACACGTACGCCGCCTTCGTAAAGACCGCGTGCAACGGCGTCATTACCTATTCTGAGCTCTTTAGCCATTGTATCTTTCTCCTTATTTGTTTTCTTTTCTCAAGTCTATAACTCTTTTTGCTTTGCCGACAAAACGCTCTATTGTGCCGTGCTCAACAATGTTTATCTTACACTGAATACCGAGCACTGTCTGAATTCGCTTTGCAATCTTTTTCTGAAGCTCCTGAATCTTGCCGTAGCTGTCAAGCAGGCTGCTGTCAACAAGCTCAACCTGTACCTCAAGTGTATCTGCAAAGCCCTCTCTGCGAACGACAAGCTGATAGTGCGGGCTTACCTGGTCCATACCGATAAGTACGCTTTCAATCTGTGACGGGAAGATGTTTACGCCGCGGATCTTGAGCATATCGTCACTTCTGCCCTGAACCTTTTCCATACGTGCGTGTGTTCTGCCGCACTTACAGGGCTCGTAGTTGAGCTTTGTGATATCTCTTGTTCTGTATCTGAGAAGGGGTATACCCTCTTTGGTAAGGGTTGTAACAAGAAGCTCGCCGTATTCGCCTTCACCTCTTGCCTCAAGAGTTTCGGGATCAACAATTTCGGGCAGGAAGTAGTCTTCGTTGAAATGAAGACCGCAACGCTCCTGACATTCACCCGATACACCGGGGCCGATAAGCTCGCTCATACCGTAGTTATCTGTTGCGAAAAGACCCCAGCCGTTTTCAATTTGTGTACGCATCTCGGGTGTACAACCCTCGGAGCCGAGCAGACCCAGACGGAGCTTATAATCGCTCATCGGGTATTCGAGGCTTTTTGCTGTTTCACACATATACAGTGCGTAAGACGGTGTTGCTACAAGTACGGTTGTGCCGAAGTCTCTCATATACATAAGAGCTTTCTCTGTGTTACCGCTTGAGTTGGGGATAACGGTTGCACCGATTTTCTCAAGACCGTAGTGGAGACCGAGTGCGCCGGTAAACATACCGTAGCCAAAGGATATCTGCACGATATCGTCGCTCGTTGCGCCTGCGGCTGTTACAAGTCTTGCCATACAGTCTGACCACAGGTCGAGGTCGTGCTTTGTGTAGCCGACAACTGTGGGCTTGCCTGTAGTGCCTGAGGAAGCGTGAAGTCTTACAATCTCCTTCATCGGCTTTGCGAAAAGACCGAAGGGATAGTTGTCACGCAGGTCAGCCTTTGTGGTAGGCGGAATGTACCTGATATCGTCAAGTGACTTGATTTTGTCTGCCGTTACACCTGCTTCGTCGAGTTTTTTTGTGTAAAACGGTACATTTTTGTAGCAGTAGTCGACAGTCCACTTGAGTCTTTCAAGCTGGAGCTCTTCCAACTGCTTACGAGACATTGTTTCAATATCTTTCTGAAAAAACATTTTTATTATTATCCTCCCGGATTATTCTTTTTCAATTGTGCCTGTGTAGAAGAATGAATTGTCTTCCGCGTGCTTTTTATCAAGCTCGGAAAGAACTATACACACAAGGATTGATGCGATCATTGCAGCGCAGGCAAATGTCGGGCCTTTGGCAGCGAGTGAAACTAATTTCTCATTTGTAACACCGAACATTGTTATGAACTTTGAAACTGCAGGAATAAGCGCAATGCAGAAGCCTGTAAGGATGCCTTTCCAGGCGGCGTTTCGGTTGAGCTTCTTATAGAACAGAGCGAGTACATAGGGAGCAAGGAAGGAACCTGAAATAATACCCCATGAGTAACTCATCATATCGAGAATAGGTGTGTCGGTAGTTGCGACTATGTAAGAGAGTATGACAAAAACGGCACAGAATACCTTGGTAAGGGTGGAAGTTGTTTTGTCGCTCATATTCTTTTTGCGCTCACGGATAAGGTCGATCGATACGGTTGAGCAGGCTGTAAGCGTAACAGAACAGAGTGTTGAAACCGATGCCGATATAAGAAGCACGAGCACGATGCCGAGCAGTATCGTAGGCATATCTACAGCCTTGAGCATATTGGGTACGATATAATCCTGTGCAGGCATATCGACACCTACGGTGAAGAAACGGTGGCAGAGTGAGCCGATGAAGTAACCGCCGCCTGCAACGAGCAATGCGAAGAAGGTCGAGATCTTGATGCCTCGCTTTGCCTGAGCATCGTCCTTGATACCGAAGTATTTCTGTACCATCTGAGGCAGACCCCAGGTGCCGAAGCTTGTCATAAGTACCGTTGCGATAAGCGAGACCCATTTGTCTCCGCTCATCGGTGCAAAGCCCCATTCGGATTTTGCATATTCCATAATTCCGCTTACACCGCCGACCTGCTTGCTTCTGATGACGAAGATTATAAGCAGTGCGATGCCGAACATCATTACGATGCCCTGAACAAAGTCCGCTCTCGCCTGGACAAGGTAACCGCCGAGGACAAGCAGAATCAGGGCAACTAAAGCGATAACTATCATACAGACATTGACATCAATACCGAGAAGCACCTCTGCAACACTGGCAAGACCTTTGTAAACAGAAGCGGAATAGGGGACAAGGAAAACGAAAATTATGATTGCCGCAAAGGTCTTCATTTTCTTTGAGCCGTAGCGCAGCTCGAAAAATTCGGGCATTGTTTTTATTTTAAGTCGGGAGGCAACATCACGTGTACGTCTTGCAAGCACCTTCCACGCAAGCCAGGAGCCGAAAATACAGTTGCCTATACCTGCGAGAATACCCCACAGGCCATAACTCAGACCTGTGCCGCCTGCATAACCGACGAACATAACAGCTGAGAAATAAGCGGTGCCGTAGGAAAGTGCGGAGAGCCATGCGCCTGCATTTCTGCCGCCTACGGTAAAGTCTGCTATACTTTTGGATTTACGGCCTTCGACTACGCCTATTATAAACATTGCCGCTATATAAACAGCAAGTGTGATCCATAATGTAATATTGGGCGTGTTTGCGACAGCTTCAAGAAAGCTCTTGAAATCAATGCTTATCCACAAGGATAGGTTTTGCATAGTAACAACTCCAGTCATAGTTCTTTTGCGATTTAAAGCTTCACCGCTTTTATGCGATAAATCGATTGGGCAAAATATATTGGTTGTACATCTGCTGAGCAGCTGCACCACCATACAAAGTATTTTACGACATATTTTTCATTTCGTCAATAGTAATGTCAATAATTGTTTAATGATAAATTATTGCGAAATAAGCAATAATTTATCATAATCATACAAAAAATTAAAAATTTCTTCAAAAAGTTAAAAATTTTTTAAAAAAATATCACATTTTCATATTTTAATGTGTTTTAATATTAACGGTTTTTAAAGGAGGGAGACACTTGGGCATTAAGGACAGGTATAACGAGGAGCTTCGGCACATTGAATATGCGGTAGAAAAATACAGCCGTATGCTGTTTCGAATATCGTACGGTATACTTATGAATGAGCACGATGCTGAGGATGCTCTTCAGGAAACCTTTATAAAGTATATGACCAAGGCACCTCTTTTCCGTGATTCCGAGCATGAGAAGGCGTGGCTGATAAAGGTTGTTACAAACGTCAGTAAAAATATGCTCAGATTCAGAACCTATCAGGCGTCTCAAAGTATTCATGGGTTGAGCAGTATAGGTGTTGATGAAATTGATAAAGATATTTTTGAGCTTATAATGAACCTGCCGGACAAATACAAAACGGTGCTTGACCTGTACTATATTGAAGGCTACAAAGCCAATGAAATAGCAGATATAATCGGAATATCGCCCGTTGCGGTGCGTAAGAGGCTGCAATACGGAAGGACACTGCTGAAAACCGAGATGGAAAGGAACGGTATGTAATGAAGCGTAAGTATATAGAAAACTATGTCAGAGTAATGAACAGTATAACAATGAGCGAAGAAGCACAGAAATGTATTATCAGAAACTGTGCACGTTACAGTACCCTCCAAAAGATCAAGGGCGGCAGCTTCGTAATAACTGCCGGTAAAAAGGAAAAAACAACTGATGGGGTTTAACTCATCAGTTATTTTTTGGTATACAAGTTTAAAGGAGACAAATGATGAAAGAACCGACACTTTACAAAATCGTAAGACCTCCGCTGGCATTGCTGTTTAAGCTGATCTACCGTCCTGAGACGGAAGGCACTGAAAACATTCCTGAAGAGGGCAAAATAATTCTTGCAGGCAACCATACGCATTTGCTCAACTGCTTCAGTGTTGCACTGGCAACAAAACGCTGTGTGCATTTTGTTGCAAAGGCTGAGCTGATGAAGGGTATAGGCAAGTATATATTCCCGGGTCTCGGTATAATTCCCATTGACCGCAGCACAAACGGTAAGGAAGCTATTTTAGAGACAGAGAAGTATCTTGAAGACGGTAAGCTGATAGCTATCTTTCCGGAAGGCACAGTCAACCGTACAGATGACCCGATGATGCCTTTCAAGGGCGGTGCGGTGAAAATTGCACTCGACACGGGTACGGATATAGTACCCTTTGCAATAACAGGTAAATACAAGCCCTTCAGAAAAGGACTTAAAATAAAATTTATGCCTGCAATCAAGGTGGAAAAGGGCTCACTCAAGGCAACTAATAAGCTTCTTGAGCAAACAGTGCTCAACGAAGTAGTAAAGGAAGGAAAATAAATACATGAAAAAACCCGAAGAGAGAGAGTTGGGCTATAAGCTGTTTATGCCGTTTATGCGTCTGGGCTTTAAGCTGTGGTATAATCCGCGCATTATCGGTGCAGACAGAATACCTAAAGACGGTGCAATAGTTATAGCCGGCAATCACAAGCACATTCTTGACCAGTGCCTGACAATAATGGCAACCAAGAGAATGATTCACTATATGGCAAAGAAAGAGTATTTTGACGGCAGGTTTGCTTGGTTTTTCAGAGCAATGGGCTGCATACCGGTAGACAGAGCAAATACCGATATAAAAAGTGTAAAATCGGCTATGAAGGTGCTTCGCAAAGACGGAGCAATAGGCATTTTCCCCGAAGGCACACGTAACCGCACAGATGCATTTTTGCTTGAGTTTAAGCCCGGTGCGGCAACACTTGCAAAAAAAACGGATGCGTATATCGTACCATTCGGTCTTACGGGCGAGTATAAATTCCGCAGCAAGACTTTGAGCGTGCGCTACGGCGAGCCTTTTGAAGCAGACGGTATGACTGCAGAGGAAGCAAACGAAAAGCTTTACCGTGAAGTAGAGCGACTTATGCGTGAAGGAATTGAAGAAGAGAAAAGGTTGGCAAAATAAAAATGAGGATAGGACTGGATGTAGGATCGACAACGCTTAAATGCGTTGCCCTTAATGATAAAGAAGAGATAGTATACAAATCATACGAGAGGCATTACTCGAAAATTGCCGAAATGAGCTCGAAAATGCTCGGTGAAATTCTTGCGGAGCATCCCGAATTTGCTCATTCCATGCTTACTGTATCAGGCTCGGCAGGTATGGGCTTTGCACGTACACTCGGTCTTGAGTTTGTGCAGGAGGTATACGCAACAAGAGTATCGGTTTCAAGACTGCTGCCGGGTACGGATGCCGTTATAGAGCTTGGAGGCGAGGATGCCAAGATACTGTTTTTTACAGGCGGCACAGAGGTGCGTATGAACGGCTCGTGTGCAGGCGGTACGGGTGCATTTATTGACCAGATGGCTTCGCTGCTTGAGATATCGCCGCTTGAACTCAATGAGCTTGCAAAGCAGAAGGATAAGATTTATTCTATCGCTTCCCGTTGTGGTGTTTTTGCAAAGTCAGATATTCAGCCGCTTCTTAACCAGGGTGCGGCAAAGGCAGACGTTGCGGCAAGCATATTCAATGCCGTTGTCAATCAGACTGTTGCGGGCCTGGCACAGGGTCGAAGAATTGAAGGCAACATAGTTTACCTCGGCGGTCCGCTGTATTTCCTTTCGGAGCTCAGGGCTGCATTTGACGAAGGCCTTAAGACAAAGGGTGTATGCCCCGAAAACGGACTCTACTTTGTTGCAATAGGTGCGGCTTACTGTGCAAAGGGTGATGTGCTCGACATAGCAAAGGTAAAGGACGATATTGCTGGCTGTGTAAACAGCGGTGATTATGTCAGTGCAAAGCCGCTGTTTGCCGATGAGGCAGAGTACGATGAATTTACAAAAAGGCACGCTGAAAACAGCGTTGCCGTAAAAGACAGCTACGATAAGGATGAAAAGATATATATTGGTATCGATGCAGGTTCAACTACCGTAAAAACTGCAGCTATAAATGCAAATGGTGATTTGCTATTCAGCAAGTATATGCCTAACTCCGGTGACCCTGTGAGACTTGTAAAAAGCTTCCTTGAAGAAGTTTATGAGAAGTTTGAGGGTGCAGTTATCGGCGGCAGTGCCGTTACGGGCTACGGTGAAGATATCATCAAAAACGCTTTCGGCATTGATATCGGTATTGTCGAAACAGTCGCACACTTTACTGCAGCTAAAAAGTTCAGACCTGATGTCGACTTCATTATCGATATCGGCGGCCAGGATATCAAATGTTTTAAAATAAGAAATAATGCTATAGATAATATATTCCTTAATGAAGCTTGTTCATCGGGTTGCGGCTCGTTCCTGCAGACCTTTGCAAGTGCCTGGGGATATGATATCGAGAGCTTCTCAAAGCTCGGCCTTTTTGCGGACAGACCCGTTGACCTCGGCTCACGCTGTACGGTGTTTATGAACTCATCCGTAAAGCAGGCACAGAAGGACGGCGCAACAATCGAGAATATTTCGGCAGGCCTTTCGATAAGTGTTGTAAAGAATGCACTTTATAAGGTTATCCGTGCGGCAAGTGCAGACGAGCTCGGTAAGAGTATTGTCGTGCAGGGCGGTACATTCCTCAACGATGCCGTACTGCGTGCATTTGAGCAGGAGATAGGCAGAAACGTTGTACGTCCCAATATATCGGGTCTTATGGGCGCTTACGGTGCGGCTCTTATTGCCGTTGAAAAAGCACCGAAGGAAAGTACGATTATCAGCCGTGAAGAGCTGAGTGTATTTGAACATACCGTAAAAGCGGCAATCTGCGGCAGATGCAGCAACAACTGCCGACTTACGGTAAACACCTTCAGCGGCGGCAGACGCTTTATAGGCGGCAACCGTTGCAGCAAGGCTTTCTCCGATAAGAGCAAGGAAGATACACTCAACCTGTTTGAGTACAAAAAGCAGTTGCTTTCGAAATATGAATCTGTCGACGGTAAGAGAGAAAAAATCGGCTTGCCTATGGGTCTTAATATGTTTGAGCTTCTGCCTTTCTGGCATACGTTTTTCACAAGCCTCGGCTTCGGTGTTGCACTGTCCGAGCCTTCATCAAGAGAGCTTTACATAAAAGGTCAGCATACGATTCCTTCGGATACGGTTTGTTACCCTGCAAAGCTTATACACGGCCACGTCGAGTCACTTCTCGAGCAGGGTGTAAAGCATATTTTCTACCCCTGTATGACCTATAATCTTGATGAAAACCTTGGTGACAACAACTATAACTGTCCCGTTGTTGCCTACTATCCAGAGGTTATTCGCTCAAATGTGGCAGGTCTTGCAGATGTTGAATTTATCAGCGACTATCTCGGACTTCACAAGCGTAAGCATTTCCCGGCTAAAATCCATAAAATACTTTCCGAGCATTTCGGTGAGATAAAACTGCGCGATGTGCAGAATGCGGCAGACAAAGCCTATGATGAATATTCAAAGTATATGAACAATATTCATATCACCGGTCTTAAGTTTATGCAGGAAGCAAAGAAGCGAAATATGCCCGTTATAATTCTCTGCGGCAGACCCTATCACCTTGATGCTGAAATCAACCACGGTATTGATAATCTCATCTGCTCCTGCGGTGCGGCTGTTGTTACGGAGGATTCCGTAAGTCCTCTCGTGTCAAAATTCCCGACGGATGTACTCGACCAGTGGACATACCATTCACGTCTCTATGCTGCGGCAAAGTATGTTGCGGATAAAAAGGATGACGATATCAATATCGTTCAGCTTGTTTCATTCGGCTGCGGTGTTGACGCTATCACAACCGATGAGATGCGTTCAATTCTTGAAGGCTCGAACAGAATTTATACACAGATTAAGATTGACGAAATTTCAAACCCCGGTGCGGTCAAGATAAGACTCAGAAGTCTTTTTGCCGCAACGGGCAGATAAGGAGGTAAGTAGTATGAATCCGGAAAACAGAGTTGAATTTACCAAGGATATGATGGACTACACATTGCTTGCCCCGAATATGGCGGATGTTCATTTTTCTATCCTTACAAATATTTTTGCCGAGTACGGCTACAAGGTTGAGCTTCTTAAGAATGACGGCAGAGCAGTCGTTGACGAGGGCTTAAAGTACGTGCATAACGATACCTGCTACCCTGCACTTCTCGTTATAGGTCAGCTTATTGATGCACTCAACAGCGGCAAGTACGATGTCAATAAAGTCGCCCTTATGATTACTCAGTCGGGCGGCGGTTGCCGTGCTTCAAACTATATCCACCTTCTTCGTAAGGCTCTCAGAAAGGCAGGCTACGGTCACGTGCCTGTTATTTCGCTCAACCTTTCGGGTCTCGAGAAAAACAGCGGCTTTAAAATCAGGCTTTCAATGGCAATTAAAATGTTGTCGGCTATGATTTACGGCGACCTGATAATGCTGCTCAAAAATCAGGTTGAGCCGTATGAGGTCAATGTCGGCGATACCAAAAAGCTTGTGCAGAAGTGGATTGACGATATTAACGTAATGTTTGAAAACCGCAAGGGCTACTCACTCAAAGAGATGAGAAAAATCCTGCCTGAGATAACAAAGAGCTTTGCCGATATCAAGATAGAAAAAACCGAAAAGGTAAAGGTAGGTGTTGTCGGTGAGATTTACGTCAAGTATTCTCCGCTTGCAAACAATCACCTTGAGAAATTTCTTTTCAGCCAGGGCTGTGAAGTAATGGTGCCGGGTCTGCTCGGTTTCTTCCTTTTCAAAACCGATAACAGACTTGAGGACTGCAAGCTCTATGGCGGTAAGGTGCTCAAAAAGTATGCGATGCAGATTGCAATGTGGTTTCTTACAAGATACGAAACAGAGCTTCGCAAGGCTGCCGCAGCATACGGTGACTTCTGTGTGCCCGAAACATATCAGCACATAAAAGAGAAGTGTACTAAGATTATCGGTGCAGGCTGTAAGATGGGCGAGGGCTGGCTTCTCACTGCAGAAATGATGGAGCTTGTCGAGAGCGGCTACGGCAACATTGTCTGTGCTCAGCCATTCGGCTGTCTGCCTAACCATATAGTCGGTAAGGGTATGATAAGAAAGCTCAAGGAGCTTTATCCCGAGTCAAACATCGTGCCTATCGACTATGACCCCGGCGCAACAAGAGTTAACCAGGAAAACAGAATCAAGCTTATGCTCAGCGTTGCTCAGGAAAACCTTGAGAAAAAAGCTTAAATCAAAATCGGGTGAGGATGCAAATCCTTGCCCGATTATTATGTTGTTTGGAATTTATTTACAAACCTATTTACAATTCGTTAACATTGTGTTATAATTTAGTTAATAAATCCAAAGGCTGTGATTCCGATGTGGCAGAAGCATTAAAACGGCGTTCTAAATAACATAGGGGACGGTTCTGTGTGTTATATAAACAATGGATTTAGGAGGAGATAATAATGGAAATGATAGGTCAGGTTTTAATGGATGCTTTTACTGGTCTGTATATGGTAGCGGCAACGTTGTTGGGAGCAATAGCCTCACCGATATTGTTACCGATACGACTAATAATGGATTATCTTCATCTGTAAAGTCTAACAGACCACAGGGGATGGTTCTCTGTGTTATAACAACAGATAGTATTTTCAGAATAATTTAACGGAGGGTTCAAACAATGAGTATATGGTCGATATTAAGATTTTTATGGTTATGGATACCGACATTCATAGAGCTTGTAAGAGACCGTGATATGCTTCCGGAAGTCTTTTTTTAATTTGAATTAATGTTATACTACCGTTAAGTAGGGGCGACCTTTGGTCGCCCGTTTTTTATTGCCATATCAATTTTTTAACGGGCTGTAGGGGCACATATTATATGCCCGCCATTGATGCAATATCTCTTTTGCCACGGGCGGATGGTATCCGCCCCTACTCTTACTTTCGCCATAATAACGAAAAAACGGGGCTGAATTTGTGGAAGCAGACAAATATTTTCAAAAATTAAAAGTGAGCAAATGCTATGAAAAAACGAGAAAACGCGAGAAAAACGGAGCTTGCGTTTGCTAAATTAAATTTTTTAAAAATAAGTGTTGACAAGGGTTTGTACTTGTGATACTATAGTCGGGCGATTGAATTTAAAGAATCTAATATTTTGGAGGTCAAGCTATGTCAACTTATATGCCCAAAGCAGGCGAAATCACACGCAGCTGGTATGTTCTTGACGCCGCAGGCAAACCTCTGGGTAAGGTAGCTGCACAGGCTGCAGTTCTCCTTCGCGGCAAGCACAAGCCCGTGTTTGCTCCCCACGTTGATTGCGGTGATCATGTAATCATCATAAACGCTGAAAAGGCTGTTCTTACCGGCAACAAGCTCAATCAGAAAATGTACTACCACCACACAGGTTACATCGGTAACATGAAAGAGGTTAAGTACAGCACACTTATGAAGACAAAGCCCGAGTTTGCTATGCAGCTCGCAGTTAAGGGTATGCTTCCCGATTCAACACTCGGCCGTAATGCTCTTGGTCGCCTTCGTATCTACAAGGGTGCAGAGCACAAGCACGCAGCACAGAAGCCCGAAGAGTGGGCTCTTTAATTGAAGGGAGGCAAATGAATAATGTACGATACTAATCCTTATTTCTACGGCACAGGCCGCAGAAAGAAATCTGTAGCACGTGTCCGCGTTTACGCAGGTACAGGTAAAATCACAATCAACGACCGTTCAATCGACGATTACTTCGGTCTTGATACACTCAAGCTTATTGTTCGCCAGCCCCTCGAGCTCACAGGCACAACTGAGAAGTTCGACATCGTATGCCGTGTCAGCGGTGGCGGTGTAACAGGCCAGGCAGGTGCAATCCGTCACGGTCTTTCCCGTGCTCTCCTTCAGTACGACGAGTCAGTTCGTCCCGTACTCAAGAAGGCAGGCTTCCTCACTCGTGACCCGAGAATGAAGGAAAGAAAGAAGTACGGTCTCAAAGGCGCACGTCGTGCACCCCAGTTCTCAAAGAGATAATTTCATATTTCTCAAAATCCACCTCGAAGGCTTCGGCTTTCGGGGTGTTTTTTGTTTCAAGATAAAAATATTTCTAAACTGATATTTCTATATTGAAAAAATGAAACTTACAATGTATAATGAAGCCAAGAAAAGTGCAAAGAGGTGTATGGTTATGAAAAAAAGATTGATGAAAATTATTTCGCTTCTGCTTGTTTTTACGCTTCTGGCAGGCGTTACTGCTTTTGCTACAAGCGGTGATGTTGACCCTGCTATCATAGCTGAAACACGCGAGGTTGCAGTGCAGATCGAAAGCGAAGGTATTGTTCTACTCAAAAATGAGGATAACTTTCTGCCGCTCGAGAATAAGAAGGTGAACATCTTTGGCGCAGGCTCGGTTTGTCCGTTTTTCGGCGGTGCAGGCTCGGGTGCAATAACTACCGATGACCCTGTAACGCTTTACGAAGCTTTTGAGGCGGAGGAAATTGAATATAACGCAGAGCTTCGTGCACTTTACGAAAAACATTGCCTTTCAAACGAGCTGCCCAAAACCGACAACACAGTTATCAACAATCTTCTTCAGGTGCTCCTTGCGAAGAATACACTTGAAGAAATGGACCCGAAACATCTTACAGATGAGGTTATCGGCAACGCTGTTGAGTTTTCGGATACAGCGGTAATCGTTATCAGCCGCACAAGTGCCGAGGGTACAGACCACACGGTCGAAACTCTCAGCCTCTCTGACGATGAGAAGGCTATGGTTGAAAAGGTAACAGACGCATTTGAGAATGTTGTTGTGCTTTTCAATATCGGTAATGTTATGGAAATGGGCTGGATTGACGAGTACGAAAGCATCAAGGCTGCCGCAATTATCTGGATTCCGGGTGAGTTCGGTATGACAGCGGTGCCGCAGATGCTTGACGGTAAGGTCAACCCCTCGGGTAGACTTACCGATACGATTTCATATAAAATCGAAGACCATCCCTCAAGCGAATGCTTCGGCAGCTACGAGTATGACGGCGGTAAAAATTTCGTTGAATACTACGAAGGCATTTATGTTGGATACCGATATTTTGAAACCTTTGCAAAGGACAAGGTGCAGTATCCTTTCGGCTACGGCCTTTCATACACAAGCTTTGAAAAGGAAGTTGTATCAACCGAATTCGACAGTGAAAACATAACCGTAGAGGTTAAGGTTACAAATACAGGTGATACGGCAGGCAAAGAGGTTGTACAGCTCTATTACAGTGCACCGTATACACAGGGCGGCATTGAAAAGAGTGCAATCTGCCTTGGCGGATTTGCAAAGACAGATATGCTCGAGCCCGGTGAAAGTGAGACTCTTACAGTTGCATTTAAGACAGACGATATGGCATCCTATGACTATAAAAATAACGAAGCATGGATACTTGAAGAAGGCATATACAAGATAATCGTTGCAAACGATGTAAGAAATCACATCGCATCATACGATTTTGAAGTTGAAGAGACAAAGGTAATCAAAAACGACCTTGCGACAGGTACCGAAATCGAAAACCTGTTTGAGGATGTTTACAGTGGCTACGAGATTATGTCAAGAGCTGATGTTGACGGTACTTATCCTGAACTTCGCGAGCTTAACAAAGACGATTACCTGATTGATGTCGACAAAGTTCCCGAACCGACAACCGAGGGTGAAGCACCGAAGATGGGTGTCAAGTATGACAAGACAATAACCCTGCAGGATGTTGCAGAGGATGAGAGCCTTTGGGACGCATTCCTCGATCAGCTGACCCTTGACGAAATGACAATGCTGGTTATCAATGGCGGCTACGAAACTCACGGTGTTGAGCGACTCGGCATTCCTCACACAATGGATAACGACGGACCCTCAAGCGTAAAGGGCAGAAACGGCCTTGTTTACACCGACAGCGGAACGGCTTACCCCTGCGCAACTGCAATCGGATGCACCTGGAACGTTGACCTCGCCTATGAAATGGGTAAGGGTGCAGGTAAAGAGGCGGCTGATATGGGTACAGACACCTGGTATGCTCCGGGCGCAAACATCCACCGCAACCCCAGAGGCGGCAGAAACTTTGAGTACTTCTCCGAAGACCCGATTATCTCGGGCATTATGGCTGCTGAAATTATAAAGGGTGCAAACTCCGAAAGCCTTGTTACAACAATCAAGCACTTCGCGCTCAACGACCAGGAGTCCCACAGAAACGGTATCTTCACCTGGTGTGATGAGCAGGCGATGCGTGAAATCTACCTCAAGGCATTTGAAATTCCCGTTAAAGAGGCTAATCCCAAGGGTATTATGTCGGCTTACAACCGTATCGGTACAAAGTGGTGCGGCTCAAGCTCGGCACTTCTCAACGAATTACTACGTGACGAATGGGGCTTTGAGGGCTTTGTTGTTTCGGACTACTCCACTAACTTTACAGGCAGCGGCTATATGAGCCCCGTGCTTGCGGTTTATAACGGCAATGACACAATCCTCAGCGGTATGTGGGCACTTCAAGTTATACAGCACAAGGCGGCAGTAAAGCTTGCCTATGCCAAAGATCCCGTCGGCTTCGGTAATGCGCTGCGTGAAGCCTGTAAAAATCTATGTATTATGAAAATGCAAACTAAGGCATTTAAAAATCCCGAAATCACTTACGATTCATCACTCATCGGTACTTTTGATACACTTGATGACTGGGATTTTGAGTTTCCGTATATTTTCACTTTTATCAGATTTATTCTTAATAATATTACAAATGTTGTAATTTACGCGTTCAGATTTATTCTTTAAAATAAACACAAAGGAGATAATAGTTATGGCAGAGTTTTTTCAAAGAATTATTGCAATCCTACTTTCTTCCGTCAGCGTAATTTCAACATTTATCGGCGGATTATCGTTTGAAAATTTTGAGCTTTTCAAGGATGTCCGCTACGGCGAGGCTGAAAGAAACATAATGGATATCTATGTGCCCGACTCGGCATACGGTAACGAGTATAACGGCGTTATCCTATATATCCACGGCGGCTCGTGGACGGGCGGCAATAAGGAGGATATGGCATCAAAGGCAAGACGTTTTGTACAAAAGGGCTATATAACCGCAAGTATGAATTATACCCTTTATGACGATGAGCATTTCGGCACTGTTACAGCACTTACAATGTGTGACGAAATAGGTATGGCAATAGAGGCGATAAAAGAATTTTCTGATAAAAAGGATTTGAATATCACAAAGCTTGCTGTTTCGGGCTATTCCGCAGGTGCACATCTCTCAATGCTCTACGGCTTCTCGAGAGCTGATGAATCTGCCATTGAGCTTGTCTTTACTGCAAACCAGGTAGGTCCCTCCGATTTCCATGCGGAGGTATGGGGCAGCACAGGTCTTGCAAGTATGCTTGCGGGTGTCGAAATTACCGAAGAAATGAAAGCAAACGGCGAAGTTGAGGATGTTATAAACCTTGTTTCTCCGACAGCTTATGTTACAAAAGACACAGTGCCCTCAATCCTCGCTTACGGCGGCACGGATATGATCGTGCCTTCAGGTAATGCAAAGAGAATTAAGGCTGCGTTTGAAGATGCGGGCGCTGTACACAACTATATTTTATATCCGCTTTCAAATCACGGTCTTGGTCTTGACCCGCTTTGCGAAATGGAGTACATAAACACTGTTGAGCAGTACTGCGTAGAGTATTTCGGATACTGAAATACAAAGCCCTCGGAAATCCCGAGGGCTTTATATTTTAGGATTGTTGATTAGTGCAATTTTCTCTTGGGTTTTCAAGCTCAAGTGTTATATGATGTATGCCGAGTTCAAATATGGCTTTACGTACGGCGGTTTTAATGTCTGTCGGGCTTGAATCGGTTACGATGTGCATTGTTGCACATACAGTGTTTTCGTCAATACTCCATACATGAATGCGGTAAACATCAAGCACACCGTTGACAGATAAAACACATCGGCGTATTTTGTCTGCGGTAATTCCGTCAGGTGATTTTTCAAGCAATATACCGAGTGCAGGAATCAGATTTTTTACTGCGTGTATAATGATAAAAGCCGCAACTCCTATTGACATAATGGGGTCGATAAGAGAAAGATTTGTAAAACGCATTACCGCTGCACCTATAAGAACTACGAGCCAGCCGAGCACGTCTTCAAGCATATGCAGGCTTACGGCTTTTTGATTGAAGGACTCTCCTTTGTGAGTGAAAAAAGCCGCTGCGTAATTTACAGCTACACCGATAACCGCAAAGATAATCATACCCGTGTAATTGATTTCAACAGGGTTTAAGATTCTTTTTACAGCATTATAAAACACGACAAAAGAGCCGAGAATGAGAATTGAAGATGTGATTACGCTGCCTAAAACAGAGTAACGTGTATAGCCGAAAGTGTGATATCCGTCCGGCGTTTTTTGGCTTTTCTTTTCGAAAAAATAAGAAATTCCTATAGCGGCGGTATCACCCATATCGTGAAATGCATCTGAAATTATGCTGATACTGCCGGTCAATATACCTCCGATAAACTCTAAGACGGAAAAGGACAAATTGAGTATAAATGCGATGAAAATTGTTTTTGCGGTTTTCATAGTTACCTCCTGTTGACTGTAACGTTTTTTTGCGGTACACTGTATATATTACCGAACAATCCGTTTGGTAATATGATAGGCTGATTGCAGGATGAAAACAATATGCAAATCGGTGCGGATGTTCGGTAACGAACATTTTTAAAGAATTGTACGGAGGCGGCGTATGGAAAGACGCTTGAGAAAAACCAGGAAGGCTATTTTTAATGCTTTTACTCAGTTGCTGTCAGAAAAGGATTTCGCTCATATTACCGTTGGCGAAATAATTGAAAGAGCAGATATAGGAAGGGCTACTTTTTATGCTCATTTTGAGACAAAAGATTCTTTGCTCAAGGAGCTTTGTGAGGAGCTTTTCTGCCATATATTTGATGCTGTCAGCAGCGAAAAATCTGCGCACGATCACATCTTTGAGTGTGAAGCTCCGGATTCCGTCTTTCTTCATTTGCTCAAGCACTTACAGAAAAACGATAATAATATTTTAAAGCTGCTGTATGGCTCTAACAATGAACTGGTTTTGAAGTATTTTAAGGCAGAGCTTCAAAAGCTGGTGATAAGTCAGGCTGATATTTTTGAAGAGAGGAAAAATGAAAAGCTGCCGGACAGCTTCTGGATAAATCACATAACCTCAGTCTTTACGGAAACTGTGAGATGGTGGGTCGATAACGGGATGAAGGAATCGCCCGAAACGATAGCAGAGTATTTTTATTTGTCTGTATAATAAATTATAAATGAAGGTGTGGTATTTATGCCGCTGCAGATAATAAGACAGGATATTACAAAAATGAAGGTTGATGCCATAGTCAACACCACCAACGAAGAAATGGTTGGATACAGCGGTGTTGACTATGCAGTACATAAAAAGGCGGGAGCGGAGCTTGACAAGGAGTGCCGAAGAATTGCACCGTTGGGACTTGGTACGGCAAAGATTACAAAAGGCTATGATCTTGATGCAAAGTACATAATTCACACCTTCGGTCCTGTATGGCAAGGGGGCTTGGCGGGAGAGAGCATAATTTTAAAGTCTTGCTACCTTGAATCTTTAAAGCTTGCGGTTGAAAGCGGCTGTGAAACGGTTGCGTTTCCGCTTATTTCCGCTGGGGCTTACGGTTATCCGAAGGATAAGGTGCTGAAGTTTGCAATTCAGGTTATTACAGAATTTCTTTCAGATCATGAGCTTACGGTTTATCTGTGCGTTTTCGACCGAAGCTCTTACGAATTCAGCAAAGAGCTTTTTGACGAGATAAGTGAGTTTATTGATGACGGTTATGCGGCAAGGCGAAAATCATGCTTTACCTTGAGGTTCAACAAGCGTGCTGTTGCCGGTAAGTGCGATGTTTACGCGGAAAAAACGCAAGAGGCTGATTTTTCTGTATGCGATGCGTCGGAAGAACGTGCACCGGTTCCGGATACGGTGCCTTGTGCTTGAATACCGATGCCGTGCGGCAATATTGCAGGTGAATCGCTTGAAGAATATATGAAGGCGATGGATAAATCCTTTGCGTATAAGCTTTTTGACTATATTGACAGTAAAGGTATGACCGATGTTGAGTGCTACAAAAAAGCTAACGTTGACAAAAAGACATTCTCAAAAATCAAATGCAATCCTGACACATACAAGCCATCAAAGCAGACGGCTGTTGCATTTGCGATAGCACTTGAGCTGAGCCTTGATGAAACACAGGAGCTGTTATCTTCTGCAGGGCTTACGCTTTCACTCAGCTTTGTGTTTGATAAAATAATACGCTACTTTATACAAAAAGGTGTGTATGATGTTTTTGTGATAAACGAAGCGCTGTTTGAATTTGACCAGATGCTGTTGGGCTGCTGATAAAAAGTCTCCCGTCAGGCGACCAATTGAATAACACGAATCGCTATAATGTGGTTGTAAGGTCAAGAAAGCCTTACAGCCACAATTTTTTTATAAAAGGAGTTTTGAATTATGAAAGAAAAAATCAGAAACAATGTTACGGAGCTTGTATTTATTCTTGACAGAAGCGGCTCAATGGCCGGACTTGAGGCGGATACGATCGGCGGCTTTAACGCTATGATCGAAAAGCAGAAGAAGCAGGACGGAGAATGCTATATTTCCACCGTGCTTTTTGACGGAGAAAGCGAAGTGCTTCACGACAGGGTGAAACTCAGCGAAATTAAGCCTATGACAGATGAAGATTATACTGTAAGAGGCTGTACGGCTCTGATCGATGCACTCGGCGGTGCAATACACCATATCGGCAATATTCACAAGTATGCACGCCCTGAGGATGTGCCCGAAAACACAATGTTTGTTATTACGACCGACGGTATGGAGAACGCGAGCCATAAGTATTCAAGAAGCCAAGTTAAGTCAATGATTGAGCGTCAGAAGAAAAAATACGGCTGGGAATTTCTTTTTATCGGCGCAAATATCGATGCTGTTGAAACTGCGTCAAGATACGGCATAGGTGCTGACAGAGCGGTAAATTACAACGCTGATAAAAAGGGAACGGAAATAGTTTATGAATCGGTTGCAAATGCCGTATGCTGTGCAAGGGCGTGTGCAACGATAAACCCGGACTGGAGCAACGATATAAACGAAGATTATATAAAAAGGAAAGGGAATAGATAAATAAACAAGTAACTGTGAGAGCTCGCGAAAGGTGAATATATGCTGTGTTCTTTGCACCAAAGCTGTGCAAAGGTATCGCGATAGGGCAAACACACAAAATCTGATATAAAAATATAAACATCAGGGAGATTTAATTAAAAATCTTCCTGATGTTTAATTGGTTTGTTTGCGTGTTATCGGTGATTTTATCGACAGTCTGCTGTCGGGATTACGGCATCGGACGGTGCTTGGCAGTGTATTCTGCCGCATTAATTTTGATTATGCTGACTATTGAAGCCATTTTATCTTCAAATTCGAAGTCTTTTCCCGTCTGAGTTTTCATAAGATAGGTGAGTGCCGCCTTTTTGATTTCGATATCCTCGACTATCTCAGCGGTGCCCCTGCCCATAATTGAGGAGTAACTTAAACCGTATCGACAGGCAATGTCGCCGTCAAAAGGCTGAAGATCACACTCCATTTCAAAAAACACCTTAGGATTTGCCCGAAGTACGTCAAGCTTTCTGCCGCGCTTGGCACAGTGAAGCCAAAGGGTGAGCTTGCCGCCGTCAAGCGTATAGCCGTAATTCATGGGCACTACATACGGTTCGTCACCGTCTATCATACCTACGTGTACGACTTTTGAATTGTTGAGAATTCTTACTATTACATCCATATCCGTAACAAGCTTTTCTCTTGCAGTAATACCGTTCATTTTGACCTCCTTTAGAATTTTATTCTTAATTGAAAGTTTATACTAAACGCTTGGCTTTTTCAATAGTGTAAATTTGAAATAGGGGTGCTGATGTTTTACGGCAGCGAGGGAATGTGAGAGTGTTCTTCTTTTTATATCATCTTTTTCAGTTGCTCGATAGTTTTGTTATCACACTCGGGTACAGCACTTAACGGAAACTCAAGCCCAAGCTCCTTATACTTCTGCTCGCATAATTTCTTGAACGGAAGAAGCTCGATTTTAGTCAGTTTTTTTACACTTGAAGCAAGCTGTGAAATGCTTTTTATATTATCTTCGCTGTCGGTCATACCGGGCACAACAACGTGCCTTACAACAACATCCGCATCTGTTTTATTGCACTCGTTGATAAACTCCGTCACTGTGTCAATACCTGTACCGATATACTTTTTATACTGCTCATCTGTGGGAAATTTGATATCGCAGAGCACAGTGTCAGTGCTCTCAAGCACACGCCTGACGTTATCGGTAACCTTTACGCCTGCCGTATCGAGTGCGGTTGTAATGCCTTTTTCGTGCAGTGCCTCAAAAAGCTCTGCAACAAATTCAGCCTGCATAAGCGGCTCACCGCCCGAAACGGTAACTCCGCCCTTTTCGCCGAAATAGGTTTTGTACCGCTCGGCTTTTGCGACAATTTCATCAACGGTATACTCTGTGCCGTTGATGAAAGGTCTTGTATCGGGATTGTGACAGTAAGGACAACAGTACGGACATCCCTGCATAAAGACAACAAATCTTATACCCGGTCCGTCAACCGCACCGAAACTCTGAAAAGAATGGACTTTGCCGACTGTGCTCATACTGCACCTCCCATTATGATTTGAGGAGAGGTTTCCCTCTCCTCTTTTATCAGTTGCTTATTACCCGTACCTCGGTGTCTCAACTTTACTTTGAGGAAGCTGATTCATTGAGGTATTGGATGCAATGTCACGTTGCTTACTCGAATGTATCAGCACAGCTTATCTCGTTTGAGCTACTTGCCTTGTATCGCTCTTTCATTGAGATATTGGGTGCAACGTCACGTTGCTTACATGCAGCAGTGGAATGTACGTGCAATAACTTCCTTCTGCTGCTCTTTGGAGAGCTTGTGGAAGTTGACCGCATAACCTGAAACACGGATTGTGAGGTTAGGATATTTCTCGGGATGCTCGGATGCATCAATGAGCATCTCGCGGTCAAATACGTTGATGTTGATGTGCTGTGCATTCTGACCGAAGTAGCCGTCAATAACCTGGCTGAGGTTTTCGTAGCGTGTTTCATCGTCGCCGCCGAGAGCCTGAGGCACAACGCAGAATGTGTTTGAAATACCGTCCTTACATACGTCGTAGGTCAACTTTGCAACAGAGTTGAGTGAAGCGAGTGCACCGCTTGCATCTCTGCCGTGCATCGGGTTTGCACCGGGAGCAAAGGGCTCACCTGCACGTCTGCCGTCAGGTGTGTTACCTGTTTTCTTGCCGTAAACAACGTTTGATGTAATTGTAAGGATAGAGAGTGTGTGCTCGGCATTTCTGTACGTGGGCACCTTCTTGAGCTCCTCAAAGAAGAGACCAACCTGCTCTTTTGCAATAAGGTCTGCCCTGTCGTCATCGTTGCCGTATTTGGGGAAGTCACCCTCGGTTACGAAGTCTGTGATAAGGCCTGTTTCGTCACGGACAACCTTTACCTTTGCGTACTTGATAGCGGAAAGTGAATCGGCAAGAACGCTGAGTCCTGCAACGCCGAAAGCCATATAACGGTGAACGTCACTGTCATGCAGAGCCATCTGTACCTTTTCGTATGCATACTTGTCGTGCATATAATGAATCATATTCATCGCCTTAACATAGGTTTTGGCAAGCCAGGGACGGTAAATATTCATCAGCTCAATAACTGTATCGTAATCGAGGTATTCGCCCTCAAATTTCTTGCCTGCGGGAGCAA
Source organism: Acutalibacteraceae bacterium (assembly GCA_045544155.1). GTDB lineage: Bacteria > Bacillota > Clostridia > Oscillospirales > Acutalibacteraceae > UBA8612. The sequence goes on from JAZPYN010000022.1 coordinate 54,592, forward strand.
CCTGCATACCGCTCTTCTCATCTTTACCGCCGTTAAGGCTCATAAGAAGAAGCTTTACAAGGTTTGCCCTTGCACCGAAGAACTGCATATCCTTACCGACTCTCATCGCGGAAACACAGCAGGCAATAGCATAGTCATCGCCGTAAATCGGGCGCATTACATCGTCATTCTCATACTGGATCGAGTCTGTGTCGCAGCTTACCTTTGCGGCAAAACGCTTGAAAGCGTGGGGCAGGCCCTGTGACCAGAGTACTGTCATATTGGGCTCAGCAGAGGGATTGAGATTGTAGAGTGTGTTGAGAATACGGAAGGAAGATTTTGTTACAAGTGTTCTTCCGTCTTCACCCATACCGCCGATTGCCTCTGTAATCCACATCGGGTCACCTGCAAAGAGCTCGTTGTATTCGGGTGTGCGCAGGTGACGTGCCATACGCAGCTTCATAACAAAATCGTCAACGATTTCCTGAATCTGTTCTTCTGTATAAACACCGTTTGCAAGGTCACGCTCAAAGTAAATATCGAGGAAGGTAGAAACTCTGCCAAGGCTCATTGCCGCACCGTTCTGCTCCTTGATTGCACCGAGATATGCAAAGTAGAGCCACTGAACAGCCTCTTTTGAATCCTTAGCAGGCTCGGAAATATCGTAGCCGTACATAGCGGCCATTTCCTTGAGCTTACCGAGGAAAGCAATCTGCTGGTAAAGTTCTTCAAGTCTGCGGATTTCCTCTGCAGTAACGTCCTGAGCCGCAAGCTCAGCCTTGTCCTTCTGCTTTTCTTCAATAAGCTTGTCTATACCGTAAAGAGCAACACGGCGATAGTCGCCGATGATTCTGCCTCTGCCGTATGCATCGGGCAGACCTGTGATGATGCCTGTGTGACGTGCCGCACGGATTTCATCGTTATATACGCGGAAAACACCGTCGTTATGAGTTGTACGGTAAGTGAACTCCTGCTCAATTTTATCACTGAGCTGGTAGCCGTATGCCTTACAAGCCTTACGAGTCATATTGATACCGCCGAAGGGGTTGACACCACGTCTGAGCGGAGCATCAGTCTGCAAGCCAACAATAATCTCATTTTCTTTATCGAGATAGCCGGGAGCATAAGCTGTCAGCGATGTTACTGTTTCTGTATCTATATCAAGAACACCGCCGTTTTCGTGCTCCTTCTTAAGGAGCTCATCAAACTTTGCGTATACAGCCTTTGTTCTTTCTGTAGGGCCGCAAAGGAAACTCTCATCACCTTCATACGGTTTATAGTTAGTCTGGATGAAATTACGGACATCTATTCTCTTCTTCCAGTTACCGCTTACAAAACCTTTCCACTGTTCAAACATCATAATTCTCCTTTCTCTTCCGCTGTTTAAACAAAAACGGGCAACACTCCGCACCTACGGAATGTTGCCCAGACGATCGACATACATATAAAAAACCTCACCGTGGTAATCTCCACGCAGGCTAACGCCCGTTTTCGTCAGAGGCTTCATTTCGTTTGCATTAGGATTGTAACACAATATATAGTGTTTAGTCAAGCAGGTTAATGACAAAATAAGCTAAATTTTTAAAGCTGTTTTTTGGTTAACTTGCAGTATGAATCATAAAAATGCCCTACGAAGCACGCAACTGCCTCGCAGGGACTTGTCAGAGGTATTGTGCTAAAGTCCGGTTATGTCAGCAGCCGCAGCCACAACCTGAATCTCTGCCGCAACCGCAGTTGTTGTTACAACCGCAGCTGTCGCCGTTGCCGCAGCAGCACAGGAGAAGGATAAGAATGATAATCCATGAACAGTTACCGTTACCAAAATTGCATCCCATGTTCGTTTCCTCCTTTCTTCTTACACCACATACTATGGCAAAAGAAGGAAATGTGTTACTGATTATTTCATATTATTTTCTTTATGCACGCGCACAAGAGAAAGCACGAGCATAAATACAGGAAAAACAGCCGCAAAAGCAAAGCCGTACTTTATATCAGAGCCGAAAGAATCGGCGATTTTACCTGCAAGCGACGGACCTGAAGTACAGCCCGTATCACCGGCCAGAGCAAGCATGGCAAACATCGGAGTACCGCCAAGCGGTATCGAGGCGCTTGCCATACTGAAGGTGCCCGGCCACATTATGCCTACAGCAAGACCGCACAGTGCACAGCCCGCAAGAGAAATTAAGGGATATGGTGAAAAAACCGTAATTGCATATGCAGCTATACAAAGTGCACTGCTTGCTGCCATAAACCTTGAAAGTGAGATCTTTGCACCAAACTTACCGTAAAACACACGGGCTATACCCATAAATACAGCAAACATACACGGTCCGAGCAAGTCACCCATAGCCTTTGATACGCCGAGGCCTTCTTCAGCAAAAGCTGATGCCCACTGGCTCATTGCAAGCTCGCTTGCACCCGCACACAGCATCATAAAGAAGAAAACAATAAAACTCTTGTTTTTAAACATCGATAACAGTCCCGAATGACCTTCTTCAGACGGCAGAGCATTAATCGGCACACGCATATAAAGGAAAGCATTGACAAACGGTATCAGTGCCCAGAACGCTGCAACGGCACGCCATGAGCCGATGCCTGCAAAGCGGAAAACAAGAGTTGACACAAGCACAACAGCCATCTGACCCCAACAGTAAAAAGAATGAAGCAGACTCATTGCCGAAGCCTTGTTGTCACTCGGGCAAGCCTCAATGATAGGGCTGACAATAACCTCAATAAGTCCGCCGCCTACAGCACTGAGAATTGTTGCAATAATCAGACCGATAAACGGTGTCATTATATACGGTAACAAACCGAGCAGTGCAAGACCTGCAGCACACAGGAAATGAGCTGCAACAACAAGCGGTCGGTAGCCTATCCTGTCTACAAAGCGCGCAGCCGCAAGGTCTGTTAGCAGCTGTACGCCGAAATTGATTGCGATCATAAGGCTCAGCTGAGAAAGTGAAATATTGAATTCATTACCGAACAGAACAAAAAGCAAAGGCGAAAAGTTGTTGACTATCGCCTGTGAAACATAACCAATATAACAACTTATAACTGTGCCTTTGTAACCGGGTTTACGCATAGCTTTCTCCAGATTTTAAAATACAAAATATATTTAGTATTATATTATTATTAACATTAAAAAGCAAGCAAATAACCAAACAAAAAAGCACTGCCCCGCAAGTGGAGCAGTGCCGGATAAAAACTTCTTATGCAGCTATACCATCAAGAATATTGATAAAGCCCTTTGCACCAAAGATTGCATAAACAACATCGTTAAGGCCCTTGAGTACGCCGTTGAGAACCTTATCGCCTGTTGTGGGTTCTGTGGGAGCATCGTAGATACCGATTTCAACCATCATCTCTTCAACTGCTGCAATATAAGGATCGTCAACTTCGGGATCACAGATGGGGTTTTCCATCATCTTATCTGCTGCATCAAGAACTGCCTGTTGTTCAGCTGTGAGAGTGTAGTTGTTTTCTTCGCAGTATCTCTCAAGATCACCCAGGTTGTATCTGATGTAGTTTCTTGTATTTCTTGCACCGTTGAACTGCGGGAAGTAGTAGCCGTCTTCCTCAAGGTTGTCACAGTCAGCAACAGTCTTAATATGGCCTGTAGCAAGCTCGATAGCAAGTGCGATTGCAACGTTATTGTACTCAAGCTCGTGCTTCTGCTTGTAGAAGAACCAGGAAGCATCCTTACGGATCGTTGTGGAAATATCGATTTCCTTATCGGGTGAAAGCTCTCTGCCATCTTCGTCCTCGAACTGTGTGCCGGCAGGTACGAAGGATGTGCCGGGTGCTGTAGAATCGATGTTGATAATTTCGTCAGAGTTTGTTTCGGCAGCACTCTTCATAAAGCCGAATGCGCTGTAGTCTGATGTGATAGCACCGAAGGGAAGACCGTAGCCTGAGATAAAGGAGAATGTAACGCCTTCCTTCTCAAGGTTTTCCATTGTTGTGTTGAGGTTCTTCTTTGCCTTCTGGAAAGCATCAGCCTCTGCCTTAACTACATCTGACTTGATGAGGTCCTTAACACCGTCATACTTGTCAATCGGGATAAGGTTGCAGAGAGAAGGTGTTGCGCAAAGAAGCTCTGTTGCAATTGCACCGAGTGCTGCATCGACAAAACTTCTGAGAGTTTCCTTCGGGAAAATACGGAGTGCAATGTTTACTACATAGCCCCAGGGCTCACCGATAAGGTCAGAAAGGAGACCGTTGTAGAAAAGGTCTGCAGAGTTGTCAGCGTAGTTGCGTGCAAGAAGGTCAGCAACAACGTCACTGCCGTCCCATGCGCCAACGATACTTACAACACGGCGGATATGGTTTTCTGCAACTGTGGGGTATGCATCCATATAAGCTGTGACAACGGAAGCACCCATGCTCATGGGAACAAGAACTACGTCTGTTGCACCGAGTTCTTTAGCATTGTCACTTGCAAGAATTGTTTCGATAAACTTGTGCATCTCTTCAACATTCTTTGATGTGTAGGAGAATGCACTGTAGTTGAATACGTAGAGATACTTCTCGTAGTCTTCGCCGAACTTCTGCTTTGCGATATCCTCACAGGGAATTGAGGAGTAGAAGCGGCTCTTTGCTTCGCTCTCAACTCTGCCGTCCTCAAGAGTAGCGTAGGGATATTCAGAGACAGACATCGGGTATTTTGGTGTAACTACTCTGGGGTTGGCGTTGCCGTCTTCATCAACAAGGTTGAACTTGAAGAGACCTCTGACAATAGCTTCAACCTGAGGCTGTGTGAAAAGGTCAGTTCTGAGAATTGCAGAAGCAAAAAGCTCCATAACAACCGTTACAAGGTTGAAGATAGTCATCGGGTCGGAGAAAGCTTCGTCAAAGCTGTTGAAAAGGTTCCACTTTGACTGGTACTCACCCTTAGCAATAAGGTCGCCGTAAACCTCAAATTTCTGAAGGTCTTCGCCGTACTTGTCAACATAACTCTGGTCAAAGAGATATGAGTAACTCTGGCCGATACCTGTTACGAAAACGACAAGGCTGTTTGTGCCCTCTGCGAAAGCACCTTCGAGTGAATCTGCTGTTGTAACTGTAGGCTCATCTGCATACGAGGGAATGACAGCCACAGAAACGAGCATAGCGATTGAAAGAATAATTGCTATTACTTTTTTCATGTTTATCCTCCTTACGGATAATATATTATCTATTGTATACTACCACTTATTGGCTTTATTTTAAATAGCTTTTTAAAAAATTTGCGGTTTGCACAAAAAAAACATTACTTTTATATTGAAAATGACTATAGCTTTAGTGCTTTGCCGTTATGTTTGAAGTATACTTAAAACTTATGCGTAACACGCGGGGTGTTCATTGGGCTGCCTATAGAAAAGAGTGAAAAAAAGGCGGCAGATTGCCATTGATATGAATTATAACTCCCTGCAAGAAATCTGTTCTCTTGCAGGGAGTTTTGTTATTTCTTAAATTGTTTTTTGAGACGGAGCTCTTTTGAAAGGATCGTTTTACGGAGTCTGAGTGAAGCGGGGGTTACTTCAAGCAACTCATCGTCCTTGATAAATTCCATACACTGCTCAAGGCTGAGTGTTGAGTGGGGGACAAGGCGGAGTGCATCGTCACTGCCGGCGGCACGTGTGTTTGTAAGCTGCTTTTTCTTACATACGTTACAAACGATATCCTCATTCTTTGAGCACTCGCCGACGATCATACCTTCATATACGGGCACGCCGGGGCCGATAAAGAGACGGCCTCTGTCCTGAGTGTTGAACAGACCGTAGCCTGTGGATTCGCCTGCCTCGTGTACGACTATTGAGCCACGCTCTCTTGTCTGGATGTCGCCTGCATAGGGCTCATAGCCGTGGAAAAGCTGATTCATAATGCCGTTGCCGTTTGTATCGGTAAGGAATTCGGAGCGGTAGCCGATAAGACCTCTTGACGGTACCTTGAACTCAAGATGAGTAGAGCCGCCCTCGCGCACGCCCATATTTTCAAGCTCTGCCTTGCGTGAGCCGAGCTTTTCGATAACTGCACCTACATACTGCTCGGGCACTTCAACAATAAGAAGCTCAACGGGCTCGTAGGTGACTCCGTCAATTTCCTTGAGGATAACCTTCGGGCGTGAAACCTGGAATTCGTAACCCTGACGGCGCATTGTTTCTATAAGGATTGAAAGGTGAAGCTCGCCTCTGCCCGATACCTTGAAGGTGTCGGTTGAATCGGTCTCTTCAACACGCATACTGACATTCGTTTCAACTTCTTTGAAAAGTCTGTCACGGATGTTTCGTGATGTGACAAACTTACCTTCCTGACCTGCAAAGGGGCTGTCATTGACGATGAAATTCATTGAGATCGTAGGCTCGTCTATTTTGATAAAGGGAAGCGGCTCAACACAGTCTACCGCACAGGCGGTTTCACCTATATTGATATCGGGAATACCCGACACGCAGATAAGGTCGCCTGCCTCGGCTTCTTCAACCTCGACACGCTTGAGACCTTCAAACTGATAAAGTCTTGTAACGCGTTCGTTTTTCTGTGAGCCGTCTGCCTTGCAGAGTGTAACGATCTGGTTTTTCTTTACTCGGCCTCGCTCGACTCTGCCTACACCGATTCTGCCTACATAGTCATCATACTCAAGTGAAGAGAAAAGAATCTGAAGAGGACCTTCCGGGTCACCTTTGGGAGCCTCAATGTTTTCAAGTATAGCCTCGAGCAGGGGACGCATATCGCCCTCTCGTGTTTCGGGGTCAAGTGAAGAGTAGCCGTCACGTCCGCTTGCGTAAACAACAGGAAATTCAAGCTGGTCATCGTCTGCACCCAGTTCGATAAACAGGTCAAGCACCTCGTCGAGCACCTCGTCGGGTCTTGCACCGGGGCGGTCGATCTTGTTGACAACGACGAGTACTTTTTTGCCGAGGCCCAGAGCCTTTTTGAGTACGAAGCGTGTCTGAGGCATACAGCCTTCAAATGCATCGACGAGAAGGAGCACGCCGTCAACCATCAACAGTATACGCTCAACCTCACCGCCGAAGTCAGCGTGACCAGGAGTGTCAACAATATTGATTTTGGTATTCTTATAGCGGATGGATGTGTTTTTAGAAAGGATAGTGATGCCTCTCTCACGCTCAAGGTCATTTGAGTCCATAACTCTGTCGGCAACCTGCTCGTTTTCACGGAATGTGCCGCTCTGCTTGAGAAGCTCATCAACAAGTGTTGTCTTGCCGTGGTCAACGTGAGCGATGATAGCGATATTTCTTATTTCTCTGCGCTCCATAATTCAAACTCCAATTATTAATAAAATCACAGTATAATATTATATACCATATAAATACAATTTCCAATGGTATGATTGCCAAAATTAAAGCAGGTTATGAGAATAAAATTGTAAATATATGTCGATAAAAAAGTAGGGCAGGGGCTTGCCCCTGCCGAAGTTAATGCCATATTTCTTTTACGGCGGCAGAAGTTTGCCTCTGCCCTACACAAGATTAAATTCAGAAGAGCAGTAGTATTATAAAATACCACTGCTCTGTTTCAGTTAGTTAATACAAGCCAATCATTTCTTCTAAAATCGGTCTGAATTCGCGTTTTAGATTCATATTCTCGGTTGTTATTCTGTAATTTACACCGTTGACGGTAAAGTCTGCGACAATCAGAGTTTTACAGCCAAAAATCTCTTCGGCATCTTCCGCAAAGAATACCTTCACCTTAACTTCTCCGTTTTCTTTTGTCATAAAGGTTGTTGACAAATCGCTGTCGCTCATATAAAGGCAATCGCTTACAGGACCGAGACGGTTTACTCTTATATAAACAGCTCGTGAATCATCGCCTTTGAATACAAACTCCGAACGTTCCTCAACAAGAGTGCCGCTGTTTTCAAAAATCTTTTTGTGTACTCCCTTGTGCATTGTCATACCTTCAGGCATACAAGCAGAAAGCTTTGCAAGGTCAATGCCGTAATATTCGGCAGACACAGTATCGCTGTATTCTTCGGTATAGTGCAGTGCAGGGTCACGGTATAAGGGGTGAGCCGCCATACTGCCGGTGATTTTGTTTAAATAGCAGAAAACTCTGTCGCTGTCAATCGGTTCAGAAGGTTGCTCAACAACTTTTGCTGTTGTTTTTTCTTCTTCGGATGTATTGTTGATTGTAATATCGGGTTTAATGGGTAAAGCACCCTGTAAGTTTGTTGTTTCTTTTTCGTGGTTTATTATAACATCGGGCTTTTTTTGTGAATGAGTTATTTCGGCTTCCGATACTTTGTTCCCTGTGCCGAATTGGTTTTTGAGGCTGTGATGATATACTCCTATACAAATTGCGGCAACCAGGCAACAGCTGATGCTTACTGCCGTTCGTTTAGCTGCGGCTTTCTTTTTTCTTTTCTCTGCTTCATATTTATCTCTGCGGCTGAAAACGTCCTCGGCCATCTGACTATATGTTTTCATATATAAAACCTCCCTTTTCAAGCTCTGTTTTGAGTGCGAGCCGTGCACGGTAGACAAGAGTTTCGATTGAGTGAACGGATTTTCTCATTATTTTTGCTGTTTCTTTTTGGCTGAAATCTTCAAAATATACAAGCCACAACACCTGTTTATATTCAGGCTTAAGTTTTTCTAATGCCCTATGTATTAAAATCAGCCTTTCCTGCTTTATATAGGCTTGCTCTATGCTTAACCGTTCATCTTCAATTTCTCTTATTTCTTCTGTTGTTACTTCCTTTTGCTTTGAGTTTCGGCGCAGATAATCAACCGCTGTATTTCTGCCGATAGCGAAAAGCCATGTTTTGAATGATGACTTCCCGTTGAATTTAGGCTTTTTTGTTATGAGCTTAAAGAATACGTCCTCAGTTAATTCTTCTGCTGTCAGGATATTATTAACAAAGCCGTTTAAATACAGTATAATGCCGTCTTTATAATCTCGTATTATTTCAACGAAGGCGTTATCGTCACCTTGCAAAAAACGGCGGTAGCTTTCAGCACCGTTATCCATAGGCCATCCCTCCTTTCACCTATTAGACGAAACACATAAATAAAACCTCACACTGAAAAAAACAAACCTCTTGGAATTTCAGAATTACCAAGAGGTTTGAAGTATCATAGCTTAAGAATTACGCCGAGCACTGCACACGCACCGATGAATACAATCGGGTGAAGCTTTTTGGTTTTCTTGAACATTGCAAGGAAGAGCACGACAGCAAATATTATCACTGCAGGAATATTGATTGCATCCCAGAAGCGAGTGATATCAAAATTTGTAAGGTCGAGCAGAGTAAGCTCGATAACGCTCCAGCCTGCAGCGGCAATAAGGCCTGTTACTGCAGGACGAAGTCCTCCGAATGCCCACTGCACAAACTTGTTTTCCATATACTTGTTCATCATCTTTGCAATTGCAACAATAATGATGAGGGAGGGAAGCACAAGCGAAACGGTAGCAAGCACTGAGCCGAGTATGCTCCAGCCGAAACCGTAATCACCCATTACGCGGAAGCCGACGTAGGTTGCCATATTTACGCCTATGGGTCCGGGCGTTGACTCGGAAACTGCAATCATATCGGCAAGCTCAGCGTGTGTAAACCAGTCGGGGTATTTGTTTGCCATTTCAGAAAGGAACGGCAGGGTCGCAAGGCCGCCGCCGACGGCAAGCAGACCTGTTTTAAAAAATTCAAAGCAGAGAATGAAGAGGTTTTTAAGAATTACTGTCATTTCTTTTCACCCTCCTTCTTCTTGCCTATAAGCCCGAATTTACCGAGTACAAGGCCTGCAACAGCAGAGCCGACAACAACTACAACGGGGCTTGCACCGAAGACTGCAATTATGACAAATGCCGCAACAGCTATTAAAATCTGTACAAGGCTTTTGACATTACTTTTTGCGAGCTTGATAACTGCAACCGTTATAAGCGCACAGACTGCAATTCGTATACCTGCAAATGCATGCTGTACTGCAGGAATATCCGCAAAGTTAGAAAGTACGGCGGCAATAACGGCGATTATAACAACTGAAGGGAAAACCACACCTGCTGTTGAGAAAATTGCGCCGAGTACCTTTGATTGCTTGTATCCGACAAAGGTTGCTGTGTTTACCGCAATAATACCCGGTGTACACTGACCGACGGCATAGTAATCAAGTATTTCTTCTGTCGTTACCCACTTTTTGTTTTCTACAAGCTCGCGCTCGAGCATCGGCAGCATGGCAAGGCCGCCGCCGAAGGTCATAACGCCTATTTTTGCAAACGATACAAACAACTGACACAGTAGCTTGAATCTGTTAGGTTGTTTTTCTTTTTTATCCATTTTTTACTCGCTTTCCAATTCTTCATTTATTGCAGCCCTTACATCATGGGGCAGGGGCAGTTTATCGAGGCTTTTCATCACGTCACCGTCGGCACCGAGAAGTCGGCAACAGATTTCTTTCTTGAGCGAAAAGCCTTGCCAGCGTGAGAATATGCGTATCGCACGCTCGTGTTTACTTTCACCCATAATGCGTTTTGCGTTTTCTGCCGTTACGGTGTGAACTTTATTTGTATCGGCATCTTTAATTTCAAATACAAGCTCTTTACCGTCAACCGTCAGGTCACGCACTCTGATTTTATAATTTCGCTTTTGGGGTATAACGGCAGTGTCGCCCTCTGCAGCATTGACCGTAAAGCTGACCTTGCCGTTATCGTAGCTGATTTCAAATTTTATTGATGCGGTATGATTTTTAAAATCGACCGAGCCGTCATCCTCTTTGAGCACAAACTCGCCGTTGCCTGAGAAAGCCCATATCTCAAAGCTTTCCGGGTTAGAAGATGAGTTGCCTTCATCGGCAGACATCGGGATTATTGCACCCTCTTTTGCAAGTACCGGTATTGTTGCGGTTTCACGGAAAAGCTCGAGCGTTTTTTCACCCGTATATGATTTAAGCGTGAAAATATCTGTCCATCTGCCCTGCGGAATCCATGCCTTTGTGCTGCCCATAAGCAGCTTTTTGCTGTTGGGGCTTGTAATCGGACATACCATAAGCTCGGAGCCGAACATAAACTGGTTCGGTACTTTGTATGCGGATTCGTTTTCGGGGTAGGAATAGTACATCGGCTCACAAAGTGCAACACCGTCATAATGCGTGCGGTGATCCATCGTGTAAATGTAGGGAATTAGCTTGTGGCGAAGGTTGAGCCATTCTTTTGCGACACGGCATACCTCGCCGCTGTATTTCCACGGCTCCTTGCCGAGAGCGAGCATATTGCTGGAGTGAAGTCGCATAATAGGCGAGAATACACCGAGCTGAAGCCAACGAATATAAAGCTCGTCATCTCTTGTGCCGAACATGTGGCCGCCTATGTCGTGACTCCACCAGGTGTATGCGGCATTGGCGGCATTTGCTGTAAAATAGGGCTGGAAGTTCAGCGATTTCCAGCTTATGAGCGTATCGCCCGAGAAGCCGAGCGGATATCGGTGAGAGCCTGCACCGCTGTAGCGTGAAAGGATGAGCGGTAGTTTGCCGTTTTCGGCATTGTCGAGAAAATGGTAGTGGTTGAGTGCAAGCAGCGGGTCAAGACCCTGTGCATCACTCTTTTTGCCCTGCTGCCAGTCAATCCACCAGAAGTCAACGCCGTCACGCTCATAAGGCTTGTGACCGATATCAAAATATGCATTCCAGAATGCATCGTCAGAGCAGCTGAATTCAACAGGATTCTTGCTCTTAGGGTCAATGCCCACAGCTTTTGCCATATCTTCGTACATATCCTCATACTCACGGAATCCGTCAGCAGGGTGAAGGTTGAGCGTTACTGAAAGGTTCATATCGTGCAGCTCTTTGAGGAACGCTTTGTAGTCAGGAAAAAGGTCGGTGTTCCACGAATATCCTGTCCAGCCGTTGTACTTCATACCGAATTTTTCGCTGATTTTTACCCAGTGCCAGTCCATATCGACTGTTGCGACGGTGAGCGGTATGCCTTCGTTTTTAAACCTTAACATAAGGTCAAGGTATTCCTGCTGAGTGTATGCGTGGTATCTGCTCCACCATACGCCCAGCGCAAAACGCGGAATCATCGGCACACGGGATGAAATATTATAGAAAGCGTTGATTGTTTCGCGGTAGTTTTTGCCGTAGGCGAAAAGATAGTAATCCCGTCCGTTGCCCTCTCGCTTTACAAATCTGCCGTTTTCGTCAATCAGCAGAGAGTCGCTGTCGTCAAACAGATACGCACCTTTTTCGGTTATGAAACCCTCGCCGAGCTTTGCCTTGCCGTTTGTCATATCAAGTGTACGGCAGGTACCTTTGAGATTTTTCTGCTTTGCGAAAAGCTCTGTGTTTTTGGTGTCTTTAAAAAATACGCTGTAAGGTTTGAGCTTCTTTATTGTGAAGACAGCTTCGTCGGTTTCAATTATTATAACCGAGTTTTTTTCTTCAACCTTCATATTGCCGCATTCAAACCGTCTGAACCATACGGAAACGCTCGGCATATCTGTAAATTTGCCTGCTTCAAATCTGATAAGGCGCGGTGTGAGGAAGGTCACACGCCAACCGCTGCCGACATAAAACTGTGATTTGTCAGCCAAAGCATCTGTCTTGGCGACGAGAGTTTTTTTGAGCACTTTAAGTCCTCCGTTCAATATAAACTGTATTACAACTGTAATTATATTGCCGCAAGCCTGTTTCGTCAAGAACAAACGTTGGCTTTGCTGTTATATTATAAAGGTGTTATTTGACAAAATCAACAAAAAGCTGTTGCGAAAAAAGCGTTTTAATGTGGTAAAGCTTTAAATCTCAAAAATTTTATTGACATAAGTGAACAAAGGTGGTATATTACTTACATCCCAATGCCCATATATAAGGGTAATTTTTCAGGAGGTATAAACAATGAAAAGTGTAAAGAAAATTCTCGCACTTGTTCTCGCAACACTCATGATCGTTGCTTGCTTTGCAGCTTGCGGCGGTAACGAAACACCCGATGCAGGCAAAGATAACGATGGCGGCGCTAAGGGCGGCGAAATCGTAATCGGTGTTCAGGGTCCCCTTACAGGCGGTGCAGCACAGTACGGTATCGCAGTTAAGAACGCTGCAGAGCTTGCTGTTAAGGAGATCAACGAAGCAGGCGGTATCAACGGTATCACACTTAAGGTTATCGCAGAAGATGACCAGGCTACACCCGGTGACCTTTCAAAGAATGCATACAATGCTCTTATGGACAAAGGTATGCAGATCTTCCTCGGCACAGTTACAACAGGCGCAGGTCTTGACGTTGTTCCCCTTACAGCAGAGGATAACGTATTCCAGCTCACACCTTCAGCTTCCGGTGATGCTATCATCGAGGCAGGCGACAACTGCTTCCAGATCTGCTTCACAGACTCCAACCAGGGTTCACGTTCAGCTCAGTACATAGCTGAAAACAAGGTTGCAACAAAGGTTGGCGTTATCTACGACTCATCTGATGCTTACTCAGAGGGTATCTACAAGAACTTCAAGGCAGAGGCTGCTAAGAGAGGACTTGAGATCGTTGCTGAGGCTGCTTTCACAGCTTCCACAAAGACTGACCTTTCCACTCAGGTTCTTGCTTGTAAGTCTGCAGGCGCAGAGCTTGTTTTCCTTCCCATCTACTACACAGAGGCTTCTCTTGTTCTTCAGAGTGCTGATTCAATCGGCTACACACCCAAGTTCTTCGGTTGCGACGGCCTTGACGGTATTCTCGGTATCGAAGGCTTCGACACAAAGCTTGCTGAAGGCGTAATGCTTCTTACTCCTTTCGCAGCTGACAGAGATGATGCTGATACACAGGCTTTTGTAACAGCATACAAGGCTGCTTATAACAATGAGATCCCCAACCAGTTCGCTGCTGATGCATACGACGGCATCAAGATCATCGCTAAGCTCATCGAAGAAAACAACATCACAGCTGATATGGAAGCTTCCGAGATCTGTGACATTCTCAAGGCTGCTATTTGTGCAGACGGTTTTGAGTTTATGGGTCTTACAGGTGCAGGCTCAGCTATGACATGGGATGCTTCCGGTGCAGTTTCCAAGGATCCCGCTGCTGTTATCATCGAGAACGGATCTTACAAAGCTCTTTAATCTACAGCTTGAATTAATCGCAAAGCTGACGGTAACACCGTCAGCTTTGTTTTTTATTATTTTATATTGCATTTTGCTTATGTGTTGTGTTATAATGTACTATATTTTATCTGAATTAAGGGGCATTTGTCTTTTAATCTGATACAGAAGGGATGTAACGTAATGGTCTTTTTAGATTATCTTATCTCCGGTATAAGCCTTGGCAGTATTTATGCGATCATTGCTCTGGGCTATACTATGGTTTACGGTATTGCGAAAATGCTCAACTTCGCCCACGGCGACGTTATTATGGTTGGTGCATACGTAGCTTTTGCCGTTTCGGGTGGTCTTAATCTTCACCCTGCTCTGACGGTGCTTATCTCAATGGCAGTGTGTACGATTCTCGGTATTACTATTGAAAAAATTGCGTATAAGCCTCTCAGAAAGGCAAGCTCGCTGTCTGTGCTTATTACAGCTATCGGTGTCAGTTACTTCTTACAGAATTCAGCGCTGCTCTTCCTTTTCAAGGGTAAGCCTGTCAACTTTACTTCACTTGTAACTGTTCCTGATATGAGCCTTTTCGGAGGACAGGTTGTGATCTCCGGCGAAACATCAACTGCAATTGTAGTTTCAGTGCTTATCGTCATAGGTTTGTCACTCTTCATCAAAAAGACCAAGACAGGTAAAGCAATGCTTGCCGTCAGTGAGGATAAGGGTGCGGCCCAGCTTATGGGTGTTAATGTCAACCGCACAATTACCATTACATTTGCTATCGGTTCCGCGCTTGCCGCAATTGCAGGTGTGCTTCTTTGCTCAGCTTATCCGTCACTTACTCACGCTACAGGTGCTATGCCCGGTATCAGAGCTTTTGTTGCGGCGGTTTTCGGAGGCATCGGTTCTATCCCCGGTGCAATGATAGGCGGTATCCTTATCGGTGTTATCGAAAACCTCAGCAAGGGTTATATTTCTGATCAGCTTGCCGATGCCATCGTTTTCGGCATACTCATTATTGTGCTTATGGTTAAGCCCACGGGCTTGCTTGGAAAAAAGATCAACGAAAAGGTTTAACGGAAGGAGCGTAATTTGAAATGAAAACAAAATCAAAACGTGCCGTTAAACCCGGTACAAAGCAAAGCTTTACAACTTACGGTATACTTATAGCACTTTTCGCAGCGGCTAACATTTATATGGAGGTCGCTACAAAAACCAGAACATTCAAAGGTCTTCTCGTAACTCTTTGTGCATACGCTATACTTGCCGTTTCACTTAACCTTACGGTTGGCTTCCTCGGTGAGCTCAGCCTCGGTCAGGCAGGTTTTATGTATATAGGTGCTTTTTCTTCCGCACTGTTCTCTACCCGTATGGATGAAGCAATTCCTGAAATTGTCCGTTTCCCGCTGGCTCTTGTTATCGGCGGTATTATAGCCGCAATTTTCGGCGTGCTTATCGGTATACCTGTTCTCCGACTCAAGGGTGACTATTTGGCAATTGTTACGTTGGCGTTCGGTGAAATTATCAAAAATGTGCTCGGTGCAATTTATGTCGGTAAGGATGCCGACGGTTTGCACCTGGCAATTAAGGCTTCGGAATTCAAGCTTGCAACAGATGGTGAAATCTGGGTAAACGGACCGAACGGTATCAACGGTATCACACGAAGCTCAAATTTTACTGTCGCATTTATTCTTCTCTTCCTTACTGTTGTTATTGCTTACAACTTTGCAAATTCACGTACCGGTCGTGCAGTTATGTCGATACGCGACAACAGAATTGCCGCAGAGTCAGTGGGCCTTAACATCACCAAGTACAAGCTTATCACCTTTGGCCTTACAGCATTCCTTGCAGGTGTTGCAGGTGCACTTTATGCACACGACCTTTCTTCTCTCCAGCCGCAGAAGTTTGATTACAACCTCTCGATACTTTTCCTTGTTTTTGTTGTTCTCGGCGGTATCGGCTCAATCAGAGGAAGCGTTATTGCAGCAATTGTTCTTCACTGCCTGCCTGAGCTTATACTCAGAGACCTCAGCGAATACCGTATGCTTATGTATGCAGTAATTCTTATTGCTATGATGCTCTTCAGATCAAACTCAAAGATTGCATCCAATATTGATAAAGTTAAGGACCTTATATTCAAAAAAGACAAGCTTAAGAAAGGAGAGGTTAAATAATGGCAATGCTTGAAGTTAAAAGCCTCTCAATATCGTTCGGCGGTCTGCGTGCAGTTGACGAGTTCAGTATCAAGATAGAAAAGGGCGAGCTGTACGGACTCATCGGTCCTAACGGTGCAGGTAAAACGACTTTCTTCAACCTTATCACAGGTGTCTACAAGCCCACATCCGGCACTATTCTGCTTGACGGTAAAAACATTACAGGTAAAAACACAATTGACATCAACCGTGCAGGTATTGCACGTACCTTCCAGAATATACGTCTTTTCAAAGACCTTACGGTTCTCGATAACGTAAAAGTAGGTCTTCACAACCACTACAAATATTCCACTGCCGAAGGCGTTTTTCGTCTTCCCCGTTACTTCAAGAAGGAAAAGGAAATGGATGAAAAAGCAATGGAGCTGCTCAAGGTTTTCGGGCTTGACGGTGAAGCGGCAACAAAGGCATCCAACCTTCCCTACGGCAAACAGCGCAAGCTGGAAATTGCCCGTGCACTTGCTACAGAGCCGAAGCTTCTTCTGCTTGATGAACCTGCCGCCGGTATGAATCCGCACGAAACTGCAGAGCTTATGGAAACCATTCGCTTTGTCAGAGATACGTTTGATATGACCATTCTCCTGATCGAGCACGATATGAGCCTTGTTTCCGTAATCTGCGAAAAGCTGTCGGTGCTTAACTTCGGCCGTCTTCTTTGTGAGGGCGAAACCAGTGATGTTCTCTCAAATCCCGAAGTTATCACAGCGTATCTGGGCGAATAAGGGGGAGTAGAAATGGCATTACTTGAAATTAATGATCTTCACGTAAATTACGGTATGATCTCCGCACTCAAGGGTATTTCATTTGAGGTTAACGAGGGTGAGGTCATTGCGCTTATCGGTGCAAACGGTGCAGGTAAAACAACGACACTTCACGCAGTTACAGGTCTTATTCCTGCAAAGTCCGGCTCAATAAAGCTGGGAGGCAAGGAGCTTACAAAAACGCCTGCACACAAGATCGTTCAGATGGGTATGGCGCATGTTCCTGAGGGACGTCGTATATTCCAACAGCTCAGCGTTCTTGACAATCTCAAGCTTGGCGCATATACCCGTAAGGATAAGTCGAATATCGACAAGGATATGAAAATGGTATATGAGCGTTTCCCAAGGCTTGCAGAGCGTAAAAGCCAGATTGCCGGCACGCTCTCCGGAGGCGAGCAGCAGATGCTTGCAATGGGCAGAGCGCTTATGTCAAACCCGAAAATTATCGTTATGGATGAGCCTTCAATGGGCCTTTCTCCGATACTTGTCAGTGAGATATTTGACATTATAACTTCTATCCGTAAGGATGGCACAACGGTTCTTCTTGTTGAGCAGAACGCTAAAAAGGCTCTTTCAATTGCAGACAGAGCTTATGTTCTTGAAACCGGTAAGATCGTTCTCTCAGGCAAAGCATCCGACCTTATAAACGATGAGTCGATCAAGAAAGCTTACCTTGGAGAATAAGGAGGTAACAGAAATGGCAAGAGTTATTACTATTTCAAGAGGATTCGGCAGCGGTGGCAGAACGATAGGCAAAATGCTTTCCGAAGATCTCGGCATGAAATACTATGATAAGGACCTTATACGGCTTGCAAGCGAAGAGAGCGGAATTAACGAGCGGTTCTTCGGCCTTGTTGATGAAAAGCTTAAAGGCTCTTTCCTCCGTAAGGGTGGCGTGTACAAGGGCGATGTTATCAGCCCTGACAGCCCGGAATTTACTTCAGATCAGAACCTTTTCAACTACCAGGCGAAAATAATTAAGCAGCTTGCCGACAAGGAGCCTGCCATTATTGTAGGCCGCTGTGCGGATTATATACTGCGCGACCGTGATGATGTTATCAGGGTTTTCATTTACTCTGATATGGTTACTGCGGTGAAAAATGTTGTAAATATGTACGGCGTTAGCGAGAAGGAAGCTCAAAGGCTTATCGTCAAGACTGATAAAGAGCGCAGTGAGTATTTTAAGCACTACACCGGTCAGGATTGGGAGAACGCCAAAAACTATAACCTCTGTCTCGACACAAGCCGCTTGTCTTATGACGAGTGTGTCGAAATAATAAAAGGTTATATAAATATAGTTACTAAATAAAAAAAGACTTGCAAAGGCTCATATACGAGCTGATGCAAGTCTTTTTTATAAGTCTTATTGTAACAATAAAATAAAGCTTTACAAAAATAAAATAAAAGGTGTACAAATTTGATTTTATATGCTATAATATGACGAAGTATTTTAAAATTGGGGGTGGTATGGGTGTCGATAAAGGTAAGTGTTATTGTTCCTACTCACAACAGACCGCATTTTCTCGGGCGCACTATAGACTCTCTTCTGGCACAGACATACCGCCATACAGAGATCGTTGTTGTTGACGATAACTCTCCGGACAGCTCTGCCAGAGCCGATACGCAGACTTTGATGAAAAAATACGAGAATTACGATAATGTAATATATATTCAGAATAAAAACTCTATAGGCGGCGGCCCTGCGCGAAACGCAGGTATTGCGGCTGCAAGCGGAGACTATGTTACATTCCTTGATGATGATGATGTTTATCTTCCCGAGAAGGTCGATACACAGCTGTCGTTTATGCTTAAAAATGACCTCGATATGAGTTTTACGGATGTGTTCCTTCACAGTGCAGACGGCAGACTTGTCGAATATCGCCGTCATTTATATGTAGACGACTGCTCTAATGAAGCTCTTTTTCGCCAACACATACTTCACTCGCTTTGTCCCACCTCAACTTATATGATAAAGCGCAGCTTTATTCTTTCAACGGACGGCTTCCGATCCGTACCTATGGGTCAGGACTTCAGACTTATGTGGGATATGCTTGAACACGGCGCAAAGGTAGGGTATCTGCCTGTTTCTTATATTATTCAGTACCTTCACAATGAAGGGAGAATCTCAATAGGCAAGAATAAGATAGACGGTGAGAAATCTCTCTTCAACCTGAAAAAAACAAAATTTGACCTGCTTACTGCCAAAGAACGCAGGTATGTACGATTCAGACATTATGCTGTGCTGTCCGTGGCGAACCTTCGCAGCGGTAAACCGCTCAACGCGATCGGCTACGGGATAAAGACGGCTGTTACATCTCCTTCAAATCTTATAAAGGAGTTAACCCAGTTTATACGTAACCGCAGAATTGCGAAACGTTCTGCCGACGGCAATAAATAAGGAGACTTATGTTTTCGTTCAAAAACGGTATTTTAAGAATAGGCAAAGAAAAGCCGGGGTTGGATACACTTGTTGACGCGGGCTTTTTTCTGCTACTGTGTTCTCAGTTTGCAACGCCTTCTGCAGGCGAAGGTGTTAACTATTTTTATTATTTTGCCTTCTTTTTGTTCTTTGGTGTTACGCTTATTAAGCTGATGATGCTTTTTAAGTCGAAGGGCACATTTATATTGCCTTCGTTTACAATATGGTTCGGCGGTTTTACCTTGCTGTCGTTTGCTTCGGCGCTGTGGGCCGAGTATCCGTCAAACAGTATGCTGGTAATGTCGAAAATGCTGCAAAGTACGGTAATTACTTTCTGTATGGCTCAGAACTACGCGACGCGCACCGGACTGCTCAAGTGTGTGCGGATGTTTTCCTGGGCGGGTGTATATGCGCTTGCCTTTATAATGATCAACACCCCGTTTGACACCTGGTTCAGCGGAGGCTTCGGTTTTACGGCAACAACGCTTAACCCGAATACCATAGGTATGATATTTACAATATGTGTTCTGGTTTCGTTTTATTTTGCATTTTACTGTAAGGAAAGAAAGTACTATATATTTGCTTCCCTTCAGTTGTTTATGGTTGTTCTCACCGGCTCAAGAAAATCGCTTCTTTCGTCGGTCGGCGGTATTATGATACTCATATTGATGAAATCACAGCGACGCAACCTGATATGGCGTATTCTCACCGTTCTCGGTTTTGTTGTTATTCTTTTTTATCTTATAATGTCCGTCCCTGAGCTTTATGCGGCTATCGGTGTTCGAATTGAATCTATGCTCAATCATGTTATAAGTGATGGCGGTGATTACAGTATGACACTGCGCCAATCTTTCATAGAGCACGCCAAGGATATGTTCTTTGAAAAGCCGCTTCTCGGCTACGGAATCAACAACTTTATCGTCAAGATAGGTCAACGTGTAGGAATAGCAACCTATGCACATAACAATTACTACGAGATCCTTGCTGACCTCGGAATTGTAGGCTTTACGGCTTTTTACGGGTACTATGTTTATCTTGTTGCATCTCTGCTCAAGATATGGCGAAAAAGCAGCGGTTCGCTTGTAAAGCTGATGATAGTCTGGGTCGGAGTCATTATGGTTTGCGAATACGGTCTGGTCAGTTACTATCAGGTATATATTCATATGACCTTATGCTGTGCCTATCTGTTTGTTTGCGCTTATAATAACGAGGATGATTTTTTGGAGTCCACACCGTCGTATTTCAGATATAAAAACGGAGTATACGATTGATTTTATATAAAGGGAATTGAAGAAAGGAAGATTGTCTTGAACTCGAATGTCAACAGTACCTCAGCACCAAAGGGCGTTGAAATCAACATCATTTATCTGCTTGAAACCGTGCTGAAGAAATGGTGGCTGCTTGTTGTTTCTGCTGTGGTTATGGCCGCAATCGGTATGGGTATTGCTGTAGTAACGACAACGCCGACATATTCGTCTGATATGAGCTTTACTACCTATAACCAGGAGGCAAGCAATGTTGTTTCCTCCGGTGATATTACCAGCTCGGTTCAGATGGCAAACACATTCAAATATATTCTTCAGGGCAGAACGATGCTGCAAAGAGTTGTGGAAAGCTGTGACTTCCCGATTACTGCTCAGGAAATAAGCAGCAGTATGCGCGTTTACAACCAGGCGGATACAAACATTATCATTATCCGTATTACAACGACAGACCCTGAGCGTTCATACGGAATTGCGACAGGATTTGCGAAGTGTTACCAAGAGGTTGTAAATTACGCTTATCCCAACGCAACGCTCCAGATGTACGAGGAGCCGTACAAGCCCGTTTCGGCTGATGCAAGCAAATCGGCAATGCGCTACTCTGTTATAGGAGCAATAGTCGGCTTTGCGATCGCACTTATAGCTGTTATTGTTACAAATGCCGTACGCGATACGGTACAGACGGTTGAAGATATTCAGATGAAGCTTGAATCCAACCTTATAGGTACGGTTGCAAGCGTACGAAGCAAGGGCAAAAAGAAGAACAAGGGCAGCCGTTTGCTTATTACGGACAGAACGCTCGGCTTCTCATTTATTGAGTCGTACAAAGCTATACGTACCAAGGTTGAGACCTTTTGCGCGAGAAAATCTCATAAGGTTATTCTTGTTACAAGTGCCGGTGAAAACGAAGGTAAGACAACCTTCTCTATGAACCTTGCACTAAGCCTTGCTCAGAACGGCAAATCGGTTCTTGTTATTGATGCTGACCTTCGTAAGCCTGCTGTCAGCAAGTTCCTCAACCTCAATGTAAGCCCCGAGTATGACCTTGCTTCGGTTATCAGCGGCAAGACTGAGCTGAGCGATGCGATAAAATTTGTTGAGAAGTACAAGCTCTTTATTCTCACAACAGCACATTCAAACGACGAACCGACAGAGATCCTTTCCTCTCAGCAGATGCACAAGGTAATAAAGGCTGCAAGAGAAGAGTTTGACTATGTAATAATCGATACGGCACCTGCTGCTGTTGTTACGGATGCAAATATACTTTCCAACTTTGCCGATGCGGCTATTCTTGTTGTCCGTGAGAATTTCTCTGCTTGTGCAAGAATCCGCAATGTTATCGAGGATATCACCTCCAACAAGGCAGAGCTTATCGGCTGTGTGTTTAATAATGTTGCCTCTGACGGCGTGCGCGGTGCTTACAGTAAGTATAAGTACGGCTACGGTTACGGTTACGGCGGCTACGGACGCTACGGCTACGGCAGCCGCTACGGCTACGGTTACGGCTACGGTGATTCATCGTCTTCTTCACACGGAGATGATTCACATAACACAACAGATGAAAATTAAAAAGGAGAGTGCAAACTTATGAAAAAAGTACTGTCAATCGTCCTTGTTATTGCTGTTATGGCTTGCGTCGGTGCAGGCTTTGCAGGATGCGACAAGATATTCGCACCCAAGCTCGAAAGAGAGATCGTAGGCACATGGATCTCAGAAAACGGTCTGCTTTCATACACCTTCAGAGAAGACGGCACAATGAGCGGTAACATTGAAGCTATCGGCGTTATCTCGGTCAACGGTACATATACCGTTAACAGTGAGACTAATAAGGTTTCTGTAAAATATACTGTTCTCGGCATATCTTACGACAAGGAGCTTGATGCTAATCTTGACGAAGAGGTTTATACACTTACCGATAAAGCTCTTGGTGCATCAATAGTCTATACCCGTCAGGATGCTGAATAATCATAAATAAAGTTAAAACGCAGAGTCGAAGAATCGGCTCTGCGTTTTTTTGATGCAGTCATTTATGTGGTAAGCAGTTTTTCGGCGTTTAGCTTTTGCGTCAGGCGTTTTTTGATTATGATGTAGCATATGAAATGTATTGCTGAGCATAGAGCCCATGATATCGTGTAGGCGATATACAGTGTTTCTTGTGAGGGGTATGCACGAAAGGCGGTATAGACCCAGAAAACTCTGAAAACGCACGAGCCGAATACCGAAACGATCATCGGAATTGTCGAGCAATTCATGCCACGGAGCAAGCCTACGAACACTTCCATTACTCCGCAAAGGAAATACGGCAGGCAGATATATCTGAGACGTATCATTCCGTACGGTATTATGGCTGTATCTGTTGAATATATCTTCAGAAGGAATTCGCCGCCGAGATAGGAGATGCCGCCCATTAGAAGACCTACTGCTGTAACTACAAACAGCGAAACAACGGCAACTCTTGAAATTCTCTCAGGCTTTTTTGCACCCACATTCTGGCTTGTAAATGTTATTGCTGCCTGGTATATTGAGTTCATTGACGTGTAAGTAAAGCCTTCAATATTACTTGCTGCGGCGTTGCCGGCCATAACGGTTGAGCCGAAAGAGTTTATGGAAGACTGTATCAGTACATTTGAAACGGAAAAAAGTGAGCTTTGTATACCTGCCGGCAGACCTACTTTCAGCATTTCTACAACTTCGGACTTATGAAAAGATATCTCTTTTATATTCAGATGGCAACAGTTGTCAAGCTTAAGAAGACATATCACAACGAGTACCGCTGAGATGTACTGAGATATTATCGTTGCCAAAGCAACGCCTGCGACATCCATATGGAAAACACATACAAATATAATATTGAGAATTATATTTACAAGACCCGATATTGTTAGAAACCACAGCGGACGCACGGTATCACCCATAGCACGCAAAATCGCAGAGCCGAAATTATATACCATAAGACCCGGCATACCGATAAAATATATTCGCATGTACAGTGTAGCAAGGTCGATTACATCGTTTGGAGTATCCATAAGTGACAAAAACACTTTTGAGAAGCTTACACCTATTGCAAGCGTAACCGCACCTGCGACAAGGCTGATTGCTATAGCGGTGTGAACGGCATTATGAGCCTTATGAAAGTTTCGCGCACCGAGGTTACGTGCGACGATGACACTTGCACCTACGCTTAAGCCTATAAAAAGGTTGATCATCAGGTTTATCAGTGAGCCTGTAGAGCCGACGGCTGCCAGCGATTCGCTACCTGCAAATCTGCCTACAACCGCAACGTCGGCGGCGTTGTACAGCAGTTGCAATATGCCGGAGAGCATTAACGGCAACGAGAAGATCAGTACTTTGCCGAATAACGGGCCGTTGCACATATCAATTTCGTTTTTTCTTTTTTTCATAGCTTTAATCCTTACGGTAGATTCTGATATAAAAATCAACAAAAGTTGAAAGTGAACTTAATGACAAAAGCTTTGCTTTATCCTGTGCGGATGTGTGATAAAAATAAGGGGTCATTTTGAAAAGTGCCTCAATGTCCTGCGTGCTATTGAGCGTAATGTATTCACTTACGTTCAGTGTGCTGCAGAGCGAAAAGCCCGGCAGAGAGGGCGAGACCTCTTCGTTTTCGTAAGGCTTCTCATAAAGAGCAGCTTTCATTTCCCATAGGTGCTTTGCGCCGGGACAGACACTGATAAGGGAACCGCCCTGTTTTATTACGCGCAGAAATTCTTTTTCGCAAAACGGTGCAAAAAGGTGAATCGCACAGTCAATGCTGCTGTCGGCAATAGGAATACTTGCCATATTTGCCACGAAAAATTCTGCTTTACATTTTCTTTTTGCGGCGAGACGTACCATCTCTTTTGAGAGGTCAAAGCCGCAGAGCGGTACGTGGCAAGCTTCGCTGACAGCTTGCGCATAATAGCCCTCACCGCAGCATATGTCAAGAACGGATTCGGGGTGCAGGCCTTGAATTATACTGCAAAGGGCATCTGACAAGCAACCAAAATAGCCTTTGTCGAGAAAAGCCTTGCGTGAGCGTGCCATATCCTTATTGTCGCCTGTAGTGTCACCGGATTTACTGCCTGTTATGAGGTTGACATATCCCTCTTTGGCTATGTCAAAGCAGTGTCCTTTTTCACATGCAAATGAGTGGCTTTGTTGTTTTAATTCACTTTTACACACAGGGCAAAGCAGAATTTCCATATGAATCTCCATTATATAATGAACTGATATGATACTATTATATATCACAAAAACAGCAGAGTCAAACAAATGTGTTGATTTGCTACTTGAAATTAAAGAAGAAAAAGTTTATTATATATAAGGATTAAATTTGTTTTCTAAACGGAGGTTTTTATGGTTAAGAAATATTTGGCATTGATTCTGGCTTTGGTTGTTATTTCGGTGTCGGCGATAACTGCAAATGCAGCTGTTGAGTTGACGGAAATCGATGCTCCGTACGGTATTGTGTATAAGGTCTATGATGACAGTGTGGCAGAGCGTATAAGCATCAGCTGCCTTTTTACTGATGAGTATGCCGCTATGACCGGAATGAGCAACGAAGAAAGTCTGCAAAAATACGGATTTATCAATGCAACAACATATGTTCAGATAGATTACCGTATAGACGGCGGCGAGTGGCAGGCTAACGAGGATTGGGAGACAATACCTAATTCTGCATATTACGGCGGCAATGTGCCTGCGGGTGATACGGTAAGAACCTTTGATCTGCTCTATCTCATCAATGAGAGTGATATAAAGAACGCAGGTGCTCTCGCTGTAAAGGATGACAAGGGCAGAAACGTATTTGATCTTGAGAACCATACACTTGAGTTCAGGGTAAGAACATCTATGACTTATACCGTTCGTCAGGCTCAGATAATTACATCGGAATGGAGCGAAACCATTAAGGTTGAACGCAACAAGGATTTCGGCAAGGCTCCGACAGAGCTTGAGACCCCGAAGGTATATAATGCCGCAGTTGCCTATCTTGAAAACGATATGCCGTATCTTGCCTTTGATATAAAAACTCCCGAAAGCATAAAAAAAGCCGAGGCGTGGCTTTCTACTCAGGAGCCTACATATGTTACACTTCTCGTTGAAATTGACAAGGGCGACGGCACGTGGGAGAGTACAAACTTTTCAGTTTCCGAAGGACATTATGTGAACGAGACAAAAGCGATCTATCTTGATACAATTGATGTTGAAGATGTTTCTGATATGAGAGTAAGAGTCAGATATGTTGCGTATCTGAAGGATAAAACACTGTACTCCGATTACAGCGATGTTCTTGAATATTCAGTACCGCGCTGGGTAGAGGGCAAGGGTATTATGCACGCCAAGTGTAAGGTGTGCGGCATATGTCGACCGATTTTCGGCCAATGTATGTTTATTATAGGCGGTATAGCATTGCTTGTCGCAGTTGTTGTTGCTGTGCCGGTTAAAATGAACCTCGATAAGAAAAAGGCAAAAAAGGCTGCTGAGGAAGAGGAAAGGCAGCGCAAGCTCGAGGAAGAGCGTAGAGCATACGATAAGGCTAAGAAAGATAAGAAGAATAAAAACAAAAAAGGTTGATTTCAATAACTGAATTTACCTCTCTCCGTATATCAGGAGAGAGGTTTTTCATTATATGAAAAATGAAACAAATCTTGCAAAGCGGTTGACATCCTTCACTTTGAAATAGTATAATTATATAGTATGTAATTAATTAAAGAGAGTGGCGGAATTATGACAAAGTCAATTCTCAATAAAATAGATGCGCTTTACACAAAGCTTTCAAAGGGTCAAAGAAAAATTGCTGACTACATTATGGAAAGCTATGATAAAGCGGCTTTCATGACGGCTGCACGCTTGGGCGAGACTGTAGGTGTAAGCGAAAGCACGGTTGTGCGCTTTGCAACAGAGCTCGGCTTTGAAGGATATCCGGCTTTTCAGAATGATCTGCAGGAGCTTATACGCAGTAAGCTCACCAGCGTACAGCGAATGGAGAGTGCAAGCGTACGCATAGGGCAGGATGAGATTCTCGAAACTGTTCTTACGGCTGATTCTTCAATGATAAAGGCTACGCTTGAGCAGACTTCAAAAGAAAATTTTAACGGTGCGGTAGAGGCTATAAACAAGGCGAGAACGATTTATATACTCGGTGTGCGCAGTGCCGCAACGCTTGCAAACTTCCTTGCGTTCTATTTCAGACCCGTATATGAGAATGTTGTTCTTGTTGACAGTGCAAGGGCAAGCGAGGTTTTTGAGCAGATATTCCGTATAGACGAAAGAGATATCTGCATTGCAATCAGCTTTCCGCGCTACTCTAATCAGACAATAAGCGCACTTCGCTTTATCCACGATAAAAAGGCGAAGATCATTTCAATTACGGACAGTGAGCTGTCGCCGATTGCACAGTTTGCCGATTATCTTCTGCTTGCGCGCAGTACCATGGCGTCATTTGTCGATTCACTTGTTGCACCGCTGAGCCTTATCAATGCACTTATCGTTGCTGCGACCTTCAACCGACGCAGTGAGGTTTACGACAACCTCAGCGAACTTGAAAAGATATGGGATGAATACAACGTCTACGATAAACAGGAGGCGAGACCTGAAGAATGACAAATGAAATAATTGTTATCGGTGCAGGTGCCGCAGGTATGATGGCCGCAATTCAGGCAGCTTCAAACGGCAACAGTGTCACAATGCTTGAGCGTAACGACCGACCCGGCAGAAAAATCGTTATCACCGGCAAAGGCAGATGTAACGTTACAAATGCCACTAATCTTCTTAACGACCTTATAGCGGCTGTCCCTGTCAACGGCAGGTTTCTTTACAGTGCGTTTTCTTCGTTTATGCCGCAGGATACCATGGATTTCTTCGAGGAGCAGGGTGTGCCGCTTAAGATTGAGCGCGGCAACCGTGTTTTCCCTGTTTCCGATTCATCGCTTGATATTGTTGACGCTCTTTACGGTGCTGCAAAAAAAGCAGGCGTTAAATTCCGCAAGGGCAGGGCAACCGAGCTTGTGATTGAAAACGGTGAGGTTACTGCGGTTAAGACTGAGGACGGTGAAAAGCTCGGCTGTACAGGTGTTATAGTCGCTACGGGCGGCAAATCTTACCCGGGTACAGGCTCTACCGGCGACGGATATGAGCTTGCGGCTCAGGCAGGTCATACCGTAACTCAGCTCAAGCCGTCGCTTGTGCCTCTCGAGGCTCATGAGGGCTTCTGCTCACAGCTGCAGGGGCTTTCACTCCGCAACGTTGCAATACGTGTTGAAGATACGCAGAAGTATCGCACTGTTTATGAAGATTTCGGTGAAATGATATTTACCCACTACGGTGTTTCAGGTCCGATAATTCTCAGTGCAAGCTCTCATATGCGTGATATGCAGAAAGAAAAATATGTAATTCATATCGACCTTAAGCCTGCTCTTTCACATGAGCAGCTTGATAAAAGAGTAATCAAAGACTTTACGGAGAATGCAAACAAAGATTATGTAAATTCTCTCGGTCTGCTTCTTCCCCGTAAGCTGATTCCCGTAATAGCTTCTCTTTCAGGCATAAAGGCTTCTACCAAGACAAATCAGATCACAAGGGAGCAGAGAGCAGGTCTTGTAGATCTGCTTAAGGATTTCAAGGTAACCGTTACGGGCTTCCGTCCGCTTGATGAGGCTATTATTACCTCGGGCGGTGTAAAGGTCAGCGAGATTGACCCGAAAACAATGAGATCAAAGCTTGTGCCTAACCTTGCATTTGCAGGTGAGGTACTCGACGTTGATGCATATACAGGCGGCTTTAATCTGCAGATTGCTTTCTCGACAGGTTATGCCGCAGGAAATAACTTCTGAAACAGGGGGTAAAAACAATGATCAATATAGCAATAGACGGCCCTGCAGGTGCCGGTAAAAGCACAATCGCAAGAAGCCTTGCTGCCAAGCTCGGATACATATATGTTGATACGGGTGCTCTTTACCGTGCGGTGGGTGTAAACGCAATGAGAAACGGTGCCGATACAAAAAATGCAGAGCAGGTCGCCGCAACACTTGAGGATGCTGATGTAAGCCTTCGATTTGTTGACGGTGAGCAGCGTGTATTCCTCGGTGAAGAGGATGTTTCTGTTGCAATCCGTACACCCGAAGCATCAATGGCGGCATCAAATGTATCTGCCGTTCCTGCTGTCAGAGCTTTTTTGTTTGATCTGCAGCGTGATATTGCCGCAAAGAATGACTGCATTATGGACGGCAGAGATATAGGCACTGTTGTGCTCCCGAATGCTCAGGTTAAGATATTCCTTACAGCCTCTGCTGAGGTACGTGCAAAGCGCAGATATGACGAGCTTCTTGCAAAGGGTATGCAGGCGGATTACGATCAGGTGCTCGAAGAAATGATACAGCGTGATTACCAGGACTCGCACAGAGAAATAGCACCGCTCAAGCAGGCAGACGATGCCGTGCTTGTCGATACATCTGATATGAGCCTTGAGCAGGTTATAGAAACACTCGACAATATTGTGAAGGAGAATATGTGAAATGGCTTTTGATTATTCGATTGTTCGTGACAGAAAGTACTATAATGTTGTAAAAGGTCCGTGTAAATTTTTTCTCAGACTTGCTCTCAGAATAAAGTGTGTAGGTCTTGAGAACATACCGAAAGAAGGCTCTTTTATACTTGCTTGCAACCACATACACTTTGTTGACCCTGCAGTGCTTCTTGCTTACTTCCCGCGTCCCATTCATTTTATGGCTAAGGAAGAAGCGTTCAAATTCAATAAGCTTGCCGCATGGTTTCTTACTCATCTCAACGCTTTTCCCGTAAACCGAAGCAGAAGTGATAAGTCATCGGTTAACTATGCTATCAGCCTTATCGAAAACGGTCATGTTCTTGGTATCTTCCCCGAAGGTACACGTTCAAAAGATCTTAAGCCCCAGAAGGCAAAGGCAGGCGTTGCTCTTATCGCAAGACA
The DNA here is from genome assembly GCA_045544155.1 of Acutalibacteraceae bacterium. Taxonomy (GTDB): domain Bacteria; phylum Bacillota; class Clostridia; order Oscillospirales; family Acutalibacteraceae; genus UBA8612. The sequence goes on from JAZPYN010000022.1 coordinate 84,173, forward strand.
GACAAAGGCAGATGTTCTTCCCGCTTCTGTTTACTGTGAGAAAAAGGGCGGCCTTTTCCGCAAGATTACCGTACGTTACGGCGAGGTTATAAAGTATGAGGATCTCGGTATAACAGAAGAAGGCGGTACACGTGAGCTGCGTGAAGCTACGGATAAGATTATGAGCGAAATCGTTGAGCTCTGGGAGGAAGGACATTGCAAATAACTCTTGCAAAAACAGCAGGATTTTGCTTTGGCGTAAACAGAGCGGTTGATCTTGTTTATTCTATGATTGAGGATGGACGTTGTGTTTGTACGCTTGGCCCTCTTATTCACAACCCGCAGGTTATATCGGATCTTGAGGCAAGAGGCACAAGGATAATTGAAGAACCGTCTCAGGCGAAAAAGGGCGAGACACTTGTTGTGCGTGCGCACGGCGTTACTGCCGCTGTTGAAGAGGAAATAAAATCAATGGACATAGAGTGCTGTAATGCAACCTGCCCTTTTGTTAAAAAAATTCATAAAATCGTTTCGGAAAAAGTGGGAGAAAACACTGTCGTGCTCGTTGCGGGTGATGCAAAGCATCCTGAGGTGCAGGGCATTGTAGGTCACTGTAAGGTTGAGTGTGCTGTGTTTTCGGACAGTGATGAGCTTGATGAAATAGCAAGTGAAAAGTCTTATTTATCCGAAAAAGAAATATTAGTGGTTGCTCAGACTACTTTCAGCACAAAAGAATGGAAATTGTGTGAAAAAAAGATAAAAAAACTCTATACAAATCCAAAAATTTTTGATACAATATGCTGTGCGACACAAGAAAGACAGCAGGAAGCATATGAGCTGTCTCTCGTAAGTGATGCGATGATTATAATAGGCGGCCGCCAAAGCTCAAACACAGCAAAGCTTAAGGCTGTATGTGAGCCCAACTGTCCGACATATCTTGTCGAAACGGCAGATGAGGCAAGACAGCTTGATCTCAGCGGCTGCACCCGTGTTGGCGTTACTGCAGGAGCTTCCACTCCTGCCGGTATAATAAAGGAGGTACTACAAACCATGTCTGAAAATGTAATTGAAAATGTTCAGCCCCAGAATGACGCTCTTGAGGCTGAAAAGGAGCAGGTAACTGCTCAGGCAGCTGGTCAGGATGCGACAGCAGTCGCAGAAGCTGCAGAGGAGTCCTTCGAGGCACTTATGGAGGAGTCACTCAAGAGCATGAGCACCGACCAGAAGGTTCGTGGTATCGTTGTTGGCATTTCCCCGAGTGAAATTCAGGTGGACATCGGCCGCAAGCAGACAGGCTACGTTCCGATTGACGAGTACAGCAACGATCCTACGGCTGACCCGTCCAAGGAACTTAAAATCGGCGACGAGCTTGAGCTCATCATTATGAAAACAAACGATGCAGAAGGCACAATGATGCTTTCCAAGCGCCGTCTTGATGCTACAAAGGCTTGGAACGACATCTGCGAAGCTAACGAGAGCGGCGAAGTTCTCGAGGGTACAGTATTTGAGGTTATTCCCAACGGCGGCGTACTTGTCGCTTGTAAGGGCTCCCGTGTATTTATCCCCGGCTCACACACAGGTCTTTCAAAGGACGAGCCTCTTGAAACACTTCTCAAGCAGAAGGTTCAGTTCAAGGTTATCGATGTAAACAAGCAGCGTAAGCGTGCTGTCGGTTCTGTTCGCGTTGTTCTTCGCGAGGCACGTAAAGAGCAGGCTAAGGCTTTCTGGGATAACGCAGCCGAAGGTAATGTTTACACCGGTACAGTTAAGTCTCTCACAAGCTACGGTGCATTCGTTGATATCGGCGGTGTTGACGGTATGGTTCACATTTCCGAGCTCAGCTGGAAGCGTATCAAGCATCCCTCAGAGGTTGTCAACGTCGGCGATACCGTTGAGGTTTACATCAAGAAGCTTGACACTGAGAACAAGAAGATTTCTCTCGGTTATAAAAAGGTTGAGGACAATCCCTGGGAGATCATGCGCCGTGATTATCCCGTTGATACAGTATGCAAGGCAACAGTTGTCGGTATGACAACATTCGGTGCTTTCGCAAACGTTATCCCGGGCATCGACGGTCTTATCCACATTTCTCAGATTGCTGACCGCCGAATCAACAAGCCCGAAGATGTTCTTTCAATCGGTGATGTTGTTGACGTTAAGGTCACAGAGATCGACTTCGATAAGAAGCGTGTAAGCCTTTCTATCCGTGCGCTCATCGAGCCCGCAGCAGAAGAGGCTACAGAAGAAGCAGCTGAGGTTGCTGAAGAAGCAACAGCAGAGGATGCTGAATAATTAATCTATCAAAAGGCAGGAGCGCAGGTTCGTTCCTGCCTTTTTTGAAAATAAAAAGAGAATGGAGATGTTAAACAATGGCAACTGTTACATACAAACCGTTCAAGCAGGATAAGCGAACAGTTTATACTACCAAAAACGGGATTCCCTCCGACAATATACTTTCAGCAGCATTCGACAGCTCAGGCAAGGCTTGGGTTGGCACGGATAAAGGTGCCGCGATATTTGAAAACGGCAGCTTTAAGCCTGTCGAAGCTTTTTCCGAAGCAGTTCAGGTGCTCTTTAATGATAAAGACGGCAACCTCTGGATCGGTAGCGGCAACGTTGTCTGTACTGCTGACGGCAAAAACAGACAGGAGCTTGACAGCGATATCGTTTCAATTGCTCAGGACCATTCCGGCAATCTCCGCTTAATTACAAAGGATAACCTTTACCGTTATGAAGGTAAGTTTATCAGCTGGCACTCAAATGAAGGCTCCGTGCCTTACGGAATGGCCGCGGTAGGTGACGGCGAGATTTATGCCGCCGCAGGTGATTGCCTTAAGACTGCATTCGGTAAGCGCCTTCGTTGGTTCCCGATAAACAGTGAAACCTCCGATATGCCCGTTACAAATGTTCAGGCGGTTGCGGGCGATAAATTCGGTATGCTCTGGGTCGGCACAAGTGACGGCGTTTTTATTTACGATTCAAAGAATCATTGGGTGTCAAAAAGCCTTGTTAATTCTCTGTGCAGCTATAATACGAAGAAAATACTTTTTGGTAAGAGCGGTAAGCGCTATGTTGGCACAGATATAGGTTTAATGATATATGACGGTGCAAAGCGCCATTTCTACGGCAAGGGTTACTGGCTTCCCGACGGTGAGGTAACGGCAATTGCTGAAAGTGACGACGGCAATACGGTATGGGTCGGCACTTCAAGGGGCGCGGTTTGTATCGAAACATTAACTATGACTCTTGCCGATAAAGCTAAGCACTACTCTGACCAGACGGAAAAATACAATGTACGTGATATCGGCTTTGTAACGAATCGCAACCTTGACGATATCTATGATTTCAGCACAGGCGGTGTGGAAATTTCCGATAATGACGGACTCTGGACAGGCAGCTACCTTATCTCTCAGGCTTACCGCTATGCTGTAACAGGTGAGCAGGAGGCACTTGATATTTCACGCAGGTCTATGAAGGCTCTGCTTCTGCTTATGAAGATAACAGGCATTCCGGGCTTTACCGCACGCGCAATACGTCGCCCCGGTGAAAAAGGCTACGGCAACGGCAACCCCGAGTGGCACGCCGCAAAGGACGATATAAGCGAGCTTGAGTGGAAGGGTGAGACCTCCAGCGATGAAATGGTAGGTCACTTTGCAGCAGCCGCAACTTATTTTGATTTTTGTGCAGATGAGGGCGAAAAGAAAGAGATCAGCGATGCGATCTGTGCTATAGTTGACCATATACTCTCTCACGATTACCGGCTTTGTGATGTTGACGGTCTGCCGACAACCTGGGCAAACTGGAAGCCGGATGACCTCAACCGCAGTGATCGTTGGTATTGGGAGCACGGTGTAAATGCATTTGAAATGCTCTCTTTTCTCAAAGTTGCTCATCATATGAGCGGCGATGAGAAGTATAATACGGAATATCTGCGCCTTATTGAAAAGGAGCATTATGCAATAAATTCAATGTACCGTAAGGTCGATGACGCACACACCTGTCACATTGATGATAATCTCTGCTTCCTTATCTCAATTCCGCTTCTCAGATATGAGAAGGATCCTGATATTCTTCACTGCTACCTTATCGGTATGCGTGAGCATTGGGAATATGAGCGTGTTGAGCGCAACCCCTTCTGGAATATTCTTTACGGTGCATTTACCGATGAATGCTGTGAGCTTGATGCAGGTGTCAATTCGCTTCGCGAAATGCCGCTTGACCTGATGGAGATGAAGCTTATCAACAGTGTCCGTAATGACCTTGAATGGGATTACTCTCCCGAGAAATTCGGTGAAGCACCTCATATGAAGGTTTCACTTCCCTACGACGAAAAGCCCCTTGCAAACTATGACTGTAATCAGCTTCTTGCCGATCGCCTCAGCGAAAGAAAAATTCTTCTCTACGGTGCAGTATATATGCTTCCTTATTGGATAGGCAGATATTACGGTCTTATCGGCGAATAAAACTGCGGATAAAACCACAATATGCTATTTTGAAAAGTAAATAATTGCGAATTGTGAACGAATTTCGAATTAATTTTGGGGTTGATCAACAATGGCGACATTAAAATACAACGCTTTCAAACAGGATAAGCGCACCCGTTATGATTGCAGTGACGGGCTGCCTTCCTGCAATATTCTTTCTGCTGCCTTTGATAAAGACGGTATAGTGTGGATCGGCACTGATAGGGGTGCCGCATACTTTGACGGCGGCAGGTTTGTATCTGTGCCGCTTTTCGACGGTGCAGTGCAGGCAATGTATACTGACTGTGACGGCAGGCTCTGGCTTGCAAGCGGATGTGAAATATGCTCCTCTGACGGTGAAAACAGGCAAAGCCTCGACAGCGATGTTGTTGCAATATCACAGGACCATAGGGGCAGGCTTAGGCTTGTTACCGAAAAGTTTCTTTACAAATATGATGGTGACGGTTTTGTTCAGTGGTATTGGTTGGAGAACAAGACTCCGCTTGATATGTGTGCCTTTGCCGACGGCGAGATTTTTGTTGCGGCAGAGGACAGTGTCAAAACTGCACTCGGTAAGCGACTTCGTTGGTTTAACGTAACGCCCGAAACCTCAAAGCTGCCCGACAGCCGTATTCAGTCGGTTGCAGGCGACAAATTCGGTCTTGTATGGATCGGCACAGATAAAGGTCTTGTCATATACGATGCACGCAATCATTACGTTACCAAGGATAAGGTCAATGCTCTCACGAGCTACAATGTAAGAAAGATACTTTTCGGAAAGAGCGGCAAGCGCTATGTGGCTACGGATATCGGCCTCGTGGTATATGACGGTGCAAAGCGTCACTTCTACGGCGCTGAGTATTGGTTGCCGGATGGCGAAGTGACTGCGATTGCAGAAAGTGCTGACGGTAACACAGTCTGGGTTGGTACAAAAAAAGGCGCGGTTTGTATAGAAACGGTTATGATGACTCTTGAAGAAAAAGCAGAGTTTTATCAGGATTATAACGAAAAGTACAATGTGCGTGATATAGGCTTTATTGCCCAGCGGGTTGTTACCGATGACAGAGATTTGTCTTCGGGCTATGTACAAATTACCGATAACGACGGACTTCGTCTGGGCGCTTACATAATGGCTATGGCTTACAAGTACGGTGTTACGGGTGATGATGAAGCTCTTCGTCTTGCGCGCAGAAGCTACCACGCTATGATGAGGCTTTTTGATATTACAGGTGTACCGGGTCTTATGGCTCGCTGTATTCGCCGTAAGGGTGATACGGCATACTGCGGCAGCCCCGATAAGGAATGGTATGATGCAGGTGAGTACGAATGGCTCGGCGACGTTTCGAGCGATGAGGTTGTCGGCCATTTCACAGGTCTTGCGGTTTATTATGATATCTGTGCAGATGAAAATGAAAAGGCAACTATTTGTAAGACACTTTGTGCGGTGGTTGACCATATACTTGAGAATGACTACAAGCTCAAGGATGTAAACGGCAATTACACCCGTTGGGGTAACTGGAATCCTGATGATATCAACCGCAACCCCGATTGGTCGGGCGAGCACGGTACAAATGCACTTGAAATGCTGTCTTTCCTTAAAACCGCTTACCATATGAGCGGCAATGAGAAGTATAACGAAGAATATATACAGCTCATCAGGGAAGAGCACTATGCACTCAACTCAATGCACTGCAAGGAGAAGGATGCGCATACCTGCCATATTGACGATAACCTTTGTTTCCTTACTGCAATTCCGCTTCTCAGCTACGAAACAGATCCCGATTTGCGATACGCTTACCTTACGGGTATGCGTGAGCACTGGGAGTATGAGCGTATAGAGCGTAACCCGTTCTTAAATATCGTATATGCGGCGATGACGGGTGAGAATGCGGATATTGATAAAGCGGTCACAAGCCTTAAAGAAATGCCGCCTGTATATATGAAGATGAAGGTGCTCAACAGCCTTCGTAACGATATGGTATGGGACTATTCACCGGAGGAATTCGGTGAGCCGCCACAGCTTGCTGAGCCGCTTCCTTACGATGAAAAGCCGGTTGTACGTTATACGCGCAATCACTTCCTTGCCGACTCTACTCCGTCAAAGCTTACGCTGCTTGAGGGCATAAGTTACCTTTTGCCTTACTGGATGGGCAGATACTACGGCGTTGTAGGTGAATAAATTTACAAAAAAACTTGCATAAAATGCATATTGATGTTATAATCAACACGAATAATTATAGGAGGTAATTTATTATGTCCAAGAAAACAATAATTAAAATCGCTTCCGTTGTTCTTGCTCTCGTGCTCGGTATGACAGCACTCTGGGCTTGCGGCGGCGAAGAGAAAGACACGATCAAGATAGGTGTTCAGACAAACACAACAGGTCACATTTATTCCTCGACAGATTTCGGTGAGGATGCAGTTGTAAGTTACGATAACGGTGCAGTTGCTGTTGAAGCTCTTAAAAACGGTAAGGTTGATTGCGTTATTATCGATAACGAGCCGGCAAAGTCTTATGTTGCAGCTAACACAGGCCTCAAGATCCTTGAGACAGAGTATGCTGTTGAAGATTACGCTATCTGCTTCCAGAAAGGAAACACTGAGCTTAAAGATTCGGTTAACGGTGCTCTCAAGGCACTCATTGCCGACGGCTCGGTTAAGAAGATCGTTGACAAGTATATCAACAAAACAGGTGAGGCACTTGTAGGTGTTCCCGTAGCTGCTGAAGATACAGAAAAGCCCAACCTTGTTATGGCTACTAACGCTGAGTTTCCGCCTTACGAGTATATTGACGGTGATATGTACTACGGCATCGATGTTGAGGTAGCAAAGATTATTGCTGACAAGCTCGGCTACGATCTTGTTATAGAAAACGTTGCGTTTGATTCTATCATTCCCGGCGTTCAGGCTGGAAAATACAGCATGGGTATGGCCGGTATGACCGTTAATGAAGAAAGACTTGAGCAGGTTGAGTTCTCTGACTCATATGCAACAGGTGTTCAGGCTGTTATCGTTTCAGAAAGCAGCAAGATCCAGTCAATTGACGATCTTGATCCCTACTATCTCCCCGCAGAATAAAAGTTTTTTATTTCGGCTTTAGTTCAGGGTGGAACTTTTCCACCCTGAATTTTTAGGTTTATAAAAGGAGAAAACATATGTTACGACATATTATCGGTGACGTAATAGCTTTTGCCGAAAAATTTTACAGTATTATGATAGACGGCAAGCGTTACGAGCTAATTCTCGACGGTCTCGGCAACACCTTTACCATTACGTTCGGTGCTTTGGCGATAGGTGTTGTTCTCGGTATTATCGTTGCGGCTATACGTACATCATTTGACAAAAACAGGGAGTCAATGAAGCTTCGAGGCGGAGTCGGCTACTATATACTTGCCTTTTTTAATGCTATATGCAAATTATATCTTACCGTAACCCGTGGTACACCGGTTGTAGTTCAGCTGATGATTTCTTATTTTGTTATTTTTGCTCTTGCTGATAACGGAGTGCCGGTTGCGATTTTTGCGTTCGGTATAAACTCCGGCGCTTATGTTGCAGAAATTTTCCGTGCAGGTATAATGTCTGTGGATCACGGTCAGTTTGAAGCAGGCAGAAGTCTCGGCTTCAACTATTTCCAGACAATGAGATTTATTGTTATACCGCAGATGTTCAAGGCAGTTCTTCCTACACTTTGTAATGAATTTATCGCCCTTCTTAAAGAGACATCGGTTGCAGGTTATGTCGGAGTTATTGACCTTACAAAGGCAGGCAACACGATTGCGGGCAGAACATTCGAATATTTTATACCGCTTATTACGGTTGCTGTGATTTATCTTGTTCTTGTTATGATTTTGTCATGGCTTGTAGGTATTCTCGAAAGGAGGCTGCGTAAGAGTGACAGATAACAAAGTTCTTATTAAAGTTGAAAATCTCAAAAAGCATTACAACGGTGGTGCAGTTAAAGCGCTAAACGGTGTTGACTGTGAGATAAAAAAAGGTGAAGTCGTTGTTATTGTCGGGCCTTCCGGTTCTGGTAAATCTACACTTTTGCGTTCTCTTAACCTTCTTGAGATTCCTACTTCGGGTAAGATTTTTTTTGACGGAGCCGATATTACAGATAAAAAGAGTAATATCAATACACACCGTCAGAGGATGGGTATGGTGTTCCAGCATTTTAATCTTTTTCCGAATATGAATGTTCTTAAGAATATGACAAAGGCACCTATGACTCTTCTCGGAAAATCAAAGCAGGAGGCAGAGAGCAATGCACTCGAGCTTCTTGACAGAGTCGGACTAAAGGATAGGGCGGATGCTTACCCCAGTCAGCTTTCGGGCGGTCAGAAGCAGCGTGTTGCGATAGTGCGTGCGCTTGCAATGAATCCTGAGGTTATTCTTTTTGACGAGCCGACTTCTGCTCTTGATCCAACTATGGTTGGCGAAGTATTGTCGGTAATCAGACAGTTGGCAAAAAGCGGTCTGACTATGCTTATCGTTACTCACGAGATGCGTTTCGCACGTGACGTGAGCACACGCATATTTTTTATGAACGAGGGTCTTATTTATGAGGATGGTACACCAGAACAGATATTTGAACACCCTGTGCATAGTGCCACAAAAGCATTTGTAAACCGTATTCAGAAGTTAAAATATGAGATTGACAGCGACAACTTTGATTTTCTGCAAATACATACCGACATCAACCGTTTCTGCATCAAGTATAATATCACGGGCAAGGCGCTGGGTACAAAGGTGTGCATGATGCGATTGAACTATGCCATTGACCTGCGCTACGGCGTGCTCCACGATATTGCCCAAACCATTTTGGCCGGAAAGCCGGTGGATCTGGCGGC
>JAZPYN010000023.1:0-13457 GCA_045544155.1 Acutalibacteraceae bacterium
TTTATATCCAATTGGGTTTTGTTGCAAAAATCGGTAGCAGATGTGTGGTTTCTTTGCACCGAAGGAATACAAAGGTATTTCAAGGGAGAAAAAATGTGCAGGCACAACGTTTTTCGCAACAAAACTTTCGCAACAAAAAAAAAGCCACCCTATTGGGTGGCTGTTTTTTTTGGTGTTGGCAACGACCTATCTTCCCGGGCGGTGACCCACCAAGTATTTTCGGCACGATTGAGCTTAACTACCGTGTTCGGAATGGGAACGGGTGGACCCTCAATGTCATAATTACCAACTAAGGGTGTTGGCGTCGACCTATCTTCCCGGGCGGTGACCCACCAAGTATTTTCGGCACGATTGAGCTTAACTACCGTGTTCGGAATGGGAACGGGTGGACCCTCAATGTCATAAACACCAACTATGTTCTGCAAGTTTCTGTCTCGCAGAGTGCTTTGATATAATAACAAAAGAAAACAAACTTGTCAATACTTTTTTTCAATTTTTTTCAAAAAATCTGCAACATCGCCCGAAACCGCAGTATAAAGCGACTCCTTGCAGGTTGGCAGCACCTGCTCAAACGGCAGATGAAGCGGATTTGTTTCAACAATCTTTGCCACGCCGTCAGCACAGTCAAGCAGACTCATACCACATATTACAACAACAGGCTTACCGCCTGCCCTGCCGATAACCTCACACGGCACCTTACCCATAAGGCTCTGGCTGTCAAATCTGCCTTCACCCGTAATTATAACATCAGCTTTTTTTGCACGCTCATCAAAGCCGCAGATATCGAGTACGGTTTTTGCGCCGCTCTTAAGGGTTGAACCAAGGAAAGCACGGAAGCCGTAGCCCATACCGCCTGCCGCACCCGAGCCTTTGTCATTTGCAAAATCAACGCCGAGGCATTTCTTTACCGCAAGCTCGTAGTTGCACAGTGCACTGTCGAGAAAAGCAACCTTATCTGCATCCGCACCCTTCTGCGGCGCATAAACATAAGCCGCACCTTTTTCGCCGTAAAGCGGATTTTCGACATCGCAAAGCACAGTAAATTCACAGCCCTCAACACAGCTGTCCATACCCGAAGCATCGACCGATTTAACCTTTGACAAACCGAAGCCGTTAGGCTCGACCTCATCACCGTTTCCATCGAGGAAACGCACACCTAAAGCAGAAAGACATCCTATGCCGCCATCGTTGGTTGCACTGCCGCCGATGCCGAGAATTATACGCTTACAGCCTTCGTTAAGCGCGGCAAGTATCAATTCACCCGAGCCGTACGAAGTAGCAAATACGGGGTCATTTTTACCCTTTACAAGCGGAAGTCCGCTCGCCTGTGCGGTTTCGATAACAGCTGTATCACTCATAACCGCATAGCGTGCCTTAACCCGTGTAAAATCGGGTGCCGTAACCACTGCCTCACCAAGCCTTGCATCGCATGCAAACACAAAGCTGTCCGCCGTGCCTTCGCCGCCGTCGGCAACAGGTATGCAATCTACCTCGCAGCCATCGATAGACGACTCGAGAGCACTCTTTACGATGTCGCACACTTCAAGTGCGGAAAGTGAACCCTTGAACGAATCGGGCGCAACAAGTACCCTCACAGCACGAACTCCTCCGCTGAATGCTCGCCAAGCAGCACAGGACGTGCGGGAGTGCGGTTGAGAGGGTCATATTTAAATTTACGGCAGGATGATGTATTGAGCATAACGCCGCGCTTTTCGCAAAGCACGCCATCCTCACCGGGGGCATGCTTGCCGTGCACACAGTTAGCACAAATTTTATCTATTGATTTGAGATTAAGAAGTTTCTTTTTCACTATACCTCGCCTCCGAAAGTATACTTTTTGAAACAGTAATCCAATATGTCTGAAATGCAGTTTTGAAAAAGAAGATTTTTGTCACAGCAAGGCAAAAATCTGAAGAAATACGAGGCTATTGCAAGGATTCTTAACGAAGCTGTGGCGGAAATTTTCCTTTCAAAACCATATTCATTACTGTTTCTAAAAGTATATATTAGCACAATTTTTTATTTCTATCAAGGTCAACAACAAAAACTGTACAAAGGCAGAGCAACGCCAACGCGGCAGGTGCCGAAGCAGAAAACAGTTCAACGGACGTGCCGCTTGAAAGAGATGCAAAAGTTGACACACTGACCGGGAAAAGTACAAGCAAAACACGGCACACAACTGCAGCAAGTGCGGCATGGACAGCACGGAAAGCCAAAAACAGCGGCAGCGGTGTGCCTACCTTACGTACATCGCCGAGCACCTGGCATACAACGCACAGTCCCGACCAGCCGAGCGTAGCTGTAACGGTGTAGATATTGCCGTACTCAGCGGCAGAGCGGCACCCGCCCGTAACCTCAAGCACACAGCGTATTACAGCCATCATATTATCACTCAGCCCGAGTTCTTTTACAATTGAAAATAAACACGAAAACAGCGTGATCCATGCACAGATTTTCAGCATAGAAGCTGAAGCTTTTTCCGTTGCTTCTACAAAACGGTAAGAAAGAGGCGTCGGCGGATCTTCTTTGATTTCATTTGCCTGAGGCACAGGCGAAACAAAGCGAAGCGCAATACCGATCAACACATAAGAAATGCAAAGAGAAGCAAAAACCAGCACACCTGCCCTGCTGTCGCCAAGCATTACCGAGCCGACAGCAGTAACGGCAAACGCAGGGCCTGCATTGATGCAGAACAGTGTCATACGCTGCGCCTGCTCGCGGTTCAGTTTGCCTTGCTCATAAAGCCTTGCAGTGACGGCACAGCCTACAGGATACCCGCCGATAAGCCCAAACACCACCGCATAAACTGCTTCACCCGGAAGACGGAACAAATACCGTACGACTGCAGACAGCACGCCCTGCAGTTTATTCGGCAATGAGAATCCCGAAACAAACACACTGACAGCAAAAAACGGAAAAAGTGACGGTACAACAACGTTAAGACTAAGCTCAATTCCCGAGCGGACGCCGTCAAGCGCTGACTGAGGAAACTTAAGTATCATTACTCCAAGCCCTGCGGCAACCAAAACCGACAAAAACGAAAGCGCACTTATTTTTTTCACAGCTGATCACCCCAACACATATTTACTGAAATGTGGGCGTATATATTACCTCGGGGTGATTATCCTTTGAAAAAAGAAAAGCTGAAATCTCAGTTCATACAAAGCACGGGGCTGCCCAAAGCCGCATTCAACGGCTACGCTCAAATAAATCTGACAGGCAACGAAGAGGCCGACATAGACGGATGCAAAGGAATTATCGAATACAGCAGCGAAAAAATAACGCTCAACCTCGGGAACTGCTGTGCAAGCTTCTGCGGTGACTCTCTCGGAATGCAGAACTTTGGCGACGAGCGCACGGTAATAAGCGGTAAATTCCTGAGCATAGAATTCAGTTAGGGTGATGAATCATTATTTTCGCAAAATTACTCAGTCTTTTTTTCGGATATGTTTATTTTAAAGCTGAAGGCGGTTTCAGCGAAAGATTTTTAAATCTCTGCGGTAAAAACGGCATTATACTTTGGGAACTGAATGTTAACGGCAGCTGTCTGACTGCCTGCACAAAAGCCGCTCATTACCGCAAAATCAAGAGCTGTGCAACACGCTCCGGCATGCAGACAAAAATAATATCACGCCACGGTCTGCCGTTCTTTATAAACAAACACCGTCGCAGAGCAGGTTTGTTATACGGAGCGATATTCGGAATCTGCTTTATTACAGTGATGTCAACAATGGTATGGAGCATCAACATAAGCGGTAACAATCGCATCACAGACGAAGAGATACTGACGGTGCTTGCAGAATCCGGCATAAAGCCGGGCACACTGCGCAAAAATGTCGATGCGGCATCTGCAAGATTTCACGCAACCCATTCACTGCCTGAACTTTCGTATATGTCAGTCAATGTACTGGGCTCGTGTATCGAAGTAATAGTTTCGGAAACAGCAGACAAGGCACAGAAAAACGACAAAGATTTCCCCTGCGACGTTATAAGCAAGGTTGACGGACAGATTGCCGCAATTGAAGTGTACCGTGGCACAAAGCTGCACGGCGAAGGCGAAGCAGTAAGAGCAGGTGAAACACTTGCAGGCGGATTTGTAGAGCTGAATGACGGCTCTGTAAAACTCAAGCATGCTGAAGCATACGCACTCATACGCACTGACCTCAGCTTTAAGACAAGCACAAACCGAAATTCGAAGGCACTGACTCTGACAGACGAAAAGACAAAAACAACGCTTCATTTTATGTGCTTCAACATACCGCTGTACAAGGATGACGGCACAAAGCCGACCTTCACCCGACACAGCCACATAGTAATAAACAACACGGTTTTGCCGCTCGGCATAACGCAAAAGATCTACCGCACATACTCTGAAAATCAGACAGAATATGATGACACTAAGCTGATGCTGAATGCTGCAGAAAACCATCTGACAGAAAAATTGAAGAGGCTTAACGGCGCATATATATGTAATGAAAATATAAATATAATAAGAAATGCCGATTCGATAAATATAAGCGACGAAGTGCTCGGTGAAATCAGCGCCGGCAGTGCAAAAGAAATGCTGACTGAATAAAAGGACCGCCCCATAAACAGTTATCTGTAAATAAGACGGTTAAAATTATCAAAGATTTTTATGCAAAAATTATTGTGCATTTACCATATTAAGTCTTTCATAAGCATCAGCAAGCTTATTGTGTGCACCTGCAAGCCAGAAGAAGCTGTAGATGGGAATAATGCTCATAAGGAACTTACCGAAAGTACCGGACGGTGAGACACCTGCGGGAACCTTAGCGTTCAAGCGACCTGCAAGACCAAAGAACTTAAACGTCCATACCAGCGGATAAATACCAAAGGTAATAAAGCCTAAGAAAAACGCACCGACATAGCCGCGGATAGTCTGCTCACCAACCTTGACTGCCATATCGTTGAGGTTTTTTGTCATTCTGCTCCATACAACTATGGAATAGATGCCAAAGGTAATGCAGCTCAAAAGCCAAAACTTTACACCTGACACTCTTTTATACATATAATTCACCTCTTTTCGTTATTATCTATTATCTTTGCTTTATCATAAAGGCACATTAATGTAAACAAAAACAACATTCACGGTATATTATCAATACACATTACATCACTTACACCAATAACCTCAACCGTAATATTCTGCACACAAAAACTCTGCTCGCCGATTGCTCATTAACGGAGATAGGCTTTAATCAAACCAATAAAATCCGGGCATTTGCAAAACAAACATCAGCATATATTATCGTTCGCTTATTACTTGTAGGCTATCAAGTCAGATATCGCCGCATAATCACCATATCCGTTAGAAGCGTCCACACCCCATACAGATGATCCGGATCCATTGAAAACTATCTCTATTTTCTGTACTCCCAAAACAGAAAACTCAATATTTTCCGGCAGACTTTCAGCAGAAATCACAGGTGAAGTATAAATCAATTCTCCGTCACCATAAACCTCAAAAAAAGCCTGACCCGTTCTGTTATGAGTCGCGTTTTCTTTAGGAGAAAAATACACGCCTGAAACAGTACTATAGTTACCTTCAAGAAAGAACTTCAATGTAGAAGGTTTGCAATTCTTGGTGTGTCTGTAAAAAATATAATTGTAATACTCTTTATTATTTGTGGCTTTAACCGCACCGCTCTTTGTAAAAATCCTCTGATTTCCTGAAGCAGAAAGCCAATTATCCGAATCATACAATGCTAAAAAAACATCTTGCGCTTCAGTCGGAGCCTCAGTTGTTACAATTGATTCTGTTACATCTGCAGATTCATAATCTGTTGTATTATTCTCTTCTGCGTAATACTCTCCGTTTAAATCCGTCTTGCGAGTATACACTCCGCTTGTACCTTGCAAGAAATAAGATATGGTGAGTTTATCACCTTCAAGCTCAACATCGAGAATTCTGTCATAAAACTCATCTGAATAATAGAACTGTACTATAATTTGGTCTCCGCTATTTACTGTATAAACTCCGTCAATATCAATCGAAATTTCAAACGAAAGTGTTCCTCTAAAACTGCCGTCTTGATTGAATCTAACTTCGCCAAATTCTGGAGAAATCCACGTACCCACAATTTCTTCTTTAAACTTTGAAGCAGAATTACATCCGGTTAACCTACACACAAACAAGCCACCATAGAAACAATAAGTAAAATCGATAGGATTCTTTTCATAAATCATCAACCTCCGATTTTTATTATTTGCATTATAGCACAAAAAAACGACAAGAACCGGCAAAGGGTACAGAAAGCGGTTTTATGGGCATGAAAAGCTGCAACAGACAAAAAATCGGCGTTAATCAATTGGAATTAGTTTCGTTTTTAAAAGCGAGCAATTATACTTTCTTTTTTTCTTTTTTGCAACATTGACACATTCCTTAATATAATGCTATAATTCAGTCAATAAAACATTAAGGAGAAAAAAGATGAAAAGATTAATCTCTTTAGCCCTCAGCCTCACTCTGATATTCGGTCTGTCTGCATTTGGCGCAAGCGCTGCAGACGAAAAGCCCTTTTACCTTGTACTTGGTGACTCCATTGCCTACGGCTCGGGCATTTCAAACTCACGCGAGGCCTGCTACGGAAAAATCGTTGCCGACACAAACGGATATGAGTACTCAAACCATGCTATACCCGGTCACACAACAACCAACCTCATTAAAAAGCTCCATGAAGATGAAGTCATTGCCGACGTTAAAAAGGCTGATATTATCAGCATTTCAATCGGCGGAAACGATTTCCTTTTAGGCAACCTTTTCGGCCTTATGTTTGACTCAATCGTGCTTAACAACCACGATTCATATGACCGTATAGCAGACGGATTCTACGAGAATTTCTGCAAAATCGTCGATATCATCAACTCATACAATGAGGATGCCGTTATTCTCATGCAGACACTCTATAATCCACAGTCAGGCTATCTCAGAGAGCCTTATCAGCAGGGTGCCGACAGACTCAACGTCGCAATTGAGCGCTACAACACAGAAAAACCCGGCGAAATTGTGATTATCGACGTCGGCACAGCACTCGGTGACGATATGGATAATTATGCTGACGATGAGATTCATCCGAGTGCAAAGGGTAACGAAATAATCGCCGGACTTATCCTCGACAAGCTTTACGAAATTGAGCTTGGCACCGACACCACACCTGTTATTTCCGCTAAGGGTACAGACATCGAAATTCCTTCAGTGTTTACGGCACCGCTGAGAATTATAGGCACTGTATTCCACACACTTTCGGTTATTTACACATTTATTTTATCAATACTTGTATAAATAAAAACATATCAGAACACAAAACTCCGCTTGTCGATTTTCTCGGTAAACGGAGTTTTGTTTAAGTGACTACTAAAATCTTTGCCAGAAATCCACGCCCCAAGGGTGAGTTTGCTCTTCCCATTCGTCGCGGTGTTTTAATATTTTCTCCCGCATTTCTTGGATTTTAGATGTATACTTTTCATCATTTGCAAGGTTTTTTGTTTCCCAAGGGTCGTTTTTAATATCATAAAGGAATGTCCATTTATCCTCATCGTTATCGCCGTTTCGGTACTCAATAAGCTTATAATTCTCGTCCTTTACGCCGCGAACAAACTTATCAAATATAAGATACAATTCATCGCGGAATGTGTCACCGTGGTTGCCGTCAAGTAGCTGTGCAAAGCTTTTGCCATCGACTGATGAGGGAATTTCCAAACCTGTTTTTTCACAAAGTGTCGGGAAAATATCGTACAAATAAACATAAGCATCGTTTTTTGCATTTTGTGCTATATCAGGGCCTGCCATAATAAGCGGCACGCGCACACCGTGCTCGTATATATCTTCCTTGCCGAGCCAACCGTGCTGACCGACAGCAAGTCCGTTATCACCTGTAAAGACGATAATTGTATTATCTGCTTCACCCGACTGTTGCAATGCATCAAGCAGCCTGCCGATTTCATAATCCAGATGTGTTATCATTGCAAAGTACTCGGCAATATGACGCTTAATCTCTTTCTCTTCACGGGGATATGCCGCCAGTTGCTCGTCACGATGCACCATAAGCGGATAGTTTGTGTCGATAATCTGCTGAAAATTAGGCGGTAATGTAATTTTTTCGGGGTCATACATCTCACGGAAGCTGTCAGGCATTGTACGCGGGTCATGCGGTGCAAGATATGCCAGATACATAAAGAACGGCTTTTCTTTATTTACATTTTCATTCAGCAATTCAATTGCCGCATCGGTAAGCAATGTGCTTGAATGCTTACCGGGGTCGAATTCATCACAATGCTGCGGTTGCGGATGATTATCATTATAAAAATCAACCACAAAGTTTATTACATTATCATATTTGCCTGTTTGGTCATAGCGACAAGTAGGCACATTCCAATGGTCCCACATTCCGCCGAAGAAGATTTTTGCGCCCTGAGTAAAGCTGCGAGCATAGGCAGGACAGCCGTTATGCCATTTACCGAGACCTATAGTTTCGTACCCGTTATTCTTAAAGGTTTCGGCAAGAGTTTTGTGCTCAGGCGGAATATTACCGCCAAGCTCCTCGAGGTGAAACGGATTGCGACCCGACAGCACCATTGCACGGCTCGGCATACAGACAGCACCGCAGGTACCGCCCGCGATATGTGCACGGACAAAAGATGTGCCACGCTGTGCAAGCCTGTCAAGATTAGGAGTAATTATTTCGCTGTTGCCAAGAGCACGTATAGTGTCAAAACGCTGATCATCGGTTATTATAAATAAAACATTCGGTTTTTTCTGCACAAAAGCACCACCTTTATT
Organism: Acutalibacteraceae bacterium; assembly: GCA_045544155.1. GTDB lineage: Bacteria > Bacillota > Clostridia > Oscillospirales > Acutalibacteraceae > UBA8612. The sequence goes on from JAZPYN010000023.1 coordinate 8,801, forward strand.
CTTGATTATAATATAACAAAAAGAAAAATACAACACCAAAACCCTCTCGGACACGCGACCAAGAAACACATATGTATTTTCTCACCTGCGGTTGAAAAGAAATATTATGTTGTGCTATAATCATTTTAATAAATCAGAATTACGGAGGATTTATTTTTATGGAGAAGACCCTGAAAACCAAAATAGCAGAGACAGTATGCCTTATTATGGGTACAGCTTTTTCGATAGTTGGTTTGTACTATTTCCATATGCAGTATCTCTGTTTTGAATACACACCGCTGCAGTTTATTCTCGGTTTTGTTGTCTGCCTTGGCGGAGCACTGCTTTCGATACCGCTGAGCAAAAAAACGGATAAAAAGAAAACAGTATTGAATGCAGTTTTGACGGCTTTGGTCTTTGCGCTCGTCCTTATCGGACTTATGTTTTTGATAAATGCCGTAATCGGCAGCGGTGACCTTGAGCTGGCGGCTCTGGTTATTCCCGTGTATCTCACATTCATTATCACAGCTGTTATGGCTCTGATTTGTGTGTGCAGTATATTCAACCATAAGATTTTAAAGTTGATTCTCTCCGTACTTATTGTTATCGGATTTTTATTCGGAAGTCATTCGTACATCAAATCGCATATCTATGTTTTGCTTTATGAAGATTACACCGCACCCGCACCTGTTATAACAACAGTATCAAAAGAAAAGAATGATGATAAAATGATTATCGGTGATTTTTACGTAAGCACAAAAGGCAATGATGAAAACAGCGGTACAAAAGATGCTCCGTTTCTGACAATTGAAAAAGCTGCTGAAGCTGTAAGAAGCACAGATAAAACAGGCAAAAAATCAATTACCGTTTGCATAGAGGGCGGTGAATATCGTGTATCCTCTCTTAACTTTACCAAGGAGGATTCCGGCACAGAGGAATGTCCCGTAACATACTGCTCATATAATGGTGAGGTTATTATCAACGGCGGTATAACACTTGATACCGCTGATTTTAAAAGTGCCGAAATTTATCCTGAAATTGCTCAAAGGCTTTCTGCAGATGCTCAGGAAAACGTTATGGTTATTGACCTGACAAAAGCACCGTATTCGCTCACAAGTGACGATTGGGGTAAAATTTACGCAATAGGCTCTTACCATACGGCAGATAACTATGACGGCGATTATACAGGTCCTCTTTATTGCGAGCTTTTCGTCGATGACATAAGACAAACCGTTGCAAGATATCCCGATAATAAATACCTCTACACCGAAGAGGTTGTAAAAACAGGACTGGGCAAGGAATCCGACGGTGCACTTACAGAGGTTAAGGACTGGTATGAAATCCGCAATCCCGAATCCGATGTTTACAAAGTTAATCCTGAACTTGCAAAGAGAATTTCAGGCTGGAAAAACCTTGATGACGTATGGATGTTCGGCTACTGGAAATACGATTGGGCTGATGCATCTACACCTATAGGAAGTTTTGACAAAGACACCTGTGAGCTTTCCCCGAGGTTCGTCAGCCTTTACGGAACAAAAACCGATGCACCGTACTATTTTTTCAACGTCCTTGAAGAGCTTTCCGCACCCGGTGAATGGTATCTCGACAGAGAAAAAGGACTCCTCTGTATGTGGGAACCCGAAAACAAGGATAACGCAGAAATTATTCTTTCTCTCTCACTCAATCCCGTAATTAATTCTGAGGCTGATTACATCACCTTTGACGGATTGACCGTAAAAGGAACACGAAGCGACGGCGTGGTTATAACAGGCAACAACAATACTGTTCAGAATTGTCTTATCAAAAACGTTGCAGGCAACGCTCTTGTTATGAACGGAAGCAACCACCTTGCATACAACAACGAAATCACCCGTACAGGTAAGGGCGGAATCATTATCACCGGCGGTGATACAGAAACCCTCACCCCCGGCAACAGCAAAGCGGATAACAATTATATCCACGATTGGTCAGAAATTTATCAGACCTATCAGCCCGCCGTTACACTTGAAGGCGTAGGAAATATCTGTTCTCACAACGAAATGGTGAACTCTCCTCACGAAGCCATTACTTACAAAGGCAACAATCACATTATTGAGTATAATCTTATACACGACGTATGCCTTCTTTCGGACGACGCAGGTGCGATTTATTCAGGCAGAAGCTGGGTATGGTACGGTAACATTGTAAGATATAACTGTATCTATAATGTAGGTTCAGAAAATCACGGACCCGACGGTATTTATCTTGACGATGCTGTTTCAGGCCAGAAGATTTACGGCAATATTCTTATCAATATTCCGAGCAATTCAATTCACGTTGGCGGCGGCAGAGATAACGTCATAACCAACAATATAATCGTGAATCCGGGCAACAATGCCCTGAGATTTGATGACAGAGCAAGAGAAGGTGCTGTTGAAAACGGTTGGTTTACCCACGCTTACGTCGGAAGCGGTGACATGTGGGAAGCACTGTACAATTCACCCTGGCAGAGTGAAACCTGGCAAAATGCATTCCCCGAATATAAGAACTGCACAGACGATATTTCAGAATCGGATTCGCCTGATTACATTCCCAACCCTGCAAGCACTTTCAAGAATAATATTATTATCAATAAAAACCTGGGATACGGAGATGTTTACAGCTCTGTCTGGAAATTCAGCGACATAAGCGACAACGCAATATATAACATAGGTAAATGCGATGAAATTTTTGTCGACCACGATAACGGCGATTACAGCATCAAAGACATTGGCGAAATCAGAAAATCTGCTCCCGATTTCAAAGAGATACCTCTTGATATGATAGGCAGAGTAAACTGATAAAAACCAATTTATATTGCTCTGTGTAAAAAGCGTACTGCACACAAAAATCCCCTTGGATTGCTCCAAGGGGATTCGTTAATTATTTATGCAATCTTCCGATAATCAGAGATTAACCTTTGATAGCTGCCTGCGTCTCCGAAAGGAGTGGTTGGGAGGTGTCCCCCAACCGTTGATACAGAGCTGTTTTGGTGCCTTCTGCCCTCAGTTTTCAGGTGAAGCGGATCGTTCGGGTCGCCGTCAAACCGCAGGTACCAATCAAAGCCGTCTTTCTTTGCCACAATCTTCTCAACAAAGGCTTCAATTATGCTTTCGGGTATGTCGTTTTCATCGGGATTTGTGTACTGCACAAGGGCATATTGAAGCACCGTGAGCTTTTCTTTGTAATCCACAATTTCAGGCTCGTCGTTCTGCTTATCTTCAAGTGCTTCAATCTCGTCGCTCAGCTTTCTTATTTCAGCTCTGAGCTCCGATGTTTTTTGAGTGAACGAGTCCTTGTCAATATCACCCTCCGCCCTCATTTCGATATAGTTATCGAGTTTTCGGTTGTGCTTTGCGAGCTGCCGTTTCTTCTGCTCAATAATCTCTTCGTAATCGACTGTTTCACCCGTGTCGCCGATGTGAGTTTCGAGCATCGAGTTGGCAAGCGCCAGCACCTTGTCCCTTTGCATAAGATAGTTGCGGAAGATGTGGTTTGCCATCAACTGCAGCTTCCATTCGGGTATCATCGGGGTACGGCAGATACCCTCAAGCGGCAACCCCTTCCTTTTTCTGCTTTCATAAGAGCCTGTCCGCACGGAATCGTAGCACTGATAACCGATGTTTGACTGCGTTGCCGTTCTGTACCAGTTCCTTGTGTTGAACTTGTGACCGCATTCGCAGATAAGAAGCTTTCCCCATACGGTAGTTCTTGGTCTTCTGCCAATCATCAGACTTCTTTTCTTTGCGTTCATTTTGCATTGAGCTGTTTTGCTTGCCATAATTGCTCGCACCCTTTCGTAATCTTCTACCGATATAATCGGCTCGTGTCTGCCCTTGACCTGCACAAGGTCGATTTCACCGTAGTTTTTAACCTTTTTCTGCGTCAGGTAATCGGGCGTATATTCCTTGTGGTAGGTGATGATGCCGCAGTAAAACGAGTTCTTCAGAACGTTGGATATAACTGTTTCATACCACCTGCTTTTACCTGTTGCGGTTTTGTAGCCTCTGCGTTCAAGCTCGTTTTTTATCTGCATAAGTCCGTGACCTTCAAGATACATTTCATAAATCAGCTTTACCGTTTCAGCCTGCACGGGGTCTATAAAAAAGTCCACGTGCTTTTTGTTGTTCTCAAGAAGCTTTTCAACTCGTCTGTAGCCGAGAATAGTGCCGTTGCCGTAGAACACACCGTTCTCCATTGATGTCTGCTGACCGCTTTTAACTCTCACCGATGTTTTTCGGCTTTCATCCTGCGCAAGGGTTGCCATAATCGTAAGTCGCAATTCGCCGTCGCCGTCAAAGGTTTTGATGTTGTCGTTGATAAAGAAAACCTCAACACCCATCGCCTTGAGTTCACGGGTGTACTGCAGGGTATCAACCGTGTTTCGGGCAAAACGGGAAACCTCACGGGTGATAATCAAATCGAACTTCTTTTTCTTGGCATCCCTTATCATTTTCATAAACTGCGGTCTTTTCTCGGCAGATGTGCCCGTGATTCCCTCGTCAATATACCTGTCAACGAGCTCCCATTCGGGTCTTGCCTTGAGAATCGGCTCATACCAATCAAGCTGATTTTCGAGCGCCGACAGCTGCTCTTTGTGGTCTGTGGAAACTCGGGCATAGATTACTACCCGTCGCTTTCCGAAATCTGAATTTATCAT
>JAZPYN010000024.1:0-67024 GCA_045544155.1 Acutalibacteraceae bacterium
AACGTCCTCTGTGCTGTCGGTTGAATTATTGCTGACATTGACAGCCGTAAGCGTTAATTTGTAAAGCTTCGTGCTGTCGAGAAACGGCAGTGTTGCCGAGTTTGCACTGAATGCCTGACCTAAAGATTGAGCGTATTTGTTTTCGGTGCCGATAAACTGCAAACGGGCGTAAGACGGTCCGCCTAAGCCACTGCTTGTGTGCTCAAACCTTACGGTATCATTGTTCCAGCTTGGCTTAAGGTTATAAATCGAAAAGCTTCGTTTATACTCTGCAGGTATCTCAATACCACTGTCGGTACTTGCCTGCTGTTGCATCAGCATTCTTCGTCTGCTCATACATTCACCTCTATTGCACACCAAAGACCTATGTTATCAACAATGCTGATTTCATACCGCTTGTTTGCTTCAACAGTCAGCTCGTTTGCCCACTGCACACTTGACGGCAAGGTCAATACGGTAGGTGTCTCACCTGAAATGAAGGTGAAGCTGTATTCGTTGCGGTATCTTTTCAGTATTTCGTTTACGCCTAAAGTGAGCGTGAGGGTTTCAACTTCTCCGAAAACATAGTGTATTCCTGCGCGAATTTCTCTTGAAGTTTCTGCTGATGCAGCAACATATTTAATCGCGGCTTCGGCAAGAATGGTGTTGAATTCGACATAATTACCAAGCTCGTCAATTCTGTCGCTGAGTCCCTGGTCATTGTTTATCATTTCATTATAACGGTCTTCATCTGTTTGAATTAAGGTGTTTAATGTTGCATTTATTTCCTCGATTTCAGCAGCTGAGCCGCCGTTTTTCGATGTGCCTTCAACCGATATAAGCTCATACCAACCGTCTCTGTATGCCATAAGCTTAAGCGGTGCATAGAAAACAGCTTTTTCGAGGCCTGTGATGTCTGTCGTGATATTATCAAACGCAGGCAGAGTGAAATACTGCGGCAGCTCAGTCAGAAGTACAGATTCACCCGTTGATATGTCGGGGTAATAGCTGCTGCGCTCTTTATCAAGCACACCGTCAGTGAGCTCAATGTCCCAGGCTTCTTTTCCGTTGTTCAGCATTACAAATCGGCTGCTTTCACCCGTTGCACCGCTGCCTATATTTATGTAACCTGTTTCTTCGTCTTCGACAGTGAAATGTATATCAAACCATTCAACGTTTGCTGCGGTAATGCCTTGCAGGTCAAGCTTTACCTTTTTACCACTGTCTTCAACCGTCAGCACATTCGCAGGCGAATAAAGGCAGACGTCGCCGTCATCGGCAGTTTCGGGCAGTGTATGATATACAGGTACACCGTCAATGTTCAGTGTAAGCGTTTCGCCGTCCTGTGCTATTTCACAGCATTTGCCGCCTTCTATTGTCACTGCATTAAATCCGTTTATCTTTGCAGGCTCACCCTTGTCGCCTGTGTCACCCTTTTCACCTTTCTCGCCCTTCTCTCCGTCTTTACCGTCCTTGCCGTCTTGGCCGTTGAATTCTCCGTTTTCATATGCTTCGGTCAGCTTATCGCAAAGCTCTTCAACTTCTTCAACCGTGAGATTCAACTGAGCAAGAGCAGAGTGAATAAGGCTTATAAAGCCGTCATCTTCACCTATAATAAATTCTTCCTCACCTGTTATAGACGGTTCAAAGCTTAGTCTGAATACGGGTGATTTTATAAGGGCGGACATAATACCGCTGTTATCAATTACGTGTCCCTGTACCTGTATATCAAGTGAACCGAAGCAGGTGAGCTCCGATGGAAGAGGATAGGTGAGTGTGCCGTTTGGCTCAGTGTTGATCATATCACTGGTTATTTTTATGTCAGGTGGATTCTTTAGCGCTGCACCGGGCTTAAAGCAAAGTGTATAGTAGCTGATGCTATCGGTCTTCAGCTCATTATTCAGCGTTATTACGAGGCGGGTTGCGCTGTGCTCCTCAATATATTCCGTTACCTGAGATACGGTAACTTGTCCGTCGTTACCGATTTTGATATTACAGTCTCTCAACCTGCTTTTTTATCCTCCTTTTCAATATGGTAGTAACGCAGATGCCTTTCTGTTTCAGCCATCTCTCTGCGTTGTCTGTACATTTGTGCCAAATTCGATTTAAGCTTTGAAACAACTGCCTTGCGGTTGGTCAGGCCAGCCTGCTTTATAGCTTCTCGGCATTGCGCGATCGAGCGGTCGATAAGCTTAATGTTTTCGGCATATTCATCTGCAAGCTTAATAAGATTGTTTTCTTCCATTTAATTTCCTTTCTTTTCAGTTTTAAAATTCGTTGTTTTCTTCCTTGTACTCCTCGCAGTCAATAAAGTGTTTCAGAATGAGATGCAGCTTCTTTTCGGCTCGCTTAAGTGCAGCGTGAGCGTTTGAATAGGATGTTCCCATGATCTGAGCCACGCGGCTTTTGCTTCTGCCTTCAAAGTAATGCAGTATAACAGCTTGACGCTCTGTTTCGCTCAGGTCGTTTTCAATAACCGAATCGACAATTTTATAAATATTTACCAGTCTCATTCCGGGTACGACTGTGTACTGAGCGTGAGATTCGGCACACCATCTGTCGTATGAAACCTTTGACCATTCTGTTGTCACTGTGTCGCCTTCACGAAGTGTAAGGCTAGGTGAATTGGTGTTCAATGTTACCCTCCGTTTTGATTTTTTGGACTAAATTTTTGAGAGGACGGATCCCTTGTCCTGCTGAAAATATGTCCTGTAACAATCATAATCGAACAAATGTTCGTTTGTCAATAAGCTTTTGAAAACAATTTGTTAACGTTCAAATTTGTGACTAAATATTTTAAGTATTATAATTAAATTTAATGTATGGTAAAAAACGGAGAGCTGCAGGCAAATATTTTGTTTAATTTTGCAGACTAAAGCGTTGAAATGTTTGCGGTTTTTGTAATTTCTTACATTTAATTATAAATATGATTTTTTTGCTTGACATCGCCTTGCAAAAGCGTTACTATAGTAAAAAATAAAGGCTATGACGGGGAAAAAAGTCCTGCAGTCGGTTTTCAGAGAGCTGCCGTTTGGTGCAAGGCAGTATCCGCACAGTGATATAGCTCCTCCCCAGAGCTGTCGGCTCAAAGATGCGTTTGCGTTGTATAGGTTTGACCGGGTTCTCCCGTTACAGAGAGGCGTGTTGTCTGACATGCGCAGAGCGGGTGAATTATCACCAAAAAAGAGTGGTACCGCGGAGAATATCAATCTTCGTCTCTTTTGCACAATTACAATTAATGTATGGTTGTGCATTAGGGCTTTTTTTATTTTTTAAGTCCGGTGTACTATCAGCTGCATTAAGAAAGGAACAGATATGAACGGATACCAGAAATATGAAAAACAGTTTTTTCCGGCTCCCGATGCAACTTCGGATTGGATTAACAAAACTTATATCGACAAGGCACCCATTTGGTGCAGCGTTGACCTTCGTGACGGCAACCAGGCTCTCATTATTCCCATGAGCCTTGAGGAGAAGCTCGAGTTCTTCAAGCTCCTCGTTAAAGTAGGCTTCAAGGAGATTGAAATCGGTTTCCCTGCAGCCAGTGAAACAGAGTACGAATTCTGCCGTACTCTTATTGAGAACGATATGATTCCCGACGATGTCACGATTCAGGTTCTCACACAGTCAAGAGAGCACATCATCGCAAAGACCTTTGAAGCTCTCAAGGGTGCAAAGCACGCTGTTGTTCATCTTTACAACTCCACCTCTGTTGCTCAGCGCGAGCAGGTCTTCCGTAAGAGCAAGGAGGAAATAATCGACATCGCCGTGTTCGGTGCAAAGCTCTGTAAAGAGTACCGAGAGAAAACTCCGGGTCATTTCACCTTTGAGTATTCTCCCGAAAGCTTTACCGGTACAGAGCCCGAGTTTGCGGTTGAAATCTGTAACAAGGTTATTGATATCTGGCAGCCTACTGCTGAAGATAAGGTTATCATCAACCTGCCCGTAACGGTTTCGCACTCAATGCCTCACGTTTATGCAAACCAGGTTGAGTATATGCACAAAAACCTTAACTGCCGTGAGAACGTAATTATTTCTCTTCATCCTCACAATGACCGTGGCTGTGCCGTTGCAGACAGCGAAATGGGTCTGCTCGCAGGCGGTGACCGTATTGAGGGTACACTTTTCGGCAACGGTGAGCGTACAGGTAACGTAGATATCATCACACTTGCAATGAATATGTTCTCCCAGGGTGTTGACCCGGGTCTTGATTTCTCCAACATTCCCGAAATCAGTGCACTTTATGAGCGTGTAACGCGTATGCGTGTCTACGAGCGTCAGCCCTACAGCGGTTCGCTTGTCTTTGCTGCATTCAGCGGCTCTCATCAGGACGCTATCGCAAAGGGTATGCACTACAGAGAAGAAAAGGGTCAGACAATCTGGAACGTGCCCTATCTTCCCATCGACCCGAAGGATGTCGGCAGAGAGTACGAGGCAGACGTTATCCGTATTAACTCTCAGTCCGGTAAGGGCGGTATCGGTTATCTTATGGAAACTGCTTATTCGCTCATTCTGCCGCCTAAGATGCGTGAGGTGTTCGGCTACCACGTCAAGAGCGTATCCGACCACGCACATAAAGAGCTTCAGCCCTGCGAGGTTTACGATATCTTTATGAAAAACTACGTCAATATCGAAAGCAAGCTTGCCGTGCCGGATGTACACTTTATCAAGGGTGAGGGTGTCAAGGCTGCAGTTACCTTCCATATCGACGGTGGCGAGAAGTATGTTGTTTCAAAGGGTAACGGTTCACTCGATGCCGTATCCAACGCAATCAAGACGATCGTTGGCGACAACTATTCTCTCGAATCATACACAGAGCATGCTCTTGAAGACGGATCTACTTCCCGTGCCGCATCTTACGTTGCTATCAAGCACACCGAAAGCGGTAAGATATTCTGGGGCGTAGGTATCGACAGCGATATTATCATTTCTTCGGTCAAAGCACTTGTAAGTGCCGTAAACCGTATGCTCGATGCATGACATAAATAAAGGAAAGATTAAATTATGAAGATTTCAGGTTCACAGATTATTATAGAAACCCTTGTTGAGCAGGGCGTTGATACCGTGTTCGGTTATCCGGGCGGTCAGATAATCCACTTCTACGATGCTCTTCATCAGAACAGTGACCGTATTCGTCACGTTCTTACTGCTCACGAGCAGGGTGCTGCACATGCTGCAGACGGATACTTCCGCGCAACAGGCAAGGTCGGCGTTGTTATTGCAACATCGGGTCCCGGTGCAACAAACCTTGTAACCGGTATTGCAACAGCTATGCTCGACTCGGTACCGCTTGTTGCCATTACAGGCAACGTGCCCTGCGACCTTATCGGCAGGGACAGTTTCCAGGAGATTGACATCACAGGTGTCACACTCCCCATTACAAAACACAATTACTTTGTAAACGATATCAGTCAGCTTGCCGATACCGTGCGTGAAGCTTTCCAGATCGCACGCTCAGGCAGACCGGGCCCCGTACTTATCGATGTGCCCAAGGATGTTCAGCAGGCACTTTACGAGTATGAGCCCGAGCCCGCAAGGGAGCTGTATTCCAATAAGCTTGCAAAGGATGAGCAGATTGAGAAGGCAGCAGAGATTCTTGCAGCCGCCAAGCGTCCGTACATATACATCGGCGGCGGCTCTCTCGGTGCAGGTATTACCGAAGAGATTGCCGAGTTTGCCGAAAAGATCGATGCTGTTATAGGCTGCTCGCTTATGGGTCTCTCCGCTATCCCGACAGAAAACGAGCGCTTTCTCGGTATGCAGGGTATGCACGGTCACTATGCCTCATCAATGGCACAGAACAGTGCAGACGTAATTCTTGCAATCGGTGTTCGTTTCAGCGACAGAACAACAGGTAACAAGAAAAAGTTTGCCGTCAACTCAAAAATCATTCAGCTTGATATCGACTTTGCCGAGATTAATAAGAACATTCCAGTCGAAGTCGGAATATACGGCGATATAGCCGACGCTTTCCGCAGAATCGTTGCTGCAGTCGATAAGCAGGAGCATCCCGAGTGGATCAGCTTTGTGAATAAGCTGCGCAAAAAGGAAGCAGCTGTCGATATGCCGACAGATACTCTCACTCCCAAGAGAGCGGTTCAGATCATTAATTCCGTTACAACTCCCGATACGGTTATTGCAACAGACGTCGGTCAGCATCAGATGTGGGCTGCTCAGTACTGCAACTTTGCAAAGCCCCGTAAGTTCGTTTCAAGCGGCGGTCTTGGTACAATGGGCTTCGGCCTCGGTGCTGCAATCGGTGCTGCAGTGGGCAGTGGTGAGCACACAGTGCTTATCACCGGTGACGGCAGCTTCGGTATGAACCTTAATGAGCTTGCAACCGCAGTTTCGACCAATGTACCCGTAACGATTGTAATCTTCAACAACGGCGTGCTCGGTATGGTGCGTCAGTGGCAGACTCTTTTCTTCGACAAGCACTACTCAAACACAGTGCTCGAGCGTCAGACCGATTTTGTCAAGCTTGCAGAGGCATTCGGTGCAAAGGGCTACCGTGCTGAAACTGCAGAGGAGTTTGAGGCTGTAATGGCCGAGGCGTTTGCAGTCAACGGTCCGACAGTTATTGACTGCCGTATTGATAAGGATGAGTTCGTTCTTCCTATGATTCCGCCCGGAGGCAGTATGGATGACCTCATCGCGGAGAAAGGAGCAATCAAATGAACAAGTTCGTAATTGCTGTTTACGTTGAAAACAAGTTCGGCGTTCTTACCCGTGTTACAAGTATGTTCACACGCCGCGGTTTCAACATTGATGCTCTTACCGTCGGTGAAACGGAGCACCCCGAGTATTCGCGAATCACCCTCACGATGAGCGGTGACGGATACGCAAAGCGTCAGATGATAAATCAGCTGCGCAAGCTCCACAACGTCAAAAAGGTTGAAGAGCTTGAGGCTGATAACTCAATCAACCGTGAGCTTATGCTCATCAAGGTACGCAACAACCCCGAAACAAGACAGGATATTATGTCTGCAGTCAGCGTTTTCCGTTGCAAAATTATCGACTACTCACCCGAAGCTCTCTCAATCGAGATTACAGGTGAGCCGTCCAAAATCACAGCTTTTATCGAGATTATGAAGCCGTTTGACATTATCGAGATGTGCCGTACAGGTATCGTCGCACTCGAGCGCGGAAGCGGCAGCATGCTCGAAAAATAAATTAAGATATTATTCAAAAGGAGATAATAAAAATGGCAAAGATTTACTATCAGCAGGATTGCGACCTTAACAGACTCAGCGGCAAGACCGTTGCTATCATCGGCTATGGCTCACAGGGTCACGCACACGCACTCAACCTCAAGGAGTCAGGCGTTGACGTTATCGTCGGCCTTTACAAAGGCTCAAAGAGCTGGGCAAAGGCTGAGGCAGCAGGCCTCAAGGTTATGACAGCAGCAGACGCAGCTGCAGCAGCTGACCTCATCATGATCCTCATCAACGATGAGAAGCAGGCAAAGCTTTATAAGGAAAGCATTGAGCCTAACCTCACAGAGGGTAAGACTCTTGCATTTGCACACGGCTTCAACATTCATTTCGGCTGCATCAAGCCCCCGAAGAATGTAAACGTAATCATGGTTGCTCCCAAGGGCCCCGGTCACACTGTACGCAGTGAGTATCAGGCAGGTAAGGGCGTACCTTGCCTTATCGCTATCGAGCAGGATGCTACAGGCGATGCACTTGAAATCGGTCTTGCATATGCTCTCGGTATCGGCGGCGCACGTGCCGGCGTCCTTGAGGCAACATTCCGTACAGAGACAGAGACTGACCTCTTCGGTGAGCAGGCTGTTCTCTGTGGCGGTGTCTGCGCACTTATGCAGGCAGGCTTCGAGACTCTTGTTGAGGCAGGCTATGACCCCAGAAACGCATATTTTGAGTGCATCCACGAGATGAAGCTCATCGTTGACCTCATCTACCAGAGCGGCTTTGAGGGTATGAGATACTCCATCTCCAACACAGCTGAGTACGGCGATTACATCACTGGCCCGAAGATCATCACAGAGGATACCAAGAAGGCTATGAAGAAGGTTCTCTCCGACATTCAGGACGGTACATTTGCTAAGGACTTCCTTCTTGATATGTCTGATGCAGGCTCACAGGTACACTTCAACGCTATGAGAAAGATCGCTGCAGAGCATCCCTCAGAGGTTGTAGGTAAGGATATCCGTAAGCTCTACAGCTGGAGTGACGAGGATAAACTTATAAATAACTAATTTAAAACTTAAAACAAAGCCTCCCTCTTTTCGAGGGAGGCGGTTGCACTTTTCAATATATTACGGAGGAATCGGCAAAATGATTAAAGAAACAGTAGTTGACGGTTTCGGCAATGCGCCGCACCGTTCACTTTATCACGCACTCGGCCTCACTCAGGAGGAGCTTTCGCGTCCTCTTATCGGTATTGTCAGCTCGTACAATGAAATCGTACCGGGTCATATGAACCTTGATAAGATTACCGAAGCTGTAAAGCTCGGTGTCGCAATGGCAGGCGGTACACCTATCGTTTTCCCTGCAATAGCAGTATGCGATGGTATTGCAATGGGTCATACAGGTATGAAGTATTCACTTGTAACACGTGATCTTATCGCCGACTCCACCGAATCAATGGTGCTTGCTCACGGTTTTGACGGACTTGTTATGATTCCCAACTGTGACAAGAATGTGCCCGGTCTGCTTATGGCTGCGGCAAGACTTAATATCCCTTCAATTTTTGTCAGCGGCGGTCCTATGCTTGCAGGTCGTGTAGAGGGAAAGAAGACGAGCCTTTCAAGTATGTTTGAGGCTGTCGGCTCATATACAGCAGGCAAGATTGATGCGGATAAGCTCCTCGAATACGAGCTTAAGACCTGCCCGACCTGCGGCTCATGCTCGGGTATGTACACTGCAAACTCAATGAACTGCCTTACCGAGGTGCTCGGTATGGGTCTCAAGGGTAACGGTACGATTCCCGCTGTTTATTCTGCACGTATTGAGCTTGCAAAGCACGCAGGTATGCAGATTATGGAGCTTGTTAAAAAGAATATCCGTCCTCTCGATATTATGACGGCGGATGCTTTCCACAACGCACTTACTGCAGATATGGCTCTGGGCTGCTCAACCAACAGTATGCTTCACCTTCCCGCTATTGCAAATGAATGCGGTGTTGAGTTCAATCTCGATATGGCAAACGCAATCAGCGAGGTTACACCTAACCTTTGTCACCTTGCTCCTGCAGGCCGCACATATATGGAGGACCTCAATGAAGCAGGCGGCGTTTACGCAGTGCTCAAGGAGCTTACAAAGAAGGGCCTTATCAAGACAGATGCACTTACCTGCACAGGTAAGACAGTCGGCGAAAATATTGCTGATTCAGTCAATCTTGACCCCGAAACGATCCGTCCCATCGATAATCCCTATACCGCAACTGGCGGTATTGCGGTGCTCAGAGGTAACCTTGCTCCCGACGGCTGCGTAGTCAAGCGTGCTGCGGTTGCTCCCGAAATGCTTGTGCACGAGGGACCTGCAAGGGTATTCAACTCTGAGGAAGAGACTATCAAGGTTATCTACGAGGGCGGCATAAAGGCAGGCGACGTTGTCGTTATCCGTTACGAAGGTCCTGCAGGCGGCCCCGGTATGAGAGAGATGCTTTCTCCCACATCTGCAATTGCAGGTATGGGTCTTGACAAGGAGGTTGCCCTCATTACTGACGGACGCTTCTCCGGTGCTACAAGAGGCGCTTCAATCGGCCACGTTTCACCCGAGGCTGCAAACGGCGGTATGATTGCATACGTCAAGGATGGCGACATCATTTCCATTAATATCCCCGAATATAAGATTGAGCTCAAGGTTTCTGACGAAGAGATTGAGAGACGTAAGGCAGAGATGCCGATCCTCAAAAAGCAGGTTTCCGGCTATCTTAAGCGCTATGCATCAATGGTTTCTTCAGCAGACAAGGGTGCAATTATAAATAAAAAGTAATCTCCAAAGGAGGTAATTTCCGTGGCAATGACAATGACACAAAAAATTCTTGCGGCTCATGCAGGTCTGGAGAAGGTTGAAGCAGGCGAGCTTATTCTCGTAAATCTCGACCGTGTGCTCGGTAACGATATCACTTCTCCCGTTGCAATCCGTGAGTTTGATAAGCTCGGCTTTGACAGTGTTTACGACACTGAGCGAGTAACAATGGTTATGGACCATTTCGCACCCAACAAGGACATCAAGGCAGCAATCCAGTGCAAAATGTGCCGTGATTTCTGTAACGAAAAGAATGTTACTCATTTCTATGATGTAGGTCAGATGGGCGTTGAGCACGCACTTCTTCCCGAAAAAGGTCTCGTTGTTTCTGGCGACGTTGTTATCGGTGCTGACTCTCACACTTGTACATACGGTGCACTCGGTGCATTCTCAACAGGTGTAGGCTCAACCGATATGGCTTGCGGTATGGCAATCGGTAAGGCATGGTTCAAGGTGCCTTCAGCTATAAAGTTTGTTCTCAAGGGCAAGCTTAACAAGCACATCACAGGTAAGGACGTAATTCTTCACATCATCGGTATGATCGGTGTTGACGGTGCTCTCTATCGCTCAATGGAGTTTACGGGAGAGGGTGTTGCATCTCTTTCCGTAACAGACCGCCTTACAATCTGCAACATGGCTATTGAAGCAGGTGCAAAGAACGGTATATTTGAGGTTGATGAGCAGACTCTTGCATACATCGCAGAGCATTCCGACCGTCAGCCCGTTGTCTATAAGGCAGACGATGATGCTGAGTATGACAGGGTAATCGAAATCGACCTTTCAACAATCCGCTCAACAGTTGCTTTCCCGCATCTGCCCGAAAACGCAAGAGTTGTTGAGGAACTTGAGGAAGAGGTTAAGATCGACCAGGTTGTTATCGGCTCCTGCACAAACGGCTTCTACGAGAATATCAAGGAGGCTGCAGAAATCATCAAGGGCCACAAGGTTGCAAAGGGCGTGCGTGCAATTATCATTCCTGCAACTCAGGAAATATATATGCGTGCAATGAAGGAAGGTCTGCTTGCAGACTTTATCGAGGCAGGCTGTGCAGTTTCCACACCTACCTGCGGTCCCTGTCTTGGTGGCCATATGGGTATCCTTGCTCCCGGTGAGAGAGCGGTTGCAACAACCAACCGTAATTTCGTCGGCAGAATGGGCGACCCGACATCCGAGGTTTACCTTGCATCACCTGCTGTTGCAGCCGCAAGTGCTATTCTCGGCAGAATTGCTTCACCGGAGGAGATTGACAAATGAAATTTGACGGTAAAGTTATAAAGTATCAGGATAACGTTGATACCGATGTTATCATCCCTGCACGTTACCTCAATACTATTGATAAAAAAGAGCTTGCTTCTCACTGTATGGAAGACCTTGACAGCACCTTCCAGGAGCGTGTCAAGACCTGCAACATCATCGTAGCAGGCAACAACTTCGGCTGCGGCTCATCACGTGAGCACGCACCTCTCGCAATCAAAGAGAGTGGTGTCAGCCTTGTAATTGCAAAGTCATTTGCACGTATTTTCTACCGCAACGCTATCAATATCGGTCTTGCTATCTTTGAGTGCCCCGAGGCAGCAGAGGGCATTTCCGACGGAGATGAGATTGCAGCAGATGCAGATACAGGCATCATCAAGAATCTTACAACGGGTGCAGAGTTCAAGACAAAGCCCTTCCCTGAGTTTATCGGCAAGATTATTGCTGACGGCGGCCTTATCGAATCCATTAGAAAGGGTAGTGTGAAATAAAATGGTTATGAATATTGCTCTTCTCAAGGGTGACGGTATCGGCCCCGAAATCGTTGACTCTGCTGTTGAGGTGCTCAAGAAAACAGGCGAGAAATACGGCCACACATTTAACTTCACACCCTATCTTATAGGCGGCTGCGCAATCGATGCAACAGGTGAGCCTCTCCCGAAGGAAACCGTTGAAGGCTGTTTGGCAGCGGACAGCGTTCTTCTCGGTGCTGTAGGCGGCCCGAAGTGGGATACTCTGCCCGGCAATATGCGCCCCGAAAAGGCATTGCTTGGCATCAGAGCTGCAATGGAGCTTTATACAAACCTTCGTCCTGCAAAGCTCTATCCCGCACTTAAGGATGATTGTCCTCTCCGCCCCGACATTGTTGCAAACGGCTTCGATATTCTCATTGTCCGTGAGCTTACAGGCGGTATCTATTTTGGTGACAGAGGCTACCGTGAGGGCAAGTACGGTGAGGAAGCTTATGATACAGAGTGTTACTCACGCATGGAGATTGAGCGTATTGCAAGAGCTGCTTTTGAGGCTGCACTTGTAAGACGCTGTAACGTTATCAGCATTGATAAGGCAAACGTGCTCGAAAGCTCAAGACTCTGGAGAAAAACTGTTCACGAGGTTGCAGCAGACTATCCGACAGTAACCTGCACGGATATGCTTGTTGACAATGCAGCTATGCAGCTTGTCAAGAATCCCTCTCAGTTTGATGTTATCGTAACGTCAAATATGTTCGGCGATATTCTTTCCGATGAGGCTTCTCAGATCACAGGCTCAATCGGTATGCTCGCTTCCGCATCACTCGGTGCAACAAAGCGCGGCCTTTACGAGCCTATTCACGGCTCAGCTCCCGACATCGCAGGTCAGGATAAGGCTAACCCGATCGCTACTGTCCTCTCTGCTGCAATGATGCTCCGCTATGCATTCGGCCTTGAGGAAGAGGCACGCAACATCGAACGTGCTGTTGACGATGTGCTTGAAGCAGGCGTACGCACTGCCGATATCGCACACGGTGTAAACGCTGTCGGCTGTAAGGAAATGACAGCTGAGATTCTCAAGAGACTTTAATAATTGATGCCCGATTGCCGCTCCAAAAAACGGCAGTCGGGCTTAGCCATTAGATAAAAAAGGATTTTTTCTTATGATTGACTCACTGGCGAATATGCTATCGTCCGTTGTTCTTTTCCGAAACGTTACGGGCAGCGAAGTTCTTAAAAACCTTAACTCATTTTTGCATACTGCTTCAAGCAGTGATGAAAACCTTAAAACTGAAAAATACTGTGCTTTTGTGGCATCACTTTACGAAAACGGCTGTGACCTCGGTGAGTATATCGAGGATGCGCTCAGGTGTGACGATAATATTTATGTCCGTCTTTTTTCTTCGCGCAAAGCAATTCCTGATGTAATGCAGCAGTGCTTTGAACGTGAGCTTGACATCTTTTCTGCTCTTACAAAAATCAGCAGTGTACAGCTTCTTGATTTTTCCGGACTTCCCGTTTCGTTGCCCTTTTTCAATAACACAGTCAAAGATTTTTCAGTTGTTGTTCCCGCAATACTCGAAAATTCTTCAAAGCTCGGCTACGGCATTTATGCACGCTACGGTATGTTCCGTGTCGGTGAAAAGGGTGAGCTTGTGCCCGTCCTTGCTCCTGACCCGATTACCGTCAGCTCACTTGTCGGCTATGATATCGAGCGTAAAAAGGTGCTTGACAATACTCACGCGCTTATCGAGGGCAAGCCTGCGGCAAATGTATTGCTTTGCGGTGATGCAGGTACGGGTAAGTCATCTACGGTCAAGGCTGTTGCAAACGAGCTTCGCAGTGAGGGTATACGCCTTGTTGAGCTTAGGAAGGACCAGCTTTCACTCCTCCCCGAGATAATGGGCGAAATTGCGGACAATCCGCTTAAATTCATTCTCTTTATTGATGACCTTTCATTCTCGACCGATGATGACGGCTTTGCCGCACTCAAGGCAGTGCTTGAAGGCTCTGCTGCGGCAAAAACTCCCAATGCGGTTATATACGCTACAAGTAACCGCCGTCATATGGTAAAAGAAACCTTCTCCTCACGCGAGGGAGATGATATTCACCGCCGCGATTCTATGGAGGAAATGCTCTCGCTTTCGGCGCGCTTCGGCCTTACGGTACTGTTTGCAAAGCCGAATAAGGAGCTGTATTTAAAAATCGTACATTCGTTGGCAGAAGAAAAGAATATCACTCTCGATAAAGCCGAGCTTGATATCAAGGCTGAAGCATTTGCCCTCAATAAGGGCGGCAGGTCTGCCCGTACGGCAGGTCAGTTTATCGACTCTCTTCTGACAATTGACATATAAAACAGAGGTGTTAAATTATGCTTACATTAGATAAGGTTTATCACGCAGGATATGTCCTCAAAAACGTAATCCGCAAAACCGACGTTATTAAAGCACAGCGTATAAATCCCGACGCTGATGTTTATCTCAAGACAGAAAATCTGCAGATAACAGGCTCCTTCAAGGTAAGAGGCTCATACTACAAGATTTCACAGCTTACCGAAGAGGAAAGGTCACACGGTGTTGTTGCCTGCTCTGCAGGTAACCACGCGCAGGGTGTCGCACTTGCCGCAACAAAAAGCGGTATCAAGTCCGTAATCTGCCTGCCCGACGGTGCTCCCATCTCCAAGGTTGAGGCTACCAAGCGTTACGGTGCAGAGGTCTGCCTTGTCGAGGGCGTTTATGATGACGCTTACAACAAGGCTCTGAGCCTTCGCGATGAAAAGGGCTATACTTTCATTCATCCTTTTAACGATGAGAGCGTTATCGCAGGTCAGGGCACGATAGGCCTCGAGCTGTTTGACCAGATTCCCGACCTTGATGCAGTTGTCGTGCCTATCGGCGGCGGCGGACTTATTGCAGGCGTTGCCTTTACAATGAAAAACCTCAACCCCAATATCAAGGTTTACGGTGTGCAGGCTGCAGGTGCACCGAGTATGTACAACTCCGTTAAAGATGGTGCTATTGAGCGACTTGACTCCGTTTCAACTATCGCCGACGGTATTGCCGTTAAAGAGCCTGGTGACCTTACATACGAGCTTTGCAAGCAATATGTTGATGAAATCGTAACTGTCAGCGATGATGAGATTTCGGCCGCAATCCTTGCACTTATTGAGCAGCAGAAGCTTATCGCAGAGGGTGCGGGTGCAGTTGCTGTTGCCGCAGTAATGTTTGATAAGGTGCCTGTTAAGGGCAAGAAGGTTGCCTGCCTTGTTTCGGGCGGTAATATCGACGTTACAATCCTTTCCCGTGTTATCAAGCGTGGTCTTATTATGTCAGGCAGAAGCTGTCAGCTTCTTATCGAGCTTGTGGACAAGCCCGGTCAGCTTATGAATGTTTCACGCATTATTGCAGAGCTTGGCGGTAACGTAACCTCCGTACATCACGAGCGCGCAAACGAAGGCTCCGATGTCAACGGCTGTTACCTTCGTATCAACCTCGAAACAAGAAACTATGAGCATATGGAAGAAATCCGTCAGGCACTGACAGATTTCGGCTTCAAAATTTTATAATCAAGGAGTAATTAAAATGAAAGTTATTTCAACATCATCAGCACCCGCAGCGATTGGTCCTTACTCACAGGCTATTGTTACGGGTAATCTTCTTTTCACATCAGGTCAGATTGCAATCGACCCTGCAACAGGTAACGTTGTTGAGGGCGGCATTGCAGAGCAGACTGAGCAGATTATGAAAAACCTCGGTGAAGTGCTTAAGGCAGCAGGTGCTACATTCGATAACGCAGTAAAGACTACCTGCTTCCTTGCAGAGATTGCCGATTTTGCCGCATTCAACGAAATCTACGGCAAGTATTTTACATCCAAGCCGGCAAGAAGCTGTGTAGCTGTCAAGGACCTTCCCAAAGGTGTGCTTGCAGAGGTAGAGGTTATCGCCGAGCTTTGATTTGCTTGCAAAATGTATTGATTTATGTTATTATCAGTACGTAATTTGATATGAAACAGGGTGAATTGATTGAAAAAAGTTTTCGCTTTGCTTATGTGCGCTGTAATGCTTTTCTCCTTTACAGCATGCCTTGCCACTCCGGAGCCCGAGGTCACTACAGTGCCCCCGACAGAGCCTCCTAAGGAGCTTCCTGTCTCAGGAATTGAGGGCGCTTATAAGTTTGATGAGTATTCCGACCATATTGTTCTGACTCAGTATATCGGTAAAGAACCTAACCTTTACATCCCTAATACCATCAAGGGTAAGCCGGTAACTGATTTCGGCACTATTTTTAAGGGCAGTCTTACCGTTGAAACCATTCATATCGGCAATAATTGTACTCGTATTGAGGATAACGCGTTTACGGATTGCTACAATCTTAAAAGTATGCAAATTGATGGAGGAATAAAATCAATAGGTGAGCTTGCTTTCTTCGGTTGCCAGGCACTCAAACTTATTTATATACCCGCAAGCGTTGAATCAATAGCTGATGATGCTTTTAAGTATTGTACCGACCTCATTATCTGCGGCTATAAAGGCACTGAGGCTGAGCGCTTTGCCGAGCAGTTTCACAGTATATATTTCCGCGATTTGAGTGAGCTGACTACTGTCGGTACAACGGTGCCTGCTGACGAATCTTACCCCGATGAGCCGGTTGTGTAACACTTAATATAAGCTCTGTTTAATGTAAAAAGGAACTGTTTTTCGCAGTTCCTTTTTGTTTTATAATACTTGAATACTATGCTTTTTTATAGTATAATAAGCTGTGTATATTTGCTTTGAATTAACGCAGATTATTGCTCAGGAGGTTTAAAAAATGAAAGAAAAACATTATTGGGAAGACCCCCTCATAATAAAAGAAAATAAAGAAGATGCGCATACCCTTGCGTACCCTTATTCCGATTTTAAGGCGGCTGTTTACGGTGAGGAGCCGCCCTATAAAAAGACTCTCAACGGAAACTGGAAGTTTTATTGGCAGCAGGGTGTCGATAATCTGCCCGGAGAGTTCAGCAGTACTTCAATCGATGACAGCTCGTGGGATGATATCGATGTGCCTTCAGTATGGCAGCTCAGAGGCTACGGCAAAAACGTCTACCTTTGCTCATTTATTCCGGGTGCACTTTCAACCGTAAAGAGTCAGATACCTAAAATCAGCCACTCTAAAAACGAGGTTGGTATTTACCGCCGCCGTTTTACAGTGCCTGATAATTTTGAAGGCAGGGAGATCTTTATCCACTTCGGTGCTGTCAAGTCTGCTTTCTTCCTCTATATCAACGGTCAGCGTGTAGGCTATTCTCAAGGCTCAATGACTCCTGCCGAGTTCAACATCACTAAGTACCTCGTGCCGGGTGAAAACCTTGTTACTGCCGAGGTTTATCGCTACAGCGACGGTACATATCTCGAGGACCAGGATATGTGGTTCTTCAGCGGTATTTACCGTGAGGTATATATCTTTGCTGAATCGAAGGTGACTCTTTGGGATTTCTATGCAAGAGCACAGCTTGATGAGGAATATAAAGATGGTAACCTCGATGTCGAAATTCAGCTCCGTAATTTCTCCGATGTGCCGATTGCCGCCTTTGCCGATGTACTGTTTATGGAGGATAAAGAAAATCCGCAGGTTATCGGCAGCGAACAGCTTATTGTAAATCCGGGTGAGAGCTATTTCAATTTTTCTCACGTTGTTTCCGAACCGAAGCATTGGTCTGCTGAGGAGCCTAACTTATATCGCGTTACAGTTGTGCTGCGTACAAAAGAGGATATCCTCTGCGCAAAGACTACGCGTATCGGCTTTAAGCGTGTTGAGAAGAAGGGTAACGTGCTGTATATCAACGGCAAGAAGGTGCTCATCAAGGGTGTCAACCGTCACGATTATGATCCGGACAATGGCTGGGCAGTTCCGAGACAGCGCTATTATGCCGACCTTACACTTATGAAGCAGGCAAATATCAACTCGATTCGTACCAGCCACTATCCCAACGATCCGTTCCTCTACGACCTTTGTGATGAGATGGGCTTCTATGTTATGGATGAGGCTGACCTCGAAAGCCACGGCGTGCGCCGCAAAAACTGTCCCGGTGATGATCCGAGATGGACTGCTGCTTGTGTTGACCGTGCTCAGCGTATGGTGCTTCGTGACCGTAACCATGCCTGCATATGCTTCTGGTCACTCGGAAATGAGGCGGGCGACGGCGAAAACTTTGCTTATATGCGTAAGGCTATCCTTGCCCTTGATGATACACGTCTCATTCACTACGAGGGTGAGTTCAATTTCGATAAATCCGATTTTATCAGCCGTATGTATCCTGTTGAGAGCTATGTCAAAAAGCTCGCAGAGAAGCAGGAAATAAAGGTTAACGTAATAGAAAACGTACTCAATCAGCTTGCCGCTGACAGTAAGCCTATTGACCCGAAGTTTTATGAGGACAGACCCGTAATCTTCTGCGAATATGCTCACGCAATGGAAAACAGCCTCGGCAATTTTAAAGAGTATATCGATGCATTCAAAAAGTACGATCACCTCTGCGGCGGCTTTATCTGGGACTATGTTGACCAGACGATTCATGTCACCGAGGACGGAGTCGAAAAATGGCTCTACGGCGGCGACTTCAAGGAAGGTGCCAGCAGCTACTATTTCTGCGCAAACGGTATTATAGGTGCCGACAGAATACCTCATCCCTCATATTATGAGGTCAAAAAGTGCTATGCCGATGTTACTGCAAGAGCTGTAGACCTCAATGCAGGCAAGTTTGAAATCGTAAATGAGCACTGCTTTATCAATCACAGTCGATATATCCTCGATTGGCAGATTGCCTGCAACGGCGAAATATTTCACGAGGGAACTTTCGGCACTGTTATGATAGAGCCTCAGAGCTCTGTTGAAGTCACCGTGCCTTATGACCTTGACGATATGCCCGAGGGTGAATGTGTACTTACATTCTCATGGAAACTCAATGATGAGTATTCGTGGGGTGCCAAGGGCTTTGAGATGACATTTGAGCAGTTTGTGCTCAAAGAGGGCGTTGCTCCCGCACTTCCCGAGGGCGAGCACGCACTCGACGTAATGAAGAGCGGCAGAAACCTTATCGTAAAATCTCCGCTTATAAATGTCGAGTTTACACGCGGCATTCTTTCCTCTGTTGTAATGGGCGGTAAGGAGATGCTCGAGCCTGAAAAAGGCATCAGACCCAACTTCTTCCGTGCTCTTACCGATAACGATGCGGCTTATCTCAACTTTGTGCCGCAGATTAAATTTATCCACCCGAAATATCTGTGGCGAAATGCAACCAAGCTCTGTAGGGTAACAGGCTTCAAGGTCGAGAATATCGACAGTACTAAGTGTGAGGTTACCGTCAAGTGGTTTGCTCCGCTTGCCGGTAAGGTCAAGACTGTGTATACAATCAGCTCAAACGGCAGCATCGAAGTCCGCCACAGCTCAATGGGCTATTTCCTCAAGCTGCTCAAGGTCGGTCTTCGTTTTGGCTGTCCGAACGATATGCGCAATGCGGAGTGGTACGGCAGAGGTCCGCACGAGTGCTATTGCGACCGTAAGACAGGTGCACGTATCGACAAACATTTTGCCGATGTCGAAGGCCTTGAGCACCGTTATATGCGTCCGCAGGAGAACGGCACACGTGTCGATGTCCGCAGCCTCAAGCTTACCGATGCAGAGGGCAGAGGTTTCTGCTACGAGGCACTGGACGGCGGCAGCTTTGAATTCAACGTACGCAACTACAGTCAGGAGAAGCTTGAAAAGGCAAAGCACCTGTATGAGCTTGAGGATGACGATTATATCTCAGTCGGTATCGATGCTTGCTCCTGCGGTGTCGGCGGCGATATGCCGGGCTATGCCTGCCTTCGTGAGCCTTATATTCTCCATCCTTTCAAAACTTACAGCTTCGGCTTCAGAATTACTTCAGTGAAATAAGAAGGTCTTTTAATGGTTATCGATTTTCATACGCATATTTTCCCCGATGCACTTGCCCCCCGAGCAAGGCAGGCTCTTATGGATAATACGGCTAAATTCGGCAATTTTTATCAGGCACTTACCGAAATGACCCGTGACAGCCTGATTGAGCATATGGATATGTGGGGTGTGGATATAAGTGTCATTCAGCCTGTCATAACCAAACCTTCCCAGACCGTTACAACTAACACCTGGGCGGCACAGGCAGCAGGGGATAGAATCGTCGCCTTCGGCGGCATCCACCCTGATACGGACGATTATAAGCGTGATATCGACCTTGTGGCTTCGCTTGGTCTCAAAGGTATCAAGCTGCATGCAGAGTATCAGTGTTTTTATCCCGATGAAATTCGGCTGCTTCGTATTTACGATTACGCTTTCTCAAAAGGACTTATAATCCTTCACCACGCAGGCTTTGACCCCGGTATGCCACCGCCTTTTCACTCAACTCCTGAGCGCTTTGCAAGAATGCTTGATGAGGTGCAGGGCGGCACCTTTGTGCTGGCACATCTCGGAGGTCAGCAGCAGTGGGATGATGTAGAGCGTTACCTTGTCGGCAGAGATGTTTGTTTTGATACAGCAATGGGCTTTGAGTGCTTCCCGTCAGAGCAGTTTTTGCGTATTGTAAAAAACCACGGTGCGGATAAAATTTTTTTTGGCTCCGACTCTCCCTGGAGCAACGCCTCAAGGGAACTTGATGTTTTGAGTTCTCTTTCCCTTAGCGAAAATGAAAAAGAGAAGATACTTTCACTCAATGCAAAGCGTCTGCTCGGAATATAAATTATGGAGGAATAGGCCGTGCAGGAAACTAAACGTTGCAGCCTTGCAAAAAAATGCGGAGGATGTCAGCTGCAGAATATGGATTACCCTCGTCAGCTGAAATTCAAGCAGGCGAAGGTTGAAAAGCTGCTCGGTAAATTCGGCAGAGTCGGCAAGATAGTTGGTATGGAAAACCCGTATCACTACCGCTGTAAGGTGCAGGCTGCTTTCGGTACTACACGCGGCGGCAAGATTATTTCGGGTGTATATCAGAGCAGCTCTCACCGTATCGTCAATGTTGACAGTTGTATGATAGAGGATGAAAAGGCAGACGAAATAATTGTCACAATTCGTAATCTTCTGTCCAAATTTAAGCTCCGCCCATATAATGAAGATACGGGTGCAGGCTTTTTGCGTCACGTGCTTATCCGTAAGGGCTATAACAGCGGTCAGATTCTTGTAGTGCTTGTTACTGCAAGCAGTGTTTTTCCGTCAAAAAATAACTTTGTCGGGGCACTTCTCAAGGCGCATCCCGAAATCACAACCGTTGTGCAGAATATAAATTCAAAGCACACCAACCTTGTGCTTGGCGATATAAATAAAACAGTTTACGGCGAAGGATATATTGAGGACAGCCTTTGCGGCTGCACCTTCCGTATTTCACCACAGTCGTTTTATCAGGTCAACCCTGCACAGACCGAGCGGCTCTATTCACTTGCAATCGAGTATGCAGGGCTTACAGGTGAAGAGAAAGTTATTGATACCTATTGCGGTACAGGTACAATCGGTATCATTGCCTCAAAGCAGGCAGGTGAGGTAATCGGTGCAGAGCTGAATGCTTCTGCCGTGCGTGATGCAAAGTCAAATGCTGCGCGCAACAATGCCGATAATATACGCTTCATATGTGCCGACGCGGGCGAGTTTATGCGCGATATGGCATCGGCAGGCGAGAAGGCGGATGTTGTCTTTATGGACCCGCCCCGTGCAGGCAGTGATAAACGCTTCCTCTCAAGCGTCGTCACCCTTGCTCCTGACAGAGTTGTCTATATCTCCTGCAACCCTGAAACCCTTGAGCGTGACCTGCGTTACCTTGTACATAACGGCTACGAGGTCAAAAAAATGCGCCCTGTTGATATGTTTCCTTTCACAATCCATTGTGAAATGGTCGTAATGCTCCAAAGAAAGAATGAGAAAAAGTAATATGAAAATTATCCCACGCTTCAAAGAAACCTTTCTTGAAGGCAAAAATTATAAAATACTGTTGATGTCAATTCTTGTAACGGGTCTGTCTTACGGACTTTACAAGGGTATGCTCGACAACTACCTTGCCGAAATTGTCGGTCTCGGTGAGCTTGAAAGAGGAGTAGCAGAGTTCTTCCGTGAGATTCCGGGTGTTATGCTTGTGCTGATATTGGCGCTCTTCTATATGCTCTCTGCCGAAACTTTGTATAAGGCAGGTGCGGTTTTCCTGCTTGCCGGTATGGGTATGGTGGCGATCCTGCCGCCGGGCAAGGTGCTTGTGATCCTCTCTATCTGTATGTATTCACTCGGTGAGCATATCCAGATCGGTATGAAAAATACTCTCTCGCTCAAATACGCACGTCAGGGTCACGGCGGTGCCGCCCTCGGTGCACAGAACTCAGCCAGCCAGATCGGTACGCTCGTCGGTTATATCGCCGTTGTCGTTGCCTTCTCCGTGCTTGCAGGCGGTCAGGGTACATACAAGCTTTTCTTTGCCGTTGCGGCAGTGCTTGCGGCAATCAGTGCCGTTATGTCTTTCCGTATTACAGGTAAGAGCGAAACCGATTCAACAAAGCGCCGTTTCTATTTCCATAAGAAATATACAAAGTATTATATGCTTGAAATGTTTTACGGTGCACGCAAGCAGGTTTTTTTCACCTTCGGTCCTTATGTATTGATTCTGTTCTATAAAGCAGATGCTGCAATGATAAGCCTTCTTTTTGCGATTTCGGCTGTGGCCTGCTTCTTTGCCTCACCTGTTGTCGGTAAGATTATCGACCGCATCGGCTACAAAACCGTTATGGTTGCCGATACACTGATTCTTGTAATCGTTTGCTTTGCCTACGGCTTTGCTCACCGTATATTCCCCGAGAATGTTTCGTTTGTAATTTGTTGCTGTGCATACGTGCTCGATGCTGTTATATCACTTGCGTCAATGGCTTCCAACGTCTATGTTCAGGATCTTGCCGATACCCAGGAAGAGGTCAAGGCAACAATTTCAACAGGCGTTTCAATCAATCACGTCATTACCGTTTTTATCGCCCTCTTCGGCGGCTGGATTTGGCAGACTCTCGGTATGGAGCTTCTGTTTATACTTTCCGCTTTGCTCGGTCTCGGCAACAGCGCCTACGCCGCAACAATAAAAACCAAAAGGAAAGCTTAGCTGAAAAATTCGGCGGTACGATTAAGCGACCGTATTTATGTGTGCTTTATATTGCAAAAAAACGGGCGACCACATAGGGTCGCCCCTACGCGTTAAAACGGACGGGGTGTTATTATGTTGCCTAAACGAAAGCTTTTACGGCTTCAGAATTATGATTACTCGCAGTGCAATGCATATTTTGTTACGGTGTGTACCCATAAGCGACAGCAGCTTTTTGGCACAATTGCACCCTCACCCGTAGGGGCGACCCTATGTGGTCGCCCGAACAATCCTGATAAGATGATTGAAAAATGGATTAATGAACTTGAAAATAAATTTGATAAAGTTCTTATCGACTGTTTCTACATAATGCCTGACCATCTGCATCTGATTATTGTAATTCAGGAGGGTGGAAAATCATCTTTAGAAGATGTTATTGCGTGGCTTAAAACTATGACTACGAATGATTATATAAACGGTGTTAAAAGCGGTCTGTTTTCTCCGTTTGATAATAAATTATGGCAACGAAGCTATTATGATCATATAATCCGCAACAAACAGGATTTAGAAGAAAAACGTGACTACATATTAACAAATCCCATAAGATGGTTAGAAAAAACGAGCTGCCTCAACTGAGACAGCTCGTTTGACTTTTTCGTATCTTATTTAAGTGAATCAAGAAGTGCGTAGTATTCTGTTACGAGGTATGAGCCTGTGTGCTTGCCTACTGAAAGAGTTTCGTCTGCAATTTCTTCTCCGATGATGTGACCCATAAAAGCAAAGTTGTTGTCGGTAAGAACATAGCCGATAGCGTCGTTTGTGAGGCTTACTGCGTATGTCTTAACGCCGTCAACTGCTGTTGAAAGGCTGTCATACGGCCATTCGGTGCCGTCCCAGTTTGTGCCGCCTGTAATCTCGTCGTCCCAGAATACTTCGGGATAAAGCTCTGCGGGGAAGAGCGCAAGACCTATTTCGTTACCAAACTCAAGGTAACCCATTTCGGTTGCCATGCAGTATGTTCTGCCAAAGCCTGAGCCTGTGTAGAAAATCTTGTTGTTTACAAGACCGATTTCACAAGCGAGAGTAAGGATACTGTTTTCGGGTGTGATGAAAAGCTCTCTGTGCTTAACGTTGATAATCGGCTCAAGCTCTGTTGCATAGTCTGCCTCAACAATCATTTCGCCGAGATGTTTGCCGAGGTATCTTGCGTCAGCACCTTTTTCTTCATATTCTGTCATACCTGTGGTGTCAACCTCAATATCACGTGAAACCTGGCCGACTGCACCGGGAATCATAATGAAGTTACCGCCGTTTGCCTGCTTGATATATTCATCAATGTAGTAGATATAGTCGGAGCCGACAAGGCCGTTGCTTGCGCTGAATGATGTTGCGTGGCAGGTGATGTCGCTTATGTATGTGGGAGCGTTGCCTGAGGCAGGTACGAAGCAGAAGCTTGCCGTTTCGGGCAGGTCTTCCTTAGAAATAAGCTCACGCTTATCCTTGAAATATTCGCTCATATCGATTTCAGAGAAGTAAAGCTTACCTTCTTCCATCTCGCCGAGTGCTTCTTTGATTGCCTCTACTGATGTGTCAATGAAGTGCTGCTTGAATGCTTCAGCAGTCTCAAGGCCGGGAATAGTCATATTATCAAGGCCGAGAAGATTCATCCAGAATGCTGCAAGAAGCTTGGTGAAAAACTCTGTGCTGACACCCTGTGTATCAAGTGCGGAGTGTGCGTGGGTTGCGCTGACATTGATGCTTGCAACCTTGATGTCATTCTTTTCACAGTACTCAAGTATTGCTTTGCGGATTGTACGTGTGTCTGTTGATGTAACGCCAAGTGCGTCAACTGCAGCGAGCACTACCGCACCTTCACCGCTGTTGTCGTCAAGCACAGTTACACGGATGCACTGGTCATCGTATACACCTTCGGCATACTTGTTGAGAAGGTCACGGCCGAGGTTGTACTTGCCGCTGTCAATATCTTCGGGTACGATGCTCTTTTTAGCATAGCCGAGCTTCCATACAGCGTTTTCTGCAGCTTCGGTCTGATAGGTTTCTCTGCCGGGCATAAAGCCGATTTCGTCAGCATTGTAATCGTCGAGATGCTGCCAATCATTCGGGTCGAGGTATATTGTGCAGATTGTTTTTACAAGTCCTTCAACAACAACGTTGAGTGCGTTGTAAAGCCCCTTCATAACAACGTCTGCAACTGCGTTTTCTTCCTGGGGCTGTGCTGCGTTTGTGCCGAGCATTGAGCCTGTAAACAGCATTACAAGGCACATTGCAAGAGAAATAAATCGTATAACTCTTTTCTTCATTACGGTTTTCCTCCATATTTTCAGAGTATTATTTTTATTGTACATTATGATTGAAATTTCGTCAATCAAAAAATAATTATTTACAAATATTAAGTTATATCTGCTCTTCGATATATTTTACACTTGTATAGTATATTACTGTATTTAAGCCGTCTTCTTTAGGCGGTTTTTGTGTTTAATTGTGAACATTTATTTAATATTCAGCCCAAAACTCGAAAACTATCACCTGAATGCATTGAAAAAACGCCTGTTTCAGCCTTTGAGTGAGGAGAGTGATCAATACCGCCCCGATTGCTTGACTCGGAAAAATAACAAGGAAGGTGAAAAAATAGCAAAGAAAGCACTCAGCAAAAGAGAGAAGCTGTTTTGTCTGAATTACGCGATATTTCCGGATGCTTGTGAAGCTGCGGCAAAGGCAGGGTATACGCTCAATCCGCAGGCAGCGGCGGTAAAGCTGCTTAGCCGAAGTGATATCACAAACGAAATAGCTGCTCTCGCAAACACACCCCCGCCGCATATTAGCGAAGCGGCGGCAGGCTACCGCAGATTAGCATTCGGAAGCGTGGCAGATGCACTGTGTCTCGTTTTTAGTGAGGATCCTCCGTCAAGAGAGGAGCTTGACGAAATGAATCTTTTCAATGTAGCGGAGATCAAACGCCCGAAGGGCGGCGGCATTGAAATCAAATTTTTCGACAGACTTAAGCCTCTTGAACGGCTTGCTCAAATGAGTGGAGAAGAATCTGTCAGCGGGGCACTGCCTTTTTATCAAGCGCTGGAAAGTGCGGCACAGCGTATAGGAGGTGCGTTTGAGGATGAACAGTAAGACTAAAGCGAAGATTACCTTTAAAGCCTTTTCCGGCAAACAGCTGACCGTACTTACGTGGTGGTGTCCTACATCGCCGTACAGCAGTATGGATGCGATCATCTGCGACGGTGCTGTTCGCTCGGGCAAAACCGTATGTATGTCACTGTCTTTTATATCGTGGGCGATGGCTGCGTTTGAAGACACATCTTTTGCAATCTGCGGTAAGACGATAGCCTCTCTCAGGCGGAATGTAATAAGACCGATGCTGCCTGTGCTCTCGCAGCTCGGCTTTGAATGTACCGACAAGGTTTCGCGCAACGAGATAGAGATAAGTTTCGGTGGCAGAACAAACAGCTTCTGTCTTTTCGGTGGTAAGGATGAAAGCTCAGCCTCGCTTATCCAGGGCATGACACTCGGAGGCGTACTCCTTGACGAGGTTGCTCTTATGCCCCGTTCGTTTGTTGAGCAGGCTCTGGCGCGTTGCTCGCTGGATGGCTCAAAATTCTGGTTCAACTGTAACCCCGACAATCCCTTGCACTGGTTTCACGAAGAATGGATAAAAAAGAGCGGTGAAAAGAACTGCCTTTATATTCACTTCCGTATGGAGGACAATCCTTCGCTGACACCCGAAATCTTAAAAAGATACCGCAGTCTGTACAGCGGTGCGTTTTATGAGAGGTTTGTAGAAGGGAAGTGGGTTGCCGCAGAGGGACTTGTATATCCGTTTTTCAGCAGAGAAAGGCACGTATGTGCTGTGCCGCAGGGTGATTTTGAACGCTGGTACATCTCCTGCGATTACGGTACGGTAAACCCGAGCTCATTCGGGCTGTGGGGCTTGCTTGACGGAATATGGTACAGAGTAAGTGAATATTATCACGACTCACGTGTGACGGGCGTACAATGCACGGATGAAGAGTATTACTCGGCACTTGAAAAGCTGGCTGACGGCAGAGAAATAAGTGCTGTTGCGGTAGACCCTTCGGCCGCAAGCTTCATCGAGTGCATTCGCCGTCACGGAAGGTACAGGGTTGTTCACGCAAAAAACGATGTCACTGACGGTATACGCAAGGTTTCCGAGGCACTCAAATCGGAAAAGATTAAAATATGCACACCGTGCCGTGACATCGTGCGTGAATTCTCGCTCTACCGTTGGGACAGCAACTGTGTCAGGGACACACCGTGCAAAACAAATGACCATGCAATGGACGATATGCGCTACTTTGTCACAACACTGATGAGTCAGAGTGACTGCGAGTTTTTTGCAATTGCGACAGAAAGGAAGGAGTAAATGAAAAAGAACAGAAAAAAAGCCGATGTGTCGCCCGAGGTATGCTCCGTACAGACGGGCTGTACACAGAATCCGTTTTCGGTTTTTGAAACGGCGGCACCGTACAGACACGACATACAGCTCTACGGTGCGCTGCGTGATGCTGTGCCGATAATTGATGCGGCGGTCACAAAGCTTGTACGTCTGACGGGCGGTTTCAGTATCAGATGTACAGACATAAAATCGCAAGAGTATATGGACAGCTTTGTAACGGGTATATGTGTAAACGGTAACCAGACAGGGCTTGAAGCCTTTGTGTCGGGCTATTTTGAGCAGCTGCTGACCTACGGTACGGCAATAGGCGAGGTTGTGACCGACTGTAACGGCACACCGTGTGCGCTGTTCAATGCACCGCTTGAAAACATTGAGCTTCGCCGAAACAGAAACGGACTGAATATTGATATATATTCGCTCGCTTCCGGTCAGCCAGAGAAAATTGCGTATCCGGAGCTTACGGTGATGAGTGTGCTCAACCCCGATGCAGGTGCATTGACGGGCAATTCACTGCTCAAGGGTCTGCCGTTTGTTTCGGCCGTGCTGATGAAGATATTCCGCACGGTAGGCAACAACTGGGAGAGACTCGGTAATATCCGATTTGCGGTTACGTATAAGCCGCAGAATGATACGCTCGACCGTGCGTATGCAAAGGAAAGGGCGATGCAGGTTGCGGAGGAATGGAGCAGTGCAATGAGCGGCGGCAGTGTAAAAGACTTTGTAGCTGTAGGTGATGTACAGATTAAGGTAATAGGTGCCGAGGCACAGCTGCCCGACAGCGAAATACCTGTAAGACAGCTGTTGGAGCAGATTGTTGCCAAAACAGGTTTACCTCCGTTTTTGCTCGGACTTTCGTGGTCGAGCACGGAGCGTATGTCGTCGCAGCAGGCAGATGCTTTGACGAGCGAGCTTGAGGCATATCGCAGGATTCTCACACCGGCGATAGTAAAGGTATGTGATACTGCACTAAGGCTTGTGGGGCTGCCCGGAGGCGTTGAGGTCATATGGGATGAAATAATGCTTCAGGATATGGTCGAAGCCGCACGTGCTCAGCTGTATTCCGCACAAGCACAAAGACTTATCGAAGGAGGATAAATGAACATAATTTATAAAAATATTTCAGGTTGTGTCAACGCCGACACGGCGGCTGAGGATGAGCTTGAGCTTATCAACCGACACACGATAAAACCGCTGACGGCAGATGAGGTTTTCTGTTTTACGCTGACTCTTTGCGACAACGAAATTGACAGAGACTCAGAGTGTTTCAGCATACCGTCGCTGATAAAGCTTGCTTCGCTTTTTGACGGCAGGACAGGTATCGCTGACCATAATATGAAAAGCGACAGCCAGACGGCAAGGATCTTCAGTACGTGGATCGAGGAGAGCGAAAGTGAAATCACATCAATTGGTGAAAAATATACCTGTCTTAAGGCGAGGGCATATATGCCGCGCACACCTAAAAACGAAGAGCTGATAAAGCAAATCGAGGCAGGTATAAAAAAGAAACAAGTGTAAGCTGTTCTATAGCGAAAATGAGCTGTTCTGTATGCGGTGCAGATCTTAGAAAGAAGGGCTGTAAGCATCGCAAGGGCGAGGTGTATGACGGTAAGGTGTGCCATACCGTGCTTGAAGAGCCGACGGATGCGTATGAATGGAGCTTTGTGGCTGTACCTGCACAGCCGCGAGCGGGCGTGACAAAATCGTTTGAAGCAGGTGAAGAGATGAGCATAGCTCAGATTAAAGAGAAGTCCGGCGGATACGATTCGGTTACGCTCAGTATTTCTGCGTTCGGTAAGCTTACAGACGAAATAGCGAGGCTGGAGGTGCTTGCAAAGGATGCCGAGCTTTACCGCAAAGGACTTGAGCATCAGGTGATAAAGCTCGGCACAATGGCAGTACCGTCACTGGGTACTGAGGAGTTCGCACAAATATGCTCTGCTCTTACATCCGAGCAGCTTTCGGTGCTCGAAAAAGCGTTTGCAGAGAGTGCGTCAAAGCTCTTTCCCGTAATACCTCAGCTCAGCGGCAATTGGACAAAAAACGAAAATAACAACAATGAATTCAAAATTTAAGGAGGAAATTTAAATATGGCAAATTATGATAACATCAGACTTGAAAAAGGTCTTTACTGTACAGGTTCATTCACATCCGCACTCGAAAGCATTGACCCTTCGGAAAACTACAAGGGCAGTGCACTTGAGGGACTCGACGCATATCAGCGTCAGCTCAAGCGATTCGACATCAAGGTAAGCGGTGCAGGCAGTGACACTGTAGAAAAATTCTTCAAGACGACAGACAGTGCAACTCTATTCCCTGAATACGTTGCGAGAGCTGTACGTCAGGGCATTGAGGAGGCAAACAACCTGCCCCGTATTATTGCATCTGTTACGAATATCGATTCGCTTGATTACCGCTCAATCACAAGCATTCCTACTGACGAAGAAAAGGCACTTGTAGCTGTTGCTGAGGGTGAGGTTATCCCCGAAACAACCGTCAGAATACGCGATAATCTCGTCAAGCTCCATAAGCGCGGCAGAATGCTTGTAGCATCCTATGAGGCTATACGTTTCCAGCGTCTTGACCTCTTTACAGTAACACTCAGACAGATCGGTGCACATATTGCAAAGGCACAGCTTGCCGATGCGATTGATACAATCATCAACGGCGACGGCAACGATAATGCTGCGGCATCTACAGCCGCAATCAGCTCAGGCAATCTTACATATGCGGATATTGTCAACCTCTGGAAGGACCTTGACCCGTATGAGATGAACGTGCTTATTGCAAACAATGCCGATGCTGTAAATATGCTCAATATCAGCGAATTCAAGGACTCTGCGGCAGGTCTCAACTTCCACGCAACAGGCAAAATGATCACACCTATCGGTGCAGAGCTTATCCGCTCATCTGCTGTGCCTGAAGGTACTGTTATCGGTCTTGATAAGCGCTGTGCACTTGAGATGGTCAAGGCAGGTGAGATTATGACCGAATATGATAAGCTCATAGACAGACAGCTTGAGCGTGCGGCTATTACGTCTATTGCAGGCTTTGCGAAGATCTTCACAGACGCATCACGCACACTCAAGGTCTGAGCAGGGGAGGGTGACGTATGATTAACAGTCACTCTGTGCTCGCAAGACTCAGACAGCTCGTTACCCTTGACGAAGAAGGGGCAGAAAACGCTCTGCCCCTTTGCAGACTTTGTCTCGAGGAGATACTCAGCAGACTGAAGGAATCGGCTGACAGGGACGATCCGAGGATTGCTCAGGCAGCGGCAGGACTTGCGTACTACCGAAAGGTGATACGGGAAGCGGCTGACAGCGACGGCACGACAAGCTTCAAGGCAGGTGACGTAACGGTTACACGCACACCTGCCGCAATGCTTGAAATTGCCTGCAGAGTGCGTGATGAAGCGATTCTGCAGGCGGCTGAGCTTTTTGAAGACTGCGGCTTTGTTTTCAGGCAGGTGGATGTATGACAGCTGAACCGATTTTTAAAAAGCACGGCAGGGAAGTAACGCTGAAAGACGGTGACGCAACGGAAAGCTTTAAAGCACTGATTCAGCCGCTCAGATATAAAAACAAGATGTATCTTGACGGTGTTTACACCGAAATCGGCTTCAACAGTCAGGGGCACTATCTGTATATCGGGCCGCCGACTCCTGACCTTACGCTTGTAAGCGAAACGGCCAGGATAGATTCCGACTCGGTAAGCTACCGTATTGACCGTGCGGAAAGGGTTTACAACGGAAACGAGATTTTTTACATCTGGGCGATAATCAGGACAATAGTGGAGGTGGATTAATCTGGCAGATTCAATAAGCGCAATGCCTAAGAAAATATCCGACTGGCTGAGCGGACAGACAAAGATTTTCGGTAATATCAAGTTCCTTACGGAGTTTCCGTCTCAACCCAAGGCTACACCGCTGAGAAAAACGATAGTTTCGGTAGGTCTTGAAAGTGTAAAGATAACCGACTTTTTTACCGAAAACAATGAGGGTGAGCTTGTACCCGAAGAATACTGCAGGCTGGCGGAAATAAAACTTCGCTTTTCGGTGTATGTGCCGTATTCGGCAGGCGGTACAGCTTGTCACGAGGCTTTTACTAAGATAGTGGATTGCCTTAATTTTAAAAGTGACCTTAATCTGAAGGAATCCGGCTGTGATGCAATAACCGCTGACAGAGATGCCGAAGCGTTTGTTATGAAAAGCTGGGTCATAGCTGAGGCTCGCTTTTGTCCTGCGGAGTCATCTGCAGTTCAATATGAAGCTTTCATGCCTAAAACTCTTTTTTGCGGCTCTCATATAAATGACAGCACGATTCACGTAACAGCGGCAGAGAAGGCATCGTGGGGTCAGAAGTCCGTAACGGGAGCGTACTTCGGTACGGGTGAAAGTGAGCAGACGATAAGGCTTGGCTTCAAGCCGAGTTTTGTAGCGATAGGTGCGGCAGGAATGCCGATGTTTTCTACCGATAATCTCGGAAATTCGTTCTGCTATGCAGGTATGGCAACTTCAAGCTTTGCAAGCACGGGAATAAAGCTCACGTCTACGGGATTTAAGGTCCTGCAGAGCTCTTCGCTCAATTATGAAAACACGTCAACCCAGCTCAATAAGCTTGGTGAAGATTATCTGTATATAGCTTTCAAATAACAAAAATTTATAAATAAATAGCCCTCTTGTTATTGATTTTTCTTTTTGTGTGCGTTATACTGTAGAAAAAATCAAGGAACAGAGGGCTTTACTATGTCAAAAGAATTTAATAACCGTGGCGTATATTCACTCATCCTCACTCCCTTTAATGAGGATCGTTCAATCGACTTTGATACATATGAAAAATATGTAGAGTGGCAGGCTCGCCAGGGTGCAGATCATCTTTTTGCTTGTTGCGGCAGCTCAGAAATGACTCTGCTCACGCTTGATGAGAGAGAGAAGCTTGCTAAGCTTGCTGTTGAGAGAGCAGGCGGTATGTCTGTCGTCGCTACAGCAAACCTTGAGCCTACCTGGCACGCACAGGTTGAAGAGATAAAGCGTATGGAGCAGACGGGCGTTGACGGCCTTGTGTTTGTTACCAAGGGCTACTGCAACGATGAGGATAGGCTCTTTACATATCTTGCCGAGCTCAGCACTCAGACAACTCTTCCCATCGTTCTTTACGAGTTCCCCGGCTTACAGCCTCACCTTATGCCTGCATCGGTTTACGGCAAGCTTGTCGAAACAGGCAGATTCGTAGGTATTAAGGATACGACCTGTAAAATTGAAATGATCAAAGAAAAGATTGCCGTACAGGGCGATTCCGCAGTGCTTCAGGCAAACATTCCCTATCTTATGGAAGCTTACGAAGCAGGCGCAAGAGGCGTTGTTGCAACACCTACAAGTTGTGGCGCATATCTGTTTGCAAAGATGTATGATGAGTTCTTTGTACAGAATGACCGCGAGGCTGCGAACCTTACACATCAGCAGATATGTATGCTTGATAATGCTATTGATTCGGGCTTTTGTGCATCTGCAAAATATCTTGTAAGCCTTTGCGGTGTAAGCACCTTCAATTGGTACACCAGAGGCTCACATGAGCTCGGTCCGGCACGTCTTAAGTCGCTCAGAGTTTTCCATGAGTGGGCAAAGGCAACAGGTCTTAAATATTACAACGACTGATAAAGGCAGGTTTTTACGATGGCAGAAGGCAAAAGCTTCTCAATATCGCGTAAGGGCTACAGCACCTCTGAGGTTGATGAATACATAG
Source organism: Acutalibacteraceae bacterium (assembly GCA_045544155.1). GTDB lineage: Bacteria > Bacillota > Clostridia > Oscillospirales > Acutalibacteraceae > UBA8612. The sequence goes on from JAZPYN010000024.1 coordinate 32,988, forward strand.
CCTCAGCCGAAAGGTCTTACAACGATCTGCGTGAAAGCTATGCAGCTCTTCAGACAAAGTACGATAGCTTGTTTGAAGAAAACGGTACGCTTATCAAAGAGCGTGAGCAGCTCAGGCAGAATTGCAAGACTATGGCTTCGGCACTCAAGCAGCTTCGCGAAAACACAGGCGAAGACTACAAGGCAAAGTATGAAGAAGCTTTGGCTCAACTTGAAGAGCTTAAGGCTCAGCAGGCAATTGCTCCTGCTGCGGTCGAGCCTGCATCTGCTTCTCAGATGATCGAAGAGGTAGCAATGGTAGTAAAGCGTGTAGAAAACGATGCACGCCGCAAGGCAGAGGCTGTTACTGCCGCCGCAAAGCTTGAACAGGCACAGGCTCAGCTTATTCATTCTAGGGTGAATGAAGAGGTCAAGAGCCTTATTCAAGTGCTTGAAGGCTTCCTTGAGGAGCATGAAGAAAACGAATAACAAAACTTGCAGGCGTACAAAACCGTACGCCTGTTTTTATAGAAGGTAAAGCTATGAAACACATTCTTTTATCAAAGGACAAAAAGCAGTATGTTGCGAATCTTCATTGTCATACAACGCTTTCCGACGGCAGACGTACTCCGGAAGAAATACGCGACGCATACAAAGCGCAAGGCTACAGTGTAGTTGCTTTTTCAGACCACGACAATTATTTTGATCACAGCGATTTCTGTACAGACGATTTTGTTGCGATAAATTCATTCGAGGCGGATATCAGCGATAATGTTGTAAAAAGCGGTCAGTTCCGCCGTTGCTATCACCTTAATGCTTTCAATATAAAAGGTGAAAAACATGTTGACCTGCCTCCTACTCCTGATTACAGAGATAAAGCGGCAATAAACGAATATATTGCAAAGCTTAGAGAGCTTGGCTTTATAGTTATGTATAATCATCCGTACTGGTCGATGCAGGTGCGCGAGGATTATATAGACCTTGAGGGCTGCGACATAATAGAAGTGTATAACAATTCCGTTTTTATCGAAGGCGGTGACAGCGGCCAGGAAAGAGTATATGACGAGCTGCTGCGTGCAGGCAAGAAAATGTACTGTACTATGGCAGACGATAACCACAACGAATTTCCGTTCGGTGATGTGCGGTGCGACAGCTTTGGCGGTAAAACGGTTTTTGTTACCGATTCACTCAGCTACGAAAGTATTATGACCGCTATGCAAAACGGTGACTTTTACTGTACGACAAGACCCGAAATATATGAGCTTACACTCGAAGACGGCAAGGTGCATATCGAGTGCTCTGATGCCGCAAGAATAGCTATTTCAACCGCAGGCAGGCGTACAAAATGCCTTCACGCCGAACCGGGCAGTAGTGTAACACAAGCCGATTTTGTGCTTGAGGATGAGGATATTTATTTCCGTATTGAGGTACTCGGTCTTGACGGTAAGCGCGCTGATACAAACGCATATTTTATCGAAGACTATGAATAAGGACGGCAAACGGCTATGAGAATGAGAAAGAAAAAATACCTTGAGGAGCGTCTTGCAGAGTGTGACAATATTATCAAGCTTTTCAGCGATGACCGCAATTTCCTCACGGCAATAGAAAAGAAAGAATACATTGACTTTGAAGAGCTTTTCGGTAACAGCAATCCCGTTGTGCTCGAGGTCGGCTGCGGCAAGGGTAAATTTGCCTGCGAGCTTGCAAAGCAGAATCCCGATATCAATATACTTGCAATGGAAAAGGTTGCAAACGTAATTGTTGCTGCAAGCGAAAACGCAAAGCGTGAGGGGGTGACAAACGTAGTTTTTCTTCACGGCGGTGCGGAGTATCTTGAAAAATATATAAAGCCCGAATCAATTGAGCGTATTTATCTCAATTTCTCCTGTCCGTATCCCAAGAAATCTTACGCTAACCACAGGCTGACAAACGCACGCTTTCTCAAAAGCTATGAGGTAATCCTCAAAAAGGGTGCGGAGATTCACCAGAAAACCGATAATATGCACTTTTTTGAGTATTCTATTGAGCAGTTTACAGGCTGCGGCTTCAGCCTTAAGAACATTTCTCTCGATCTGCATAACAGCGATTTTGAGGGTAATATCGAAACCGAGTATGAGCACAGATTTGCTTCGCAGGGAATGCCGATTTACAGACTTGAAGCATACCTGAAATGATTCTATGAAAGGCGGCAGGAAAATGAAAAAATGTTATATTGTCGGCGGCGGTGATTTTTATGCAGATGCATTCCTTCCCGATGAAAATTCTTTGATAATTGCCGCCGATGCGGGCTATAAAGTGCTTGCAGATATCGGAGTTATGCCGCATATTGTTGTTGGCGATTTCGATTCGCTCGGCTATACGCCAGACCATCCTGAAACCGAGGTGCATTCTCCTGTTAAGGACGATACGGATATGATGCTCGCAGTAGAAAAAGGTATCGCAAACGGTTGCGATGTTTTTTATATTTTCGGTGCAACGGGCGGCAGAATTGCTCATACCTTAGGTAATCTGCAAGTGCTTTGTTACCTTGCAGAAAAAGGCTTGGCAGGCTATATTTTTGACTGCGATACCGTTATTACTGCAGTTAAGAACCGTACTCTTGTATTTGATAAAGATGCGCGCGGATATATATCGTTGTTGCCGTTTGGCTGCGATAAGGCTACCGTAACACTTAAAAGCTTCAAATATGAAGTTGACAGCTGCGATTTACCGTTTAACAGACCACTCGGTATCAGCAACGAGTTTACGGGTAAAACAGCCGGACTTACGGTACACAGCGGCACCGTCATTGCCGTGTGGGAAAATACAGCGGTCATGCCCAAAAGGGAGGCATCTGAATGAAGATAAGCGGTGCGATTTTTGACCTTGACGGCACGCTCATAGATTCTATGGCGATATGGGATGATATAGCGTATAATTTTCTCACTTCAAAAGGCGTGACACCGAAGCCTGATCTCAGGGAGAAGGTTGCGACGATGTACCTGAATGAATCTGCAAAGTATCTTGTTGATGAATATTCACTTGATTGTACACCGCAGGATTTTAAAGATTATACCGAAAGAATAATTGAAGATTTTTATGTAAACACAGTGCCGCCAAAGCGTGATGCTGTTGAATTTCTGCAAAAGCTTAAGGACAGCGGAGTTAAGATGTGCATAGCGACAGCAACTGAGAGAAAGCTTGCTGTGCCTGCACTTGAGCATAACGGTATGCTCGGTTTTTTTGATGCAATTTTCTCTTGCGCTGAGATAGGCTTAAGCAAACAAAGCCCCGAAATATTTGACAGGGCACTTGAATTTCTCGGTACACCGAAAGATGAAACCTTTGTTTTTGAGGATTCTTATCACGCGGTCGCAACAGCTGCGGGGGCAGGCTATAACGTGATTGCAATATCTGATAAGTCGGCAGGTAAAGATGAAGCTGAAATCAAAAAGCTCAGCGTAAAATTCATTGAAAATTACGCCGAGCTTGAAGAGCTTTTTGATTAAAATTTTCTACTCTACAGTGACCGATTTTGCAAGATTTCTTGGTTTGTCGATATCACATCCTCTGAGTCTTGCCGTGTGATAGCTGAGCAGCTGCAGCGGTATTATCTGCGTGCTTATACTCATCAACGGGTGAGGTGCATCGACAGTAAATATACAGGTATCTGCTTTGATTTCGTGCGTACAGGTGACGGCGAAAACCTCGGCGCCTCTTGCTTTTACTTCGTCAATATTGCTCTGCATTTTTGCGTTGAGTCCGTTTGGTGCACAGATTGCAATAACCTTCGTGCCCGGCTCTATGAGCGAGATTGTGCCGTGCTTCATTTCACCTGCCGCATAGGCTTCGGAATGAATATAACTGATTTCTTTGAGTTTTAATGAAGCTTCAGATGCTGCGGCATAGCCGATACCTCTGCCGATAAAATAGGCGTGCTCGGTATTGGTGAATTCGGCGGCGATTTCTCTGATTTGTTCCTCGCATCCTAACGCATTTTTAATACTTATATGCAGCTTTCCGAGCCCTTCTTTGAGTTCGGTGAGCTGCTTTTTTTCTGCTGTCTGCCACTTTTCAGCAAAGAAAACAGCAAGCATATAAAGTGCCGCAAGCTGAGCAGAATAGGCCTTTGTAGTCGCAACGGCAATTTCTGTGCCTGCCCCGGTATATATTACGTTGTCGCTTTCGGTTGCGATACTGCTTTCGGGCACATTGACAATGCCTATTGTCGGTGCACCACGCTTTTTTGCTTCACGGAGTGCGGCAAGGCTGTCGGCTGTTTCACCGCTCTGGCTGATTATTATTACGGGTGTTGATGAATTAACAAGAGGGGAGCAGTAGCGAAATTCCGATGCGACTTCGACCGATACGGGGATACCGAGCAGCTGCTCAAAACACAGCCTGCCTGCAAGACCTGCGTGATATGCCGAGCCGCAAGCGATAATATAAATCCGCTCAGGTTTGTTGATTTCAACAGGGAGACTGAGTATACCGTTTTGCAGATAGCTGTCAATCGTACGCTTTACGGCTTCAGGCTGCTCGTATATTTCCTTGTGCATATAGTGCTCAAATTCGCCTTTTTCCGTATGAGTGTAGCCGACGGAGAATTCAGCCTGTTCTTTGTCGATTTTGTTGAGATTAAAATCGTAAAACTCGGCACAGTCTTTTTTTATGACGGCAATCTCACCGTCGGCCATTCTGTAAAGTGTATTGGCTTTACTGCTGATTGCAGATATATCCGAGGCAATACTTGCTTCTTCACCGATTCCGATAAGCAGGGGGCTTGCCTTACGCACACAAAAGATAGTGTCGGGCTCATCCTCGCATAGAAGAGCCATAGCAAACGAGCCCTCGAGAAGCTTTACAGTTTGTGCTATAGCTTCAAGGCAGTTGCCGCTGTAATGTCTGTTGATCAGATGTACTGCTGTTTCGGTATCTGTTTCACTTTTGAAATCGCAGAGCTTGAGATATTTCTCTTTCAGCTCCTTGTGGTTTTCGATTATTCCGTTGTGCACGAGAGTGAATTTGCCGCTTTTATGCGGATGGGCATTCTCGTCTGTAGGTGAACCGTGTGTTGCCCAACGTGTATGGCCTATACCGACAGATCCGCCCATATCGTCACGCTTTTTAATTGCTGATGACAGTACAGCGATCCTGCCTTTTTTCTTTTCCTGAGTTATTTGACCGTTGTTTATTACTGCAATTCCTGCCGAATCGTAGCCTCTGTATTCAAGCCTTTTAAGTCCGTCGATAAGAAACGGCACAGCACATGAAACTCCGTTGTATCCTATAATTCCGCACATAATAAAATCACCTCGGATAATAGTATGCACAGTGCAGGCAAAACAATAATCAATGTCAGCTAATATTTTTTACTCAAACTGCATATACTGGAATATTCTACAGAAACGGTGGTTGGTTATGCAAAAGGGCAATGAAGGCTTCGGATATACTGTGCTTCGCAGAAAAATATATGAGCTTAAAGAGAGATATCCGTTTGCAGGTTATTCGGTCTGCGCAAGAAGCTGGAGCGGCAGAGCTCTTTTTACTCTTTCGCTCGGGAATACTAAGGAGCCTGCACTTTATGTTGCAGGTGTGAGAAGCGGCAGTACCGCGGGTACGCAGGTGCTTTTACAGCTGTTTGAGCGGCTTTGTGCCTGCGTTGATATGCGCAGCGAGCTTGCTGGAATCAAAATTCACGATGTTCTCAGCGAAAAAGGTGTAATAATAATTCCGTGTGTCAATCCTGACGGAATGGAGATCGTTTCGTCGGGCGCCGTTGCGGCAGGCAGCTATGCAGGGCTTGTTGAGCGTGTGTGTGCCGATACTTCCTCTTGGCAGTCTAATGCGAGGGGAGTTGACCTTGAGCTAAATTTTTCTCACGGATTCACGCAGGTGAAAAAGACAGCGGAGGGCTGCGGATATACAGCACCCGGTCCGCATTTTTATGCAGGTAAGGTACCTGAGAGCGAGCCTGAGTCAAGAGCACTCGTGAGGCTTTGCAGGTCGCGTGATATACGCCATTCTGTTATACTTCGCAGAGGCGCAGATTGTCTGTATGCTCCTGCCGCAGCACGGGCTTGTGAAAGAGTGGAAATGATGTGCAGGATATTAGAGCTTTCAAGCGGTATGGGTAAGCTCAGCGGCTCTCAAAGTGTACTCGAAAAAAGCAGCTTCGCCGAGTGGTTTTCCGGTGCCTTTCAAAGGCCTGCGTTCGTGCTTGATGCGGTTGATTCTTATGAGGAATTATATCCTAAGATAGAAGAGGCACTTGTGCTGTCACTCGTTATGTGATCGGTTGTATAAAATAACAACGTTTTTAAAAAATCAAAGGCATTCTTGCATAAATATTGTACGTCGTATATGGTTGAATTGACGAAAATTAAAGGGCTTCGCGTAACATTAAGGTAAATTTTTTCGTTATATTTAACAAACTTTACTTTTAATGTTTATATTTCCCTTAAGCCAATTGATTTTTATTATTTTACTTGTTATAATATAGGTGCTTTAAAGGGGGAAAGATTCTGCTTACCTCCTTAAGTTATAAAAATATGAAAGGAGAACCCCCGCATGAAAATCATTTCAATGATTTTAGCCTTCATCATGTCGCTGTTCGGTATCACTCCCGCTTTTCAGCCTGCTGATGCTTACACACAGGCAGAGTGGTATGCTCTCGTAGCAGATGAGTTCAACCTTACTTACGATCTTGATGACGGCAGCAATTATGACATTGCAGAAGATGACGAGTATTTCGAAGTTGTCCAGGCTTGCCATGATTGGAACGTATTTGTCGGCGAGTACGATGCACAGGCAAAGGTAACAAATGTCCTTGTTGCAAAATCACTCGCAGCTGCTGCAGGCCTTGAAGGTATCAAGGATGCCGATGACGAAGCTGCTTTCGATGTAGCTATCGATGCAGGTATCGTTACGGTTTCCTTCAATTTCTTCGGCAAGGTTAAGGAAGCAGCTATCGCAAAGGTAGACGCAAACGCAGCTCTCAAGGCAGCAGGTCTTGCTTACCTCAACTCTCTTACTGATGTTGACAATGAGGGCAGCATCACTACAGACGAAGGCGAAGAGCTCGGTCTCGAGAGCCTTGCACTTGTAGAGAATGCTGCAGGTCTCACTCTTCAGACAGCAGACGGTGAGGTTATCGAAGAAGAGGAAATTGCATACCTCGACTATGAGGGTCATGTAAATCCCTTCGAGCAGCCTGAAATCGCAGGTATCAACCAGCAGTCGATCCTCGAAAAGATCGATATCAGCTTCTCTATCGGCGATCTCGATGTTTCTGCAGCTGTTAAAGACGGCGGCTTCGACGTTTCAGTCGGCGGTCCCGTTAACGGCGTTTATGTCGAGAAGGCATACGAAGTCCGCAATTTCGACCTTTACACAAAGTTCGAAGGCAGACTTGACGAAAATGAAGTTACAAAGTCCTATGTTTTCCTTGATTACGATCTTAAGGATTCAACAGAGATCACAGGCTCCTATGACTGGTCTCTCGACGAGATCGAGACTCCCGAAGGTACCAATGACGTTGACTTCTTCACACGCGTAACTGAGAATATGGAGTTTGTTAAGGGCTCAGACAGCGAGATCGAAGTTTTCTCTGTTGACGTAGCTATCCCCAACTGCCCCGCTATTACAGTCGGTATCACAGCTAAGCTTGTTATCTCCTTCGACGGTAGAGTTGAGCTTGTTGTTACCTCCAGAGAGTCAAAGGGTGTTGAGATCATCGACAACAAAGTAAGACTTATCAGCGAGTCTGAAGCTGGTGATTCCTCACTTGAGATGGAAGCACGCGTTGAGGTCGTTCTCGGTCTCTATGTTGATATCTCAATCGTAAGCATCGTACTTGTTGATGCAGGTATCGAGGTTGGTCTCGGCGTTCACGTTACTGTTTATATGACAGGCGGCGCAGATAATTATCACCTTGATATTCCGTATGACTTCCTCTTTGATATGAACTTCACAGTTCCCAATGCAGAGAATATGACATTCAAAGCAAACGTTAAGGTTTACGGTATCGTAACTATCTCCGTCGGTGAGAATTCCGATATCCTTGAGCCTCTCGGCCTTTGCGAGACATGGCACATCTGCAACGAAGAGAATGCAACATTCATCAATGAGACATTTGAGCTCAAAGCTCCCGATGCTGCATAATCATAAAACCTAAAAATTGAGCCTCTCAGGTGGAAACACCCGGGAGGCTTTTTTAGCGGTATGAATGTTTATTCTGTGTTGTTGAGAATGGATATAAAAACAGCATATCACCGTTTAAAGTGATATGCTGTACTTTGTTTAGTGGTGTCAGAATCCGCCGCCGACTGTTACGTTGAATGCAACTGAGCCGTGTCCGCTTTTAATTGTGACCTCAATGGGAAGCCTTACGTTTCTTATATAAAGATTTTTGAGGTTTACGTTTACATCGTAGCTCCATGTGCCTTTTTCTATCTTACCTGTGGTGTTATTTATTCTTACCTTCAAAGTCGGCTTTGCATAGCGGATCGCTATGTCTGAGTTGTCAAAATCAATATCAAACATCGGCAGATTTTCTTCAATAACAGCAAGGTCGCCTACTACTGAGATCGCGTGTCCGACGGTGCCTTCCTTTTCGCTGCCGTGAGCTCCGTCAACCTGCTCGACCATTGTCATTTCAATAACGGTGTAATTACCGCTTTTGTAAGCCTTAGCTGTTCTGACATCGGAGGGCACGAGCTTTTCGTAGCCGCCTGTAATTCCGTCAAATTCGGTTGAGTTATTTTTGAGGGCTGATTTGAAAAGGGGAGTTGCCATTTCAACAAATGTTGCAAGCAAGCCGTCGCCTTCGTTTACAACAAGCTCCTGCATTATCATTGTCTTCTGCGATTTGACTGATTTGGATTTGATTGCAGCTTGTTTATAAAACTCAACTATCTGTTCCTTAGACCATTCTGCAGGGTTAGCAGAGATTGTTGTTGTCTCTTCTGCTGCGGTCGTTTCTTCAGGGGCAGTTGTGATTGTCTCACCCTCGGCGTTTGTTACCGTCTCTGTCGGTGCATCGGTAATCTCGATTTCGGCAGAAGTCGGGGTGTCAACGAAGATCTCTTCTTCGGTTGTTGTTTCGGATTCGACAGGTTTCTTTGAATCGCCGCACGCCGCAAACGAAAGCATTATACCGAGTGCGGTAAGAAGTGCTATATACTTTTTCATCTCTTTCTCCTTCTTTTACTTTGTAAAGTATATAATATTTTATACTAAAAATTTAAAACTGTCAATTGAATTAAGTAAACTAAAGGAGTATATGAGCAGCAAATATCTGTTAGTTCCGGTATAAAATTCTGCAAGAGAAAGAACAGAAAGTATTACTTATCAGATATATGTGCATAAATCCATCACACTTTTAGTGATATTCCGACTTCGTGAAAGCGATATTGAAAGCTTGCAGTTTCAGCGATATTATATTCGCCACTAAAGCTCGCGAAGCGAATATAGCTGAAAAAAGCAAGTCGCAAGACTTGCTTTTTTGGCACCCCCAGTAGGAATCGAACCTACAACAGACCCTTAGGAGATCCTCCAGAAGCAGTTTTTGGGTTCCCTTCCAAGGTGCCCTAATCCCTTATATATCAACGATTTCACGCATTATCGAGTTAATCTGTTCCCTTAAAATATCGGCTGATTTTTGCTGTTTTTTCACGTTCCTGTTAGCAGGCTGTTAGCAAAAAGACTGTTTTTTGGGTAATGACATCGAGTTAATCTGTTCCTATCGCTTCCAAAAAGAGATTTTTTTGAGTTTTATACATCAATCTAATTGTAAACATATTTTAATTCAAAAGTCAATCGATAACAAAAAACTTCTCGTCATAATAGCATTACTTTATGGTATGAAAATATAGTATTTAAAACATTATAACTACGGTAATTAGCTGTCCGTTTCTAACTGATAGAACGGGCAGCTTTTTTTGTTTTTCAAAAAATTTTTTTGAAAACTACCCCCCCAAATGGCACTTCCCAGTGCATATATAGTGAAGGGTATTTTTCCCAAAGCCTTTCACGAACATTGAAAAGTGAATAAGTCATTCACATAGGACTTTATTTCTGATGAGTAGCTACGGTAGCAGGTACGCCTTGATTTCCGAAAGTGGAAAGAGCGATAACCCCTGCACGATTATCGGATTGCAACCGATATGGCGATGACAGTCAGAATGATAATGATACTTCTCTACGGAGCTGGCGGAGTACCCGGCAGAGGTGAGATTCCTATGATACGGTTTAGCAAACTGTAACCTATGTGTTTCCCATAAAGCAAAAGCTATGCAGGGGTGTCGAGGACAAATACTGCATTTAACATAAGACCGATTCGCCAAGAACGGGTTTCGGTCTATTACATAGCCGTTCAATAACATTGTCGGCTATCTTTAAAATGAAAGGAGAGATAAGAATGTATATTCTCGATGGACTTTAGTAAAGAATAAAGTCACCCAAAACAAAGTTTTGTAAGAAGGAGGAAAAGTAATGATTCACGCTTTGCTTGTACTGCCCGGTCTTTACGGTGCAGTAATTCTTCAGACAATCAGCGAAATCGTTTCTCGCTTTGGCTTCTAATTTAAGATGAACATACAGAGCGAGGAAAAAGTAGTCCAAATCCCAATCAGCCAAATCCGAGATTTCCCCGAACATCCGTACAAGGTCAAAGACGATGAGAGCATGAATGAGCTTGTTGACAGCATTATGCAGAGAGGCCTAATACAGCCGGTCATCATAAGACCAACGGAGGACGGGAACTACGAAATGGTATCGGGACACAGACGAAAACGAGCCTTTGAAATTGCAGGGATGAAAACCATCCCTGCAAGAGTAAAAGAAATGACGAAGGACGAAGCAATATTAGCAATGGTTGATTCAAACCTTCAAAGAGAGGTTATCCTACCAAGCGAAAAGGCATTCGCATACAAGATGAGGTTGGAGGCTATGAAACGACAAGGTGAACGAACAGATTTAACTTCTGTGCCAGTGGCACAGAAGTCAAAAACATCTCGTGAACTACTCGGCGAAGAAGTCGGCGAAAGCCAAGACCAAGTTCGCAGATATATCCGATTAACCAACCTTATCCCCGAACTGCTTGAACTTGTTGATGAGGGCAGAATTGCAATGCGACCTGCGGTAGAAATATCCTACTTACCCGAAGAAGCACAAATGCAGTTGTATGAAACCATTGACTACAATGACGCAACACCTTCGCACTATCAGGCTATCCGATTGAGAAACTTTCATCGTGATGGCAAATTAACACAAGAGGTTATTGAAGCGATAATGTCAGAGGAAAAACCGAACCAAAAAGAAAAATCCCCGTTTCGGGACAAACGTATAGTCGGAGTAATTCCCAAGAACATACCGCAAGAAAGACATTGCGAATATGTAATCAAAGCAATAGATTTCTATAACCGCCATTTAGAAAGAGTAAGGAATAACCGTTTACGGTAATTCTTTGCTCTATTTTTTATCCCAAAAAAGAAAGGAACTAAAAATTATGGTAATCAAAACAACCATTAAAAAGATGTTCAACAGCGACAAGCCGCTTAAGGCTTTTGCCGATGTTGAGATTGACGGCTCCATTGTAATCCACAGCGTTGCCGTTATGGAAACCGAAAAGGGCAGACACATTTCTATGCCCTACACCAAGTGGAAGAACAAGGACGGCGAAGAAAAACAGCATGACGTTGTTCATCCCATCACTTCATATGCAAGAAGGCAGATTGAAGAATCCGTACTCGCTGCGTATGACAGCCACATCAAAGAATAATTAAAAGAAAGTTGAGGTAAAAATTTATGTTTAACAAAATCAAGTCAGGTATCAGCAAGGTATGCTCAAAGGTTAAGTCAGCGTTCACATCCGCAGAAGCTGCGGTAACAGCAAAGGCTCACGAAGTTCTCGACGGCACAGTTGCCGAGGCTTATGTCGATACAGGTGTCAAAATCCTTATCGCCGTTGTAATCGGTGCCCTTCTTCTCGGCGGTCTTTACACGCTCTTCAACACAACCATTATGCCCACAGTCACAAGCAAAATCACAGAACTCTTTAACTACAAGGGTTAAGAAACAGGAGGTGAAAAATATGTTTAACAGAATCAAGTCAGGTATCAGCAAGGTTTGCTCAAAGGTTAAGTCGGCGTTCACATCCGCAGAAGCGGCAGTAACAGCAAAGGCTCACGAAGTTCTCGACGGCACAGTTGCCGAGGCTTATGTCGATACAGGTGTCAAAATCCTTATCGCCGTTGTAATCGGTGCCCTTCTTCTCGCAGGTCTTTACACGCTCTTCAACTCAACCATTATGCCCACAGTCACAACCAAGATTGAGGGACTCTTTAACTACAAGGGTTAAAAAGCAAACGGAAGGGCAGTAAAACTGCCCTGCTTAACTCTTTAAAGGACTGATTAAAATGCCTAATACTTTAATAATTAACCCCGTAAATCCTATCGGACACGGACTCACTCACGTATTTGATTTCAAAACATTCACTAATATTCTGTTGTCAAGTATGCTATGTGTCCTTGTGTTTCTTATTGTGAAACTCATAATCAAGAAAACACCGCAACAGGAAATGGAAGAAAAGGATACTTCTCTTTGCTATCTTGTATCAGCAGTTGTATTTGTATTGCTATTTATCGTTTTCGGTTGGTCAGTACAACTCGTTAAGGGTGCTGTATTCTTCTTTATACTGCTCTATGCCTCCCTATGCGATATTCAGACACGCAGAGTTAAAGATGTTGTTTCGGTGATGATTTTCATTTCCGGTTTCATCTCATTATCTCTGTTGGAAATATTCACCCACACTATCGGTGCATTTCTTGTGGGCGGTATTATGTTTGTCTGTGCTTTGTTTTCTAAAAACAGGCTCGGCGGTGCAGATGTCAAGATAACAGCAGCCAGCGTTTTTGTTCTCGGTATGTGGAACGGTATAGCAGGTCTGGTCATAGGTCTTATTCTATCAGTTATCATAACCCCCATTATCAACCGAAAGAAGAAACTCAAAGAAATGAGCCTCCCTCTTGTCCCTTATCTTTCAATAGGATTTATGGCAATGTATTTAATCCAAGGAGGAATTTAACCCAATGAAGAACAGAACAGCTATCGGTATTGTCTGTATCATTCTTGCGGTTGCGGTAACATTCGTTGTTTCACCGTTTGTCAATAAGATTTCGGAACAGAAGGTTGAAGTTTTCCGATTCACAAAAGACATCTCGCAGGGTACACAGATAACCGATGCAGATTTTGAAATTGCAGAAATTCTCAAAGCGAATGTTCCTGCAAATGCCATTACCGAAAAAGATAAGGTAATAGGCAAATACGCAAGTACCGATATTCTCATCGGTGACTATGCAACATCGGCAAGGCTCACGGCTGATGCAAATTCAGCCTCACATATCCTCGGCTCACTTAACGGAGATAAGGTCGCAATGAGTATCACTATCAACTCTTTTGCAGGCGGTCTTTCGGGTAAGCTTGAAAACGGAGATATTGTCAGCATTTATGTTACCGATAAAGACGGCGAAACAACCGTTCCCGGTGAACTGAAATATGTAAAGGTTATCACTACCACCACAGCAGGCGGTATTGATGAAGCAGAAGTTGTCCCCAATGAGGACGGCAGTTTTGAGCTTCCCACAACCATTACTGTTCTCGTTTCGGTAAAGCAGGCTTCAATCCTTGCCAACTATGAAGAAAATGCTTCAATGCACGTTGCCCTTGTTTACAGAGGTGACGATGCAAAGGCACAGCAGTTCCTTGATGCGGAAGATAAGTTCCTTGCAACGGCAAAACCCGCTAACGGAGGTGACTCCACAAATGGCTAAAATCATAGCGGTTTGCGGCTCACCCAACGGCGGAAAAACAACTGTTGCTTTTAAACTCGCACAGGAAATGTATTGCAATACGGACACAGGCGGTGTCATCTTTCTTTCACCCTCTATGACAGTTCCAGCACTCGGACTCCTTTTTCCCAACTATACTCCCGACAGTCTTTTTTCTCTCGGCGGGGTATTGGATAACACGGACATATCTCAGGAGAGTATTCTTGCTCACCTTGTCACGGTAAAGGATATGCCGAATTTCGGCTGTCTTGGATATAAGTCGGATGAAAACAAACACAGCTACGCAAAATTAACGGACGATAAAGTAAATGCTTTTTTCAATGTTCTGTCAGAAATGGTGGGATATGTGTTCGTTGAATGTACGGAAAATGACGATGACCTCATATCGAGAAAAGCCATTAACTGTGCAGATTCGGTTGTATTTGTTCTTTCTCCCGATCTGAAAGGAATGACCTATTACACCGCAAACAAAGGACTTTTCGGCAGTGACGATGACAGAAGTTTTAAGGTAATAAACTCAACCGACAATGACCTCTTTCTGCCGATTGAAGATGTGAAAGCACATCTCAAAAATGTGTCCTGCACCTTACCTTATTCCAGACAGGTAAGACAGCAGCTTCTTGACGGTCAGTTATATATGAGAGTAAACGACAAGAAGTATCGCAAAGAACTCTCAAATCTCATTTATCAAATAATGTAATAAAGAAAGGAATTATAATCTTATGAAAAAATTTATTTGTATTCTCACAGCACTCTCAATCCTTGTATGCTTCGGTGCAGTAACCGCCTATGCCGCAGAAACAACCGAAACTCCTGCAACCGACAGCACGGACACAACACTTCCCGAAAGCACAACCACAGACAATGCAGACGGCGAAGATACAACCGATGTCAGCAACCCCTCAACAGAAGATACCACAACCGACAGTTCTGACGATGAAACAACTGACGGCTCTGACGATACAACAAACGAGGATAACTCTGACACAACAGAAACTCCCGAAAACGGTGATACAACAGACACACCCGCCGACGGTGATGAAACAACAGACAACACCGAAACACCCGATGACAGCACAACAGATGACGGTAACACCGATGAGGAAGCAACTCCCGGTGATGCAACAACCGATGACGGTGCAAACGGCGAAGGTACTACAGATGAAAACACCGAAAACAATGACAATCCCGATGAAGATAATGCCGATAACAATGAAACACCTACTGATACTCCCGATGAAGATACCACAGACGGTGACGGCGTCGGCGATGCAGGTACAATCATTGAAGGTGATGACACCGATAACGATAACAACAATAACGGCACACCTAACCCCGGTGATGAGGTAATCACAATTCCCGATGACCTTAATAACCTTATCGGCGGTATTCTCGGTGGTCTTGTAAACGGTGAACTTGACGGTGATAACAACGGTAATAACAATACTGCTCCCGACGGCTACAACAACCCTGACATTCCCGACACGGGTGCCGAGTCAGCAGTTCCCGCTATTGCTACACTTATCACTTCTGCTGCAACCGCAGTAGGCAGTATTCTTTTCAAGAAAAAGAAAGACGGCACACTTTTTTCAAAGGGCGAATAAGAGATGATACAGCAAAACATTGATTTTGAGCCTATGCTGTCAATGGTGCAGGAACACATCTCCTCCCGATATGCAGCGGCTTTGACCGACACAAACAAGCTCTCACAGTTAAGGTCATATATCGAAAAGTTTGTCCGTGATTCCAATTATACTGTTGAAGGACTTACCTTTTCAGAACTTTGCGATAAGCTGTATTCCGAAATGGCGGAATACTCAATCCTCACAAAATATCTCGGCAAGGACAGAATTGAAGAAATCAACATAAACGCTTGGAACGATATTGCTATTACCTACACAAACGGTAAAACAGAAAAGGCAAAGGAACATTTCTATTCCCCGAGCCACGCAGTAGATATTGTAAAGCGTTTGCTTCACCACTCGGGAATGATTATCGACAATTCCACACCTATGTCACAGGGACACTTACCCAACAATACCCGAATTACTGCTCTCAAAGAGCCTATTGTTGATGATGAAATCGGCGTAAGCGTTTCAATCAGACTTTTGCATCCTTCAAGAGTCAACAAGAAAGAGATTATCAAATCGGGCAATGCCACCGAGAAGATGATGGACTTCCTTTGTATGTGTTTAAGATACGGTGTATCCACCGTTGTTGCGGGTGCAACAAGTTCGGGTAAAACAACACTTCTTAATGCTCTTTTATCCACTATCCCCAACGGTAAGCGTGTGTTTACCATTGAAAGCGGTTCAAGAGAATTAAGTCTTGTAAAAACAAGGGGCGGAAAGGTAGTGAACAATGTTGTTCACACCTTGTCCCGTCCTTCCGAAAATGAAACTTATGACATAACGCAGGAAGACCTTGTTGTAGCTTCACTTCGTTTCAATCCCGATATAGTATGTGTCGGCGAAATGCGAGATGTTGAATGCTATTCAGCAGTTGAAGCAAGTCTTACGGGACACACGGTTGTATCAACAGTTCACGCATTTGCGGCAGATTCTGCACATATGAGAATTGCCCTGCTTTGTCAGAAGCGTTTTCCCATTGATTTCAAGACCTCACTTATGCAGGCAGGTCAGGCATTCCCCATTGTCGTATATACCCACAAACTTGAAAACAACCAAAGAAAGATAATGGATATTTCCGAATGTGAGATACTTCCCAACGGTGAAAGGCTCTATCACACCTTGTTCAGATTTAACATCACCAAGAACGAGATAGTGAACGGCAGATATGTAACCGAGGGATATTTTGAACAGCCGGAAATAATGTCAGACAACCTCAAAAGGAAACTTCTTCAGTTTGGCGTTCCGCAGGAGGAACTCAACAAATTCTTGAAGAAAGGGGCTGAATATGAATGATTTTTCCTATGATAGCCTCTGTTTTTCTCATTATTGCTATTGTCTGTTTTCTCGGCTTAACGCCTACACAGATTTCAGATGACTTAATGAAGATAACAACCCCAAAGAGTTCTCTGCGAGAAAAAGCGAGAGCTTTGAGGGCGGGCAAAAAGAAAAAGAGCCTGGGCAGCAGGCTCATTTATGTTCAGTCAGCACTTGAAGCAACGGGCAAATCGGGTAAGTTTGCCCTTGTCTGTTCTGCCTCACTTGTCCTTTTAGCGGCAGGTGCGGTTGTTGCTATCCTTATTGATAACGTATTCCTTGTTCCCGTGTTAGCTGTTGCGTTTGCGATGATACCTTTTATATATGTAAGAAACACTCTGTCATATTACAACAAACACATACAGGACGAGTTGGAAACAACTCTTTCAATCATCACAACCTCATACAACAGAAACTCGGATATTGTTTCGGCGGTAAATGAAAATCTTGCATATATCAGACCTCCGCTGAAAGAATGCTTCACCGCATTTGTGGGTGATGCTATGGCTGTTTCATCAAACACAAAACAGGCTTTGAGAAACCTTAAATCAAAGGTCGATAATGAGATATTCCACGAATGGTGCGATACTCTCATTCAGTGCCAAGATGACAGAGCACTCAAAGATACTCTGTTGCCCATAGTCACAAAACTCACCGATGTCAGAATAGTAAACAGCGAACTCAACACAATGATGTCAGCGGTAAGAACGGAATACTACACGATGGTAGGTCTTGTTGTGGGTAACATACCCCTGCTCTATGTTCTCAACAAAGATTGGTTTCACACTCTTATGTACGAAACTGCGGGTAAGGTTGTACTCAGCGTATGCGGTGCGGTTATTCTCATAACCTATATCTTTATGCTCAAATACACAAAACCCGTAGAGTACAAACGGTAAAGGAGGCGGTTAAATGGTTGGAGTTATAACAGGAGTGTTCTGCGGTATTGCCGCATATTTCATCTTGGCAGACATTTACCGCATTCCGTATATGCGAACTTCAAAGGCTGTCAACAACCTTGCAAAACAGCAGAAGGAAAAGACAAGCAGCCTTGATGTATGGCTTTCAAACATAGCCTCATTTATCGCAAAGAAAATACACCTTAACGAGTTCAAGCGTATGCAGCTTGAATCGGATTTGAGAACGGCACAGATGAACATTTCCCCCGAAATGTTTATGGCTAATGCTATTGTTAAATCCCTTATTGTCGGTATTTTCGCAATACCGATGCTTTTCATATTCCCCATTCTCTCTCCCGTAATTCTTTTTCTTGCGTTCATTCTTTACCGAATGAATATGAAAGGGATTGCAAACCGAATTAAAGCAAAAAGAGCAAAAATCGAGTATGAGCTTCCCCGCCTTGTATTCAAGATTGAAAAGAGTATATCTCACAACAAGGATGTACTTGGTATGCTTAAATCATTTGCACCTCACGCTTGTCCCGAACTCAAACACGAGCTTGACATTACAGTAGCGGATATGCGTTCCGGTAATCTTGAAGTTGCCATAACAAGACTTGAATCAAGAGTAGGCTCACCGCTTATGAGTGATGTATGCCGAGGACTTATTGCTCTTGTCAGAGGTGACGATAACACGGTTTATTGGTCATCTCTCTCAATGAAGTTTGCGGATATTCAAAGACAGCAGTTAAGGCTTGAAGCACAGAAGATACCAAAAAAGACAAAGAAACTCTCAATGAGTTTGCTTGTCTGCTTTATGCTTATGTATGTTGTTGTCATCATCTCACAGATTATCAGTTCTGTCGGCGTTCTTTTCGGATAACGGAGGTGAAAGGATATGAAGAAACTTATTACTTCCCGAAAGGGCGAAGGCTATATTGATGTAGCTATCGGCTTAATTGCACTTATGATGGTGCTTGTAGTAACCCTTAACATCTATTCCTTTTTAACACTCAAGCAGGATATGGACGAGATCTGCGGACAGCTTATTGAAACTGCCGCATTTACAGGCTCATTCGGTGATGAGTTTGAGGAACGGTGTGAGGAACTCAAAGGCACTTTCTTTGATTTTGATGTAACCACTTCTGCAACAGAATACTATAACGAAACATACCAGCGTGTGCAGCTTGGGGATACGATGACTCTGACAATCTCTGTTCATACCTATGTGCAAGGTGTCGGAGCCTTTAAAATACCCATTACAGTACAAAGTACAAGGTCGGGTATTTCGGAAAAGTATTGGAAGTAGGTGACGGAAAATGAAGATATTAAAAGACACCAAGGGCGAAGGCTATGTATCAATATGTGTACTAATCATCGTAATTGTCGCTATCTTCTCGAGCATTTTCACTTATGCATCCGCAATCTCGGTTATCAATGTCACACGGGAAAACAGCAAGGTTGTTTTGGATAATTTCGTCACCACAAATTCCACTCTCATATTCAACAGCATAAAGCAAGGTAACGACTACACCGAAACACTTGATTTCCCCGAATACACAGAAAAGCTCTGTGAATTTTGCACATTGGATTTATCTGCCGATACGCTGTATAGTTATGACACAGACGGCAATCTGCAATATTCAATGACACTTCCTCAAATGAGTTTTCAAAAGGATAATCAGCTTGAAATATGTGTCAGATATACCGTTTCTGTGCCGATACAGTTTGCAGGGAAAACGGTTACGACTGCAAATGTACCGATAGAAATTGTATCAATATTAACCGAAAAATTTTAATTGTTTAGGAGGCAAAAGAAAATGAAAGACAATTCAAACTCAAAGCATAGCAACAAAACCATCTTTATCCTTGTGGCGGTACTGCTGATAATTCTTGCACTAATATTTGCACTTTTCGGCAAGTCCTGCGGTAAGGATACAGACACAGAAACGACTACCTCAACCACACAGCACGTCACCGATAACGATAATCTCAACCTTGAGGACATAACCATCGGAACAAATCTGTATGTTGAGGAATCGAAGAAGGTTGACGAGAATATGATAACTCTCGCTGCACCCGAAAAAATGACAAAGCCTGATAATCACGGCTCAGTCGAAAAAACAACGAATAAGCAGGCGGAAGCAGTAAAACCGAATGACGGTCCCGGTATTGTAATCATCGGCGATGACGATGCAAATGCCTATAACTGCGGTGTCAAGAAACATAACTGTGACAGCAAGGAAACTCACGATTTCATCGTAAGCCTTGAAAAGAAAGGTTGTTCAATCTGCGGCTCTCATACCTGTAAGAGCTTCTATGCGGTTGATGAATGGGGTAACTCCTGCTACGATATTACCAAGTGTCCCAAATACACAATAAAGAATGACCCCACCGTTTATTGCAGTACCTGCGGTAAGAAAATCGGTGACGGCTCAAACGGAACTTGCGTAAGATATGTTGAAGATACTGTTTGCGAGATTTGTCACGGTGCGGTTAAGGGTAAAACCTGCCACTCGCACTAAACCAAAAGAGATGATGACCTGATGTAATGTCAGGTCATTTTTTTGTTTTTTAAGAAGGAGATGATTAGTATTAAACGAGTAATATCTATTATCTTGGTTGTGTGTTCTCTACTCTGCATGATACCCACAAATGCCTTTGCTTTGTCTTGGGACGGCAGTTCTGCAGGCGGCACGGGCGGTACTTCATCAGCATCACCTAACGGATACGCAATCAGAACAACAAGCGATAACTGTATAGGTTATCGTTTCAGTGCTGTAACCTCATCGGGTTCGATGAAGGTCAGCAAGGTTATTGACGTGTTCCGAAACACAAGTTACGGTAATCTCGGATACACGGACGGATATAAGTTCAGCACAAAGAATAATAAAAAACAGCTTATATCCAAACAGAACAACGGCTTTACAACGGCAAGAAGCACCACGAATTGCTACAAAGAAAGCTCACAAGGCTTTTCAACAACCCTGCCTGCACCTTCGGGAATGGAAACTTGGCAGAACAATGAAAACAATATCAATAAAGTTCTTTCTCTGCTCGGTGTCGGTAGTGTAGCAAATATGTCAAAGGGTGATAAAGTTATTGTTGAGCCGATTTACGATATAAGGCTTGAGAGTGTTTATCACTCCATCACCGTAACTGAAACAGCTTTATACGGCAAATATATCCTCGGTGCATCAAGTAACGGAGGTACAAGTAATACCTCTGCTACTTGGGGATTTATCGCTTCATACACAAACAGAGTTTATCCCAATGCACTATACACACCAGACGGACAAGGTCTTTGGACTTCCGCTTCTTCAATCGGAAGCAGCAGTAAGGAAACCTTCTATAACATCATTAACAAAGGTTATGGTGTCGGTATCGCATATCAAGAAACAAGCGGTAGTTCTTCATCCACAGGCTCATCAAGCTCAACGAGTTCAACATATACCATTAAATATAATGGTAACGGTAACACAAGCGGCTCTATGTCAAATCAGACTGTTACTGTCGGCAGTTCAACCCGATTAAATTCAAACAACTTTAAAAAGACGGGTTATGAGTTTGTCGGATGGAACACAAAGTCCGGCGGTACGGGAACGAGCTATGATAACCGTGAGTATGTAAAGAATCTGACCTCGGCAGGTGGTACAATAACGCTTTACGCACAATGGCGTCCTGCCGTACTTGAAGTTCATTACGATGCTAATGACGGCTCTTTGAGCAACTCAAGCTACAGGTTGCTTTTGGATACGATTTACACCGCTTCTCCTTATTCAAAGTTCACGGATAAATGGACTTATAATAACACCAAGTCGGGCGGTCTTTGTAATGCTTCAACCTTCGGTCTTTATCGCACAGGATATACCTTTACCAAATGGGGTAAATATTCTTGGGGCGGAACTCTGTTCGACCAAGACGATTCCTCACTTAAACCTACGGATTTGAAATCGGGTATCACAAGCGGTGACACATCGCTCACCCTCTATGCACAGTGGGAGCCTAATACCTATACTATCAGATTCAACGGTAACGGAAGTACAAGCGGCTCAACCGCTTCAATGAGTATGACATACGATGTTTCCAAAAACCTCACAGCCAACGGATTTACAAAATCAGGTTATGCCTTTGCAGGTTGGAATACGAAAGCCAACGGCACGGGAACAAGTTATGTCAACAGAGAATCGGTTAAAAATCTGACCTCTACCAACGGCGGAACTGTTACTCTTTATGCTCAATGGACAGTCAGCAACTATTCTATTGCGTTTAACGGTAACGGACACACAGGTGGCTCTACGGCTTCAATGTCGGTGAATTTCAACGCCTCGGTAACTCTCCGTGCAAACGGATTTACAAAGACGGGACACACCTTTAAGAATTGGAACACCAATTCAAGCGGTACGGGAACATCTTACTCAGATAAACAGACGGTAACAAATCTTTCCTCAACCGCAGGCGGAACGGTATATCTCTATGCACAGTGGAATCCGAACTCATATACCATTAACTTTAACGGTAACGGAAACACGGGCGGCTCTACCGCTTCAATGTCTATGAGATACGGAACGCCGAAAAACCTTACCGCTAACGGATTTACAAAAACGGGTTATGTGTTCAACGGTTGGAGTACCAATGCTGACGGCACGGGGACAGGCTATTCCGATAAACAGCAGGTAAACAATCTGACTTCAACCAACGGCGGTACTGTTACCCTATATGCAAAGTGGAAACCCGCAACTTACACGGTGCAATTCAACGGCAACGGTAATACAGGAGGCTCAACGGCTTCTATGACTATGACATATAATGTTGAAAAAGCACTTACCGCAAACGGATTTACCAAGAGCGAATACAAGTTTACGGGTTGGAACACAAAGGCAAACGGTACGGGAACGTCATATACCGACAAACAGAAGGTTAAAAATCTTTCATCCGTCAACGGCTCAACCGTTACTCTTTATGCACAGTGGATTTATGACCCTGTTCTTGATGTAAAGGAATGTGATGCTTACAGCGGAGCAAAGAATAATAAAACAAAACTGTTTGGTATAAGCACAGGTGCAACCTTTGATGAATACGAATATAAAAACGGTTATGCCACTATCGGTGATACAGTATGGTTTAATGTGTATTTCCCCTATGAAACACAGAACATAAGGGTAAGGCAGTATGTCAAGAACGGCGGAGATTGGATTACAAGAGAAGTAAACCTCAATCCCGATTATCCCGAAACACTTTGGTTCCCTGTTCAGTTCACGGATAAATACAAAACCGTAACCGCAGATATTGAGGCTTACGAAGTACAAGCCAAAATGGATTGGATTGATGCTGAAGGTAATGTTCTTAAAAGCGGTACTGTTGAAACCTTCTATATCCCCATAAAACCTGTTCTTCACAGAAACGAGGTTAAGATCCGAGGATATGAGGGCGGATATGTTGCGTATAACGGCAAGAACGGTCTTTACGGCAAGGTATATCACGGTCAGCACGCTCGCATTGAATACTACTACGGAACAGACAGCACTTGGAGTCCCCGTGTCTGTATGAGAGGTTCTTTGTATTACTACAACGGTACTGAATGGGTTAATGCCTATACCGAAAACAGCGGTTATGATGCGAGTGCAAATAACCGAGGCATAGGCAGCAAATCATCTACGGGTATAAGCAGTGTTCTTAATCCATATACCATACCAAAAGTAACGAACAGCACATTGAGGTTTAAACTTGAAACTTGGTGGTCAAAAGATAAGGAACATACTCACGAAACTACTTGGATTGAGATACCCGTTATTCCTTGTGACATCGAACTGTATGAAATTCAGTTCAAGAGAAAAGGAACGGGCATAATACTTGACCCCTATGACCTTGTTGCAGGTGAAACAGTACAGGTTAGTTATATTTACAGAAACAACACAGACTCAAGAGTATATATAAACGGTTTCAGAGATGACAGAACACAGATAGACGGTGTTTGGTCATTAAGTGCCAACTCAAAGGCATTTCTTCCCGGTTACGATTTTGTAGTGCCGAACAAGAGAACATTCGACTTTTGGGGCGGTATCTATCTTGAAGGTATGGGTATATATAACACTCAATACGAAACCAACGGTAAAAACAACGAATTGACATTGAAGTGTAAAGTACGGCATCCGCTGACACTTACGCCTATTGCACAAAATGCAGACTACCGTGAGAACACCGAGGTAATAACGAGCTTTTGGCTCAACAACACCTACACGGACGATTACACGCCGAGCAACAATATATCTATTCTGTTTAAAGTATATAACGGCACAAAACAAATAGCCACATACACAAAAAAACAGGCTGTTGTTCCCGGTCTTGAAAACAATCTTGTGTATTTCAAGTGGAAAGTTCCTGCAGGTCTGAATGGTGCAAAGGTAAAGATTACGGGTGAAATCATCGAGGACGGTGTATCGTACAACCTTTCATCTGCAAACTATACCACAACACCTGCAACTGTATCTGAAACAAACGATACACAGTTTGAAAAGACCAAACCCGCAGGATTTACCATTCCTCTGTCAAAGGACAACAAGAGCTATTCTGCTTCTTGGTGGGAATGGACTTATTCATCGGGTGCATTTAAGAAGGTAAGCTATGCCGTAGGTATTGCAGACAGTTCCGCAACTCTCACACCCGCAACAGGCTCAACGGCTGTTAAAAACGGCAGTTCTTGGACTATGAAATCGGGTTACGGCTTATCCTTGGCACTAATGAATAACAATAAATCCGTTTCGGGTTACACTATGCCGTCATCGGCGGCATACACAAAACCGCAGTTTGCCTATGCTCTTATGCCCGAATTTGACTACTCGACCAAAAACGGTGAATACCGAACACTTGATTTGGTATCGAGCGAGTGGAGATTCAGACCAAACGGAACATACGGCAGAGTGCATTTCACACCCGTTTGGTATCCCAACGGAAAGTATATTATGAGTATAACTCAGAGTGACTGTTGGACACCTGCAGGTATGATTACAAGAACAATAAACACAAACACAATCAACATTTCCGAATCAGCCTACGATGATTGGTATGTCGGAAGATAAACACTAAAGGGCAGTCAAAAGGCTGCCCTTAACTTTTTGGAGGTAAATATAAATGGTATGTAATTACAGCAACACTATTGCAATAAAGCACGGTATCAATTCCGCACTTATTGCAGGATTTATCAAACACCTTTTAACGCATACGAACAATATATTTGAGAGTCAAATATCTGTACGTATAACACAAAAATCTCTGACAGCCACATTTCCCTTTATGGGTGAAAAGGCTGTGCGAAATGCGATTAAACGCCTCGTTAAAGCAAATGTTGTTTCAATAAATCAATTGGAAAAATCCAAGTTTGACCACGCATATTTCTATACTCTCACAGAGTACGGAAAAGCGCTCATGGAAGGAGTTGAAGATATTGAGTGAAAAACGAATGGTTGAGGGTTATGAGATAACCCAAGCCTTTGAAATCGGTAAAACCGAAATTATACTCGGCGAAAATCCCAATGCACCCGACAATATGATTTATCTTGTTGCCAGCTGCGAACACAACGGTATTTTCACAAGATACAATGATGTTCTCATTGGTGATGATTTTGCCGAACTTGCAAAAATCTTTGCAGAAAGGATTGAGGCAGAAGCAGACAGAGTTATGGAAGAAAACGCAAAGATCTCCGTTGATAAAACTCCGCTTACTGCCGAAGATTGCGAAGCTGTTGACTACAGACAGTCAATCAAAGACAAGGTTGTAGTTATAAAGGCAGATATATTCAAACCCGAATACAGAATTTCTGTAAATCAGCTTTGTCTTTGTACGGGCGGTTTTGGCTCGTCTGCAAATTCAAGAGGTACAGCGTGTTTCTGTACTAATCTTTACACGGGAGAATCCGTGCAGTTCAAACGTCAGGATGTTCTCGGTACTATTGAAAAAGACAAACTCCCCGATTGGGCAAAGGAAGGTCTTGAAAAGGTACTGAAAGAGCGTGCAGACAGAAGAAAGGAAAGGGATGCAAGATGACGGATTTGTATGTAACACCTATAACTACCAATCTTGAAAAATACACATTCAGACAAAGTCAGCAGTTATATCAGCAGACAGGCTGTATAGGTTATCTCCGTGCGGATATGGGATATAACGGACAAGAGTTCAATTCCACTTGGAATGACGTCTGTACTTTCTTCAAGACAGATGAGTTCAAAAAGGAATTTGACGATGTTATCAACGCACTCCGCCTTGATGACACTTACGGCAGACTGCTCAATGACAGAACAAGGCTCAGCCGTTATTGTCACGAACACGCAAAGCAGTACAGCGGTGCAGATAATCAGTATTACGGCGTAAGAGTTGATACGGATAAGCACACTTATCTTTTAAGGCTCAATCCGAGGCAGGGCGAATATAACCTTTACTGCTACTGCTTTGTAAAGCAATATTTTGAAACACATCTCGTTCACGCAAGTAAGGGTATCCGCTTTATTACTCCCTCATACAGACCTGTTTTCACCATTCCCGATGGCGATAAAATCAGAATCCATCGCCTTGACGGTGAAAAGGTCGATAAATATTGCAGATTTATTGACGAGTACCACACAGAGGTCGGCGACAGACTTTATCACATTTGTGAATTTGCCGAGATAATGGAAAGAAACGGCAGCAAGGTTATTCCTTTGCGTTCATCACTTCCTGAAAGGTGCTATTCCGTTTCACCCTCAAACGGTCATCTCATTATTATCACAAAGGGCGAAAACGAACATTCAGATGTAAATGACAGCAACAACTCGCCCGAGAAGAACAGAGAACTCGCTGACGGTCATAACAGCGAAATGGGAGTAACCAAAGCACAGGAAGCAGCAATGCTCGCAGGCTCTTTAAAGGGTTGGAACACTCCCGAAGCAGACCCTCACAACTATGACGATAACGGCACACCCGTTAAAACAAAACACAAAGACCGAGGTGATGCACGATGACGAGAAATGTTATCGGACACCATGAAGGTTAATATGAATAAACTCGGCTGCAAAAAATGCATATACCACAATGAAAATGTTTGCAATATTTGTTGGAAACGAGTTTATAAAGAATTTGAAGAAAGGAAGGTAAAGAAGAATGGCGAAAGTACCCAACGAAGTAACCAAAAGGTTGAAACTCCTTGAAAAACTCATTTCTCTCGGATATACCACAGAGGAAGATATAAAGAAGCTCACGCCCAAGGATATTGCCGTAATTGATGATATATCCTTTACGGATATTATTGAAATTCAGCAGTTGCAGGAAAGCGTTAAGTCGAATAAGTTATTCTCTTATCTTGCTAAAACCAATGAAAAGTGAGGTGGTTTAATTGGCAAGTAAACTGCAAATTGTAACTGCTGTATTCAATGATGAGGTTATTAAGGCTACTGAAAATCAGCAGAACTGGACTTCTTTTTTGAGAACTGCAGCAAACAACTATAAATACAGTTTCCCCGACCAAATCCTTATCTTTGCTCAAAAGCCCGAAGCAACCGCTTGTGCGGAAATCAGCTTTTGGAATAAAAAATTCAACCGTTGGGTAAACCGAGGTGCAACAGGTATAGCTCTGTTGAACTTCTCAGGCAACAACCAAAAACTCCGTTATGTTTTCGATGTGTCTGACACAAATTCAAGACAAGGTATTGAAATTCCCTCTTGGAAGGTTGAGGACAGATTTGAAGGAGAGATAACCGAAGCACTTGAAAATGCCTTTGGCGAAGTCGGTAACGGCTCACTTGCTTCTGTTATTGACGATACCGCACAGAATATGGTTGACGATAATATCCTTGATTATCTTTACAATTTGGATGAAGCCAAGTACGGCAGTTTCCTTGAAGATTTTGATGAGGATAATATCAGAAGCGTTTTCAGAAATACTCTTGTAAGCAGTATCGGGTATATGATGATGACACGGTGCGGAATAAATGCGGATGATTTCTATGACCCCGAAGATTTTAAAGACCTTTACAATTTCAACACTCACCAAACAATAATCGCATTAGGCTCCGCTACAAGTGAAATAGCTGAAATGGGACTTCGTGAAATTGAAACAACCGTAAAAGCTCTTCAAAAAGAAGAAAAAAATAAAAATCGCACATTTGTCAGTTCATACGATTTCGGATATGATGAGGGTGCAAAGCAAAAAAAAGACACCGAAAGGAGAAATGAAGATGTCACAGATAACTTACAGACAGGTCGGAGATTACAGAATCCCGAACATCACTCTGTCAGCGGAGGAGAAGAACGCTACACTTGGCAAGTACGGATTGATGAGGAAGAATTACCTGATGAATCACCGAAAAGTGAAGTTCAACACACTTCTGATGACGGGCGAACTGATGAAACACCTGCTTCAGACGGAACAGGAAGCACAGCAGATGTTGGAACAGATAACCGAACAGATGATGAAATCCGAAGGAGTGACGGAAACACTGAAGGAGACCGACCAGATGAGGTGGGTACAGTTGATGAACAACATCAAACAGGCAGCCGAGGAAACGGTACTCAAGGAACTGATTTACAGTTAAGTAATCACGATTTCGATGCCCGTTGGAACGGCATCGAGTATTTCCACCAAGATCGAGAAAAAAACGAGCTGATTAAAAACTTTTTGGCTCCGCATACAGAAGAAATCGCTATGTTCTATGAAAGTCATTCCGACAAAAAAGAACGTAGCGATTTTATTATGTCTTTCTTTAATTCAACACCCTATGAAATTACACTTTCAAACGGTGTAAACGCAGGCTTTGAAGCCTATTCCGATGCCATTAGATTATGGCGTAATGACGGAACTGAACTCCGTGAAGCGTGGGAAAAATGGTTCCAGATTGAACGAAGTGTTTTTGGACTTATGCTTATGGAGGAATGGACAGAGCCTCAGGCTTTGCTTTTACCCGGTGTTGAAAAGCAAATGGAACTTATCGGCACGGCAGTAAAGAATGAAGCTCCTTTGTTTCTGCCTCAATCTGCCGTTGATTATGTGCTTTGCGGCGGTAGTGATTTCAGCGAAGGTAAAATGCGTATTTACAGGCAGTTTGCCGAAAGCCTTTCAAAAGATGAAAACATTAAGTTCCTTAAAAACGAATACGGAACAGGCGGTCATTCAGATGCACTTCCCGGAAGTGGATTTTGGGAAGGTCACGACTCAAAAGGTATTGAAATATCTGACCATTACAGTGTTCCTCCAAGACGAGTTTTGTTGAAGTGGAATTATGTTGAAAGCCGTCTTTCGACACTTATAAAGGCTGACAGATACTTAAACCCAAAAGAAAAAGAAATGTATCCGCAATGGCTTGAAAACAGATTGGCACAAGAGGCTGAGTGGAAAAAAGAAAGTGAAATTCGTCAGCTTCTCCGTGATGCTCCCGAGGAAAAAGAAACACCAAAAGAATACAGATATGAATATAATCTCGGCGATACCGTATATATCGGTGCGGATGAGTACACTATTCTTTCACTTGAAGACCCCGTTATACTCAGCAACATCCAATATCCTCTTTTCACGGAAGAATTTTCAAAAGCAGTATTTGAGAAAAGAGTAAGAGAAAATCCTGCAAATAATCATTTGAGAATAGAAGTTGATGTTGAAAGACCTGCCGTTAAAGACGAAGCCGAAACAGAAATTGACGAAAGCGGTAAACCCGATTTCTTACTTCAATACGAACAAGTACAAAAGGAAAACCCGGATAGTGTTGTTCTTTTACACACAAGAGGATTTTATAACGCATTCGGCAAGGATGCTGAAATTCTTGCAAAGGTCACAAACTATACCGCACCGGGAAAAAAACTTTACGGAAATGTTTTCACGCCTTGTTGTCAGGTTCTTGATTTCAACCTTAGCTATGCCACAAAAAGACTTCTTGAAAACAACATTGAAGCGGTAGTTATGGCATTAGATAAGGGCGTTATAGACAGATATTCTCCCACATCATTAGATGAGGTGCAAGAGCCGTCTGAATATGATGACGGACACGCTGCTGTTGCAGATGTACTCTATGACGATGCTTTTTATGTTGACCGTGATAAAGAAATTGTTTCGTGGATGTATTACAACCCTGATGGTAATGACGGTAAAGGACAGTTTGTTACAAACAGTTTCCATTTTGAGGTTGTTCTGGAGGCTGCACAGAAGCACGCAGATTTCAAAGACTTCTTTGATTATCTCGGCACAGTAAGCCAACAGGAATTTGCAGACTACGGCAGTGAATTTTTTGACGGTGCAAACGAGTATTTTCACGAGCAACCCGATTATACCGAATGTTCACTTGAAACTATGCAGGCTCTTGTTGAAGAAGCCAAGGAGTTTGAAAAAGAAACCTCCGCAAATGTCGAAATCAGCCGTAACAGTTTCTTGGATGAATACAACGAAATAAAGGCGGATAATCCCAATTCAATAGTGTTGTATCAGGTTGGCGATTTCTTTGAAGCATTCAATAATGATGCAAAAACTTTGGCTACTTCGCTTCAACTTGTTCTTACTTCAAGAGCAGTAAATGATGATGAACGAGTGCCGATGGTCGGTTTTCCTGCTCACAGACTTGAAGCATATATTGATGAAATTACCAAAAAAGGCTTTGACGTTGCCATTTCAGCCATTGAGAACGGCGAAAGAAAAACCTACTCTATTGTTTCCTTATCTAAAGAAAAAGCAATAAAAGAAGCCCCCGTTGAAACTGCTCCCGCAAGTCCGAATGTTGAAAAAACACTCGCTGAAAGACTTGTTGATTTTTACAGAGATTTTGATTTCTACGGATTCAGAGATACTCTTGAAATCGGCGAGTCAGAAGAAGATGCCGCAAGTAAACTTGCTGCTGACCTGCAGAGTCCGAAATCAATAGACTCGATTATTGCTCAACTGAAAAATATAGTTGAAGAAGCGGAAACAGATGATAAAGAAATTGCTGAACAGTTAATAAAGGAATTAGAGAAAGAAAAGGAAAATCTTCCTGTTATTCCTGACTCAGAACTCATCGGAAAAGAGGTAATGATTGACGGTACAAAATTCGTTATCGAAAAGATTGACCCCGTTTTCGGTGATGTTTCAATGCGTGACACCTCTGTTCTGTACCCCATAAACAGAGTTGAAAAAATTGGTCTTGTCCGTGAACTGCTGAATCAGCAGACCGCACCAACCTATTCAACGGAAAAGGTTGCGGAAATACCTGCCGAAGAAAGCGGACTACCCTTTGATGTGACAATTCAGACACTTCGCACGGAAGAGCCTGCTCTTACTCCACCCGTATGGGAAGAAAAGAAACAAAAAGTCACAACTCTTCATCCCACCGTTCCCGACAGCGAAAAACACAATTTCAGAATAACCGATGATAACCTCGGTGTCGGCGGTGCAAAAGAAAAATTCCGTAACAATATGGCTGCTATCAATCTTCTGCACGAGCTTGAATTTGAAAATCGTCTTGCTACTCCCGAAGAGCAGGAAATACTCTCAAAATATGTTGGCTTCGGCGGTCTTGCAGATGCTTTCGATGAAAGCAAAACAAATTGGGCAGATGAATACAAAGAACTTATTGTTACACTCTCTCCCGAAGAATATGCCGCTGCAAGAGAAAGTACACTTACCGCTTTTTATACTCCCCCCGTTGTTATCCGTGCTATGTATGAAGCACTCGGCAATATGGGATTTGAAAACGGTAACATCCTCGAGCCTTCGTGCGGTACGGGTAATTTCATAGGTATGCTCCCCGACAAGATGAGTGAAAGCAAATTCTACGGTGTTGAACTTGACAGCTTAACGGGCAGAATTGCACAGCAGCTTTATCAGAAATCGGGTATTACGGTACAGGGTTATGAAGAAGCAGCATTACCCGACAGCTTTTTTGATGTTGCGGTAGGTAACGTTCCCTTCGGGCAGTTTAAGGTTATCGACAAAAAGTACGACAAACACAACTGGCTCATACACGATTACTTTTTCGGCAAGACCCTTGATAAAGTACGCCCCGGCGGTGTAATTGCTTTTGTTACTTCATCGGGTACTATGGACAAGAAAAATCCTGCCGTAAGAAAGTATATCGCACAAAGGGCAGAACTGCTCGGCGCCATTCGTCTGCCAAACAACACTTTTAAGGCTAACGCAGGTACAGAGGTAACATCGGATATTCTCTTTTTACAGAAAAGAGATACCCTTGTTAATGATGAGCCTGATTGGGTACACCTTGACCGTGATGAGAACGGTTACGAATATAACAAGTATTTTATTGACCATCCCGAAATGGTACTCGGTGATATGGTTATGGAGTCCTCACAATTCGGTCAGTCACTGACCTGCAGACCTTATGAGGGCAGAGAACTCTCCGATCTTCTTTCAGAAGCGATACAGAACATACACGCCGAGATAAAGGATTTTGAACTTTCCGATGTCGGCGAGTCCGAAGATTTATCCGTACCTGCAGACCCGAATGTTAAGAATTTCAGTTTTACTGTTGTTGAAGATAAGGTATATTACCGTAGCGACAGCAGAATGACACCCGTTGATGTTTCTGCAACAGCGGAAAGCCGTATAAAAGGTATGATTGAAATAAGGGACTGTGTGCGTGAACTCATAAGGCTTCAGACAGACGATTATCCCGATTCAGCTATTCTTTCGGCACAGGAAAGATTGAATGAAATCTATGACAAGTTCACAAAGAAATACGGTCTGCTCAACGCAAGAGCAAACCGCCTTGTATTCTCTGATGACAGTTCATATTGTCTGCTTTGTTCACTTGAAGTTATCGGCGAAAACGGTGAACTCAAACGCAAGGCAGATATGTTCACTAAACGAACAATCAAGCCACATATCGCTGTAACATCTGTTGAAACGGCAAGTGAAGCATTGGCAGTATCAATCGGTGAAAAAGCCTGTGTTGATATGGACTATATGTGTAAGCTCACGGGCAAGACAGAGCAAATGCTTTTTGAAGAACTCAAAGGTGTTATCTTCCTTAACCCCGAACACACATCCGAGGACAGCAGAGTACCGAGGTATCTTACGGCTGATGAATACCTTTCGGGTAACGTCAGAAAGAAACTTGAACTTGCAAAACGGACTGCTGAAATTTATCCCGATGATTACAGTGCCAATGTTGAAATGCTTGAAAAAGTACAACCCGAAGATTTGACAGCAAGTGAAATCTCTGTCCGCTTGGGTGCGACTTGGCTCCCGGTTGATGTTGTTGAACAGTTTATGTTTGAACTCTTACAAACACCGAGATATGCTCAATGGAATATAAAGGTACACTATTCACCGATTTCCGCAGAGTGGAATATCGAAAACAAAAACTATGACCGTATGAATGTTATTGCCAACACAACATACGGTACAAGCCGAATAAATGCATATAAGATTATAGAGGAAACTCTTAATCTTAAAGATGTGCGTATATTCGATTATGTTGAAGATGAGAACGGCAACAGAAAACCCGTTCTTAACAAAAAGGAAACTGCCATTGCACAGGGTAAGCAGGAAATGATAAAGCAGGCTTTCCAAGATTGGATTTGGCAAGACCCCCACCGCAGAGAGAAACTTGTCCGCATATACAATGACAAGTTTAACTGTATGCGACCCCGTGAGTATGACGGCAGTCACATCAATTTTTCGGGTATGAATCCCGAAATAACCTTACGACCTCATCAGGTTAATGCGGTTGCAAGAATTATGTACGGCGGTAATTCACTTCTTGCACACGTCGTCGGTGCGGGCAAAACCTTCACGATGGTTGCTGCGGCACAGGAGAGCAAAAGACTCGGACTTTGTAACAAGTCACTCATTGTTGTTCCTAATCATCTTACGGAACAGTGGGCAGCAGAATATTTACAGCTTTACCCATCGGCGAATATCCTTGTTGCTACCAAAAAGGATTTTGAAACCAAAAACCGTAAAAAGTTCTGTGCCCGTATTGCTACGGGTGATTATGATGCTATTATTATCGGTCATTCGCAGTTTGAAAAAATCCCGTTAAGTCTTGAACGGCAAAAGAGGATGCTTGAAGAACAGATTGATGAAATAACCGTTGGTATCGGACAAATCAAGTTTAACAAGGGCGAGAAATTCTCTGTTAAACAGCTTGAAAAAACTAAAAAGTCCTTGCAGGCAAAACTCCAAAAACTCAACGACCAAACCCGTAAGGATGATGTTGTAACCTTTGAAGAACTCGGTGTTGACAGGCTCTTTGTAGACGAGGCTCACAATTTTAAGAATTTGTACCTCTACACAAAAATGCGTAATGTCGGCGGTATTGCCCAGACCGAAGCACAGAAGTCATCTGACCTCTATATGAAGTGCAGATACCTTGATGAAATCACAGGCAGTAAAGGTGTTATTTTCGCTACGGGTACACCTGTTTCAAACTCTATG
>JAZPYN010000025.1:0-122051 GCA_045544155.1 Acutalibacteraceae bacterium
TTTAAATTTTAATATCTCTGTTTCATATTGCTTAATGTGACTATACTTTTTTGGCATGAAAAATCCCCCTATGATAGTTTCTTTAATTCTACCATAGAGGGCTCTTTTTTTCATTGTCCGTTTTTACTGGTTCTGTTCAAACTTTTTTCGTTTTACAGCTCCTTTTTTTGTTTGCAACTAATACCAGAGCATTAAGGGCGAGGGCACAATGCTCTATACTCTTTCTCATGAGCTTACGCACTACATAAAAGAGTGGTCACCTGCAAAATTCCAATCGCTTGCGAATTTCCTTATGGAGCAATACGGCAAGCAGGGCCAGAGCGTTGATGAGCTTGTTCAAGCACAGATTCGCAAAGCAAAATCCAACGGCAGAAATATCGACTACGATACAGCCTATGAAGAAGTAATTGCCGACTCAATGGAAGCTATGCTGACAGACGGTAAAGTTATTGAGAAGCTGCAGCAGCTTTATAAACAGAACAAGACTCTGTTTGAGAAGATCTCCGATTTCATTAATAAGTGGGTCGATAAAGTCAAGCAGATATATTCACGCTATTCTCCCAACTCAAAAGAAGGTAAGCTCGTACTTGAGATGAAAGACTCTCTCGAAGAGCTTCAGTCCAAATTTACCGAGGCTATCTATGCTGCGAGTGAAAATGTCACTGAAATAAAAAACACCGCCGAAGCGGTGAAGTATAGTGACAGAAACGCACTGACTAAGAGTGACGTTTTGTCAGCTCAATCAATAGGCAGAAAAAGTATCAATTCGTTAACTTCTCAAGAACTTAATAATTTATCTGCATTTGCACAAAAGTACTGGAATGAACTTGGCGTAAAATCCCCGTTCTTCCGTGCTTATTTTGGTGATTGGAGAGTAAACGATACAACTAAAGTAGAAACAGCTACACAAAAAGATAACAATAGAGGTGAGACTATAAATCAAGACACCGGATGGAGTATAAATGTTTCGAGTCAAGTTTTCAACGAAACAAAAACTCACCAAAGCTTATCTGCAAAAGAAGCTGTACCATATTTGCCTTATATCAAGGATATAATAACGTTGTGCCCTCTATAACAGAGGAATCAATTCAGAACGTGTTTATTACAATCGTCGCAGTGCTCGCACAGCTCGGTATCACCGTAGACCCGACAACAAAGGGCATATCCGACTCCGACAGAGCTATGAAATACGATAAACCGTATTAAAATCAAACATTACAACATAACCAAAGCCGTCGGTCTCCAAAAGGATTCCGACGGCTTTTTTGTTCTTTTATGTGACTAAATGGTGTTTTTTTCATTATTACTTTGGGCATTTGCGGTTTAATATCGGGAGGTAACAGATGCTCAAAGAAATTTATTATGATAGTGCCCATGCGTATGTTGCAAAACTCGAAAATGGTGAATTTATAATCGCTTATGAAAACGGTACAGCAATCGACCTTAACGGACATAAGTATCGTATTGTGTCACACATTGACGAAAATGAAGAAGTAATCGTTGACGGTTGGGAACCGATAACCTAAACCAAAAGAAATTGTAACAGCAACTAAAAATATATAATCTAAACCGCAATCAGCCCGTTTTCAAGGAATTTTTTACTTGCATATTTACTTGCATATCAAACAGATTTGATGCAATTTAAACCGATTTTAACCGCAAGAAAGAAAAATAAAACGGCAAAAAACAAAAAACAAAAGTGCTCGCATTTGGCTCTATATAGCCATTTGTAAGCACTTTTGCACTTGGCAGGGGCAGAAGGACTTGAACCCTCGGCACGCGGTTTTGGAGACCGCTGCTCTACCAACTGAGCTATACCCCTATATTAAATTGGTGGGCCATCAGGGACTCGAACCCCGGACCGACCGGTTATGAGCCGGTTGCTCTAACCAACTGAGCTAATGGCCCGCTTGATTAAAAATCAACAGCTTTTGAAGTATATCAAATTTATCAGGTTTTGTCAATGCCTTTTTTGAAAAAATATACCTTTTATAAGCAAAACAAGGTAACTTGTATAAAAATATTTACAAATAAATATAAATTACCTATTTTTTGTATTCTTTATTGATGAAAACCGAAACATTATATCGATATATGAGAGTAAGAAAGTTACGGCAAAACATTGTTTTTTTACATATTTTTTGCTAAAATTGTACCGGAAAGCATTAAAAGCAAGGAATGGTTTTTTATGACGATTATTGAGTTTTACGATAAAACTGCTGTTGAGAATATAGCGAGCACCTTGCTGTGCTCTCCTGATAAGGTAATCTTTGTCGGCGATAACGAGAAGCGTATAAACAGGAGTATTGATACTTACAAAAGCTTGGCTGCAGACAGGGGAATCGAGGTTGAATTTATACCTCGGAAAATCAGCCGTAATAATCTGAAAAATTGTATAAACGTGCTCAGCGATATTGTTGAGAATAATGATAACTGTGTTTTTGATATTCAAGGCGGAGAAGAAACGTATCTTGTAGCTCTCGGTGCTGTTTTTGAAAAGTACGGCAATCGTATTCAGATTCACAGATTTAATATTAATACCAACTCTCTTGTTGATTGTGATGCCGACGGTGAGGTTTGCAAAACCTCCGCAATTAAATTCAGTGTTGATGAAAACGTACGCATATACGGCGGCAGAATTATCGGCTCGGATGAAATTGAAGCCGGTATGTTTGACTGGGATTTCAACAATGAATTTGAAAAGGATATAGAGCTGATGTGGATGCTTTGTACCAAAAATACCGGCAGATGGAACAACCAGATAGGCTGCATATCAAAGCTTTGTGCGGAGTCACGCTTGGCATCGAGTCTTGAGTTTGATGCGAGCATGGAAATAGTTACTACACTGATGAAAAAGAATAATGTATATGTAAATCAGTTTCTTTCTTTGTTGAGGGAACTTGAAAAATACGGTCTGATAAGAAACCTGTTCTATAACGATAATGTTGTATCGTTTGCTTTTAAAAATGAACAGGTGAAGAGATGCCTTACGATTGCGGGCAGGCTTCTTGAGGTTTTTGTTGCTGTGAATGCCCGCAGATCAACAGATAAAAACGGCAGCCTTTTGTACAACGATGTCCGTACAGGTGTTTATATAGATTGGGACAGTGTTGTTGCCCCCGATTTCAGTGCCGATGTGGCAAACGAAATTGATGTTATGCTAATGAAAGGGCTTACGCCGGTATTTATTTCCTGCAAAAACGGTCGCTTTGATGTTGATGAGCTGTATAAGCTTTCTGTTGTTGCTGAGCGTTTTGGCGGCAAATATGCACGTAAGGTGATAGTTGCAGCAGAATCAATTGAAGACAGCGCAAAGGGTAAATATCTTAAGGCGAGGGCTACTGATATGGGAATCAGATTTATTGATGATATTGACAGAATGTCGCAAGCTGAGATAGAAAAAGAATTTAAGTTGCTGTGGTTGGCTCCGTAACCAAATTTCTAAAGGGGACAGTGTAATGAGAATTATGACATTTAACATTCAGCACGCGCTTGACTACAAAAAGCGGGTTATAGATTATGAGCTTTTTGTAAAAGCGATCGCTGAGCAGGATCCCGATATATGCGGGCTTAACGAGATAAGAGGAAGAGGTTGGCTGAAGGGCTATGCTAACCAGACTAAAAAGCTGGCCGACGGACTCGGATATAACGGATATTTCGGTAAGGCGGTTACCCTCGATTTCGGCAACCCCTTCGGCAATGCTTTGCTCAGCCGATATTCTTTTAAATCGGTTGAAACGGTAGCCATACCCGACCCTCCTAAAACTGAAAAGGGTTACTACGAAACACGTTGTATTATAAAGGCTGTTTTTGAGCTTGAAGGCAAAGATGTAATGATTCTGGTTACACATATGGGTCTTATGCTTGGCGAGAGGCTGAATGCTGTGAAAGTTATATGCGATATTCTCGACAACACGGATATACCTGTTGTGCTTATGGGTGATTTCAACAACACACCCGAAGCAGATGAATTGAGACCGATTTATGAGCGTCTTACCGATACCGACAGGACAGGGGATTACACATTTCCATCCGATAAGCCAATTAAGAAAATCGATTATATTTTTTACCGAGGTCTTGAGTGCACAAGGGTTGAAACAATCAATAAGGTTGTGTCTGACCATTTGCCGATAGTTGCAGAGTTTGATATCATATAATACAATACAATTCAAATCATGCGTAGCAATTCATTTATGCGGTTAAAAACCGCAGTTACTTTTGTCCGGAGTTACAAAAGTAACCAAAAGAACTCTTGAGGTTATACGTACTCCGCTTACGGCATCTTTATTGTTTAACGCAGATTTCTGATTTTTCTCCGTAGGGCTGCCAATTGGGCGTCAGCTGAAATACAATATCTTATGTAAAGTATACTTTAACTATTGCAAGTTTTACCTATTTATGGTATCATATATTGAATTTTGATTTGTGAGAGGAACATGAAAATGCTTAACACAGAAAAAACTATGGAAAAAATTGTTGCTCTTTGCAAGGGCAGAGGCTTCATTTTTGCAGGCAGCGAAATTTACGGCGGCCTTGCAAATACATGGGACTACGGTCCTCTCGGCGCAAGAATGAAGAATAACGTCAAGGATGCCTGGAGAAAGAGATTTATTCAGGAACGCAAAAACAGCTACGAGGTTGATGCAGATATTCTTATGCATCCCAGAGTATGGGAGGCAAGCGGACACGTTGCCAGCTTCTCCGACCCGCTTCTCGACTGTAAGGAGTGCAAGAAGCGCCACAGAGCTGACAACCTTATTGATGATTTTAATCCTGATGCACACGCAGACGGTATGACAAAGGAAGAGATGTTTGAGTACATCAAGGCAAACTCGATTCCCTGCCCTCACTGCGGTAAACACGATTTCACAGACATCAGAGAGTTCAACCTGATGTTCCAGACCTTCAGAGGCGTTACAAATGACAGCAAAAATGTTATTTATCTCCGTCCTGAAAATGCTCAGGGTGAGTATGTTAACTATCTCAACGTTCAGCGTACTATGAGAGCAAAGCTTCCCTTCAGCATCGGTCAGATCGGTAAAGCTTTCAGAAACGAGATCACTCCCGGTAACTTTACGTTCAGAACAATCGAGTTTGAGCAGATGGAGTTCCAGACTTTCTGTAAAGAGGGTACAGACACAGACCTTTACGACTATTTCAAGGAGTACGGTCTTCAGTTCTATAAGGATCTCGGCATTGCGGCAGAGAATCTCCGCTTCCACGACCACGAAAAGCTCGCTCACTACGCAAAAGCTGCATGTGATATCGAGTTCCTTTTCCCGTTCGGTTGGGGTGAGGTTAACGGCACACACAACAGAACGAACTTTGACCTCACAAGACACCAGGAATACAGCGGCCAGAAGATGGATTATCTTGACCCCGAAACAAACGAAAAGTTCATTCCCTTCATCATTGAATCAACCTACGGCCTTGACAGAACTGTTCTTGCTCTTCTCTGCGAGGCATACGACGAAGAGGTTATTGACGCAGAAAAGAATGACACGAGAGTTGTTCTTCACCTCAGCCCCGCAATTGCTCCCTATAAGGCTGCCGTTCTTCCTCTTTCAAAGAAACTCTCAGGTGAGGCACTCAAGGTTTATGAAAAGCTCCAGAAGAAGTTTATGGTTGACTTTGATGAAACAGGCTCAATCGGCAAGCGTTATCGTAGAGAGGATGAGATCGGTACACCCGTATGTATCACATACGACTTTGATTCACTTGAGGATGGCTGCGTAACAGTACGTGACCGTGACACAATGGAGCAGAAGAGAATCAAGATCGAAGAGCTTGAGGCACATATTGAAAGCCTTATTCAGTTCTGATTTGTAAAGTAAAGATATTAATATTAAAGCTCTGACTTGCAAGTAATGTGAGTCAGAGCTTTTTATGATGTTATAAGAAATAAATAATAAAGGCGTGAGCATTCGCTCACGCCTTAGTTTAATTATTCAGCCGGAGTGGGACGGGGGATGATTTTCTCAACAAATGCTGAAATGTCTTCGTCACCGATAAGGTCTAATATATCCCAAACAGCAACGTTGAATTCGATTTCGCCCTTGATGAGCAGTTTGATGATATCACCAACGAATTTAAGGATACCGCCGACAAGACCGAAGAAATCAGAAACTTCCTTGAAGAAATCCTTAACGGGCTTCCAGAACTCCTCCCACGGAGTAAGACGCTCGAACTCGTCAAGAACTTCCATAGATCTTGTAAGAACAGCTGTGAGGTCGTCTATTGTCTTCTGGTGGTCAGCATATGTTGTGTACTGTGATCTGTCGATAGCCTTAGCTGCTTCGAACTGCTTAACAAAGTCTTCCCAAGCTGCACCTGCACCTGCCATCTCTTCTTCTGTGTAGAAGTTTTCTGCGAGGTATGTATCAGCGATAGCGAGAGCTTCATCAAGTGCTGTGTAGTCAGCAGGAATGGTCACTGCCTTTGCAGCGATCTCTCTGAACTTAGCTGTAGCTTCGTCAACCTCAGCCTGATGTGTAATATCAAGGTTAAGAGCAGCATAATCGTTCTCAGCTACAAGAGCCTCTGCCTCAGCAATGAGCTCTGCTGCGTTGGAGTATCTGTTGGGAGAAAGATTCTTAATAGTATTAAGAGCAGATGACCAATCAGCTGTGCTTGCTCTCATAAGGGGAACACGTGCGATAAGGTCTTCGATTTCAGCTGTAGCTGCGTCAACCTCAGCCTGCTTGTCGATAGTGTAGCCGCTTACAGGTGTATCTGTACGGTCCTCATAGCTGTTGAGTAAAACACGGATAACATTGTTGAAGTTGTCACCGATTTCGTTTGCTTCAGCATTGAGGTTGTAAAGAGAAGCTGTAAGTGTGGGTGTAATTTCTACGGGCTCATTAGCAAGGATCGTTCTGAGCTCAGCAAGAGCCTCGAGGTATGCTGCTGTGTCAGCGGGCTTGTATTTGAGGTTTGCGATAGCATCGAGGATAGCTGCTGCAGCCTCGTCAACCTTAGCCTGCTCAAGCTTTGTGCAAGCGCTTACGTCAACTGCAAGAGCTGCATCGAGGTCTGTTGTGTCGCAGAGGTCTCTGTCAACCTCTTCTGCCTTTGCAACTGCCTCATTGTATGCTGTGAAGTCAGCGGGCTGAGCCTTGACACCGGAGACTGAAAGCTCTGCTGCAGAACCTGCGGGAATTGTGTATACGCCGTCAGCTGCTGTGAGAGCCTCTGAGCCGAGAACAACTGCAAGCTCGTCTGCTGCGTAGTTGTCTGTATCAACAGCAACCTTGAAGGATGTTGCAGAAGTTGTTGCGTAGTATGTAACAGCCTTGTCGTTTACTGTGTAGCTTACGCCGTCAACAGCGGGGAACTGAGCAAAGCTGCCTGCCTTGAGAGTGATAACTGCACGGTAGCCTGTTGTTTTGAGAGCACCGCCGACATTTGAAATATCACCGGATTTTGAAACAATAGCAACAACAGCGTCTGTTGCCTTGTCAGCTCTTGCGCTTGCAAGATAATAAGCTGTAGCGGTACCGTTGTAGTAAGCTATGCCGAGAGACTTTGCCATTTCTACATCAGGAACTACTACGTTAGCTGAAAGTGTAGCACCTGTAACCTTTGCACCTGCTGTTGCATCCCAGTAATCGTAAGTGATTGTTGTGGGAACGATAGCTGCCTTCTCTGCATCGGAGAATGTTGCGTAGAAGTCTGTGTTGAGTGTTGTGTAAAGAGAGCTTGTTGCAAAGTTCATAGGAGCCTTTGCGTTGAAAGCTGCCTTTGCGAGTACGTCTGTTGTGACGAGGACAAGGTCGCCGTCAGCTTCTTTTGTGACGATATCCCATGAGATGCCGCCAAAGACGATAGTATCTTTTGCTGCTGTTTCATCTGCTGCAAAAGAGAAGGGGATTGCTGTAAGCATCATAATTGCTGCAAGAACGACAGCGAGAAGACGCTTGGAAAGGGATGATGTCTGCATTTTTGTTCTCCTCCTAAAATTTTGTAGGATTTTTTTGCAAATGTAATTATATCATATAAGGATAAATTTGTCCCTATGTAATATCTACCAAAAAAATCGTATAAAAAATGGTTTAGTTGAATAAAAATATTAAATTTATATTATATAAAATCATTTTCGGTAAAATTACGGTAACAGCCGTTGAGAATGTTTTCCCACCACTGCTTGTTGTCGATGTACCACTGAATTGTCATTTTGATGCCGTCGTCAAACTTTGTCTGCGGCTCCCAGCCAAGCTCATTGCCGATCTTAGTCGGGTCTATTGCATAACGTCTGTCATGACCCGGTCTGTCCTTGACGTAGGTGATAAGCTCATCCGTTTTGCCGAGTGAGGATATGATAGTCTTTACGACCTCGATGTTTGCACGCTCGTTATGGCCGCCGATGTTGTAAACTTCACCTATGGTGCCGTTATCGAGAATCATTGCGATTGCACGGCAATGGTCTTCGACATAGAGCCAGTCACGTACATTGAGACCTTCGCCGTATACGGGCAGGGGCTTATCGTGGCTTGCGTTGGCGATCATAAGAGGAATCAGCTTCTCGGGAAACTGATAGGGACCGTAGTTGTTGGAGCAACGTGAAATCGTGACAGGTGTGCCGAAGGTCCTGTGGTATGCAAGCACAAGAAGGTCGGCAGAAGCCTTACTTGCAGAGTAGGGAGATGAGGTGTGAATCGGAGTATCCTCGGTAAACATCAGGTCAGGTCTGTCGAGAGGCAGGTCGCCGTATACTTCGTCTGTTGAAACCTGATGGAATCTCGGTACGCTGTACTTGTTACAGGCATCGAGAAGCACCTGAGTGCCGAGAATGTTTGTTTTGAGGAATACCTCGGGCTCTTCGATTGAACGGTCAACGTGTGACTCTGCGGCGAAGTTGACAACAGCATCAAAGCTCTCTTTTTCAAAAAGATCATAGATGAAGCTGCGGTCGGTTATATCGCCCTTTACAAAAGTGAATCTGTCGGATTTGAATGCATCCTTGAGTGTTTCAAGGTTACCTGCGTAGGTGAGCGCATCAAGACATACAAGCTGAGCGTCGGGATAGTTCTCGAGCATATAGTAAACGAAGTTACCGCCGATGAATCCTGCGCCGCCTGTTATAAGAAGTTTGTTCATAACAAAACACCTTTCTTTATATATGCAGCGCTATTATAGCAAATAATTATCTTAAAATCAACTAAAACTATTGCAAGAAAGGTTATGTGGGGATAAAATATTTGTAATTCAGTATGTGGAGGCAAATAAAATGGCAAGAATAGAGCCGATTAAATATGAGAAAATGTGCAACGAAGCGAAAGCGGCACACGATGAATATACAAAAAAAGCTAAACCTAACAATATGAAAATGACACTGCTTCACAGTGCTGTTGCTTTTGATGTGATGAACGGTTTTCATAAGCTATGCGATGAAGCGAAGAAGTTTCTGACAGAGCTTGATGTCAATCTTTTTTGTTATGCGATATCTTTCGAAAATGACTGTATGGCTTGTTCTGCGATATTTAAAAGGTTTCTTGATGAGCAGGGTGTGGACTTTGACACGCTGATTATGACACCCGTACAGCAGGCGCTTGTTTCGTTCGGCAGAAACGTCGCAGATGATCCGCACGAGGTTTACGATGATCAGATTGACGAGCTGAGAGAATTTTTTGACGAAGAACAGCTGGTTGTAATAACTTCACTTGCCGCAATGATGGTTGCATCAAATATTTTCAACACGGTATTTGATATAGAAATATAAAAATATAAAAAATGCTCCTCCGAAATTAATCCGGGGGAGCATTGTGCATTCAGAAGGTGCTTTCGACAAGACGTGAACAACATTCGGGGGAGTAAATCCAGCGGCTGATATGCTTGGCGTCTGTGTAATACTGCGGTTTATCGGGTGGGTACTCGGCATTGAATGCATCGACGATTATAAGTTTTACTTTCATTCTTTCCGGTATGAGGCTTTTGATATATACTGTTGCGTGCTGACCCGGATAGACATTGGGTACAGGCTCTGCAAGACCTGCAAGGTTAGGTGCAAGCTCGACAAAAACACCGTATTTTTCTACCGAACGTATTATGCCCGGTACAGTTTGACCGGGAGTGAAATTCTGAGCATTTTGCTCCCACGTGCCGAGAAGCTCTTTGTGTGACAGAGTTATTTTGCCGTCAGGTGCGATATCTTTGACAATTGCTTTTATATCGTCGCCGGTTGCAAAACGTACGTTTGGGTGAGGAATACGCGAAACTGATATTGAATCAATCGGTATAAGAGCAATAAGTCCAGCACCTATATCTGCAAAGGCACCGAAGCCTTCTATATGAGTGATCTTTGCATCTATTACATCACCGGGAGAAAGCTGAGAAATGTATTCGTTGTAACAGTCCTGCTGAATTACTCGGCGGCTGAGTATCGCAAGCTTTTCGCCATAGCCGTCCTCTTCAAAGCCTATTATCCTGAATGATACCGGCTTATTGACTCTGGATATGAGTGCT
The DNA here is from genome assembly GCA_045544155.1 of Acutalibacteraceae bacterium. GTDB lineage: Bacteria > Bacillota > Clostridia > Oscillospirales > Acutalibacteraceae > UBA8612. The sequence goes on from JAZPYN010000025.1 coordinate 10,462, forward strand.
ATATCACGCACACTGCCGTCTTCGATTCCTACAGCACCTTCATTACGTGGGATAATGCCTCTCATCGGGCCGAGGTCAAGGTGGAGATTATGCTCATTATCGCACAGCAATACTCTGGCTTCAAGTGTCAGCTTTTTTGCATAAGCCTGTATTATTGAGCTTGCATTTGCGAGTGCCTCGCGGTTTTCGGGTGTCGATATAAGCTTGCCTTCAGGTTTGTATCTTCTCATTTACTGTGCGGCGCAGTTTTACGCCGCTCCCTCCCTTGCTGGTTTTTTACCGTTGCTTTATATATATGCGTTTTCTCGTTTTACATTCCCGCGGTGATTGATATTTTTGCATATATATGTTATAATATCCCAATAACTGTTTAAAATGAGGTGGTATGCGTGGATGTAAGGCTTGGCGATATTCTTCATATGAAAAAACAGCATCCTTGCGGTACAGCGGCGTTTGAAGTGCTTCGCATCGGTATGGATTTTCGACTGCGCTGTACGGGCTGCGGCAGAGAGCTGATGATACCACGTTCAAAGGCTGAAAAAAATATCAAAAAAATCGAAAGAAAAGATGAAGGTTAATTTATGCTAGATAAGCTTGCACAGGTAGAACAAAGATTTGATGAAATAAATGAAAAGCTCTGTCAGCCCGATGTTGTTTCGGATATGGAGCTCTATAAAAAGTATATGCAGGAGATGAAGCATCTCACGCCAGTTGTTGAGAAATTCCGTGAGCACAAAAAGGCACTTGCCGATATTGAAGGTGCACAGGAAATGGTCGACGATTCTTCGCTTGAAGCCGAGCTTCGTGAGATGGCTATGGAAGAGCTTGAGGCGGCAAAAGAGCAGGCTGAGATAACTCAGCAGGAGCTGAAAGTGCTTCTTCTTCCCCGTGACCCGAATGACGATAAAAACGTTATTGTTGAAATCAGAGGCGGTGCAGGCGGCGACGAGGCTTCGCTGTTTGCAAACTCGCTTTACCGTATGTATTCAATGTATGCTCAGACTATGGGCTGGGGCAGTGAGATCCTCTCTGCCAATGAAACAGAGGTAGGCGGATTTAAAGAAATCAGCTTTATGATAAGCGGTGAGGGTGCTTTCTCACGCTTTAAGTTTGAGAGTGGTGTGCACCGTGTGCAGCGTGTGCCCGAAACCGAAAGCCAGGGCAGGATTCATACGTCAACGGTTACAGTTGCCGTGCTTCCCGAAGCGGAAGAAGTTGATATACAGATAAACCCGGCAGATTTGCAGATTGATACATTCCGTTCAAGCGGTGCCGGCGGTCAGCATATAAACAAGACCGAATCTGCAATACGAATAACTCACTTGCCTACAGGCACTGTTGTTGAGTGCCAGGATGAGCGCAGTCAGCACAAAAACCGTGACAAGGCAATGAGAATTCTTCGCTCGAGAATACTTGAGGCTGAGCGTGAGAAGCAGGCAAGCGAGATTGCAGGCGAGCGTCGCTCTCAGGTAGGTACGGGCGACAGAAGCGAGCGAATCCGCACCTATAACTATCCGCAGGGCAGACTGACTGACCACAGAATAGGTCTTACACTCTATAAACTTGAGGCTATACTCAACGGAAGTCTTGACGAGCTTATTGATGCGCTGATTACTGCAGATACAGCGGAAAAGCTCCGTGCACAGGAATAACAGAATGAAAGAAGTAAAATAATGGCAAAAACAAAGTTGTTCAGATATGATGAATATGATTTGCAGATGCTTGATGAGATAGGCAGTATACTCCGTGACGGCGGAATTGTCGGTATACCGACAGAAACCGTATACGGTCTTGCAGCAAATGCATTTGACGGCTCTGCAGTCGCAAAGATATTCAAGGCAAAGGGAAGGCCGCAGGATAATCCGCTGATTGTTCATATCAGCGAGATTTCACAGCTTGATTCGGTTGTTTCTTCGGTGCCAGCAGGTGCTTACGAACTGGCGGAGAATTTCTGGCCGGGTCCGCTTTCGATAATTATGCCTAAAGGAGATAATATTCCCAACGAGGTAAGCTGTGGACTTGAAACGGTTGCCGTGCGTATGCCTTCTCACAGTGCCGCACGTGCGATAATATCTGCCGCAGGTGTACCGCTTGCTGCACCATCTGCCAACCTTTCGGGCAGTCCGAGCCCGACCACTGCTCAGCACGTAATTGACGATATGTGGGGCAGGGCAGATGCTATAGTCGACGGCGGTATGTGTGATGTCGGCGTTGAATCCACGGTTGTTTCGCTTGTCGGTGAAAAGCCGAGGCTTCTCAGACCCGGCGGCATTTCGCTTGAACAGCTTGAAAGCGTGCTTGGTGAGGTTGAGGTTGACAGTGCTGTGCTCTCGGAGCTTGAGCCCGGTCAGCAGGCGGCTTCACCCGGTATGAAATATAAGCATTATTCACCCAAAGCGAGGGTAATAATAGTAAAGGGCAGTTTTGAAAACTACAAGCTTTTTGTGAGCAACAAAAAAGACTGTGCGGCTCTGTGTTTTGACGGTGAGGGCGGTAATCTCGATATTCCGTTTATCGAAATCGGCAGAGAGCATGACAGTCAGGCTCAGGCACATCTGATATTTGATGCACTTCGTAAGCTCGACGAAATGGGTGTGCAGACTGCTTATGCACGCTGTCCCGATATCGACGGTGTAGGTCTTGCGGTTATAAACCGTTTGCTTCGTGCGGCAGCGTTTACCGTGCTCGATGTTGACGGTGCAATGATGATAGGTTTTACGGGGCCGACCGGTGCAGGAAAATCGACTGTTGCAAAACACATCTGTGAAAATTACGGCTTTGCACACATTGACTGTGATGAAATTGCAAGAGAAATTATGTCGCAGGGTTCTCCGATACTGATGCAAATAGCACAGGCTTTCGGTGAGGACGTTATCAAAGATGACGGAAGCCTTGACAGAGCACTGTTAGCCTCCCGTGCATTTGCTTCAAAGGGTCAGACAATGCTCCTCAACAGCATAACTCACCCTGTCATTACTTCGATTGCTATTGCAAAGGTAAACAGCTTTACACTTGAAGGCAAAAAGGCTGTACTACTGGATGCGGCGGCTGTTTTTGAAAGTAAAATTGACAAGCTTTGTGCCTTTACGGCGGTTGTGACCGCTCCGGAAGAGGTGAGAAAAGAGCGCATAATAAAGCGTGATGGAATAACTTGTGAAAAAGCTGATGAAAGAATAAAAGCACAGCTTACAGAGAGTGAATATGAGCAGAAAGCGGATGTGATAATCCGTAATTTCCTGCCTTATGATATTGAAAACGAAACTGAAAAAATAATTGAAGCATATAAGGAGAGAAAACAATGAGCAAGAACGAAGAACTCAGAGAAAAACTTTTCTATGAACCAAAGCACGGCTGTAAAATTATGGATGAAGCCGAGGTGAAAGCGGCTGATGATTTTGCAGAGGGCTATAAGAAATTTATGACCGAGTGTAAGGTTGAGCGTGAGGTTGTTGAGTATGTTTCTGCGCTTGCAACTGCCAACGGTTTTGTACCCTTTGACAGCAAGGCAAGCTACAAAGCAGGCGATAAAGTTATTTACAACAACAGAGGCAAGGCTGTAATTCTTGCTGTTATCGGCACAAAGCCCGTTGAAGAGGGTGTGCGTATAGCCGCTGCTCATATCGACTCTCCCCGTCTTGACCTCAAGCCTAATCCGCTTTATGAGGATGCAGAGTTTGCACTTTTCAAAACACATTACTACGGCGGTATCAAGAAGTATCAGTGGACCGCAATTCCGCTGGCACTTCACGGTGTTGTAATTAAGGCTGACGGTACAAGCGTAAAAATCAACATCGGTGAAGATGCAGGCGACCCGAAGTTTGTTGTGACAGACCTTCTGCCTCACCTTGCCGCAGACCAGATGAAGCGTACACTCGCCGAAGGCATCAAGGGCGAAGAACTTAATATCCTTGTCGGCAGCCGTCCTTTCAAGGATGATGAAGGCGGCGACAGCGTAAAGCTGAATATAATGAACATTCTCTATGAAAAATACGGTATTGTTGAGTCCGATTTTCTCAGTGCAGAGCTTGAGGTTGTGCCTGCATTCGGTGCAGACGATGTCGGTCTTGACAGAAGCCTTATCGGTGCATACGGTCACGATGACAGAGTATGTGCATATCCGTCAGTTATGGCAATTCTCGATGCAGGTGTGCCCGAATACACCGCACTTACCGTGCTTGCAGACAAAGAAGAAACAGGCTCTGAGGGTAACACAGGTCTTGACTCTGCTTATATGGCATATTTTATCAGCGACCTTGCACGTATGCAGGGGGGGGTCGGCAGTATTGCGATGAGTAACAGCCAGTGCCTTTCCGCTGACGTTAATGCAGCGTTTGACCCGACCTTCCCCGGTGTACATGAGAGAAAGAATGCATCCTTTGCAAACAAAGGTATTGTTGTTACAAAGTATACCGGTTCACGAGGCAAAGGTGGCACATCCGATGCAAGTGCAGAATTTATGGGCAGAGTTCGCCGTCTGTTTGATGAAAACGGCGTTATCTGGCAGGTAGGTGAGCTTGGTAAGGTTGACGAAGGCGGCGGAGGAACCGTTGCAAAGTACGTCGCTTACCACAATATCGACGTTGTTGACGTCGGTGTGCCCGTGCTTTCAATGCACGCACCCTACGAGGTTATTTCAAAGATTGACCTCTATATGGCTTACAAAGGATTTTTAACATTCTTCACAAAGTGAGAGTTTTATGACAACTGAGCTTGACAGAGAAAAGCGCTTGCGCAAAAAGGCGATGAGCCTGCCGCTTCGCCCCGGAGTCTATCTGATGAAGGATAAAAGCGGCACAATCATCTATGTCGGCAAGGCAAAAGCACTCAAAAACAGAGTCAGCAGCTATTTCGGCTCACATACAAACCACACGACAAAGGTTATACGTATGGTTGAGCACGTGCAGAATTTTGACTATATAGTGACGGACAGCGAGTTTGAGGCACTTGTGCTCGAGTGCAGTCTTATCAAACAGCACAGCCCGAAGTACAACATTCTTCTCAAGGATGACAAGGGCTATCACTACGTTAAAATTACAAAAGGCGACTGGCCGAGAATAGATGCGGCAATGCAGCTGGTGGATGACGGGTCCGAGTATATCGGGCCGTACACCGGCTCTTTTGCCGTGCGTCAGACTGTTGATGAAGTGAAAAAAATCTTCCGTCTTCCTCAGTGCGCAAAGACTTTTCCCGTTACGCACAGACAGCGTCCTTGCCTGAATTTTCATATTTCACAGTGCTCTGCACCGTGTGCGGGTAAGATATCGCAGGCGGATTACAAGCGAAGCGTAGAGCAGGCCGTAGCTTTCCTGAAAGGCGGCTCTGCGGAAACCTTAAAGCGTATGCAGGCTGAAATGGAGCAGGCGGCGGAAAACCTTGAATTTGAGAAGGCGGCCGTGCTCAGAGACAGAATAAACGCAATAACAAAATTCGGTGAAAAGCAGAAGGTAGTCAGTGCCGATGTTGCCGAGCAGGATGTATTTTCTCTTGCTCAGTCTCAGGACAAGGCTTGCCTTGCGGTGCTTCGTTTCTTTGCGGGCAGACTTTGCGATACGGAGCACTTTATCATTGATGCTCCCGAGGATGATGCGGTAGCGAGATACGAGCTGATTATGGGATATTACTCGATGCGTGAGCGTATTCCGCCGCGGATTCTTATTGACTCATTGCCGCAGGATGCTGAACTTATTTCACAGTGGCTCAGCGAAAAGCTCGGCAAGAAAGTCAGCTTTGTAGTGCCTCAGCGTGGCGGTCAGCTTAAACTGCTTGAAATGTGCCGCTCCAATGCGAGTGAAAAGCTTGCACTGAGTCTCGGCAGAAAGGGTAAGGAGACAGCCGCACTTGACGAGCTGGCAAGGCTTCTCGGTCTTGATTCACCGCCCGAATATATTGAGTCTTACGACATATCGCATACTGCAGGTACGGAAAACGTTGCAGGTATGGTGGTGTTTAAAAACGGTCAGCCCTATAAGCAGGCTTATAAGCGGTTCAAGATAAAGGGTTTTGAGGGACAGGATGACTGTGCTTCAATGGCTGAGGTGCTTGAGAGAAGATTTACGCACTACCTTGAAGAAAACGCAAAGTCTGAAGGTGAGAAGCGTGACGAAGGGTTTGCAAAGCTACCCGATCTGATTCTGCTTGACGGTGCTGAGATGCAGGTGAATGCGGTAAGAGCTGTGCTTCTGCGGCTCGGTATTGACGTGCCGCTTTACGGTATGGTCAAGGATTCGAGCCACCGCACGAGAGCGATAACGGGTGAAGGCGGCGAAATATCGATTAACTCAAAGCGAAGTGCGTTTACGCTTGTTTCACGCATTCAGGAGGAAGTGCACCGCTTTGCAATCGAGTACCACCGCAAACGCAGGAGTGCGGGGATTTCGACGACGCTTACTCAGATTGAGGGTGTCGGTCAGAAGCGTGCGGCGGCACTGCTGAAGCATTTCAAGTCGGTGAGTGCGATAAAGGCGGCAGGGCTTGATGAGCTTTGCGGCGTAAAGGGTGTTGATTCGCGCTCTGCAAAGGCTGTTTACGATTATTTCCACAGTTTGAACGAAGATTGAATTTTGTTTAAAAAACTTGACAAAACCAAAAGAATAAAAGATAATAAAAGAGTATAATGCCGTTTAGTGCAGAATTTGCTGAACGGTAAACATTTTTGATTTTGATATTTTCAGGAGTATTATGAGAGTTATTACAGGCTCCGCAAGGGGCAGAGTACTTGCAACACTTGAGGGCGGCGACGTAGTACGCCCGACAACAGATAAAGTGAAAGAAGCTATGTTCAGCATAATCCAGTTCGACATTGAGGGCAGGAGAGTGCTTGACCTTTTTGCAGGCTGCGGTCAGCTTGGTATTGAGGCACTCAGCCGCGGTGCGGAAAAGTGCACCTTTGTTGATGCTGACTCTAAAGCTGTTGCTGTTATCAAGAGCAACCTTGAGCACACAAAGCTTGCCGACTCGGCAGCCGTTGCGCAGATGGATGCATTTTCGTTCCTGCGTATGTCACCTGAGGTTTTCGATGTTGTTCTGCTTGACCCTCCGTACGGTACGGGTCTGCTTCAGAAAGCACTCGCTTCTCTTGACGGCAAAATGGCAGAAGGCTCACTCATAGTCTGCGAGTTTTCCGCAGGTGAGGAGTTACCCGAAACAGCAGGCGGGCTGACACTTTTCAGACGCTACAAATACGGCAAGACAGAGCTTGCTGTATACAGATAAAGAGGGAGTGAGCAGATGAGAATTGCTGTTTGCCCCGGCAGCTTTGACCCGGTTACGATAGGTCATCTTGACGTAATCAGGCGTGCTGCCAGGATGTTCGACAAGGTAATAGTTGTCGTAATGTTTAACTACCACAAAAAGACAAGTGCCTTTACCCCTGAGGAGCGTGTTGAGCTTATTAAACGCGTTACGGGTGATATTCCAGGAGTTGAGGTTGACTGTTACTACGGTCTGCTTGCCGACTATGCGAGGGAAAAAGGCGCTGTAGCAATAGTCAAGGGTCTGCGTGCCGTATCCGACTTTGAGGCGGAGTTTCAGCAGGCACTTGCAAACAAGAAACTCAACAGCGAGGTTGAAACCGTTTTCCTCACCGCAAGTGCGGAAAATATGTACCTCTCTTCAAGCGTTGTCAAACAAATCTGCGGTTTCGGCGGTGACATTTCAGAATTTGTACCTGCCGAAATACGGGATGATATAGTAAAAAGACTCAGAAAGGATGTAAATATATGAGAGTTGAAGATTTACTTGAAAAGATTGAGGAAATACTCGATAACGGTCAGAAGGTAGCTTTCTCTTCAAAGGTTACCGTTGACGTTGAGGCTATCCGTAACTGTGTTGACGAGATACGTGCAAACATGCCCGAAGAGGTACGTCAGGCACGCAATATCGTCCGTGACAGAAACAAGCTCATTGACGAAGCAACCCAGCAGGCTGAGACAACACTCAGCAAGGCAACTGAAAGAGCTCAGGAGACAATCAATAAGGCTAATGCAAAGGCAAAGGAACATATACTTTCTTCCGAAGAGATTGCAAGAACAAACGTTGCACAGGCTGAGGAGAGAGCAAGCCTTACAATTGCTAATGCTGATGCAAAGGCACAGCAGATGGTTGAGGAGAGCGAAGTTGTTGCACGTGCAAAGCAGTACTGCGACGAGATGTTCAGAAAGGCTCAGGCTCAGGCTGAAGCTACAATTGCAAACGCAAACGCAACAGCTGCAGAGACAGTTGAAACAGCTAACCAGCAGGCAACAGCAGCTAAAGAGCAGGCTTCAAAGTGGGCAAACGACATATGCGCTTCTGCAGCAAACTTTGTTGAGAACATAATCGGTCAGACTGAGCGTTCACTCGCAAACAGCCTTGGCAGCGTTCGTCAGGCAAAGGATAACATCCACAATGCCATCGGCAACCGCAATCAGCAGTAATCAGGGTGATATAACTTGAAAACTTCACAGTTTGTCGCAATGCTGCTGGCGATAGTTATTGCCTGCACGGCTATAGGTGTGGCTGTTGCTACACGCCCGTCTGTCGATAAGGATTCGATAGAGTTTCAGACGGTTGGTTACACAGTACCCGAGAAGCCCCGCATGACTAGCGTAGATATGCTGGCGGTAGGCGACAATTTGATTCATAAACCTATTTATGAGCAGGCTCAGGCAAGGACTGCGGACGGCAGTTATGATTTTATGCCGATTTATAAGAATCTTGCCGATACTGTAGCGGCTGCGGATATTGCGGTAATCAATCAGGAAACTATGATGGCGCAGAGCTACGAGGTGTCTACTTATCCGTGTTTCAATACGCCCACGGTTATGGCTGGTCAGCTGGCTTCACTCGGATTTGATGTGCTGACGATTGCAAATAACCATATGCTTGATAAGCAGAGCAAGGGACTTATAGAAACACTTGACCTTATCAATGCTACACCGGGTCTTACTGCTGCAGGTGCTTTCCACAGCAGAGACGAATATAGTCAGCTCAAGACGGTTACCGTAAACGATATAAGCTTTGCTTTTCTGTCATACACTGAGCATACAAACGGTATTACCATACCCGAGTCAAAGGAGAGCTATATCGTATACCTCGATGAGCTTGATGACGTAAAGGCTCAGGTTGAATATGCCAAGACTGTAGCTGACGTGGTTGTTGTTTCGATGCACGCAGGCATTGAGTATTCGGATGATGAGAACGATATTCAGCGTGAGTTTGCACAGAACGTTGTAAATTGGGGTGCTGACCTTGTAATCGGCACGCATCCGCACACACTTCAGCCTGTTGAATACCTTAATAACGGTAAGGGTAAGGATGTGCCCGTGCTTTATTCGCTCGGCAACTTTGTATCTGCTCAGGATAAGGTAAGACGTCTTATAGGCGGTATGGCGAATGTTACGTTTACCAAGAATCACGTTACCGGTGAGGTTACCGTAAGCAAGCCTCAGCTTGATATTGTAATCACTCATTACGGTGCAGGCTTTTCGGGTATAAAGCTCTACAGACTTGCTGATTACACCGATTCGCTTGCCGCATCACACGGTAACAGTGATATGTCAATTGAATATATCTATAAGCATATCCGTAAGGTTATCGGCGACGAATACCTTATAGATGAATATAGAAGTAAATAAAGAATAATCCCCACCTTATTTGCATATATTTCTGTGATACCATAAATAAGTGCATTGAGGTGGGTTTATGTTTGTCGTTTCGGTAAAAAAATCATCAATCAAAGCAGGTGTACTGACAGTACTGCTTGTAGCTTCGGCAATGTTCGGTATGTATGCCGCAAGCAAGAGTGTAGCAGCATCTGTTGAGTCGGCTAAAAACGGTATTGACTATAAGGCTGCTGATGCTTCGGGCAGGCTGAGCTTTCTTTCACAGTTCGGCTGGGAGGTTGAGCAGGACCCGGTAGAGGTACGTGAGGTTATAATTCCTGCCGAGTTTGATGCGGCATATGAACAGTATAATGAGATGCAGAAAGAGCACGGTCTTGATCTGTCAAGGTATCGCGGTAAAAGGGCGAAACGGTGGACATACGAGGTTAAGAATTATCCCGGATACGAAGACTCTGATCTTGTTCAGGTGAATATTTTTGTGCTTGACGGAATTGTTATAGGCGGCGATGTATGCTCGCTTGAAACTGATGGTTTTATGCAGAGCTTTGTCTATCCGCAGAAGGAGAAAACATCAGGAAATGTCACAACAGCGACTTGACAAAATAATAGCATCGCAGGGTAGGTACAGCCGCAGTGATGTGAAAAGGCTTGCGCGAAACGGTGAAATAACCGTAAACGGCAAAGCTGTTTCCGACTGCGGTATGAAGGTTGACCCCGAAAAGGACAGCATATCTGTCGGCGGCGAAGCTTTCGGCTACAGCGAGTTTATATATATAATGTTAAATAAGCCTGAAGGTGTGGTCAGTGCAAGCCGCTCGCCCGGTAAAAAAACCGTTGTTGACCTTGTGCCTGCGGAGCTATACCGTGACGGGCTTTTTCCTGCAGGAAGGCTTGATAAGGACACGACGGGCTTTGTACTGATAACTGATGACGGTGCGTTTGCGCACGAAATACTTTCGCCTAAAAAGCATGTCGAAAAAACTTATATAGCTCAGCTTGACCGACCGATAGGGGAGACCGATCTTGAAAAATTCCGAAGCGGTATCACGCTTAATGACGGATATGAGTGTCTGCCTGCCGGTATAAAGGTTCTGACTGATGACGGTCTGACGGTTGAAATAAAGCTGAGAGAGGGTAAATACCATCAGATAAAGCGAATGGCGGCTGCCTGCGGATCTCACGTAAACAAGCTGCACCGTGTTTCAATGGGTGGGCTGGAGCTTGATAAAAAGCTTGCTTCGGGCGAGTGCAGACTGATTGGCTGCGATGAGTTAGCTAAGATAAAATCATAAGTTGAATAATAAAGAAGTATAATTATTCGGAGATTTAACAATGAATACTTACATTAATGAAATATCTTCAAAGCCGGTGAATACTGGCGATGGCGGTGTGCTTTACAAAATCCCTGCAGGTGCTATGTGCGGTAACGGAGACCTCGGTGTCGTGTTTGATAATGATGATAACGGTCTTGTTATTCATATATCAAAGTGCGATTTCTGGAAGTTTAATCACGGTGTGCATAAAGACGGAGGAATCAAGACGGTTGGCACCCTGCGGATAAATAACGTTGAGTTATCTTCTTACAATATAAAGCAGTATTTTGATAAAGGTTTGCTTGAGTGTAAATTCGGAGACACTGAAATCGAATTTTTTGTTGCTCCCGAAAATCTTATATATTTTGAAATCAAAGCACCGGTTTCTGCTGGGTTTCCGTGTGTTGATATTGATATGCCCTCTACCTGCGGCTCTGTCAACTCAAAAACTGAGAATGACGGTGTGAAGTGCTGTGTGCGTAAGTTTGAAGGCGCTGAGCTTGAGCGTGAGTCAGCTGTTGCCGTATGCTGTAAGGAAACAGCGTCATACGAGGCTGGCGGCTGCAGATATGCACGTTACTGCGTTTCTGTTGTTACGAATTTTGATGACCGTAAGTATGCAGAAAAAGCGGCGGACATGCTTGGGGTTTGTGATTATGAAGCGGATAAAGACAAAACACGGGAGAAGTGGACAAGCTTTTTCTCTTCATCCAAGGTCACGCTTGAAGATAAGGTTATAGAAAGCTACTATAATTCAAGCCTTTATCACCTGGCAGGATGTATGGGTAACAGTGAGTTTCCTCCCGGCTTATTCGGCAATTTCATAACCGATGATTTCTTCCCCTGGGCAGGAGACTATCATATGAATTACAACTATGAAGCTCCTTATTATTGTATTTTCTCTGCCAATCATCCTGAGCTGTTTGACGGCTATATGGCTCCGATCAATGATATGAAGGAGAATGCGGCAGGATTTGCGAAGCTGTTCGGCTGTAAGGGTTACGCATTCCCTGTAAGCTTCGGACCCAAGGCACTTGATGTATACAGTCAGGCAGACTGCAAGGAGCACGGCATACTCTTCCTCGGTCAGAAGAGTCACGCCGCATATGCCTGTGTAATTCCGATAATGCACTGGTTTTCAACCTATGACAAAGAATATGCGCTTGAAAATTATTACGATTTTGTGCTGAATACTGCCGCTTTCTGGGAGGATTACCTCGTAAAGCAGAGAGGTAAGTATGTAATAAAAGGTGATGCGGCACATGAGATACCTTATTATCGCGGAAAGAAATTTCGATATATTACTCATTTCGGTCAGGTAAATACCGTTAATGCGATAAATTCACTCGGTCTGGTAAAGCTGCTTTTTGCTGCGGTTTATGATATGGCAAGAGAGCTCGGACTCAACAAAGAAAAATACACTCTGTGGGAGGATATTATTGAAAATCTGAGCGATTTCCCGACCTTTATAAAGAAGGGTAAAAAGTGCTTCCGTTACGCTAAGTTCGGCATACACTGGAGGAATGATAACACTGTCGGTCTGCAGCATATTTATCCTGCATCGCAGATTGGGTTTTCTTCGGGTGAGAAGCTGCTGAAAATTGCCCGCAACACATATTTTATTAATGACAGAAGGCTTGATGACAACGGCTCTAATTCATATCTGCCTGCGGGTGCAAGAATCGGTGTTGACCCTGCTTTCCTTACCGAAGGAATACATCAGAACATTAAAGAGTTTGCTTTGCCCAACAGACTTTTCCGTCACCACGGCGGCGGTATTGAGCACCTGACCACGGTGCCTGCAACCGTAAACGAAATGCTTATGCAGAGCTATGAAGGTGTGATCAGACTATTCCCGTGCTGGGACAGAAAATCGGATGCTTCATTTGAAAACCTGCGTGCTGACGGTGCATTTCTTGTATCTGCCGAAAACAAGGGTGGCAAATTGACAAAGCTTAAAATCAAGAGTCTCAGAGGCAGAAGATGTAATGTTGAATGCTCTGATGTCAGCCGTATTGTGCGTGAGTCGGACGGTACTGAAATTGCGCACAGAAGAAACGGGGAAAGAATAGTATTTGAAACAAAGGCGGATGAGACCTATATACTCATAGGATAAATATGTTAAATGCCGAAATGTGTTGACAAAGCAGAGAAAAGATATTAAACTATTATAATAATGTGTTAGTGTAACACAAAATAATTTATAGGATGAATGAATTGGAAGAGAAATTTGTCTTTAAGAATAAAATGTTCCGCAAGCGATGTGTTTCCGTTATGGTAATAGCTGCAGTGCTGGCAGGCGTTTATTTTCTTGCCGGTATGGTGAACATTCCGAACTGTCAGAACTATCCGCGTTTCGTGATTCGCGTTGTTATGACTCTTTTCTATGCGGTAGAGCTGTGTCTGTTTGCTCACAGGAACTCTGTTTATATGGAAATCGGAGGCGACTATGCTCTTGCGCGGCGTTCGTGTGCGGGAATGATAATTTCACTTATTGTCAACGCTATTGTTGAAGCTTACTATGTTTCGGTTTTTTTGCAGGAATCCGGCACGCTGAGACTGATTTATATGTGTGTTATAATTGTTATAGCCTGCCTTACAACATTGCCGCTGATACTGTTCCAGTATCTGAATTTTGATTTTATGCTTATGCGGCTTGCAAGTGCGGTCAGTGTACTGGCTTCTCTTGTTTCTTTCTGTATCGGCTTTTTGATTATTGCTACCAATCAGCTCAGTGATTCGGCTCAGGGTGTGCTTGCTACGGCAGGTGCGGTTTTTGACAGCTTTGCACCCATCTATCTTATACACTGCTTTGTACCGATAATTTTACTTGAAATAGCAAGAGATGCTTTTGAAAAGCAGATGAAATTAGAGGCGAGGTTTGCTCCCGAAGCTCCTGAGGGAGAGCAGGAGAGAACCGGCGAATAAATACAAAATAATTCGAAAACAGCAATTAGCTTTTGAGGCTTTTTGCTGTTTTTTGTTTTTTGTATGTTAAGTTTTGTAATTTTATACAAAAACTTGCAGTTTTATTGATTATTTACATTAAATAACCTCTTTACATATTCAAATAAAAGTGATAATATATTCACGGTGCATTTTAAGCATTGCTATTTAAATACAGGAGGAATATAAATCATGGCCAGAAAAATGAAAACCATGGATGGTAACAACGCTGCGGCATATGTGTCCTATGCGTTTACGGAAGTTGCCGGCATCTACCCGATCACACCTTCCAGCCCCATGGCAGACTATGTTGACCAGTGGTCAGCACAGGGTTTAAAGAACATCTTCGGAACAACAGTTAAGGTTGCAGAAATGCAGTCTGAGGCAGGTGCAGCAGGTACCGTTCACGGTTCTCTTGCAGCAGGTGCTCTCACAACTACCTACACTGCTTCTCAGGGTCTTCTTCTTATGATCCCCAATATGTACAAAATCGCAGGTGAGCTTCTTCCTTCAGTTTTCCACGTATCTGCTCGCTGCGTAGCTTCACACGCTCTTAACATCTTCGGCGACCATTCCGACGTTTACGCTTGCCGTCAGACAGGTTTTGCAATGCTCGCTGAGACAAATACACAGGAAGTTATGGACCTCGGTGCTGTTGCTCACCTTGCAACAATCAAGAGCCGTGTTCCCTTCCTCAACTTCTTCGACGGTTTCCGTACATCCCATGAGCTTCAGAAGATCGAAATCTGGGACTATGAGGACCTCAAGGAAATGTGCGATATGGACGCTGTCAAGGGCTTCCGTGACCGTGCACTCAACCCCGAGCATCCCGTAATGCGCGGCTCTCACGAAAACGGTGATATCTTCTTCCAGCACCGTGAGGCTTGCAACAGCTACTACGATGCAGTTCCCGCTATCGTTGAGGAATACATGGGCAAGGTCAATGCAAAGCTCGGCACAAACTACCAGCTCTTCAACTACTACGGTGCAGAGGATGCAGAGCGCGTAATCGTTGCTATGGGTTCATTCTGTGACGTTGCAGAAGAAGTTATCGATTACCTTACAGCTAAGGGCGAGAAGGTCGGTCTTGTAAAGGTTCGCCTTTACCGTCCCTTCTCAGCAGAGAAGTTTGTTGCAGCTATCCCTGCAACAGCTAAGAAGATTGCTGTTCTTGACAGAACCAAGGAGCCCGGTTCACTCGGTGAGCCTCTTTACCTTGATGTTGTTGCTGCTCTTGCTGCAACAGGCAGAACAGGCCTTACAGTAACAGGCGGCCGTTACGGTCTCGGTTCAAAGGATACTCCTCCCTCAAGCGTATTCGCAGTATACGATGAGCTTGCAAAGGATGCTCCCAAGGCTCAGTTCACAATCGGTATCAACGATGACGTTACAAACCTTTCACTCGAAGAGAAAGAGTCCCCCAACACAGCTGCTGAGGGTACAATCGAGTGCAAGTTCTGGGGTCTCGGCGGCGACGGTACAGTCGGTGCAAACAAGAACTCCATCAAGATTATCGGTGACCACACAGACAAGTATGTTCAGGCATACTTCCAGTACGACTCCAAGAAGACAGGCGGTATCACCGTTTCTCACCTTCGTTTCGGCGACAAGCCCATCAAGTGCCCGTACTATATCAACAAGGCAGACTTCGTTGCTTGCCATAACCCCTCTTATGTTGAGAAGGGCTACAAGATGGTTAACGACGTTAAGCCCGGCGGTGTATTCCTTGTAAACTGCCAGTGGTCTGCTGATGAGCTCGGTGCAAAGATGCCTGCAGAGGCAAAGCGCTACATTGCAAAGAACAATGTTCAGCTCTACACAGTTAACGCTATCGATCTTGCTGCAGAAATCGGTCTTGGCAAGAGAACAAATACAATCCTTCAGGCTGCTTTCTTCGCACTTGCAAACGTTCTTCCCAAGGACGAAGCTATCGGCTACATGAAGGATGCAGCAACAAGATCTTTCCTCAAGAAGGGCCAGGATATTGTTGATATGAACCACAAGGCTATCGATGCAGGTTTCGGCGCATTTGTCAAGATCGATGTTCCTGCTGATTGGGCTGACGCTGCTGATGATGCTGCTCCCGCAGCTTCTGTCGGAGCAGAGAAGCTCGTCAAGATGGTTGACGGTATCATGAAGCCTGTCGGCCTTATGAACGGTGATTCTCTTCCCGTTTCTGCTTTCACAGATCATGCTGACGGTACGTTCGAGCACGGTGCTTCCGCATACGAGAAGCGTGGTGTTGCAGTTATGGTTCCCGCTTGGGATGCTTCCAAGTGTGCACAGTGTAACCGCTGCTCATACGTATGTCCTCACGCAACAATCCGTCCCTTCGCTCTCACAGCAGATGAGGCTGCTAATGCTCCCGAGCAGGCAATCGTCGTTGACAAGAAGGGTAAGGGCAAGGATGCTTACAAGTATACACTTTCCGTTTCTCCGCTCGATTGTATGGGTTGCGGCGTTTGTATCGGCGTATGTCCCACAAACTCCCTCACAATGGTTCCCAGAGAGTCTCAGGATAATCAGCAGCCCGTATTCGATTATATGGTCGCTAATGTAACAGAGAAGGCTGATATGTGCGATAACACAGTTATCGGCAGCCAGTTCAAGAAGCCCCTTCTTGAGTTCTCAGGCTCATGTGCAGGCTGTGCAGAAACATCTTATGCACGCCTTATCACTCAGCTCTTCGGCGACAGAATGTATATCTCCAACGCAACAGGTTGTTCTTCAATCTGGGGCGGTCCTGCAGCAACATCACCCTACACAACAAATGCTAAGGGTCAGGGTCCTGCATGGGCAAACTCTCTCTTCGAGGATAACGCAGAGCACGGCTTTGGTATGCTCCTCGGTCAGAACGCTATCCGTTCCAGACTTATCGACGATGCTAAGGCTCTCACAGAGTCCGATAAGGCAAGCGATGAGATAAAGGCAGCTTGCGCAGCATACCTCGATACAGTAAACGACGGCGCAAAGAACGGCGCAGCAGCAGAAGCTCTTGTTGCAGCAGCTTCTACATGTGATTGCGAGCTTTGCAAGGATATCGTTGACAACAAGGATTACCTTGCTAAGAAGTCCGTATGGATCTTCGGTGGCGACGGCTGGGCATACGACATCGGCTTCGGCGGTGTTGACCATGTTCTCGCTTCCGGTCAGGATGTAAACATCATGGTATTCGATACTGAGGTTTACTCAAACACAGGCGGTCAGGCTTCCAAGGCTTCTCAGATCGGTCAGGTTGCTCAGTTTGCAGCAGCAGGTAAGGCGATCGCTAAGAAGAGTCTTTCCGAGATCGCAATGAGCTACGGCTATGTCTATGTTGCTCAGATTGCTATGGGCGCTGATATGAACCAGACAATCAAGGCTATCACAGAGGCTGAAGCATATCCGGGTCCGTCAATCATCATTGCATACGCTCCCTGTGAGATGCACAGCATCAAGGGCGGTATGATGAACTGCCAGAACGAAATGAAGAAGGCTGTTGACTGCGGCTACTGGAATATGTTCCGTTACAACCCCGCACTCAAGGCTGAGGGCAAGAATCCCTTCACAATTGATTCCAAGCCCGCAACAGGCAGCTACCGTGACTTCATCCTTGGCGAAGCTCGTTACTCTTCACTTACACGTTCCTTCCCCGAGCGTGCTGAAGAGCTCTTCGCACAGGCTGAAAAGGCATCTATCGACAGATACGATCACCTTCTCAGACTCAAGGATCTCTATGCTCCCGCTGAATAATCAAATATTTAGTACTTGCATTTTTACAATTGTGTGATACAATTGTCTCATAAATCTAAAGAGGAGGATAATCACAATGGCATACGTTATCACTGACGATTGCATCGCTTGCGGTGCATGTGCAGCAGATTGCCCCGTAGGTGCTATCTCTGAGGGCGACGGCAAGTATGTTATCGATGCTGATACTTGCATCGATTGCGGCGCTTGCGCAGGTTCCTGCCCCGTAGGTGCAGCTCAGGAGGGCTAATCCCACACAACGCAATAATTAAACAAAGAGCCGTCCGGTTTACCGGGCGGCTCTTTTGTTGTGTGCGGTACGAAAAAGCTTTTTTGCGTTATAAAAATATAAATAGGTATTGAAATTTGCTGATAAAGAATGTAAAATATAAAAGGTTATAACTAAAACTATATCCGAAAGGAAGTTTGGCATTATGGCAAAGCTTAAAATGGCTGTTATCGGTACGGGCGGTATCAGCAACGAGCATATCAGAGGCTATATCAATAATCCTGACACGGAGCTTTACGCTTTTTGTGATATAAACCCCGAGCAGCTTAAAATGATGGCGGAGAAATACGGCGTTCCCTCAGAGCGTACATTTACCGATAAGGACGAAATGCTTAAGACACTGCCTGAAATTGACGCTGTCAGCGTATGTACATGGAACAGCGCGCACGCAGAGTGTACAATTGCTGCACTTAATGCAGGCAAGCACGTAATATGTGAGAAGCCGATGGCTATGAATGCCGATGAGGCGAGAGAGATGCTTGAGGCTGCAAAGCGTAACAATAAACTTCTTATGATCGGATTTGTTCGCCGTCACGGTAATGACTGCGAGGTTGTACGCGAAAACGTTGAATCGGGCACTTTTGGCGAGCTTTACTATGCCAAGGCTACATATCTTCGCCGTAACGGCAACCCCGGTGGCTGGTTTGGTGACAAGTCACGATCGGGCGGCGGACCGCTTATTGACCTTGGCGTTCACGTTATCGACCTTGTACGCTTTATCTTCGGCAATCCGAAGCCCGTTTCTGTTTACGGTGTTACATTTCAGAAGCTTTTCAACCGCCCCCAAGTTGTAGGCGGTAAGGCTTGGCAGGCAAGTGCAGTAGGTGTACAGGATAAATGCGATGTCGAGGACCTTGCAAGTGCCATTATCCGTTTTGACAACGGTGCCGTGCTCAGCGTCGAGGCGGCTTTCAGCCTCAATATCAAAGAGGATGAAGGTAATATTGAGCTCTTCGGTACAAAGGCAGGCGCAAAGCTCAGCCCTAATGTCGAGATTTTTACAGAGCTTAATAACCGTATGGTGAATATCAGCTTTGCTCAGCCGACTGCACTTAACTTTGACGGTCTTTTCCAGAAGGAAATCAACAACTATGTTGATTCAATTCTCGGCAGGGCAGAATGCCTTGCTCCGGCTGAAGACGGTGTTGAGATGATGAAGATTCTCGATGCTGTATATGAATCTGCAAAAACAGGTCACGAGGTTATACTGTAATGGCTGAAAATAAAAGGATATTCCTATCATCACCCAATATGAGCTCTCAAGGGTACGAAATGGAATACATAAAGCTCGCATTCGACACCAACTGGATCGCTCCACTTGGTCAGAATGTTGACGGGTTTGAAAATGAAATGTGTGAATATACGGGCGCAAAGCAGGCAGCGGCTCTGAGCGCTGGCACTGCGGCGATACACCTCGGCTTGAAGGCGGCAGGCGTTAAAGAAGGGGATAGGGTCTTCTGTCAGTCGCTTACGTTTTCCGCTACTGCCAACCCGATAATCTATCTCGGTGCTCAGCCTGTTTTTATTGACAGTGATGAGAAATCGTGGAATATGTCTCCTGTTGCACTCAGACGTGCTTTTGAGAAATATCCGGACACAAAGTATGTTGTTGTTGTTCATCTTTACGGACTTGCCGCAGACATGGACGAAATCAAAAGTATCTGCAACGAATATGGGGCAGTTATAATTGAAGATGCCGCAGAGAGCCTCGGTACAACTTACAATGGCAAGATGACGGGCACTTTCGGTGACTACGGCGTATACAGTTTCAACGGCAATAAGATAATTACTACATCCGGCGGCGGTATGCTTGTATGTAATCTTGATGATGAAACAGCAAAGGAGCGCATACAAAAGGTTCGCTTCTGGTCTACCCAGAGCCGTGACCCTGCAAGGCATTATCAGCACAGTGAGATAGGCTATAACTACCGTATGAGCAATATTGTTGCAGGTATCGGCAGAGGCCAGCTCAAGGTGCTTGCTGAGCGCGTTGCACAGAAACGTGCAATCTTTGAAAAATACAAGGAAGCCTTTGCTGATATTTTCGATATACATATGATGCCGATCAATGATTTTAACGAGCCTAACTGCTGGCTTACCTGCTTTACTCTTACGGGCGATAAGGTTTGCCCGAACGAGATTATGGATGCTCTCGGTGCGGAAAATATCGAGTCAAGACCGATATGGAAGCCTATGCATCTTCAGCCGTTCTTTGAAAAGTACGATTATATCGACAACGGTGGTGTTTCACAAAAGCTTTTTGAAAGCGGTGTTTGCCTGCCTTCAGATACCAATATGACGGCAGAGGAGCAGGACAAGGTCATCTCAATTGTGAGAGCCTTATTTGAATAATTTGGAGCGGATTTTTTGAGAAGTTTTTACGACACGGTAATAAAGAGAACTATCGATTTTTTCGGTGCCTTGCTCGCTCTTATTGTACTCAGCCCCGTTTTATGTGTGCTGTGTATATTGGTGCGCGTAAAACTCGGAAGTCCCGTTTTATTCAAGCAGCAAAGACCCGGAAAAAACGGGAAGATATTTACATTGTATAAATTCCGTACAATGACTGATGAACGTGACGAAAACGGTGAGCTCCTGCCCGATGAAGTAAGGCTCACAAAATTCGGTCAGCTTATGCGCAGTTTTTCACTTGACGAGCTGCCCGAATTTATAAATATTCTCAAGGGTGATATGAGCTTTGTCGGCCCGAGACCTCTGCTTACCGAGTACCTTGAGCTGTACAGTGAGCGGCAGGCTATGCGCCACAATGTGCGTCCCGGTCTTACCGGTCTTGCCCAGGCTAATGGTCGTAACCTTCTCACATGGGAAGACAGGTTTGAATATGATGTTGAATATGTTGAGAATGTCAGTCTGTGGCTTGATATCAAGGTTTTGTTTAAAACTGTTTCAGGTGTACTGAAAAGAGAGGGTATAAGCAGCGAAAACAGTGCTACGATGGAACGCTTTACGGGTGAAAAAAATAAGACGGAGGCGATGGAGAGGTAAATGAAAAAAGTATTGCTGACTGCAAGTGTTGAGCACCATTTCAACGCCTTCCATTTTCCGCTTATTGATATTTTTCATGAAAACGGATATGATGTGGAGATTGCCGCGCACGATGTAATGGGCGGCGAATATCATAAGGCACTTACGGAGAAAACCGAAAAAATTCATGACATATCTTTTGAGAGATCGCCTTTCAGTCTTAGAAACAAAGATGCTTACCGCCAGCTTAAAAAGGTAATAGACGAAAACGATTACGATATTATCAACTGTAACACGCCGGTTGCAAGTGTTATTACAAGGCTTGCCGCACGTAAGAGCCGTAAGAAAGGCACAAAGGTCATATACACGGCTCACGGTTTCCACTTTTACAAGGGTGCTTCAAAGCTTAACTGGCTTGTTTTTTATCCTCTTGAGAAGGTTTTTGGTAAGCTGCTTACCGACTGCATAATCACGATATGCGATGAGGATGAAGCTAACGCAAAAAAACATAAGCTTTGTGCAAATATTAAACGTATTCACGGTGTAGGCGTAAACGGTGAAAGGTTTGTGCCTGTTGATGAAGAAATCAAGCAGAAGATTCGTAGAGAATATAACATTGACGAAAACGCAAAGGTTTGCCTTTGTACGGGTGAGCTTAATGCCAACAAAAATCAGCAGATGTTTATTTCTGCATTGCCGCAAGTCATCAGGGAAAACCCGGGCTTCAAGTTAATGTTTGCAGGTATAGGCGACAAAGAAGATGAGCTTCGCAGTCTTGCCGCGAGTCTCGGCGTTGAAAAGAATGTTATGTTTCTCGGCTTCAGAACTGATATTGACAAGCTGATATCTGTCAGCGATTTTATCTGCTCCGGCAGCTACCGTGAGGGTTTGCCTGTCAATATTATTGAGGGTATGTTGTCGGCAAAGCCTGCTGTTGTTTCACATAACAGAGGCCACGATGAGCTTGTAGTCAATGGTGTGAGTGGATTTTTTGTGAGCTTTGATGACATTGAAAGCGTGTCGGATGCTTTTAATAAACTTTGTTCCGACAAAGAAATTTGCAAAAAAATGGGCAGAGCAGCACTTGATCGCAGCGGAAAATATTCCTGTAAAAGTGTTGAAAAAGAGCTCAGAGCGATATATAATGAATTTGTTAAATAAAACCAAGGAAAGAAAGGTAAAGAAAGATGAAAGTTATTGTACTTGAAAACGCAGCACAGATAGGTGAGGAGCTCGGCAAGTTTTATGTTGACTTTGTCAACGAAAATCCCTCTTGCGTACTCGGTCTTGCAACAGGAGCAACTCCCGTACCTACATATAACTACATAACAAAGGCTTATGCAGACGGCAAGGTCAGCTTCAAGAATGTAAGCACATTTAACCTTGACGAATACTGCGACCTTCCCAAGGACAACAAAAACAGCTACTATACATTTATGTTTCAGAATCTTTTCAGCCACGTTGATATTGACCCTGCAAACGTCGGTTTCCTTGACGGTAATGTAACCGATTACGATGCAGAGAGCAAGCGCTATGCTGAGGCTATCAAGGCAAAGGGCGGTATTGATGTACAGCTTCTCGGTATCGGTCACAACGGCCATATCGCATTCAACGAGCCTGCTGACGAGTTTACGGACGAGGCTTTCCGCGTAACTCTTTCCGAGAGCACAATCAATGCAAACTCAATCTATTTCGACGACGCTCCGATGCCGAGATACGCTATGACAATGGGT
Organism: Acutalibacteraceae bacterium; assembly: GCA_045544155.1. GTDB lineage: Bacteria > Bacillota > Clostridia > Oscillospirales > Acutalibacteraceae > UBA8612. Next base: position 33,059 of record JAZPYN010000025.1, read on the forward strand.
ATCGGCTCAATTATGCGCTCAAAGAAGATTGTTCTTGTTGCTACAGGTGCAGGCAAGGCACAGGCAATCAAGGGCATGATCGAGGGCGAGGTTACACCTCAGCTTCCCGCTTCTATTCTTCAGACACACGATGACGTAGTGGTATATCTTGATAAGGATGCTGCGTCACTTCTTTCCAAATAAGTTTTACTCAAATCCTCGGCGACTAGTCGGGGATTTTTGATAGGAGTTGTTATTATGAAAAAAATAATTTCCGTACTTCTTTGCGTATGCTTGGTTGTTTCCTGCTTTGCTTTTGGTGCAAATGCCGAAGACAATACACTTCGCTTTGATGCTGACGGAAAGTTTACTGTGCTTCAGATCACTGACCCGCAGGATGACCATTGTCTTGCACACGGGCTTAAGGTTTTTATTGAAAAAGCAGTTGAAGCAACTGCTCCCGATTTTATCGTGCTTACAGGCGATATCGTCGAAAACTCCCGTGCAGGTGATATCTCCGACAGTGAGGTTTTCAAAGAGGGCGTAACGGTTGACGGTGACTATGCCGCAACGCTCGAGAATACCAAAAGGGCTGTTGCACAGATTTTTGCTCCGCTTGAAGCATCCGGTGTTCCGTATGCAGTAACTCAGGGCAATAACGACTATTCGAGCGGCGTAACCAATGAAGATTGGCTTAAGATTTACGCTTCGTTCCCTAATAATATGACGGTTGATATGTCTGACGATGCAGACGGTAAAATCGATTGCTATATTCCCGTTCTTTCTTCCGATTCCGATGAGCCTGCGTTTGGTCTCTGGATGTTGGATAACGGCAGAGGCTTTACCGAGGGCCAGCTTGATTGGTTCAAGGCTTATGATAACAGCAATGTTCCGTCGGTTGTTTTTGAGCATGTGCCTGTTGATGATATAGGTAACCTTTATGAAGAATGCAATATTTGGGATGAGGGTGCGATTATCGACGGAGTAAAGGCATATCGCCTTAAGGGTGATATAGCTCACGGCCACGCAGAAGGTATTGTGAAGCCCGGTACTACTACGGAGGAGTTTACCGCTTGGAAGAATAAAGGCGTTGTCGGCGCGTTTTTCGGCCATTGGCACACAAGTGGCTATACCGGTGTTTGGGACGGTATTACCCTCGGTATGACCTACGGATGTCAGTTCTCAAAGGCAGGTCCGTACGGAGTGCGTACGGTAACGCTTGACGAAGCAACCGGTACGATTGAAACGGAGCAGTATGAGTATATTAACGGAGATTTTGTTTTGCAGGCAGATGAGCCGTATGCCGAATATAACAACGCTTTTGAAAAGGTAATTGCAAGCGTAATCAACTTCTTTAAAAACCTTTTTACAGCACTTATATATCTTTTGAAATTTTAAAATGAAATAAAAACGAACAGCAGAGATTTTACCCTCTGCTGTTCGTTTTTTTATATGAGTTTGTTAGCTTTTAGAAATTCAGCAATCAATTTGTGAATGGTATCAGTTTGGCTGTCAGTCAATCCTGAAACATCTATAGTTTTTCCGTGACTGATCCCAAGAAGATAGTCGGTAGTAACTCCAAAGTATTCTGCGATTCTTATCAATACATCAAAAGTAGGATATCCCATTCCTGTTTCATATTTGCTGATAACAGCTTTTGATAAGCCTAGATCAGTGCCCAAATTCTGTTGTGTGAGATTGTTATTTTTTCTCAATTGTTTTAAAACTGTACCAAAATCGCAGAAATTCATATTGTCACCACCTTGTCTTTATTATACTGAAAAGAAATATACAAATCATAGATTTTAGTTAACAATTCGTTGACTTTTGATGCTTTTTATGTTATATTGATAGCATTAGTAAATTGTGGGGTGGTTGTTTTGTGTATTGTTGTTATTCTGATTGTGGTGTGTGTTGTCTCATATTTATTGTATAGGAAATATCGTGGCAATGGTAAAACTGCAACGCACAAAAACACACATACGGAAGAATTTTATAAGTATTATTATAATATAGAAAGAATGAATTCTATTCAAATTAATAAAATAAGAGATGATTTGTGGGATTTTGATTGTGAGATTCGTAGTATTAAAAACTCGTACGGATTATTATATTATGATAATGCATCTGAAGAAAAAGTATCTGCTGCTAAAGCTAATTCACAAACTCGTTTTTCTGCAAAATGTGCAGAAAAGCTACCAAAACAAATTTATGGATGTATTACATATGGCGATGTTTTTGAGATGGTTAACGAATGTAATTATTGGCTAAAAAAACGAGGTGATTTTTAAAAAGCTAATTCATAAAAAATCTACAATCCATTGGGGGTTAAGATGCTGTATATTGTATTAGTTGTAGCTGTGTTGATAGTCGGTTATTTGGTTTTCTCTGCTTATAAAAAAAGTAAGGAAAAAAAGCGATTAGAACAGAAGAAAAAACTGGAAGAGGAAAAAAGAAAGGCTGATTACGAAAAACGCAGGCAGGATTATTGGGACAGGCGTCCGCAATTTTATGCAAAAATTCCGAAGCAAAATTGGTATGAAATATACAAAGTACTGTATTATTGGCAACCTGCACCATATATAGGAAATCCTAAAGATCGTGTCAATTATCGCGAAAAAGCGGATATTTGGCATGATTGTTGTGAGAAGTTTGAAAAACTTACAGGCGTTAGTGCATTGTATTCGGATTTTAGAGATGAATGGCGTGATTTGGATATCGCATATTTAGCAAACAAGTTGAACTTAAAAAAATGATTTTATGAATTTAAATCTAAAAGTTTATCATCAATTACTAAAATCAGTACCCGCTCCGCCTGAAACGGGCGGAATTATAGGAGCAAAAGATACCGTCGGTATTATTATTTACGAAGACAAACCCTTGAATTTGAATAACTATTCATATATCCCCAATACGATGGTTCTTAACAAAGTTTTGGCTGAGTGGATGGAGAAAGGGATGTATTTATACGGTTTCTACCATACCCATATTCAAGGTGGAGTTAATTTATCTAAGCAAGATAAAAGTTATATTTTAAAAATAATGCAGTCGTTAAGAGCGGTAAATTCTTTATACTTTCCAATTGTAATACCTAATGACACGATAATTGCTTATAAAGCAAAATGGAATAACGGGTGTTTAAGTATAAATAGAGAAAATATTTATTTAATTAATTAAGGGAGAGTTGAAATTATGAAAAATAATATGAAGATTGAATTACCTCAAGGCAGATTCTGTTACTGTACAGGTAATTGTACTTGCTGTGTTTATTATGAGCCTTCAAAAAAAGACAGTAATGGAAGAGGTTATTGTAATTGGTACAATTCATACTATTATCCTTCTGAAAGACAAGGCTGTCGTTCTCATAAATGTGAAAACTGACAGACATTTCTATAAATAAAAATTTGCATTTTCACTCGTTAAGTCCTAAAAAATAAAACCCTGCTGTGTAAAATTAACTGTCCCGGATTGTGCGGCCAGTACAAAAAGCAGCAGGGTTTGTTTTTCGATACAAAGAAAGAACGGCTTTCTTTTTGATTGCTTTTTTAAAAAATTTCCTTAGCTAAAGAAATATGCTGTTAGAAGAATGCGGTAATGCAGTTCTGATGATATCCTTCACTTTGTTCGTGGTTATATCATTGCGAATTTAATTACCGTTTTTCTGTAAATGTATTTTGTTAATGCTTCGGATATCTTTCTTTGATCTCGGTTTGTTCTAATAGATAATCGATACTTGTGTCGTAAAACTCGGCGAGCTTTATCAGGACCGAAGTCGGCAGGTCGTTTTCACCTGTCTCATATTTTGAGTAGCCTGTTTGCGACATTCCGAGCATTTTTGCAACCTGCGTTTGATTAAGGTCGTTGTCTTCTCTTAAATCTCGTATTCTTTTATACATTTTTATTCACCTCTGCAAAAATTATAAAATAACCTGTTTTAGGTTATTGACATTTAACCTGAAATAGGTTAGAATTATTTTGCTTCACAGAAGTAAGAAAAATTTTGGAGGTGTAATTTTGTTTATAGCAGGTTTGTCAATTTTCAGTTTTTCATCGTTGGTTGCAGCTTATTGTTATTTCTTCGGCTCAAACGACGACTCCACAGGTGTTGTTTTCTTGATATTCTGTATTGCTGCGATAGTAGGCATAATGCTGATGATCTTTGGGCGTTTAAAGCAAAGAAACAGTGCTGCACTAAAATCAATCGAAAACAATAATGTGTCGGATTTTTGTCCGAAATGTAATGTTAATGTTTCAAGTCAAACAAACCAGTGTCCTATGTGCGGCACGGAATTGAGAAAGAGGTAAGCGTAATGTCAAGAACAACAATTGAAGTAAAGTGCAATAATCCTACGGAATCATATAATAGAATTGGTAAGGTTCTCGAATCTCATAACTACAAAAATATTAACGAAAACGGTGAAAATGTTTGGAAAAACGGTGTTGGATTTTTGACTGCAATGAAATATATCAAAGTGGAGATTGCAGGAAGCAATACCATTGTCGTTTCGGGATGGATAAGAGCTGTCGCCGGTTCTGAACAGGATTTAAACGGGTTTGTAGGTGCGATACCTAAAAAGCAGGTAATGGATGTTATTAAAGAAATTCAATCCGTTGTAGTTTGATAATTAATAATATTCTGAAAGAAGTGATACTAATATGAAAAAATTTGCGGCAGGCATTGCTTTTGTTATATTGGCGTTTTCGCTTTGCGGATGCTCGGCACTTGATGCGGCAGTAGAACCTAAACTTGATACGGCACAGCAAAGTATGCTTGACACAGTTATGTCAAATCTTGATATGTGGGAGACACGTGACGGTAAAAATGCAGTTTACGTTCAGCTTCAGGAGATTTCCGGCAGTTACTGTCTTTGTGTGGGGTACGATGATTCGACCTCTATTGAGCAGGATGAAGCTGTTTATACATTCAGCTACGATTTTACCGAGTCATATAACCTTGACAATGGATCAATGTCTTGGTTTGAAGGCGGCAGTATGGTCGTTCCTGCCGAGAACTATATGTGGGGCGGAGCAGGTACAGGAAGAAAAGCAATAGGAAACTCGTTTTGGAATATAACAGATTCGTATGATTCAAAGTACAGCAGTATGGAAGCTTTGCTTTTGAAGCTTGTTGAAGAATAAAATATAAGAATTAAGCAGCAAAACTCTCGGTTTAATGCCGGGAGTTTTGCTGCTTTTTCGGCTTTTGTTGTGTGCGAATAAATGTTCGCCACAAGATATAAAACCGGTTGGAAGATTAAGGAAAAGTTCGTAAAAAATCGCCAAATTTTTCGAAAAATTTTTGTGATTTTGCTTGACTATTGGTATGGTTGTAGTTATAATAGGTGTATCGATTGGTACAAATAACCCCAAATTGGTACGCTCAAACACCAAAAATAAGAGGAAGGAGTGAATGGATATGTCTGATACGGTTGTAAATGAAGAGAAAAAAGTATACCTCGGCTTCAAAGGCATGGCTGATGCCGTGCTTGATGACAATAACAGACTGTCCGTTCCTGCAAAGTATCGCGATAATCTCGGCAAGACGTTTGTTGCCTGCTGTGCTCCCGGTCCTTATCCTTGCCTTTATTTCTTCCCGACACAGAATTGGGAGGACCTTTGCAACGAACTTAATGATAAAAATTCCGAGGTTGCACACACTCCCGAACTTGAGTGGATGCGCCGTAATTTATATAAAAACTCAGAGGACTACACAATGGATGCTAAGGGTAGGTTTACCTTGCTCTCATCTATGTGTAAGTACGCAGGTCTCAAGGATGAGGTTATCGTAATCGGCAATATGAAGCGCCTTGAGATATGGGACCCCGAAACATATGCTGCCGCTGAGGCTGCAAGCCAGCCTTACAATACGGGCAGTATACCCGACCTTAACTATTAAAAGGGGAAAGAAAATGGAATTTAACCATAAATCCGTTCTCTTTGATGAAACTATTGATGCTCTTGCAATCAAGCCTGATGGTGTGGTTGTTGACTGTACCGGCGGAGGCGGCGGACACAGTGCTGCGGCGCTTGCGAGGCTCGGCGAAAACGGCAGGCTTATTGTTATCGACCGTGACCCGGATGCAATTAAGGTGCTGACCGAGCGTTTTGGCTCTGACAGCAGAGTTACCGTGGTGCACGATAACTTTTTCAATATATCTTCAATTCTTGTTGCTCTTGGTATTAGTGGAGCAGATTCTATAATGGCTGACCTCGGTGTCAGTTCATATCAGCTTGATGAGGCCGAGAGAGGCTTTTCTTTTCATCATGATGCACCGCTTGATATGAGAATGAGTAAAACAGGCAGGAGTGCAAAAGAACTTGTCAATGAGCTTTCTGCAGGTGAACTCAAAAGAATACTTTACGATTACGGCGAAGAAAAGTTCGCGCCGAGAATTGCTTCGGCAATCGTACGTGAGCGTGAAAAGGCACCCATAGAAACTACGTTTCAACTTGCGGATATCATAAGAGAGGCGTATCCGGCTGCCGCAAGGCGTGACGGGCACCCGGCGCGTAAAAGCTTTCAGGCACTTAGGATTGAGGTCAACGGAGAGCTCAGTAATCTCGGACAGGCTGTAAAGGATATGTTCGGTTCGCTTAACAGGGGCGGCAGGTTGGCAATCATCTCCTTTCATTCGCTTGAAGATAAAATTGTCAAAAACTCCTTTTCATATTTCACCGGTGGTTGCACCTGCCCGCCGGAATTTCCCGTGTGTGTCTGCGGTAAGACTCCGCAGGGAAAAATCTGCTTCAAACCAAAAACTGCAACGAGCCGTGAACTTGAGGAAAACTCAAGAAGTCGCAGTGCGAAGCTCAGGGCTATCGAAAAACTATAAGATTTTAAACGGAGGAAACTGTTTTGGCGTATAATTACAACAACAGCTCAAATGCATATGATCTTGAACTGTTCGCACCGGCTCCCAAGGTAAAGGCTGAGCCGAAGCCCGAACAGCGCCCTCAGCCCAGGCTTGTAAAGCCTCAGGTCAAAACGCAAGAGGAGCTCAAGGCTGAGGCTGCCGCAATGAGAGCAAAGCTCTTCAAGTTTGTTGCGGTACTTACGGTCGGTGTAACCCTGCTGGGTACAAATATTGCGCTCCATATCAGAAATAATGAGCTTAATAACGCAATAGTTGAGGTTGATGAAGAGCTGAATAAGAAAAGAAGCGAATACACAAGGCTCAATTCTGTGCTCAATGCAAAGTTTTCGCCTGATAACGTAAAAGAGTATGCCGAAAACAACGGAATGGTAAAACGTGAAAGATACCAGATAGTTTATTTTGAGCTTGATGAAGGCAATCAGATAATATCTGCAAAATAGGGAGAGTGTAAAAAATCGAATTATAAAGCTCTCTTGTGAACATATATTTGCTGAGATTAAAATATATTGATTTTGGACGGGAGTTGGGTCAGGGACTTGGCTCTCGTCGTTTTGACCGTTAAGGCAATAACAGATAACCGTAACAGAAGCTTGAACGGCAGTTTTTAAGGAGGAATGAGATATGGCTCGCGGTGCGTCTAAGCTTATGTCGAAGCGTGCGTTGCGTTTTCTTATAGGTCTTATAATAATCGGCTTTGGCACCGGCATTGTACAGCTCGGAAATATACAGCTTGTTAAGGGCAATGAATACAGAGAAAAGGCTGAGGAACTTTATCTTGGCGATACTGCCGTGCCTGCTCTCAGAGGCACTATATATGACTGTAATATGCATGCACTCGCTCAGAGCGCATCGGCGTGGCTCGTCTACATTGACCCTGCCAATATCACTGTTTCAAAAAAAAATAAAACAGAGGCACAAATCGAGGCTGAGCTTGAAGAGAAGCGTCAGCTTATTGCAAACGGTCTTGCTGAGATACTCGGTGAGGATGCCGAGGCAATACTTGCCAAAACAAAGAAAAACTCACGCTACGAAAAAATCAAGGGCGGAGTTGAGCTTGCTGTTCACGACGCGGTTCTCGATTTTGTTGAAAAAAACAGCCTGCACAGCTGCATAGGTGTTCAAGAGGATGTAACGCGTTACTATCCATATGGTTCTCTTGCTTCAACGCTTATAGGCTTTACAGGTGACCAGGATGTCGGCCGTGAAGGTCTTGAAGCGAAATATAACGATATACTTACCGGTGTTCCGGGCAGAATAATAAGTGCGAAGAGCGCTTCAAGTAAAAACATACCCATTGAATATACATCGGTAAACGAAGCTCAGCAGGGCACAAGCCTTGTGCTGACAATTGACAGAACAATACAGAGCAAGCTTGAAACTGAACTTGAAAAAGCGTATGAGAGTGCTCAGGCAAAGGCTGCCTACGGTATTGTAATGGATGTAAAAACGGGCGCGATACTCGCAATGTCAAATATGCCTAACTATGATCTCAATGATCCGTTTACGGTGTATTCCGAAACCGAAAACTCGCGTCTGGCACTTATTACGGATGAAGAGGAACGCAAGTCGGCGATATCTGCTTCCGTTAAAGAGCAACGAAAAAACAGCGTTATAACCGATTCGTACGAGCCGGGCTCGGTTTTCAAGCTTATCACACTTGCCGCAGCTCTTGAAGAGGACGTTGTTTCCGAAAGCACAACCTTTACCTGCGTAGGCGGTATCCAAGTGCCGGGTCACTACATCCGTTGCCATAAGCACGAGGGACACGGTACACAGACTTTGCAGATGGGCCTTATGAATTCCTGCAACCCGTTCTTTATTTCAACAGGTCAGAAGATCGGCAAAGAAACTTTTTATGATTATTTTGAAGCCTTCGGCTTCACCGAAAAAACAGGTATCGACCTTTCTGGTGAAACTCAGCCCAAGGCAGGCAGTGCATATCACAGAAGAGAAGATTTCAATGTTGCACAGCTTTCGAGTTATTCCTTCGGTCAGACCTTTGAGGTTACTCCTCTTCAGATGATCACTGCTGTTGCAGCTATTGCAAACGGCGGTAAGCTTATGACACCCTATGTTGTAGCAAAACAGCTTGATGAGGCGGGTAACGTTATTGCTCAGACTCAACCTACAATGAAGCGACAGGTTGTATCCGAGTCTACCGCAAAGCGTGTGCTTACGATGATGGAGGCTGTTGTCAGTGCAGGTACGGGTAAAAATGCTTATGTCGCAGGCTACCATGTTGCAGGTAAAACAGGTACTTCACAGAAGCTCAGTATTGAAGACGGAGAAAACAAGTATGTAGCTTCATTCTCCTGCGTTGCTCCCGGCGATGACCCGAGAGTTGCTATTCTGATTGCAATAGATGAGCCTGTAGGTCAGCGAAACGGCGGTCAGATCGCGGCACCTGTTGCGGCTTCTCTTGTAGAAGAGATTATGGGATATTTAGGCGTTGATCCCGAGTATAATGAAAAAGAACAGAATCTTATCGATATCCCGACTCCTTCACTTGTCGGAAGAACTGTAAAAGATGCTGAAGATATAGCAAAGAATCAGGAGCTTACGGTACGGGTTGTAGGCAGCGGTGATAACGTAATACGTCAGATCCCCGCTTACGGTCAGACTATGCCTCAGCAGGGTGTGGTAATACTCTATACCGATGACAGAGAGGAAGAAACTGTAACCGTTCCCGACTTTACGGGCATGAGCCTCAGCGTTGCACGCAGGAGTGCGAATAACCTGGGCATAAACATAAAGATATCGGGTAACGCTTTCAGTGGTGCGGATATTCTTGCATACAGTCAGGATATTCCAAAGGATACAAAGGTCAAGTACGGTGAGGTCGTTACGGTTTACTTTAAATCATATTCCGGTTTGTCGGATTCACTTTACGGATGATTTTCAGATAAGCTGACATATTTATTTTCAAGAGGGAAGAAGAATGAATTTATATACACTTTTGAAAGGTGCAGGCTACAGCACGGATGGTATCACCGATGCTGAAGTGTTGCTTGTAACAGAGGATTCACGCAACGTGCGGCCGGGCAGTGTGTTTGTTTGTGTTAAGGGTGCACGCTTTGACGGTCACGATGCGGCGTTATCTGCTTGTGATGCAGGTGCGGTGCTGATAGTAGCCGAGCGTGATACAGGTGCAAAAAATCAGTTAATAGTATCAGACTCAAGAGAAGCGTTTTCGCTTCTCTCTGCGTCGTTTTTCGGCAACCCCGCCAAGAAGCTGCGTCTTGTCGGCATAACGGGCACAAACGGCAAAACAACAACCTGCTTCTTGCTTAAATCGATTTTTGAATCGCTCGGCAAAAAGACAGGTCTTGTCGGTACTGTCAAGAATATGGTGGGTGATGTCGAGTATCCTGCAAAACTTACAACTCCCGATCCGTTTGAGCTTAACTCACTTTTTGCCAAAATGGTAGAGGCAGGCTGTGAATTCTGTGTTATGGAGGTTTCCTCGCAGGCTCTTGCACAGCAGCGTGTGGCAGGTCTTCACTATGAGGTTGCCGCGTTTACCAATCTCACTCAGGATCATCTCGATTATCACGGCACTTTTGAAAACTATATCGCCGCAAAGCACAAGCTTTTTGAGAATTGCGATAAAGCAGTTGTAAATGCGGACGATGAAGCATATAAAGCTATGATTGATGGCACTTCCTGCAGCGTAGCAACCTGCTCCGCTCTTCGTGACAGTGCAGATTACTCTGCAAAGAATATCGAGCATAAGCCGGGCGGAGTATCGTACTTCCTTGTCGGCATCGGTAAGCTTGAGCGTATTAAGATGCGTATCCCCGGCGGCTTTACTGTCTATAATTCCATGACTGCCGCCGTCTGTGCAATTCAGCTCGGTCTTCCTTTTGCAGATGTAGCGCAGGCTCTTTCTAAGGCTGCAGGTGTGCCGGGCAGAATCGAGGTAGTGCCTACAGATACCGATTATACCGTTATTATCGACTATGCTCATTCACCCGACGGACTTCAGAACATTCTCGCTTCTCTTCGAAAAATTGCACAGGCAAGAATTATTACCGTATTCGGCTGCGGCGGAGACAGAGACCGTACAAAACGTCCTCTCATGGGTCAGATTGCCGCGGATATGTCCGACTTTGTTATAGTTACATCCGATAATCCCCGTACGGAAGACCCTGTTTCTATCGTGAAAGAGGTTGCAGAGGGTACAAAGGGTGCAAAAGTTCCTGTTGTTGAAATTGTCGACAGAACGCAGGCTATTGAGTTTGCACTTAACGAAGCCAATGAAGGCGATATTGTTCTGCTTGCAGGTAAGGGACACGAAACCTATCAGATAATAGGTACGGAAAAAATACATTATGACGAGCGTGAGGTTGTAAAGAATCTGCTCGGATAACCGGAAAGAGGAAATAATATGATACCTCTCAGATTAAAAGAAATAAGTGCGGTGCTCGGTGCTGCCTGCGGTGAAGATAAGCAGGTGCTCAGCATTTGCACCGATACGAGAAAAATAACTGAAGGCAGCCTTTTTATTGCACTTGTCGGCGAACGCTTTGACGGCCACGATTTTGTTGAAGCGGCTTTTGAAAAGGGTGCTGTTGCTGCGGTGTGCTCAAAGCCGGTAAAGGCTGACGGCGAAGTGCTTAACGTAGAAAATACAGGTATGGCTCTTCTTGAAATTGCCGCATATTACCGCTCACTTTTTTCTATTCCTTTTGTGGGAATAACGGGCAGTGTCGGTAAAACTACTACTAAAGAAATGGTTTATGCCGTTCTTTCAGAGAAATACAATACTCTCAAAAATGAGGGTAACCTCAATAATGAAATCGGTCTGCCTACTACGGTTTTTCGCCTTGACAGCGATTATGAGGCGGCAATACTTGAAATGGGTATGAGTGCTTTCGGAGAAATTTCAAGGCTTGCAAAGGTTGCTCAGCCGAATGTCGGAATTATTACCAAAATCGGTGTTTCCCATATCGAGCACCTTGGCTCACGTGAGGGTATACTCAAGGCAAAGCTTGAGATTCTCGACGGACTCAAGCCTAACGCTCCGCTTATCGTAAACGGTGATGATGATCTGCTGAGTACTGTGACTATGAGTGACAGGCGTGTAATCACCTTCGGTATCGAAAACGAAAAATGTGATTACAGGGCTGTTGGTATTGAACAGTCGGGCTACAATACCTGCTTTACCGTTGTGTTTGACGGCGGAGAGCAGAGTGTAACGATTCCGACTGTAGGCACACATAATGTTTATAATGCACTTTCTGCTTTTGCGGCAGGAATTTATCTCGGCGTTTCTCCCGAAAAAGCCGCTCTCGGCCTTTCAAAGTATGTCACGTCAGGTATGCGTCAGAATGTCCGTGAAATAAACGGCATAACCGTTATTGAGGATTGTTATAACGCAAGCCCCGATTCGGTGCGTGCTGCTGCTGAGGTGCTCTGCACTATGAAAGCGGGCAAAAAGGCTCTTGTTTTCGGTGATATGCTTGAGCTTGGTGAAATATCAGAGTCTGCACACCGTGAGGTCGGTACGCTTGTTGCACTGAAGGGTATTGACCGCTTTTACACTTACGGTCCAATGGCTTCTCTTGCTGCAAAGACTGCAGCAGAAAACGGTATAGGATTTGTCGAATCGTTTGACGATAAAGCTGCTCTTGCCGCACAGCTCAAAGCTGACCTTAAAAATGGCGATGCTGTGCTCTTTAAGGCAAGCAGGGGAATGAAACTAGAGGAAGTTATAAGGATTTTTGCTGAAGGGTAAGGTGTTTTAAATGGACACATATCTGGCTTTGGGTCTTTCGGTGCTTATAGCTTTCGGTGTGACGGCACTTCTCGGTCTGGTTATGGTGCCGTGGCTTCGCAGGTTGAAATTCGGTCAGACGATTCTCGAATACGGTCCCAAGTGGCATTCGGGCAAACAGGGTACCCCCACGATGGGTGGTCTGATGTTTATCATCGGTATCTTTGCCGCTATCACTGTAGTTTTTGTTACCGATAAATTTATGGGTGGCGATATAATAGCAGGCGACAATCCCGTTCGCTCCGCTATGTATTCAAAGCTTTTTGCAGGACTTATAATGGCCTTGTCACTCGGCCTTATAGGCTTTGTTGATGACTATATCAAGGTTGTCAAAAAACGCAACCTCGGTCTTACAATAAGGCAGAAAACTCTTATGCAGCTTCTTGTCATAATTGCCTTTCTCGGCAGTCTGAAGCTGTCAGGCAGCTCGTTTATGTATATACCGTTTTACGGTGTTACGGGCGACCTCGGTGTTTTCTTCTTTCTTTTCGGTATTGTGCTGATTTACGGTGCGACAAATGCTGTCAATTTTACTGACGGTATTGACGGACTATGTTCATCGGTTACTCTTACAAGTGCAGCGGCGATGATTGTTATCGCCTTTATGCGCAATAATCTCGGTGCGGGCGTTGTTGCAGCGGCGCTTGCGGGTGCCTGTGCAGGCTTCCTTATCTGGAACTGGAACCCTGCAAAGGTGTTTATGGGTGATACGGGCTCAATGTTCCTCGGCGGTATCATTGTTGCTCTCGCTTATGCGGTCGACTGTCCGCTGATACTTCTGCCTGTAGGAATTATTTACTTTATCGAAGGGCTTTCCGATGTATTGCAGATTGGTTATTTCAAACTCACACACGGTAAGCGAATATTTAAAATGGCACCTATCCACCATCATTTTGAAATGAGCGGCTGGAAGGAAAAGAAAATAGTTATTGTTTTTTCTCTTGTGAATTTAATCGGCTGTGCCGCAGGTATAGCGCTTGTTAAATTCGGTTGATGATATTATAGAAAGGAGCGGCGGAACTTGAGCAATTCATCTGTAATAAAAAGAAGCAGAATTGCCGACAGTAAGCTCGCAAAGAGAATTACGGGCAGTAAAGCCTGGGCAAAGGGTAATATGGATATAATCTTTCTGCTGGTTGTTCTCCTGCTTGTTGCAATCGGTACGGTAATGATGGCATCTGCCGGATATTCGATTGCGCTTCATAAAAAAGAAAACAGCTATGACTATGTTATTTCGCAGGTTGTAGCTATAGCTATCGGTATTGTTGCTATGCTGATAATATCAAGAATTAACTACAATTATTACAGACGCTTTGTGCTTATCGGTGTCGGTATATCCTTTGTGCTGTTGGTTGCCGCTCTTATATATGCAAAAATTCAGGAAGCACAGAATCCTGACGGTAAAGAAGAATTCGGCAGATGGTTACCGCTTCCTATACCGGGTATGCGCCAGTTTCAGCCGTCTGAGATTGCAAAAATCGGTCTGATTGCGTTTTATGCTTGGGGTTGTGAGAAATATCATTCTTATATTGTTAGCAAAGATAAGAAAACTGCTGTGAAAACAGCGCTTATATTCGGCGCGGTCGGTGTCGTGTTTACTCTGCTTGTTTTCAAGGGGCATCATCTTTCCGGTGCTATACTTTTTGTTATGCTTACCATAACAATGCTGTATCTCGGCGGATTCAATAAATGGTGGTTTATCGTATGCCTTGCGGCTATCGCCGTGCTGGTTGCGGTTTTTGTTTCCAAACCCGATTTTCTCGGCATTCTCGATGAGTATCAACAAGAGAGAATCATAGCGTGGAAGGATAAGAGTTTTGAGCCGGGCGATGCACGCTGGCAGATCAATAATTCGCTTTATGCAATAGGCTCGGGAGGGCTTTTCGGTCAGGGTCTCGGTAATTCAAAAATGAAGCATCTTTACGTTTCTGAAGCGCAGAGTGACTTTATCTTTGCCATTGTCTGTGAAGAGCTCGGCTTTATAGGCGCAGCTTTCATTCTTATGCTTTATGCATACTTGATTTATCGCGGCTATAAAATAGCTATGCGCTGTAATTCAAAGTTCGGTATGCTTCTCGTGCTCGGTATAATGGCTCATATCGGGTTGCAGACGGTTTTCAACGTTTTCGTTGTTACCGACTTCTTCCCGAATACCGGTATAGGTCTGCCGTTCTTCAGTGCAGGCGGTACGTCAATGCTGTTCCTGCTGTGTGAAATGGGTATGGTGCTGTCGGTATCACGTCATTCAAATATGGTAAAGGAATAGGTGAGAGATATGCTTAACGGAAAAAATATTATCTTTGCCGCAGGCGGTACAGGCGGCCATATCAACCCCGCACTTGCTGTTGCAGGTGAAATACGCAAGCAGTATCCGCAGGCAAATATCCTCTTTATCGGTACTGCCGAAAAAATGGAGGCACGTCTTGTGCCTGCCGCAGGCTTTGCTTTCAGAACAATTCAGATAAGCGGCTTTAACCGTGTGCTTAACCTCAACGGTATAAAGCAGAATATAAAAACTCTCAGTTATCTTCTTAAGGCCTCATCGCAGGCAAAGAAGATAATCAAAGAGTTTGATGCCGATGCAGTTATAGGCTTCGGCGGTTACGTCAGCGGTCCCGTTGTACGTGCGGCCGCAAAGCTCGGTATTCCTACTGCTGTTCACGAGCAGAATGCTTTTCCCGGTGTTACAAACAAAACTCTTGCAAAAATGGTTGATGCTGTTATGCTCACTCAGGAGAGTGTGGCTCAGTATATGCAGCCTAAAAATCCTCCTGTTGTTACAGGTTTGCCTGTAAGAGGCGAGCTTCTTGAAACAGACAGAGATATTGCAAGGGCAGAGCTGGGCCTTGACGATAAGCCGCTTGTTCTTTCAATGGGCGGCAGCCTTGGGGCAAAGGCAATCAACGATTCTATGCTCGAGGTTATCGCAAACCGTACTCAGAAAAACGATTGCTGGTTTATGCACGCTACGGGTAAGGACTGTAAGGATTTTCCCGAAAGACTTGCCGCAAAGGGCGCAGACCTCAGTAATAAACATATTATTATCAGAGATTATATCGACGATATGCACCGCTGTCTTGCAGCGGCAGATCTTGTAATCTGCCGTGCTGGTGCAAGCTCAATTTGTGAATTTCAGGTTATGGGTAAGCCGTCAATTCTCATCCCTTATCCCTTTGCAACCGAAAACCACCAGTATCACAACGCAAAGGCACTTGCAGATAACGGTGCGGCTATACTGATTGAAGAAAAAGACCTCACACCTGCTGTGCTTATGCAGCACATAGATACCTTGCTTGAAAGCCCCGGTAAACTGACTAAGATGGGCGCTGCCGCCAAACAGATGGCTGTTACCGATGCAACCGAGAGAATAGTAAAGGTAGTTGAAAGTATAATAAAGTAACTTCAAACACTCCTTTGGCATAATATGGTTTATGTTATGCTTTAGCGGGGTGTTGAAATGGCTTGTTTTGTTATAAACGGTCAGAAGAAAATTGAGGGCGAAATGACGGTGCAGGGTGCCAAAAACGGTGCTCTTCCGCTTCTTGCGGCTTCTGTGCTTGCTTACGGTAAAACCGTGCTCAGCGGCTGTCCGCAGCTTACTGATACAGCTGCTGCAGCAAATATTCTTACATATCTCGGCTGTAAGGTTGCTGTTGAAGGTGACGTGGTGAGCGTTGATTCAGTCAATGCATCGGGCTTTGCTGTATCAGACCGCCTTATGCACGAGATGCGTTCATCTATAGTTTTTCTCGGTGCGCTTCTGGGCAGATTTGGTAAAGCAGAGCTGACTGCACCGGGCGGCTGTGAAATAGGCTTACGTCCCATAGATCTGCACCTTGAAGCTATGCGAGCCCTCGGTGCCGTTATTGACGAGACGGGAGGACGTCTTGTGTGCTCGTGTCCTCGCGGGCTTAGAGGTACACGTATTTCATTGTCTTTTCCGAGTGTAGGCGCAACTGAGAATATATTGCTGGCAGCTTGTACTGCCGAGGGCGAAACACTTATAGTAAATGCGGCAAGAGAACCTGAAATAGCAGAGCTTGCCGAATTTCTTAACCGTTGCGGCGCTGATATAAGAGGCGCAGGTGAGAGTATTGTTCGTATAAACGGCGTAAAACGGCTTGCTGCGTGTGAGCACCGTATAAGACAGGACAGAATAGCTGCTGTGACATATATGGCTTCTGCTGCAGTGACGGGCGGAAATGTTAAGCTGAACTTTGCCGATACGGAGCTGCTTATGCCTGTTATAGAAACGTTTGAAAAAACGGGCTGCCGTATTACTCAGGAAAAAAACGGTATCCGACTCAAAGCGCCGGAGAGACTGAAAAAATTCGGAATGATAAGAACTATGCCGTACCCGGGTTTTCCTACGGATTCACAGGCGGACCTTGCCGTTGCGGCGTGTGTTGCACAGGGTACGAGCACTATTGTTGAAAATATATTCGAAAGCAGATTTAAATATGTCGGCGAGCTGAGAAAAATGGGCGCGCAAATACGTACCGAGAATCGTGTCGCCGTTATTGAAGGTGTCAGAAGGCTGAACGGCGCAAGAGTTGTCTCTCATGATCTGAGGGGCGGAAGCGCGCTTGTGGTTGCGGCACTGTGCGCAAAAGGCACTACCGTTGTTGAAGATATTCATCATATCGACAGGGGTTATGAAAAAATAGAGAAACAGCTCAAAGAATTGGGAGCGGAAATATACAGGAAGGAGTAACTCGATGGACGAAAATAACGATAAGTTTATAATCGGTGACAATACCGACGGATATCGCCGCAGTACATCCGATTATGACCTTGACCTTTTTGCAGAGCGTAAAAAGCCTTCAGATGAGCCGAAACGTGAGCCTCAGTCTAAACCGGCACGCGGTCAGCAGAAGGTGCCCGCTAAAAAGAACGGTGCGAAGGTGCCTAATTTCTTTACACGTAAGCCTTCACAGCCCGTACCTGAAAAAAAAGGCCCGAGCGTAAAAAGACACGGAAAGCCGCCTGCACCGCAGAGCCATAAGGCAAACGATCAGGCCGTAAAGCGTCCCTCGCAGCCGCAGGGGGGCAGAGCTCTCTCGGCGAATGAGAGACGCAGGCTTCATGCCGAGCAAAGACGTGCCGAGCGCCGCCGCAAAACCATACTGCAGTATATTGCAATAGGCTTGGCTGTTGTTGCCGTAATGGTTGTGCTCTCGCTCACTGTTTTTTTCAAGATTGACGAAATACAGATTGTAGGCGATTCTCCGTATACCGATGAGCAGATAATCGCCTCAAGCGGTATAAGTATTGACGAAAATATAATTATGTGCGACGCTAAAGGTGTGAGCGACAAGCTTGCAAAAGCTCTGCCTTATATCGGAAGTGCAGAGGTGGAACGCTCGCTCAACGGTAAGGTTACGATTACCGTGAAGGTTACGCCCGGGCGTTATTCGTTTATCAACGGTGAAACTGCCGTTGTTATAAATGCTGACGGAAAAGTGCTCGGTCAGGTTCCTGCTGCTGAAGCGGTGAAATATACCGTTGTGCAGGGGCTTGGTATTGCAAATGCCGTTCCTGGAGAAACGGTTACGGTTAACGATACGGGTGCGTATGAGCTGCTTAAGTCCGTAGGTGTTCAGCTTGATGCTGCAGGAATAAATAAAATTACAAGTGTGGATATTTCAAATGTTTATGATATAAGCGTAGTTTATGACGGCAGGCTGACCTTGCTCATAGGCAGTACGGGGTCAATGGATCGCAAACTTGCTCTTGCGGCTAAGGTAATAGAACGCGAAAATGAGATAGATCCGATGCAATACGGCAGAATTGACCTTGGCTCGGTAGAGGGAAAAGCGTTCTTTAAGCCGCTTGAGGAGCCTACGCAGGAGGAAACCCCCGAGGAAGCCTCAACGCCTGAAGAGGATGCTTCGCAGCCTGACGAATCACAGACTGAAAGTAACACCGAAGAGGCAGAATAATTTTTTTGGAAAATACTATTGTCTTTTCAGAAAAACTATGATACACTTACAGTAACTGTTTATGTCTAATGGTTTGTTTAATTATAAAATTTGATTTTTGGGAGGTATCAGGATATGGGTTTCGAAATCGATAATGAAGTTGAAAACGTGGTACAAATTAAAGTAATAGGTGTTGGCGGTGGCGGCGGTAACGCTGTAAACCGTATGATAGCTTCAGGTATCAGAGGTGTTGAGTTTATTGCTGTCAACTCAGATAAGCAGGCTCTGCTTACATCTCAGGCAACTCACAAGATTCAGATAGGTGAGAAGGTTACACGCGGTATGGGTGCAGGCGGTAAGCCTGAGGTTGGCCAGAAGGCTGCAGAAGAGAGCCGCGATGTTATCTCCGATACACTCAAGGGCACAGACATGGTCTTTATCACCGCAGGTATGGGCGGCGGTACAGGCACAGGTGCTGCTCCCGTTATTGCTCAGATCGCTAAGGATATGGGTATACTTACAGTTGGCGTTGTCACAAAGCCCTTTAATTTTGAGGGCAGACGCAGAATGACTCAGGCTGAAAACGGTATCGATATGCTCACAGAGCACGTAGACAGCCTTGTTATCATTCCTAACGAGCGCCTTCGTTTTGCAAGTGAAACAAAGATTACAATGGCTAACGCTTTTGCAAAAGCTGACGATGTTCTTCTTCAGGGCGTTAAGAATATTTCCGAGCTCATCAAGATTCCCGGTGTCATCAACCTCGACTTCGCAGATGTTCTCTCTGTTATGAAGGATGCAGGCCATGCTCATATGGGTATCGGCTACGCAAAGGGCAAGGACAAGCCCGAGGTTGCAGCAGAAGCAGCTATCTCCAGCCCGCTTCTTGAAACATCAATCAAGGGTGCAAAGGGCGTTATCATCAGCGTTACATCTTCACCCGATATCGGTCTTGAGGATATCGAAATCGCCAGCGAGAAGATCAAGGATGCAGCACATCCCGATGCAAACATCATCTGGGGTCTCTCCTTCGACGATTCTCTCAACGACGAGCTTTATATTACTGTTGTTGCTACAGGCTTTGGCTTCGGCAACAGCATCGAGGAGCCCCCGAAGGTAGACGATATCTTCGGTGCAGCAAGCGTAGCAGCTCCCGCAGCTCCTGCAACAGCTCCTGCTGCTCCCGAGGCAGCTGCCGCAACTGCTCCTGTAACAGCTCCTACCGTTGAGCCTGCAGGCGATCCTGCAACAGGCAACAGCAACTACTACGACTTTATCGAAAATCTTTTCGGCAACAACTGATAAAGCTTTAACAGAGATATATCACGATATTCTCTTTACATGATTTTTTAAGAATACTCAGCGGTGTAATGCGAGAGAATTTTTCCTTGTTATTGCACCGCTTTTCTTATTTGTGAAACTATTACGCTGATAATCGCAACACGATTTACTCAGCGGTTATTGGAGAGGTTAATTATGAAACTTATTGACGGTAAAGTTATTTCCGCACATATCAAGCAGCAAGTCAAAACTCAGGTTGATTCTCTTAAAGCAAAGGGTACAGAGCCTTGTCTTGCAGTCATAATTGTCGGCGATGATTTCGCTTCAAGGACTTATGTCAACAACAAAAAGCGTACCTGTGAAGAGGTGGGCATCAAATCGCTTGAGTTTGCACTTCCTGCCGAAACTACCCAGGAAGAGCTTCTTGAGCTTGTTGAGAAGCTGAATGCTGACGACAGCGTAAACGGTATTCTCTGTCAGCTTCCCATTCCTAAGCATATTGATGAAAAAGTTATTCTCAATGCAATCAAGCCCGAGAAGGATGTTGATGCTTTTCATCCTGTAAATGCAGGCCATATTATGATAGGTGACTGTGTGCTCAAGCCCTGTACACCTGCAGGTATTATGGAAATGCTTAAATACGAGGGCATTGACGTTGCCGGCAAAAACTGCGTAGTTATCGGCAGGAGCAATATCGTCGGTAAGCCTATGGCTATGCTTCTTCTTGCTGCCAGCGGTACTGTTACCGTTTGCCACTCAAAAACACAGAATCTCGCTGAAATCACAAGGTCAGCCGATATTCTTGTTGCCGCAGTAGGTAAGGCAAAGTTTGTCACAGCCGATATGGTTAAAGACGGTGCGGTTGTAATCGATGTCGGTATGAACAGAGATGAAAACGGCAAGCGTTGCGGTGATGTTGATTTTGAGGCTGTAAAAGAAAAAGCTTCTCATATTACGCCCGTACCCGGCGGTGTAGGGCTTATGACTGTTGCTATGCTTATGCAGAATACGGTTACGGCCGCAGAAATTCAGAACAACAGAGGTTGATTATGATTAAATCGCTTATCAGCCGTTGTTCACCCGAGCTTGTTGAGAATTTTATTCTTGAAACTATCGAGGTTGAAGACGGCAGAAATATATTCAGCTATGAGTCTTCTGACGGTAAAGTGCTTCTTAAAGGCACGGATACCGTTTGTTTGGCTGTAGCTTATTATCACTTTATGCGTGATTACTGCGGTGCATATTTTGCTGCAGACCATTCGCTTGCATACGGTGAATTTGAACTTCCAAACGAAAAATCCGAGGGCGAAATCAAAGCTGAGTACCGTACCTGCTTTGAGTATACTACCTTTTCTTGCTCGGCTTGCTGGTGGAGCTGGGAGCGTTGGGAGAAAGAGATAGACTTTATGGCAATGAACGGCATCAATATGCCGCTTGCAACTGTAGGTACTGAAGCTGTATGGATGAAAACAATGCTTGACCTTGGTATGAAGGAAGGCCTTGCACTTGCAAGTATTGCGGGCCCTTCATTTTGGAGCTGGCAGCTTTCCGATTGCTTTGACGGCTATCTGCCGCAGACAAAAAAAGAGAGCATAGACAAGCGTCTTGAACTTGGCAGAAAGATTACAGACCGTGAAAGAGAGCTCGGTATGACTCCGATTATGCATGGTTTTACTGGCTATATTTTCCGTACTTTCATTCAGGGCAAGATCCGCGCCAGAATGAATAAGTCGGAAGAATGGTGCCTTTTCCCGAGTCAGTATCAGCTTGTTGTTCGCGATACTATGTTCCATAAGGTCGGCACACTTTTCTATAAGAATCAGGAGCTTCTGCTTGGTGAAAGTGATTTTTACCTTGCAGACCCCTTCCTCAATCATCCGCCGGCAAAGCGCAATTCCGCATTCCTTGCGGGTGTGGGTACATCTGTATATAAGCTTATTTCTTCGCGCAGTGAAAATAGTGTTTGGGTCATACATTCTTCCTGCGCAAAGCCTGAGCTTCTTCTCGGTATACCCAAAGAGCGTATACTGATTATTGATAACGGTGAGCTTTGTAACGATTCTGATTATGAAGGCTATTCGTTTATCGTCGGTACTCAGTGCAACAGCGGCGACGTAACAGCCATCCACGGCGATATTGCAGCTGTATCGGCT
This sequence comes from Acutalibacteraceae bacterium, assembly GCA_045544155.1. GTDB lineage: Bacteria > Bacillota > Clostridia > Oscillospirales > Acutalibacteraceae > UBA8612. Next base: position 55,044 of record JAZPYN010000025.1, read on the forward strand.
AACAGATTTAATAAGCTCAGCTCCGATAATACGGGTGTCCGCGGTGTCGGTATATTCTCTGACGGTGCTTTTTCAAACGAAGCCTTCAGACAGTACGCCTATGCAGCTGTGAGCGGAGATAATAATGTTGATGAATGGCTTGTAAAATATGCTAAAAACCGCTATGATACCGAAAGCGAAGCTGCATATGAAGCAATGCTGTTGCTAAAAAACAGCTGTTGGAAGAGCGGTCAGCCTGCACGTGAGCACGCGAGCGCAATCTGTACCCGTCCGACGACTCTTCTTCGCCACGCATCGATAGGTGACAGCGGAAGTGATATTGGTTATAACGTCTCCGAAGTTTTTACCGCAGCGCAAAAACTTCTTGAGACAGACGGCAAAACATACGAGTACGAGCTTGATTTGTGTGATGTTCTGCGTCAGTCGCTCAGCGACCTTGCAAACTCCGTCTGCAAAAAAGCACTGGAGGGCTATAAAACCAAGAATGTTGATCTGTTTGAGCAGAATACAAATCTCTTCCTTAGTATAATCGAGGATATGGACAGACTTCTTATGACCAAAAAAGAGTTTGCTCTGCCTTATCATCTTCAGCTTGCACGTGAGCTTGGTAACGATGATGATGAAAAGCAGAACTATGAAATAAATCTTCTCTCCCAAATAACAATCTTCGGTCCTGTCAAGGATACCGTGCTTTACGATTGCTGTTGGAAAGAATGGGGCGGTATGCTGTCAAGCTTCTATGCCCTTCGCTGGAGAGCGTTTTTTGAGCAGCTTGCGGCATCGTTCAAAAAGTTCCGCCGTGTGCCTGAAAAAACAAAGCATCAGGTCTTTGACCGTGATGTATATCTCGGTTCAGAGTTCGGCGGTGCTCTTTCAAGAATAGAGAAAGAGTGGATTGCAACGTATGCACCTGATAATGATGCTGTCGGCAAAGAAAGCACAGTTGATGTCGCAAAAGAACTCGTGAGCAAATACGGGGCAAATTTTTAATATTTTGCGATGGATAACCGTAAAACTGCAAAAGGACTTTCGGAAAAACCGAAAGTCCTTTTTTGATACCGAATTTTTAATATTTTGACGTGCTGTTTGTGCTCTTTTGCGGCAGATTCAGTACAACCGCACTCAGAAGTACGAGCGCAATGCCTGCTGCGGCAGATATGCCGAGCTTTTCCTCGAAAACAAGAACACCGATAATCGTTGCGACCACAGGCTCGATTGTTGCCGTGATATTTGCTTTGCCTGCCTCAATGTATTTGAGTCCGCAGGTGAAGCAGACGTACGGTATTACGCTTGTCACAATGCTGAATACTGCGGGCATAACTGCGGATTTTACGGAAGATAAGGCTACCGTCATCATTGAACCGACACCGCAAATAGGGGTCAGGACGACCGTTGCTGTCAGAAATGTGTAAAATGTGAAGGTAAGCGGAGAATAGTGCCGCAATCCCAGCTTGGTGAAAATGCTGTAAAGTCCGTATGTGAATCCCGAGGCTATTCCGAGAAACAGGGCTGTGGCTGTGAGTGAATCCCCCGAATCCGTTATACCCGATACGAGCACACAACCTGCAAATGCCGTTATAAGTGCGATGATTTTTATCACCGTGATTTTTTCTTTAAAAAGTACTGCCGATATTACCGTCACAAAAATAGGTGAGGTGTAGAGCAGAGTTGCGGCGATGCTTATCGAGCCTGCCATTATTGCACTTGTGTAGCAGTGCTGAAACAGTACGACGCTTATCAGTCCCGAAAGAATGAATATCCATACATGCTTCAGCTTGATTTTCAGTTTGTTTCTGTCAAATATAAGCAGATATATCAGCAGGGCGGCTGCTGTAAAAGATGCACGCATAAAAACGAGCTGTAACGTTGAAAAACCGAGCTCTGTCATCTTTCGGGTGAATAAACCCATAGTGCCCCAGAGCGCTGCGGCTGTTATTATCAGAAGAGGAGAGAATTTTTTCATTTTTATTCTTCCTGCCAAGCTTTGCACAGGTCAACCCATTCTGCCTCGGGACAGAGCATCTCAAGCTCGGGTATTCTAAGCTCGACCGCACTGTTTGAACTGCCTGCGGCGGGGTAGACGATGTCGAAGCGTTTGAGGGAAATATCAAGATAAACTCTGACACCTTCGTTTACTGCAAACGGACAAACTCCGCCTACTGCGTGACCTACAAGCTCAACTGCCTCATCCGGTGCGAGCATCTTTGCTTTAGTTTCGAAATATGCCTTGTATTTTGCGTTGTCAACCTTTGCGTCACCTGCAGCTACGATAAGAATCGCTTTGCCGTCAAGCATGAATGAGAGCGTTTTTGCAATCCTTTTTCCTTCGCAGCCGAGAGCCTGCGCTGCTAGCTCGACGGTAGCGCTTGATACATCAAATTCCTTTATTCTGTCTTCCATACCTTTTTCTGCAAGATACGGTCTTACTCTTTCAATTGACATCTTACTTCTCCTTAAAAATCAATTTAAAAATCAATTTCAACTTCTACGGGGCAGTGGTCCGAGCCGTATATATCACTGTGGATCTTTGCGCTCTTGAGCAGGTTGTCTGCACCTGAACTTACAAGGAAGTAGTCAATACGCCAGCCGACATTCTTTGCACGTGCCTGAAATCTGTAGCTCCACCAGGAGTATGCGTTTTCGAGGTTAGGATAAAAATATCGGAATGTGTCGGTGAAGCCTGCATTGAGCAAAAGCTCAAACTTGCCTCGCTCTTCGTCGGTAAAGCCCGGGTTGCGGCGGTTGGTCTTCGGGTTTTTGAGGTCGATTTCTTTATGTGCGACATTCATATCGCCGCATACTACAACGTGCTTGCTCTTTGCAAGCGATACAAGGTATTCTCTGAAATCGTCTTCCCACTCCATACGGTAGTCGAGTCTGCGCAGCTCATCTTGAGCGTTAGGCACATAAACGCATACAAAGTAAAATTTCTCGAATTCGAGCGTTATTACTCTGCCTTCGTGGTCGTGCTTTTCTATGTCTATGCCGTTGAATACGCTTATCGGCTCCTGCTTTGTAAATACTGCAGTGCCTGAATATCCCTTCTTTTCGGCGTAGTTCCAATACTGATAATATCCTTCGGGATTGTAATCGATCTGACCGTGCTGAAGCTTTGTTTCCTGTACACAGAAAATATCTGCATCGAGGCTTTTGAGAATATCGTCAAAGCCCTTTGTCATACAGGCTCTGAGTCCGTTTACATTCCATGATATAAATTTCATTTTGTTCACCCGTTCTTTAGGATTGTCTGTTAAGTGTAACATATTTACTCACATATTTCAACCGTAAAAAAGAGAGGTTTTTCACAGCGAAAAAGATATAAAAAAGGATATGTTTTTATTGCTTTTTAATTCATACTATGATATAATTGGAAGGTATAATATTATAGATATATATTAGTTATATTTATGCGTTATTATTTAAGTAAAGGAGAACGTAATGTATCAGCAGTATCCGTATGCGGTTTCTCAGGCTTCCGAGCTGTCACGGCACAATTACCGTCAGCTCCGTCAGCACAGTTTGCTTGTCGGTGCCTGTCTGCTCGGCTATTTTGCTTTGCAGGAGGTTTTATATCTCTTAATGGTGCTCTTTGGGCACGATGAGATTTACAGAACAAGTCCTGCCTATCAATATGCCGTAGGTGCTCTTGCTTTCTCTTTTGTCGCTATGTTCGTCCCTTTTTTCCTTTACAGTCTGCGTAAAGGCAGAGCCTCTTATTTAAATGTGCTCCCTTTCCATACTCCTCAGCCCCGCAAAAAGATAATGCTTGTCATTATTGCAGGTTGGGCGGTATGCATCGGCGGTAATTATATTGCAACCCTTGCAGACCTGTTTTTTAACGCTGTCGGTGTGGAACTTTTTATTCCGGAAGATACAGCTTCTTCTTCTCCGCTTGATGTTGTTATGAATTTTGTCTGTGCCGGCTTTATGGCTCCGCTTGTTGAGGAGTTTGTTTTCCGCGGTGTTATTATGCAGCCGCTTCGCCGCTACGGTGACGTATTTGCTGTATTTACGACAGCCTTTATTTTTGCGTTGGCTCACGGTAGTCCTGTCAATATTGTTTTTGCTTTTGTTGCAGGTGTTGCTATCGGCTTTGCCGTTGTTTATACGCGCAGTCTTTGGGTTGGTATTATAATCCATGCACTTAACAATTGCTACTCTGTTTTTATAACCGAGGTAGAGCGTTTTTCGCCGGATTTTGTCAATGCTGCTTATTCGGCATCATGCGTTGCGCTTACGGTTGTTGGTATAATCTGTATTGTCTTATACGGCAGAATTTACGGCTTCAGGCTTCCGTACGACACTTCAGGCGTCAAGGGCAGCAAGAAGGTGTTCGGCTTTTTTGTTACGGCTACAATGATACCTGCACTGCTGTATCTGCTTTATACAATGATTAAATACATTCTTTAATTTTTGCGAAAGGGTTTTCTTATGGATGACTGCGAGTCAATGCTTCGTGCAATCGAGCTTGCAAAGCAAGCCGCATTGCTTGACGAAGTACCGGTAGGTGCGGTTGTAACACACAACGGCAGAATTGTAGGTGAGGGCTTCAACCGTCGTGAGACAGGTAAAAATGCGCTTGCTCACGCTGAAATAGAAGCAATCAATATGGCGTGCAATACACTCGGCGGCTGGCGGCTTGCCGAATGTGAGATGTTTGTCACGCTCGAGCCCTGCCCGATGTGTACGGGAGCTATAATCAATTCAAGAGTGAAGCGTGTGGTATTCGGTGCCTACGACTATAAATCAGGCTCTATGGGCAGTGTTGTCAATCTCTGTGACCTGCCTTATAACAGCAAGCCGCGTATTGAAGGCGGCTTTATGCAGGATGAATGTGCAGCTTTACTTACGGAGTTTTTTGCAGCTTTGCGTGTTCGGAAGGCAGAAGAAAAGCGAAAAAGAAAAGAGGAGCTGAATTTATGTACCTGCACCTCGGACAAGACACTGTAGTAACCTATGATGAAATTCTCGGTATATTCGACCTTGAGGCAACTACGGTCTCAAAGGCAACACGTGATTATCTTGCAAACGCGACAAAGCAGGGCAGGGTAGTCAATGTCAGCTTTGAATTGCCGAAATCCTTTGTTGTGTGCCGTGATAAGCTCGGTAATACAACGGTATATATATCACCTATCTCCCCGTCAACTCTGCTCAAACGAAGCAGAAACAGCCCGGCGGGTATGAAATAAGAGCAGGAGGAAGTCAGTTTTGGATAATCAGGAAAAAGTTCAGAACATTGATGCTTTCACAGATGAAATTAATGAAGAGGGTATAGGCCCTGTTGAGCAGATGGATACTGCCGTAAACGAAGAGTACGGTGCAGGTCAGATTCAGGTCCTTGAAGGCCTTGAGGCCGTCCGTATGCGTCCCGGTATGTATATCGGTTCTACAGGCCCCAACGGTCTCCACCACCTTGTATATGAAATTGTCGACAACTCGATCGACGAGGCTCTTGCAGGCTTCTGTACCCATATTGAGGTTGAGATCGAACCCGGAAATATAATCAGCGTACGCGATAACGGTCGAGGCATCCCTGTTGATATGAACGAAAAAATGGGTATGCCTGCAGTTACTGTTGTTCTTACCGTTCTCCACGCAGGCGGTAAATTCGGCGGCAGCGGTTATAAGGTATCAGGCGGCCTTCACGGCGTCGGTTCCTCTGTTGTTAACGCCCTTTCCGAGTGGTTTGAGGTTGAGGTTTCCCGTAACGGCAATGTCTACCGTCAGAATTTCGAGCGCGGCGCAATTATGAGCGACCTCGATATTGTAGGTACAAGCGAAAATACGGGTACGTTTATCCGTTTCAAGGCTGATCCCGAAATATTTACCGAAACCACAGTATACGAGTTTGAGGTGCTTGAGCGCAGACTGCGTGAGTCTGCATTCCTCAATGCAGGCCTCAAAATAACATTTACCGACAGACGTGACCCCAACAATGTGCAGGAGCGTGTATTCTGCTATGAGGGCGGTCTGAGTGAATTTGTTAACTACGTAAATGAGAGCCGCGGTTTTACTCCCGTACAGCCTGCTCCTATTCACTTCTCAAGTGTACGTGACGATTCAAGTGCTGAAATCGCACTTATGTATAACGACGGCTACAATGAAACTCTTATAAGCTTTGCAAACAATGTTCGCACGATTGACGGCGGTACGCACGAGACAGGCTTTAAGACCGCACTTACAAAGGTATTTAATGACTACGGTAAGAAGTACGGTATTCTTAAAGAAAGCGACAAGAACCTTTCAGGTGAAGATGTGCGTGAGGGCCTTGTTGCAATTATCAGCGTCAAGCTGACCGAGGCACAGTTCGAGGGTCAGACTAAGGGTAAGCTCGGTAATACCGAGATGACAAAACTCGTTTCAAAGACTGTTGCCGACAAGCTTATGACCTATTTTGAGGAAAATCCGCAGGTTGCAAAGGCTCTGCTTACAAAGGCTTGCGAGGCTTCACGTGTGCGTGAAGCAGTACGCAAAGCTAAGGAATCAGCCCGTAAAACAGCTCTCTCTAATTCCAGCTCGCTTCCCGGTAAGCTTGCTGACTGTACAGATAAGAATCCCGAAAATACAGAGCTTTACATCGTCGAGGGTGACTCGGCAGGCGGCTCTGCAAAAGAGGGCAGAGATAAAAACTATCAGGCGATTCTTCCCCTCTGGGGTAAGATGCTCAATGTTGAAAAAGCACGACTTGACAAGGTTATCGGCAACGAAAAGCTGACTCCCGTCGTAATTGCACTCGGTACGGGTATTGATGAAGATTTTGATATAACAAAGCTTCGCTATCATAAAATAATTATTATGGCCGATGCTGATGTCGACGGTGCTCATATCCGTACACTTCTTCTTACATTCTTCTTCCGCTATATGCGTCCGCTTATCGACAATGGCTATGTTTATATCGCACAGCCTCCGCTTTACAAAATAAGCAAGGGCAAAAAAGTAGAATATGCATTCTCTGATGAGGAGCGCGATGAGAAGATTGCCGAAATGGGCGGCAGCTGTGATATTCAGCGTTACAAAGGTCTTGGTGAGATGGATCCGATTCAGCTTCGCGAAACTACTATGGACCCTGCAAACCGCACAATGCTTCGTGTTACTCTCGAAGATGCAATTCAGGCTGATGAAACCTTCTCAATCCTTATGGGTGATAAGGTTGAGCCCAGACGTGATTTTATCGAAAAGAATGCAAAATATGTACAGAATCTTGATGTATGATAAATCGGAGGTATTTAAAAATGTTTGAAAATGTACTTGATTCAATCTCTCTCATCCGTGAAACCGATACTGAAGTAGCAGATGCAATGCAGCTTGAGCTTGCACGTCAGAAGCGCAACATCGAGCTTATCGCATCCGAAAATATTGTTTCTCCCGCAGTTCTTGCTGCAATGGGCAGCGTGCTTACAAATAAATATGCAGAGGGTTATCCTGCAAAGCGTTACTACGGCGGCTGCGAGTGCGTTGATATTGTTGAGAATATTGCTATTGAGCGTGCAAAACAGCTCTTCGGTGCAGAGCATGTAAACGTACAGCCTCACTCAGGCTCTCAGGCTAACTTTGCTGTATATAATGCATTCCTCAAGCCCGGTGATACCGTTATCGGTATGAGCCTTGACTGCGGCGGTCACCTTACTCACGGCTCACCCGCGAACCTCAGCGGTAAGCTCTACAACTTTGTTCCCTACGGTGTAACAGCAGAGGGCTTTATCGATTATGACGAGCTTGAGAGACTTGCTCTTGAGGTTAAGCCGAAACTTATCGTAGCAGGTGCTTCCGCATATCCGAGAGTTATCGATTTCAGACGTATCAGCAAAATCGCAAAGCTTGCAGGCAGTCTGTTTATGGTTGATATGGCTCATATCGCAGGTCTTATTGCGGCAGATTGTCACGATTCTCCCGTTCCTTTTGCAGACTTTGTTACAACCACAACTCACAAAACTCTCCGCGGTCCTCGCGGCGGTATGATTCTTTGCAAAGAAGAGTATGCAAAGGATATTGATAAGGCTATCTTCCCCGGCAGCCAGGGCGGTCCTCTTATGCACGTTATCGCAGGTAAGGCTGTTTGCTTCGGTGAAGCTCTCAAGCCCGAGTTCAAGGCTTACCAGCAGCAGATTGTCAAGAACGCAAAGGCTCTTGCCGCTGCACTTCTCGAAAAGGGCTTTAACCTTGTTTCAGGCGGTACGGACAATCATCTTATGCTTGTTGACCTTCGTCCTTTCAGTATCACAGGTAAAGAGCTTGAGAAGCGTCTTGACGAAGTATTTATAACTGTCAACAAGAACGCAATCCCCAATGACCCCGAAAAGTTCTTCATCACAAGCGGCGTGCGTATCGGTACGGCAGCAGTTACTTCCAGAGGTATGGTTGAAGAAGATATGGTCAAGATTGCAGAGCTTATCTACCTTGCAGCTACAGATTTTGAAAACAGTGCAGACACAATCCGTGCCGAAGTTACAAAAATCTGCGAGAAATATCCGATTTATTAATCAATTTTTAACTTTTGTACAGCCTCTTTTGAGGCTGTATTTTTTTGTCTTTATGTCACAGAATAATTCTGAATATTTAAAAGCAAGGTGAATTTATATGGAGTCATTGTGGCGTAAAGATGTTGAAATGCCTGAGTTTCCTGTACTTGAGGGCGATGTCAAAACAGATGTGCTTATAATCGGCGGTGGTATGGCAGGCTTGCTGACGGCATACTTCCTGCACGAGAGGGGAGTGGAGTATATCCTTGTTGAGAAAAACAAAATATGCAGCGGTACAACGCAGAATACAACTGCAAAAATCACATCTCAACACGGGTTGATTTATCATAAAATATTAAAATATTACGGCGTTGAAAAAGCAGCTATGTATTACCGTGCAAACGAAGAAGCCGTTGCAGAATATAAACGTCTTTGCAACGGTATTGACTGCGATTTTGAAATTAAGGATAACTTTGTCTACTCCGTGTCTGACAGAGCGATTTTAGAGCAGGAGATGTCTGCTCTCTCAAAAATCGGCTGTAAAGCAGATCTTTTAGATTCTCTGCCGTTGCCGATAAATACGGTCGGTGCTGTATCTTTCAGCAGTCAGGCTCAGTTTCATCCGCTGAAATTTCTCAGTGCTATAGCAAAAAACTTAAATATATTTGAGCATACATTTATCCGTGAGATGAAAGGCAATACAGCAGTTACTGATAAAGCTGATATTCGTGCAAAAAATGTTATTGTCGCAACCCATTTTCCTTTTATCAATAAACACGGATTGTATTCACTCAAGCTCTATCAGCACCGTTCTTATGTGCTTGCTCTGGAGAATGCACAGCAGGCGGGCGGTATGTATGTTGATGAGAGTAAAACAGGTCTTTCTTTCCGTGATTACGGCGATCTGCTTTTGCTTGGCGGAGGTGGCCACCGTACGGGTAAGGACGGAGGTAATTGGACAGAGCTTCGTAAGTTTGCCGCAAAGCATTATCAGTCATCATCGGAGATTGCGCACTGGGCGGCACAGGACTGTATGAGCCTTGATTCTGTGCCGTATATCGGCAGCTATTCAGCAAATACCTGTCGGCTTTTTGCTGCAAGCGGTTTCAATAAATGGGGTATGACAGGAGCTATGGTTGCGGCAAGGCTGCTGTGTGACTGTGTGGCGGATAATAAAAGTGACTATGCCGAGCTTTTTGCGCCCGACAGAAATATGTTTACACTTCAACTCTTTGTCAATGCAGTCGAATCCGCCGTCGGCTTTGTCGGCTTTACGGGTAAACGCTGTCCGCATTTAGGCTGTTCACTCAAGTGGAACAGGGCAGAGCATTCATGGGATTGCCCTTGCCACGGCTCACGTTTTGACGAGAAAGGAACGGTGCTCGATAACCCTGCAAACGGGAATTTGAAAAATTAATTATTTTTACCTCACTGTTACTTTTGAGATTAACTATTTGTTAACGAAGTGTTGACAATATATTTACAGATTGTTATAATTTAACTAACGAAAAACACGGAGGTGAAACAGTAATGGATCAGATTCTTGCATTCGTAGAGCAGCTCCTTTCTTACCTCAACGAGGGTGAGGCAGCAGATATCGTCGGTATGGTTAAGGATTCCGGCATTGTTGAAATCATTGTTAATTTCTTCAAGAGCATTTTCGAGATGTTCGCATAATTGGTGATTTAAACAAATATTTCAAACATAGCACAAAAAGCAGGTTTATAACGCCTGCTTTTTGTGCTTTTCAACATTTTGTTAATATTGGGTAAATTTTATTTGACAAAACGGACAAGCGGTGATATAATCACAGTTGTAAACGTTTGTGTAATGGAGGTGAAACTATAATGGATCAGATCATGGAAATGCTTCAGAGCATCGATTGGGAGCAGGTTATCAACACAATTAAGGATATCGTTGCTAAGATTGAGGAGTCCGGCATCATCGACAAGATTGTTGCTGCTGTTACAGATCTCTTCAACATGATCGCTGGCTAATTGGCTGACGAAAATGCTACATAAAAGGAAGGACTTCTTTTGGAGTGTCCTTCCTTTTTTATTTTCTATCAATGTGAATTTGTTTATTTATTGCCTCCTTTACAAAGGAGGTGGCGCGGCGTAAGCCGTGACGAAGGATTGCTTGCAAAATAATCGTATTGTTATTTTTACCTTCTCTGCCAATAATAGCAGGGGGGTGTTTGTTTTGACCTTTGAAAATATTCGTGTCGGCGCAAGAATAAAGCTTGTCGGAAAAATAAAAACGGGTAATATGCTTGTGGCTTTTTCTACATTTCTGCGTGTTGCTGTTTACTTTCTTGCCGGTTTGGCCGTCATCCGTTTTAAAAGTTTTTATTCAAGTGTAGGCGGCAAGATTATGCTTATATTATGTGGTATTGCTTTTTTGCTTGGCTTATTGCTTCTTCAGTGTGCACGTACTGTTAAAGACAGGTGGTTCTCTGCTCTGAACAACTCAGGTGTTGTTTTTGTATCAGACCTGATCGCAGGCTTCAGTCTGCAGGATGCGATAAAATCCGTTAAATTCGGTGTGCTGTCGTTTGTGTTTTCTCTTATCAGGCTTGTGGTTTTCGGGGCTTTACCGTCAGCCTTGGCTGTGCTTTTATTGCTTAGTTTGCGTGAAGGTGTCAGCCGTACAGTGTTATATGTTTTTTTATTTGGTTTTGCGGTAGTTGCAATTTTCTCGGCGTTCTTTGCTTCTGTGTCGCTTGGCTGTGTCAGCCTTGCTCGCTCGCTGTGCCCGGGCAGTGCAGGTGAATTTATGCGTATCCTTAAAAATCTTGAAAAAAACAGTTTTCTGCTTTTTAAGTTTTCTCTGTTTCTGAGCACTTTTAACCGCTGTTTACGCCGCTTTTCAAAAATTGTGTTTGCAGGCCTGATTAACGGGTCTGATTATACTATTTTGTAACTTCAATTGCCTTTCAATTATTGACTTTTTTTTACAGTGGTGATATAATCGAGATGCAAAACAGTTCGCAGAGAGCTGAAATTTATTTTTAATAAAGGAGTCAACACAATGAAAAAGTCATTCAAAAAAGTTCTTGCTGTAGTTATGTGTGTTGCCGTTCTTCTTTCCGGCACAAGCATTATGTCTTTTGCAGCTACATCAAGCGAAAATCTCGGTAATGCTATCAACGATTGGATCAACGCTATCACAAATTATACTTGGGACGATTTCTTCGGCTTCGTTACAGCGATCCTCGGTTTCTTTGGCTTCAAGGGTAGCTTCGAAGGTGTTCACAGCATTCCCGAGCTTATGACAGAGTGGTTCGAGATGCTTGGCCCCATTGGTGAGATCTATGATAATTTCATCAACAGCATCGGTACAAGCGATCTTCTCGATTTCCTTATGAGCTTCCTCGGTTAATCAACTTATTTTTATAACCCAAAACCTCCTTCCTAACGAGGGAGGTTTTTTTAATAAAATTTATTATGGAGTGAAATTTTATGTACGAGAATAATTGGCAGTCTCTTAATTCACGTCCCGTACCCGAATGGTTTGCCGATGCAAAATTCGGCATCTTTATCCATTGGGGGCTTTATTCCGTGCCTGCATACGCACCCAAAAAGGACTATGCCGAGTGGTACGGCTACGCCTGCAATATGGAAAATCCCGAAACCGAGGCACAGGAAAATTATAAGGCTCACCACGCAAAATATTATAATTCAAGACCGTATTACGATTTTAAAAACGATTTTACCGGTTATCGATTCGATGCTGAAAAATGGGCAGATCTTTTTAAGCGCGCAGGTGCAAAGTACATAAACTTTGTCTCAAAGCATCACGACGGCTACTGTCTCTACGATACGGAGCATGCACCGGGTCTCAACTCTGTTGAGTGTGCACCAAAGCGTGACTTTCTTATGGAACTGAAAAACGCTATGGAGGGTACGGGTGTACGCTTCGGCGTCTATCACTCTGTATACGAGTGGTGGCATCCCTACTACCTCGAAGACCCTGAGAAATATGCTCTCGAGCATCTTCATCCTATGTTAAAGGAACTTGTCGAGAAGTATCAGCCAAATACTCTTTTCACCGACGGCGAGTGGGAGCACGAGAGCTCAGTCTGGCATTCAACTGAATTCTTACAGTGGCTCTACAATGAGTCCTCTGTCAAGGATTTTATCGTTCCTAACGACCGCTGGGGTAAGGAAACAAGAGGCAAGCTTGGCGGTAACTTCACTACAGAATACGGTATTATCGACGTTTATCAGGGTGAACTCAGACGTATTGAGGATGTTGAGCTTGACAGACCTTTTGAAGAGTGCCGCGGTATCGGCAGCTCTTTTGGAATAAATAAGGAAGAGGACTGTGCAAACTACCTCACACCAAAGGAGCTTCTCGAAACTCTTTGCTCGCTTGTTTCAAAGGGCGGTAACTTCCTTCTCAATATCGGTCCTGATGCCGACGGTACAATCCCCGTAATTATGGAGGAACGTCTTCTTCAGATGGGTGATTGGCTTCGTGTCAACGGTGATGCTATCTACGGCACACGTGTATATACCAAGAAACAGCAGGACGGTGTTTATTACACCAAAAAGGGCGAGGATGTTTATGCAATAATCAACCGCTTCCCCTTCGGATCACAGGTGCTTGAGCATGTGCCTTATTCGGCAGACCTCAAGGCAACTATCCTCGGTAGTGATGCTGTTCTTGAGATCAAGGATAACGAGGGCAGAGCAGCGGTTGTATTCCCTGCAATCAATCCCGATACTCTTGACAGTAACTGGCTCTATACAATTAAGCTCACAAAATAAAATATCCGCACGCCGCTGATTGCAAAGCGGCGTGTTTTGTTTGTATAAAAAAGTGAAATTTGCGCTGTTTATGTTGACAATGTGAAAAACGTGTTGTAAACTGAAAATGACAGTTGGAGGTGTAATTTATGAGATTCTGTTCCGATTGCGGCGCTAATCTGCCGGATGATGCGTTTTTTTGCATGAGCTGTGGTGCTCCTGTACCTGAAAAGGTAAAGCAAGCTGCTCCCGAGCAGCCGGTTTATGTAAATATCGACCCTGTTCAGCCGAATTATCCGCCTCAGTTTCCTCAGTATCCCAATACGCAGCCTGCAGCTGAAAATGTCGATCCTTATCCTGTCAATGTTACCCACCGCGGCTTTTGGTGGCTAGGTTTCCTCGTTCCCGTTCTCGGCCTTGTTTTACATATCGTATGGAAACGCCCCAAGCCCCGACTGTCAAGAAGCATAGGCAAGGGTGCACTCGTAGGTGTGATAGTTCAATCTGTAACCTATACGATTTTCTATGTTATATATTTTATAGCTATAGCTTCGTTGGGCGTTTTATCAGATATGGCATATTATATTTAGTAATTTTATAAAAAGGAGAAATAAATTATGAAATTTTGCGGCAATTGCGGTCAACAGCTTGAAGACAATGCAGTAGTCTGTTCAAACTGCGGTGCAACTATCGGTGCACCTGTAGCTCCCCAGGCTCCCGTACAGGCTGAGCAGCCCGTACAGCAGACTTATGCGCAGCCACAGCAGCCTGTACAGCAGACTTATGTGCAGCCACAGCAGCCTGTCTATATTCCCGAACCTGCAGCAGCACCCTACGGTGCGGCACCTGCAAATGACGATCCCTATCCGATCAATGTTACCCATAAGGGCTTTTGGTCTCTCGGCTTTTTCTTTGGTATTGTAGGTCTTATTATGTACTTTGTTTTCAAAAATAACAAACCGAGACTTGCAAAGAGTGCTCTTAAGGGCTTTATTACAGGCTTGATCGTATCGGCTGTTATCGGTTTGATCAGCAGTATACCTTTGGTTATAATAATGATGGAAGAACTTTTTTAATGGTATTCCCTCAGCCTTCGGTGTATTCCGAAGGCTTTTTTGTATTGTATGTTATATAAAAGTTTGATATAATACATTAGTAAGAAAATGGGAGGTGCTTATGAAATTTCTTGTTGTTACCGATCTGCATTATTCCGATAAGCCTGCGGGCAGTAATAATCGCTATCATGCAATGTCACTTGATAAGGTTAAAACCGCAATAGAGCGCTATTCAGACGGCTGTGATTTTGTTGTCTGTCTCGGCGATGTTGTCGATTCCTTCGACGGTTTTAAACCTCAGACTCAAGGGCTTTGTGAGATGCGTAAAATGCTTGATGGTTTTGATATTCCCTTTTATACAACCTTCGGCAACCACGATACGGCACTCGATAAAAATGAATTTATCCGCCTTATCGGTATGCCGGGCAGATACTATTCCTTCAAAAGCTCGGGCTATTTGTTCCTAATGCTCGACAGCTGTATGAATTCAAAGTTCGAGCCGTATCCAAAAAAAGAAATCATCTGGACAGATTGTTATGTAGATGATGAGCAGCTTGTCTGGATGAAGAACAAAATCTCTGAGTCAGAATTACCTGTTGTGGTTATGACTCACGCACTGCTTTCAGGCGACGAAGACCACAATATAAACAATGCTGATGAAATAAAAGATATTTTGTTTGAATATGAGGATAAAATTGCCGCCGTATTCTGCGGTCATTATCACTACGGTTTACATTCAAAAATCGGCTCAATTCCCTATGTTGCTTTCAAGGCACTGTGTATGGGTAAAAATCTCACCTGCGCAGTGGTTGAAATAGAAGATAATCTTGTAAATATTACGGGCTGCGGTGACGAGCCCTCGATTCATATAAAAAAGGAGAAATAACATTATGCAGTTCAAAGCCTATCACAAAGACCTCAACTCACTTCACATCGGTTGTGAGGCACCTCGTGCATATTTTGTACCCTTCAGCAGCGAAGCCGTTGCACTTGCAGGTAACAGAGATGATTCCGACAGATTTCTAGGCCTTTGCGGTGAGTGGGATTTTAAATATTACGGCAGCTTTGAAGATATTGAGGAGGATTTCCTCGAGCAGAGCTTCAGCGAAACAATAACGGTGCCGCTTTGCTGGCAGCTTCTTCTTGACAGAGGCTATGACGTGCCTCTTTACTCAAACCTCAAGTATCCTTTCCAGCTTGATCCGCCTCATGTGCCTGATGAGAATCCCTGCGGTCACTATTCACGCACATTTATTCTGCCCGAAAGCTTCAATCAGAAGGTTTACATAAACTTTGAAGGTGTTTCCTCCTGCTTCTATCTGTTTATAAATAAGCAGTTTGTCGGCTACAGCCAGGTCAGCCGCTGCACAAGCGAGTTTGATATTACCGATAAGCTCGTCGGCGGTGAAAACCGCATTGATGTTCTTGTTGTCAAGTGGTGCGACGGTTCATATCTCGAAGATCAGGACTGTTTCCGCCTTTCGGGTATCTTCCGTGAGGTATATCTTCTCAGTCGCGATAATAATCATATTAAAGATTTCTATGCACGTGTTGATGTTCCCGAATCTCTCGACAGTGCAACTGTAACTGTTGATACAACTATTTGCGGCGAAGCAGAGGTTGAGTATAAGCTTCTTGCTCCGAATGGCGAAGAGCTTTACTGCGGCAATAACAATGTTATTGATATTGCTTCACCTGTGCTCTGGAATTCCGAAGAGCCTGTGCTTTACACTCTTGTTCTTAAAGTAGGTAATGAGATTATTGCCCAGAAAATAGGTCTCAAACGCCTTGAAATCAAAGGTGCCGTTGTTTGTCTCAATGGTAAGGCAGTTAAGCTCTGGGGTATAAATCGCCACGATTCCAGCCCCACAGGCGGCTATACCGCAAGTATGGAAGAAATGCTCGAGGATCTCTATATTCTCAAGCGTGCAAGCTGTAACTGCATCCGTACATCTCACTATCCGAATGATCCGCGTTTTGCAGGCCTTTGCGATGAGCTTGGCTTTATGCTTGTTGATGAAGCCGATATCGAAACTCACGGTATGGGCTTCGAATACCGTGATACATGGGATTGGATGCGTTGGTCAATGCTCTCCACCGTTGATGAGTGGGAGACCGCTTATGTTGACCGTGCGGCAAGACTCTTTGAGCGTGATAAAAACCACGCCTGCGTTGTCATGTGGTCACTCGGCAATGAGTCGGGCTGCGGCAAAAACCACAGAGCAATGCGTAAATATATCAAGAACCGTGACAAGAATGCTATAGTTCACTACGAAAATTCCCATCTTGAGTTTAAGGCTGTACCCGAGGGCGAGAATTTTGCCGATATTTCCGATGTTGAAAGCCGTATGTATGCTGAGCTCGATTATACCGAGAATTATCTCAAAAACGACCCTAAGAAGCCTTTCTACTTCTGTGAATATGTCTGTGCTTATTCAACAGGTAATATTTTCGGCCATGTCCGTCTTGCTGATAAGTACGACAGTCTCTTCGGTATGTGTATCTGGGAGATGAATGACCACTCAATAGCTGTTAAAAACGGCGACAAAACAGGTTACCGCTACGGCGGCGATTTCGGCGACTATCCGAATGATGAGGATTGCTGTATCGACGGCCTTGTTTTTGCAAACCGTGAGCTTCGTCCCGGTTACTTCGATATGAAGCGTGCATATCAGCCGTTCACATCTACATACAATAACGGTGCAGTTACTATTTTCAACAAGCGTTATTTCACATCACTCAATGATATGGAGCTTGTATGGAGCGTTATGTGTGACGGCGTGGAGATAAAGAGCGGTAAAGTAGAAACACTTGACATTTCTGCGCGTGAGAGCGTAGAGCTCAAGCTCTTCGAAAAAGAAGCTCTCAAGGGTAATTGCCTGTTAAATCTCTCATTTATCACCAAAAATGACACCGTCTGGGCAGAAAAAGGCTACGAAATCGGCTTTGAGCAGTTTGAACTCAGCACTGCTGTAAAGGGTTGTGCCTTTATAGGCTCAGGCCTCGAGGTTGAGGAGAGCAGGCGCTACCTCACAGTCAAAACAGCCACAAGTACACTTGTTTTTGATAAATCTTACGGTGCACTTAAAGAAATGATTCAGAACGGTAAGAATATTCTTGCTGAGCCAGTTTGCGTTGAAACCTGGTTTGCGCACTGGAAGAATATTACGGGCGAAGCAAACGATGGCCGCAGTGCAGGTCTTGACAGAATTACACAGAAAACCTACTCCTGCACGGTTGAAAAGGATAAGTATAACGTAAATATTATCTGCGATGTTTCAATCGGCGGCCCGAGTGTTGTTCCCGTGCTCAAGGGTAAGCTTGCATTCAGTGTAGGCGTTGACGGCTCGGTTAAGGTAGGATTTGTCGGCGATAAAAATCCGCTTGCACCTGCACTTCCGAAATTCGGTTTCCGTCTTGTTCTTGACAAGGCTTATGACAATATGCGTTTCTACGGCCTTGGTCCCGGTGAAGCTTATGCCGACAGAATGGAAGCCTCCAGAATCGGCCTTTACGATATGAAGGTCAGGGATAATTTTGTTCACTATATCCGTCCTATGGAGAATTCAGCTCACGCAAAGACCCGTTTCGGCACACTCTGTGACGAAAACGGCAACGGCGTAATGGTTTACGTAAAGGATGTCAACGGCTTCTATTTCAATGCAACTCACTTCAAGCCCGAAATGCTCGAGGCTGCAAAGCATGATGATGAGCTTGTGCCGCTTGATGAGGTTGTCGTAAATGCCGATAAGCATATCATTCCTGCAGCAGGTCACGGCAGCAACAATTATTACGATAAGGAAGAGCCTGCACGTGTATGGGATGACAGCCACGTTGAGTTTGAAATCAATATCCGTTGTATTGATGCTGATGTAAATCCGTTTGATTTTGTTTAAGAGGTTTTTATGACTAACAGAGAAAGAATGCACTGCGGTATGCTTTATTACCCGAGCGGTGACGATATTATGACAGAACAGCTTGAATGTCTTGATAAGCTGTACGATTTTAATCAGACCCGTCCGAGTGAGCTTGATAAGCGTGCCGCAATGCTCAAAGAGATGTTTGCCGAGATAGGGGAGGACTGTTATATTGAGCCTCCGTTTCACGCAAATTGGGGCGGTCACCACGTGCATTTCGGTAAGGGCGTATATGCTAACTTCAACCTTACAATGGTCGATGATACTCATATATATGTCGGTGACTATACAATGTTCGGTCCGAATGTTACCGTTGCAACGGCAGGACATCCGATTAACCCCGAGCTTCGTTCAAAAGCGTATCAGTACAATATGCCCGTGCATATCGGTAAGAATTGCTGGCTCGGTGCAGGTGTTGTTGTCCTGCCCGGTGTTACAATCGGCGATAACTCCGTAATCGGTGCAGGCAGTATCGTTACCAAGGATATTCCGTCAAATGTTGTCGCTGTAGGTAATCCGTGCAGGGTACTGCGTGAGATAGGGGAGCATGACCGTGTTTTCTACTACAAAGATAAAAAGATCGATGAAGAAATACTGAAACTGATAGAGGGGGAAAATGTATAATTGTTTAATTTTTCCTTCTTTATAAAAAGTATAATGCTCGGCCTCGGTCTTGCAATGGATGCTTTTTCGGTTTCTCTTGCAAACGGACTCAATGAGCCTGAAATGAAAAAAACCAAAATGTGCGGTGTGGCAGGTCTGTTTGGCTTCTTTCAGGCGCTTATGCCCGTAATAGGCTGGGTGTGTATACATACTGTGGTTCAGTATTTTAATTCGTTTGAGAAGTTCATTCCGTGGATTGCGCTTGTACTGCTTCTTTATATCGGCGGTAAGATGCTCATAGACGGTATAAAGTGTAAAGGCTGTGAGAGCGAAGAAAAGCCTGCAGTAGGTATCGGTATGCTTGTTATGCAGGGTATAGCAACCTCTATTGACGCTCTCTCAGTCGGCTTCACAATTTCCGATTACAATCTTACCCGGGCAATC
Source organism: Acutalibacteraceae bacterium (assembly GCA_045544155.1). Taxonomy (GTDB): domain Bacteria; phylum Bacillota; class Clostridia; order Oscillospirales; family Acutalibacteraceae; genus UBA8612. The sequence continues at coordinate 74,273 of JAZPYN010000025.1, forward strand.
GTATGTGCACTGCTTATTGCCTTGGTTACTTTCTTTATCTGCTTTGGCGGTATCCTTATCGGCAGAAAGTTCGGCACAAAGCTTTCTGGCAAAGCCTCAATCTTTGGCGGTGTAATCCTTATCGCGATAGGTATTGAGATTTTTATAACAGGTATAATATTATAATTTATAAAAAAAGACTTGCATCTCACAAGGGGTGCAAGTCTTACTTTTTATCTTATTTCACGTTCTTACCGAAACGCTTGATTTTCTGTGTGGTTGTCTTTTCAAGTGCAGAGGAAAGAACTTCAACTATCTTGATGTGCTTGTAGTTGGGGATCTTGCTGTTAACACTCTTTATAGCGTTCTGAATTGTCTTTTTGATGTCATCTTCGCTGGGCTTCTCGCCGCCGAAACGCTCCTTGATGTATTCAAGGTTGGGGAATATCTTTGCTTTTACGCAGGTTTCGCCGTTTTCGTCTGAAGCGTATACAAGTGCTTCGCCGATTTCAGGGTATTCAGCAAGTCTTGTCTCAAGCTCTTCGGGGTAGATGTTTTTGCCGTTCTCTGTTACGATAACGTTTTTAATTCTGCCCTTGATGTAGAGGTCGCCGTTTTTATCCATACATCCGAGGTCGCCTGTGCAGAACCAGCCGTCACGGAAAACAGCTTCTGTAGCTTCGGGGTCGTTGAAGTAGCCGAGCATTATGTTGTCGCCTCTTGCGAGTATCTCGCCGACACCTTCGTCGTTGGGGTCATCAATCTTAAGCTCAACATCGGGAATTGCAGGACCTGTAGAAGCCTTGTTGAGGTGGAAGTCGTTGTTACCTGCAAGCAGGGGAGCGCACTCCGTAAGGCCGTAGCCCTGGAGAGTTCTGATTCCGAGTGCACCGAAATCCTCTACAAGTGATGTGTCAAGGTCAGCTGCACCGACGATGAAAAGACGTATCTTGCCGCCGAGAGTCTTTTTGACCTTTTTGCATATTATCTTGCGGATGAAGAACGGGCATTTCTTAAGTGCTTCTGCAAGTGAAAGAGTCTCAAAATACTTGCGATAGAGTGAGGGACAGTCCTTGATGATACCTGCCTTGATTCTCTTGTTGAGCACCTTGAGAAGTGCAGGAACAACAACAAGAATTGAGGGCTGATACTCAGCAATATTCTTTGCGACTTTTGTAAGACCGTCGCAGTATGTGATACAAGCACCTCTTGTGAGGAAAAGCACGTTGTTAAGTGTGCACTCATATGTATGGTGAAGGGGAAGGATTGACAGAGTGCTGTCAAAATCGTTTACCTTAACCATCTGTACGGTTGAGTAGATGTTGGAGCAGATGTTGTTCTGTGAAAGGCAGACACCCTTTGAGTTGCCTGTAGTGCCTGATGTGAAGATAATTATTCTTGTCTCGTGTTCTCCTATTTCTATTGCGTTAACAGCAGCTTCGTCAGCACTGTGAGATGAGGCGATGTCGAGAACATCTGCAAAGTCAGTATAAAGCATATTCTCATCCGCAATGCTCTTGAGCTTTTCAATTCTTGTGCTGTCTGTGCAAACCATCTTGCAGTCTGCAGATTTAAGGAAAGCGTTTACGTCCTCGGGCTGAAGCTCTTTGTCGATCGGTACTACTACACCGACTGTTGCCGCACACAGGTAGCTGAGTGCCCACTGGAAGCTGTTTGCGCCCATAACAGCAATCTTCTGGCCAAGCATACCTTTTTCAATAAGATATGTGCAGAATGAGTAGTAGTATTTCTTGAGGTCAGTGTAGTTAACGTTGAGGTATTCACCTTCGCTCTTTTTTACTACATATGCAGTGTTGCCCGCAAATTTCTCTGCACCGTTGCGGATTATCTCGCGGAAGTTGTAAAATCTTTTCTCTTTATAAAGTGAAGCCATATCGTTTCTCCTTTATCCCTCTTTGTTATTTGTGGCAGAATTACAGCTTGACATTTTTTATCACACAATGTATTATTTTATCAACATTGTGTCGATTTTTCAACAGTCGATTTTTCGAAAAAAGATTATAAGCCAACATATTTCGGTTATTTGTCGGTAATTTATGAAAAAAATTTGAAATTTTTTAAGGAAGTGTTAATGTGGCAGAGAGCAGAAGGGTAAAACTTACAAAGCGTCTTATAAAGGAAGCTTTTATAGAGTTGCTTGAAGAAAAGGCTTTGGCAAAGGTTACGGTTACCGATATTTGCAATATTGCGGAAATTAACAGGTCTACTTTCTATGCTTACTACGAGGATGTTCCGTCCCTTATGCGTGAAATACAGGAGGAGGTAATTTCACATATACCTGCTCCCGAAACTTTGCCGAGCGTTGTTGACTCTCTCGAGCGCTTTCTTGATATGATGGTACCGTTGTTTGACTACATCAAGCAAAATGACAGGCTGTTTAACGTGCTTATCGTACAGGCGGAGTGCGATGATTTTGCAGAGCGTATAGTGTGTACCGTGCTTGAGCGTTATCCGAAAAAGTTTTTTGATAAGAATGACCTTGAGAGAGAGTACCGTGCGGTGTTCTGTCTCAACGGTTTTATCGGTATTTTAAAGCTCTGGATCACAGATGGCTTTCCGATAACCAGCCGCCAGTTTGCTACTCTCGCTCTTTCAACCGTCGCATCGTGTGCAGATATGAATCTGTTCGATAAATAATAAAAATCCTGAGATACATTAAGTATCTCAGGATTTTTTATATGTTGCTTTTTGCTTGTTCTATCAACTTTTGTAACGCCGTGCAAAATGCTTCATCCTGCTCAGCCGTACGCTTTGAGGGTCCTTTTGTTCTGCCGCCTGCGGCTCTTACTTTTTTGCCTACATATCTTGTAAACAGCAGCTGTTCAATGTTTTTGTCGCTGTATATAAGGCCGTTCTGATTGATTGCAAAAGCCTTTTTGCTAAGACACATTGCGGCAAGTCCGTAGTCCTGCGTAACGGCAATATCACCCTTGCCAAGCATATTTACAAGGCGGAAATCAACACTGTCTGCACCTTTGTCAACTGTTATCGTACTGCAGCCTTCACGCTCAATTATGTGTGTTGTGTCGCATATAAGTACACATTCAACCGAGTTTTCTTTTGCAAGCTTTACCGTAATATCAGTAACCGGGCAGGCATCTGCATCTATAATGATCTTCATATTATCGGTTTTTACCTTTGATGTTAAGTATTCTTATTATAATGGGGCAGAGAAGTATATTGGTTGCAAGCTCAAAAAGGAAATTGCCGCCTGCAAGGCCGAGAAACATATACTGTGCAGCGTTTGCATAGCCTTCTGCAATACCCCATTCCTGAATCGTTTTGAAAAAGAAAACAACACAGCCTAACAGAAATACACCGGTGTTGGTGATAGGGCAGATTATAGCGGATAGAATAACTGCTGCGTACTTGTTTTTGTTTTTGATCAGGTTGTATGTAAGACCTGCCGCCAGACCGCACATTATACCTTTTGCAAGTACGGTTATTACCGTGCCGTGTACACTTATTGCGAGAAATGCAGATGCATCTGTCATCAATACAACTACTCCGAATACAAAGCCTAACCAGGTGCTGATCTTCGTTGAGCAGGTTGCTGCACCTATAACTATAGGTATCAGCACAAGTGAAATTGCAAAAGGACCTAAATGAATAAATTGACCAAGGTACTGAAGCACTATTACAAGTGCGGTCAGTATTCCGCCAAGCACGAGTGTTTCAAGCTGCTTGCGATTTTTTGCTGTTTTTTCCATTTGTTATTCCTTCTGTCTTATGAGAATTTTCTGACTAAGTTATCTACCATTGTGTAAATAAAACCAAGCACCTCAATTACCTTGTAGTCTGCACGCTTTAATACGTTGCCGAACGAACCTTCGTTGTGTTCGTTTGTTGTACGCTCTATTGTGATGCTGTCAAGAAGCTCGCCTGTGTCGCCGCGTCTTGTCTCTACAATCATATTATTTCCCTTGAATTCAAGTGTGGAGTATGTTGTAGTATCGTTTTCAAGGAAACTGTATGCAAGGTGTTCTGCTTCGTAGCTTTCGTTGGTTGGTCTCTCACATACAGAGTTTGAGTTGAGGTAAACAATACCTTCGGGGTCGGTGTATGTCTTACCGCTTTCAGCCGTGCCGACTACCTTTTTGTTCTGCATAAAGTGTGAGCGGCCCTGTGAATGAGTGTGACCTGTAATTACGAGGTCAAGGTCGTAAGATTCAAAAATAGGTGTGAAGATTGTGCTGAGAAGTATCTCTGTTTCTGCGTCACCTATGCAGTCACCCGCACCGAAGATGCCGTGGTGAACAACGCCGATTCTCCATTTTGCATCGGGGTTGAGCTTTACGGCTTCTTTTGTCATTGCCATATGGTCGGGTGCGTTGCCTGATGTTGAGTCATAGAAAAGGTAGAGCACATCGCCGTAACGGAACCAGAAATCGCGGTCAAGACCTGCGAAGAAGTTGCCGTAGTATTCGTTGGGCATAGAGGTGTAGTAGTCATACATCATACCTTTTTTGTCGTGGTTGCCGATTGCAAGTGCCATAGGCAGCTGTCTGAGAGCCTTGGGCATAAGCAGTGTCTGCCACTCTTTGACGGTATTGCCTGTGGAAGTGTTATCGCCTGGGGATACAAGGTAGGCGATATCAGGATTCTGTGTGAGTGCGGTTGCAAGAACATTGTTCCAGTTACGGCCGATGTTTATCTGACTTATTTCACTTTCTGCCGGGCGCTCTTCTTCAGCTATCTGAATATCACCTACGACAAGTGCTTTGTGGTCACCGAAGGATTTTGTCTCGTACTTTTCAGGTTCGCTCCAACCGCTTTCTGTGTGCCAGCGGTAGTAATATGTTGTGTTTTCTTCAAGTCCCGTAACGGTAACTCTGCAAACAAGCTGCGTGTCATTTTCGGAAGCAGTGGTTGTACCGACAAAAGTTTTTGCATCGGACATATCACTGTTTGTTGAAACCTCAACCTTAGCTTCTGCCTTGTCTTTGTCACAGTGCCAGCAAAGGTTAACCTGAGTCTGGTCTGCACCTACGTTAAGTGTAGGCAATGTGTTTTCTTCAATAAGCGATTCGTAGTACATATCCCACTCATCCTTCTCAAGTTTAGGTGCATCATAAGCTGCAGTTGAGCCGATGCTTAGCTGGAACAGCATAGCTGTACCGAGTAAAATAGCAATTGCTTTTTTCATAATGACCCCCAAAAATATAAAAATAATGATAAATATTATACCAAAATTATGCTCAATTGTCAAAGCCTTTTTATTATTTTGACTATAAATATTTCAATAAAAAATACCCGGTGACTATTCGTGTGAGAATAATCACCGGCTAAAAGCTGTTTAAAGATTAATCAGATCGTGCCGAAAATAAATTTACAGACAAAGAGTAATGCAATTATTGTAACAGCAATATCCTTAGCCTTGAATTTACCTGTGAAGAGTGTGATGAGCACATAAGCGATTGCACCGATACCGATACCGTTAGCGATAGAGTAGGTGAGGGGCATCATAATAAGTGTAAGGAATGCGGGTACAGCGCTTCTCATATCCTTCATATCGACCTTTGAGAAGTTCTTGAGCATAAGAACGCCGACAAAGATAAGTGCGGGAGCTGTAGCAGCTGCAGGAATGATGCTTGCAAATGGTGAGAGGAAAAGACAAACAATGAAGCAAAGCGATGTTACAAGGCTTGTGAGGCCTGTTCTGCCGCCTGCTGCAACACCGGAAGCACACTCTACAAACGTTGTAACTGTTGATGTACCGCATACAGCGCCGGAAACAGTTGCAATGGAGTCGCAAGCCATAGACTTGTTTATGTCGATGGGATCGCCGTTTTCATCGAGCATATCTGCTTCGGAGGCTGTGCCGTAAATTGTGCCGATTGTGTCAAACATATCAACAAGGCAGAATGTTACGATAAGCATGATTACCGAGAATATGCTGCCTATCATTTCACCGGAGAAAGCGTTTTTCCAGGATTCAGCCTTGAAAATAGCTGTGATACCGATATCTGCAAAATCCTTGAAGGGCTGTGCAAAAGAGGTTATATCAAAGCTTGGAAGCTGCCATGTTGCAAGGTAGTAGATAACTGTTGTCAACAGCATACCTATAAGAACAGCGCCCTTTATGTTGAGTTTTGTAAGGATCGCTATGATAATAAAGCCGAGCAGTGCGATAATGGCAGGTGCAATATCTTTCCAGGCGGCACCGTTGATTTTTACAAACTGTACGAGTGTGTACTGGTTAGCCTGAATGATGCCTACATTCTGGAAACCGATGAATGCAATAAACAGACCGATACCTGCAGGAATTGCTTTCTTTATACAGTCGGGCATAGCCTTGGCAATGTAACTGCGAAGACCTGTAATTGAGAGCAAAAGGAAAACAAGGCCGGAAATAAGGATGATAACAAGACCTGCCTGATATCCCTTGATAACGTCGCCGCCGTTTATGATCTGCGGCAGAACAAATGATGTGAAGAAGAATGAGTTAAGACCCATTCCGCAGGCCTGTGCAAAGGGAAGCTTTGCGTAGAATGCATAAAGCAGTGTGCCTATAACGGCAGCTATTATTGATGCAATATATACCGCATTCCAGATTACAGGTATTCCGGGAACATCGAAACTGAAGCCGACGATCTGGTTGGGGTTAACAACTATGATGTATGCCATCGCAAAGAAAGTTGTAAGACCCGCAATGATTTCGGTTCTGACATTTGAGCCGCGCTCGGAAATTTTGAAAAACTTATCCATTGCTTCATCTCCTTGTTAATTTTGGATGTATATATTATACCACATATTGTATATAATTCAACATTTTACGTGTACAAATCACAAGCGTATTTTTTGTGCAATATGAAAAAACTCCCGAAACCGGTCGGTTTTCGGGAGCGGAAATATTATACTGTTGCAGGTGCTTTTTTCTTTTCCTGCTTCTTATCAAAGAATGATGTGAAGTTAATCATAAACAGCAGCAGATATGCGACCCACATTGGCAGGTTTTCGATGAATGCACTCTTACCTACAAATACAAGCAGACCGAGCATAAGGAGAAGTATAGCTACAAAAATAACGGTTGCAACTATGTATTTTTTGTCTTTTTCTCTGCATTTGTGAAGCAGGAAGATTATAACGCCTCCGGCAGCAAAGAATGCAAAAATAAGTGCAGTTGCCCAGTGACCGATGCAGCGGGGAGTCATGATGATTTCAGTACCTGCAGAGGGAAGGTTGATAGTAAGATAAATTGCCGCACAGCCGAGCGAAGTTATTATTACACCGAGCTTGCCGCTGTAATTGTTTTTGCGGTACATATAAAGCGTGTTTGTGAATACCGAAACCGAAGCGAGTACGCCCCAGCCCTTAAACTCCCACGGATATTTCAGTCCGAGCATACTTGCCGTAACGTCTGTAAGTATGTTGCCGAACTGCTCCGGGTAGCTCAGGAATCCGTACCATGTTACAAAAGCACATCCTGCTATAAGGTTGACAATGCAGAATACAGTCGTAGCCTTGGTAAGCTTCTCTGCGAAAAGTATCTTTTTTATAAACAGTCCGTAGCAGAAAAGCAGAGCCGTTGAGCCGATAACCCAAAGCCAGAAGACCAGCGCGTTCGGATAGAGCGGCATATAAAGCATACCGTCAAACTTAGCGATAAATTCTTCTTTAGGTAATGCGAGGTCAGCTTCGGTCGGTATTATGTAGGGGTATTGATCCCAGCTCATAAAGAATGCCATCCATATACCGTATGCGGCGGCTATTACAGCCCATAACGAAGTGTAGACCTTGCTCATCTTGTTTGTCATATTTAATCACCTCGTTTTGTATTTTATCACTATTTGCCGTTAAAATCAAGTCGGCAATATCCGTTTCTAAAATGCTTATTTTTGTGCCTTTAGGGTAATCCTTTATAGGTTTGTATTCGCTTACATAGGTTTCATTTACAGCTTGTGTGTTTTCAGCAAGCATCATAGCAATACGGTTGATGTTATCGCTGTCAATTTCACCATTTCTTCTGTTTTCAAGTGAAGTGACAATCTCTGTCGTAAGCTGTTCAATATCTGCCTTACTTCCCGTATTCTGCTTCAGCGTTCTTGCCGCTCTGTAAATATTGTTAGCACTTGCTTCGCTGTATCCGTAGTCTGCTTGCAGAACGTCGATTATTTCAGGCTTCTTTGCAGAGTACGAAACATTACCGTTGACATTCTCGGTAGAATCGGATATAGTATTATTGAAAGCTGTACCGCGAGGCGTTTCGGACGTTGTGTTAGGGGCTAATTTAGTATCTAACGGCGAGGCAAGGCTTTCTTTTTTTGCTCCAAAATAAGCCGTTTGAACAAACAAATCATGGTGTTTATCCGAAACTACAGCAACTATTGTATTTTTTTCACCAAGATTTTTTGTAAATAAAATAACTGGTTTACCGTTATACAAATCCAGAAAAAGTGTTATAGGATCCGGAGACTGCACAACATTAGGAATGTTAGCAAAATCCGCTTTTGTAGCGGCACGTTGGCCTCTTAAAGCTTCTTTTTCTGCATCTCCGTGGTCCCTAAGAATTTTTCGTATTTCTTGTGAAGAAAGCGACAAATTATATCCAGTAACACTAACCTCCGTTTTTTCTTGAATTATATTCGCTAACTCAGTACCGATTGTTCCAAAATACATTTTTTGGTCATACGATAAATTTTTCACAGATTCATCAATAAAATTGACAAATTGTTCTTCATTTTCGTAAGTTATAATTCGTTTACTGTTGTGCCAATTAATTTTTTGTTGTTCAGTATAAGAGCCGAGTGAATAAACTTTGCCTTTTCCCGCAACTTCGGATTTGTTCTTTGCTGCTTGTTCTGCTCTGAGCATAAGTGCGTAGGTCTTTCGTGCGGCGGCTTTGTTGCCGTAAACTCGGGTTTGGTCAGTTATCTTTACACTCGTTTACAAAATCATCAACACTCGCCCGGCGTGGCGGTCTTCCTGTCCTTGCCATTCGTTATCACCTCTTGGAAAATAAAAAAAGACCCGCAAATGCGAGCCTTGAACAGTTATTTACAGCTTATATAATAGCATATATTAACCGAAAAAAACGAAGAAAAGCAAAATATTTTAAAAACTTATTTATGTGCGTGCATGTATATGTCTTTGGTGAAGAAAGCAAAATTAAGCGGCGACGGAACAGCACTACCGTTTTTGTGCAGGTTTCACGATGTTGCAAAAACGTGTTGACATACCGTACTGTATGTGCCGTGATGTGACCGTAGCCAAGAGCACCGCACCCAAACGCAACAGCGGAAAGGGGGTGGTGACGATGGGACAGAGAGCGCAAAGATACATAATCACAGCGTTTTTGGTTTTGTTCCTGATGTGGTTATTGAGCATCGATGCAAAATAAAAAATGAGCCCTAACCGCTGGAACGGTTAAAGGCTCTGGTATCAACACCGAAACACGCAACGGTGTCTCTTGGCTACATAATAACACAGAAAGAAGGTGAAGTCAATAGCAGACCAGGCAAAACGTAAAACGCACACGAGCAGCGAAGTAAAAAGGCGTTATAACGACAAAACGTATACACGCTTTCAAATTAGCTTGAGGAAAGACGAAGATGCCGAGCTGATTGCTTATATAGAAGAGCAAAAACAAAAAGGCATAAGCGTAACCGAAATCGTCCGAACGCTTTACATCAACAGCGAAAAATAAAAAAGGTGCTTACCGTCAGGGCGTAGGAAACTCAAACGATAAACACACAAAGAAGCCCCGAACAAACTATATTATCAAATCAACAATAAAAATCAAGATAATAACAATATATTGCTTTCCGTTGACCTCGCATTCCTAACGGCGATTAAAGCAAAAAAATGAGCCCTAACCGCTGGAACGGTTAAAGGCTCTGGTATCAACACCGAAACACGCAACGGTGTCTCTTGGCTACATAATAACACAGAAAGAAGGTGAAGTCAATAGTTACTACAAAACACAAGACGCACACAAGTACCGAAGTTAAACGCAGATATAACGCAAAAAATCTCACGGGTCAAGAGCACTCTGTTGAAAATCTTACACAGAAAAAGAAGCAGTCTCAACCTAATGGTCAAATTTACGGTTTTAATAAATTAAGGCTCTACTATATTGAAATTGGAGTTGCCTGCTGAGTCAAACTGATTGAGGTTGTTAACGATGAGTTCAAGCTTTGAAACATCGCCTTCAAACCTCATGGAAGCTTTGATTTTATCCATATCTTTCTGAATGATAAGCGCAAGTGCCTTCTGAGGACAGGTTACGGTAAGCTCTGCGTCATCCGAATTCATGTTTGTATACTGCAGCAATGCTCCGTTGTTGAAATGAAGCATAATCTTTTCCTGCGTATCCGAAAGAACGATGTTGATTTTAAAGTTTTCTTTTGAAATAGCTTCTTTATCCAACAGAATAGCAGCGTAGTCAAATATCATTTCCGCAGTCGTGTTTCTGATAAGACTGCCGTCTGTTTTTGCATTCGGGCCCTTTTGTGCGGCGTTTCCGCTTCGCAGTTCAAGTGCGGCGGAAAGATAAGCATTTCTCCATGTTCCTGATTCAGCCTGATATCCTAGTTGTTCGAGCGCATCGGCACAGAGAAGTCTTGCCGCTTTGTTTTCAGGGTCGGCAAAAACAATAACGTTCGTAACCTCCGCAACCCATTGGTATTCTCCCTTATCAAAATCAGCCTTTGCTTTGCGAAGAACTTCATCCGTATCTCCGAGATATTCGACCCATTTCTTTGCACTTTCCGAAGGCTCAAGAGGATTGAGATTGACGGGATTTGCGTCGTACCAGCCCATATATTTCTGGTAAACAGCTTTTGAATTGTGGGCAACTGTGCCGTAATACTGACGGGTATACCAATTCTTTGCAAGTTCATCAGGCAATTGAATCATGTTTGAAATTTCATCAGAGGTGTAGCCCTGATTTATGTATGTGAGAGTCATATCATTTATAAATTTATAGACAGCCGCAGTATTCGCAAGATAATCATTGACGAATTCATTGCCCCAATGCGGCCAGTTATGCGATTGGAAGGTGATCTGCACATCGTTGCCGTAAAGAGCAATTGCTTCGGTTATATATTTTGCCCATGCATTTCCGTCACGAATCTGTGCTCCTCTTAAAGTATAAAGATTATGAAGAGTTGCCGTGCAGTTTTCGGCAACCCAAAGGGCTTTCATTCCGGGGAACCAGATATTCATTTCTGCGGGAGCTTCAGTTCCGGGAGTCATCTGGAATTCCATTGTGACACCGTCGATTGTGTAAACTTCACCCGTGTTTCTGATTTCGTATGTCGGTCTGATAAAGCTGACCGTTCCTGTTGACTGCCCCATTCCTATGCCCATTGCCATTTTGCCTGTTTCGGACTGTTCAAGGAAAACGCCGTACTGATAAGACGCTCTTCTTCCCATGCCCTTACCTGCATAAAGATTTTCGCTCACTGCGTGTTCGGTAAATTGCTCGGGAACAATAACCGGGATAAAGCCGCTTGCAAGCTGTTCTTCGAGTGTAAGATTGCTGTCGGCAGCCTGTTCATCTGTCATTACACCTTTGATTCCGCCGTAATGGTCAACATGCGGATGAGAAATAATAACAGCTTTAACGGGATGCTTACCGAGATTTTTTTCAATAAGCTGCATTGCCGCCTGAGTGCATTCAACGCTCATCAAAGGGTCAAAAATTATCCATCCCGTATCGCCTTTGATAAGGGTGAGATTTGCCATATCATAGCCCCTGACCTGATATATGTTTTCACAAACCTTAAAAAGACCGTAGGCATGGTTGTTTTTAGTGTTTTCCCATAGGCTCGGATTCACCGTATCCGGGCATTTTTCATAGTTATCAACAAAGCCGTATGCCTTCTGGCTCCAGATAACATTTCCGTCAGCATCCTTTAGCTCAAGCTCTTCGGGTGCATCAATAAGCCCTTTTGTTGCAAATTCATGTTCTGTTTTATCTTCAAAATCAAGCACGGAATAAACTGCAGAATTAACCTTGACTGTCTGCTCCGTTGCCGCCTTTGTGTCTGCATTCAAACCAAGCTCGGCAGCCATATCGGCATCTTGTGCGTCGCAGGATGCGAAAGCAAACAACATTGATGCTGCGATAATAAATGATACTGCTTTTTTCATACAATTACCTCACTTTTTACTTCGCTGTCGCTTTTTCTAAAAAGCTTTCTGAAACCTTCAATTACAACGCAGACACCGAGAATTATAATCAGTGTTGCAAACACAAGCTGAAGTACGTCGCCGAAAATGTCTGCACTTGAAGACGTGATTAGTGCAGCTGCCTTGTTATAAACCGTCATACCCAAAGCTGTGAAAGTTACGGCGAGCATTGCACCAAGAGGAATATACATAAACCATCTTATCTTTTTGCTTCTCTTGAGGAACACCGCACATGCAAGGAACGCAAATACGGACAAAAGCTGATTTGATGCGCCGAAAAGTGCCCAGATGTTTTTATAGCCCACAAGAGTAAGACCATATGCAAGCACAAGGGTAATAATTGTCGCAAAATACTTATTTGTAAGCACCTTTCTGACCTTGCCCATATTCTCATCTGTTATGGAATCGTCAAGAAAAAGCTCCTGAAAAGACAGCCTGCCGACACGGGCAACAGAGTCAAGGGAAGTCAGCGCAAAGGCTGAAATTGAAAGAGTGATAAGAGTATAAACTATATCGGAAGGCAAGCCGAGAGTTGTCAGGAAACCTGAAACTGCACCTGCAAAAACCTGAGCAGGAGTATTCCAGCCCTGTGCAGCCGCTTCGCCGCTTGCAAAAGATGCAACCGCAATAAGAGCGATTACGGCAAGCATGCTTTCAAGAAGCATTGAGCCGAAAGATACGGGAAGCATATCTTTTTCATTCTTAATCTGTTTTGATGCCGTTCCCGAAGAAACCAATGAATGAAAACCTGAAACAGCACCGCAGGCGATGGTAACAAAAAGGATGGGGAAAAGATAGCTGCCGTCAACCTCGAAGCCAACAAATGCAGGCAGATTAATCTGAGGATTTGCAACAAACACGCCAATAACTGCCGCAACTATCATTACAACAAGCAGATAACTGTTGAGATAATCTCTCGGTTGTAAAAGAATCCAAACGGGAACAACCGAAGCGATAAGAATATAAACAAAAACAAGAATATGCCATATATCAAGCGAAAGAAAAACAGGCATTTTAAGTCCGATAATTATTGATGCAACAAGCATTACAATTGCGATGGCAGTATTTACGGCTGTCGGCAATTTGGCATATTTGAGGATAAGACCGAGAGCAACCGCAAACACGATAAACATCACCGATGTGGTTGCTACGGCCCCGTTTGCCGTTATGTTTGCGCTCTGCACACCGTCGGTCACGGTAAAACCCATAAAAGTGCCTGCCACTATATCGGCAAATGCCGCAACGACAAGGATGCAGAAAAGCCAGCAGAAAAGCAGGAACATCTTTTTCCCTGTTTTGCCGATATATTTTTCAATTATGTAGCCGATACTTCTGCCTTTGTTTCTGACGGAAGCATACATGGCTGCAAAATCTTGAACAGCACCGAAAAACACACCGCCGATAAGTACCCAAAGCAATACGGGTACCCAACCGAATATTGCTGCCTGAATCGGTCCGTTGATAGGACCTGCTCCTGCGATTGAAGCAAACTGATGACCGAAAACAACGCTCTTGGGTGCAGGCTCATAGTCTACGCCGTCACGCTGTTCATAAGCCGGAGTTTTTCTTTTGGGGTCTACTCCCCATTTTTTTGCAATCCATCTACCGTACAAAATATATGCCAGAAGCAAGACGGTAAGAGAGATTAGCATTATAATAATACCATTCATAATATCCTCTTTTTAATATAATTCAACTTAAATCAATAATGTGCCTCGCCGCATTCGCAAACGGGACTGATGCCGAGAAGGCTGTGAATAAAGTTGCCTATTGTCCAAATAAACCTCCAAAACCAATGGTCACTGTGGCAGATATGCTCGCATTTCTCTTCACCCCAAATGTTTTCCTTGCCGCAGAGGTCGCAGATTTCATCATCATTATGATCAATATGATATTCTTCATCAAGCGGTAATTCTTCGTGACCGTAAACAAATTTCTCACATTCGTTACAGTAAAGTCCTGCGGTATAACCGTGCGCCGTGCAATTTGAATATGTTTCTTCAATAAGCTCAAGCTCATGCTCAACGCCGTCATCCGAGGTATGAACTATGCGGTTAAGAGTAACCTTGAATTCGCCATCGGAGAAACAGTTGTGAACGTCAAAATAACGGGTTTCTCCTGCTTCAAAATAATAAATAAGGTCAAAATCCGAGCCGTTGACATCAAAACTGTCGGTAAGCCATTCACCCTCTGCATTATAAAGGGTGCAATCGGGGTCGGGACCGTCCTCTGACAGAGATTTGAAGGAATAAAATCCGCTGGTTTCGGGTGTGAAGCTGAACCAGAAAATCTCATAGGCAGCTTCGTTTGAAAGCTCATATTCATTGCCGTCATTGATGTCTGTGCCTAAAAAAGTTTCTCCGCAGGAACAGTAACCGAGAAAATCAATTTCACTGTGGTTGCAGACTTCGCCGCAGATAATGCAGCTGTCGTCTTCATAATTATGACCGCATTCGATGATAAGCTCAAAGGTTTCGGTGCTGTCGGAATAAACAAAAACATTGAGATAATATTCTTCGCCTGCTTCAAACTCATATTTAAGCTCAAAATCAAGAGCTTCTTCGCTGTCGTCCCAATATTCGCCGGAAAGTTCTTCACCGTATGAATCATAAAGGTAAGCACCGGTGTCAACTCCGTCGGATTCGGTTCTGAAAATATATTTGCCCGATTTTTCGGGAACAAACTTAACAAAAACACCGTCGGCGGATTCCGTTGTGATTGTCAGAGTATCGCCGTATTCTATTTCATGCTCATATTCGGGTGCATTCGGAGCTTTGCTGAAAATCGAGATTCTGCCGTCACCGTCGGGGTTACCGTACTGTTCTGCGGATATTTTTCTGCCGAGTTTTTCTGTGAAATATTTGATAAGCATTTCGGAATCGCAGGGAAGACCTTCACTCTGAACAACCTTTGCTCCGTCAAGCATTGTAAGTCCGTCGCCGCCCTGAAGAAGCACATAAGTGCTGCCTGTAAGTGTATACATCTTGTCGATATCAACAGGCTCGCCGCCGATGCAGACATTCTGGACGCGGCGTTCCATTGTTTCGTCAACTCCGATAAAATCGCCCAGCTGATTGGTAATAACGGGAGTTTTTCTGTATGTATGAATTTCAAATGTCATGCCCGAAACCTGGAAAAAGCTGCCGAGTTCTTCGGGGCATTTGCGTGCACCGTGCTCAAGTATGTCAATAATCTGCTGCCCCGTAACCTCAAGAATGCACATATTGTTGTTGAATGCATTCACATCCATAAGGCTCTTTCTTGTTACGCTTCCGACCTCAACCTCTGCGCGGATACCGCCGCCGTTGGCTATTGCAACATCAGAGCCGGTTATCGCACGATAAGCATCGGCAACAAAGTCGCCTGCATTGGTTTCTCTCTTTCTGACGGCTCTGCTCGAATCAGAGTCATAGATAATGAGATTTGATTCAGATGTGCCTATTTCTTCAAAAAGAAATGCTATGTTTTCGTTGTAACCGTCGATTTTTTCTTTAACGACAGTGTAAGCCGATTTTGCGTCTGCCGGCATTGTTTCAATATCAACTTTATCGGTATTTACAAGTTCAAAGCTTTTGCTGTCACCGCTGATTGTGAGCACACCGAAGTTTGCAAACTTTGCACCCGTTGATGTAAGGAAAACATCTTCGTTCTCTTTGTTTTTATATACCGCTTTTTCCGTTGTTTCATGGGAATGAGCATCAATGAAACAGTCAATACCGTCGGTATTTGCAATTATATCGGTTGATTTCCAACCGTCATTCGAACCGATAATTCCCGCATGTCCTACTGCAACAACATAATCCGCACCGTCATTTATCGCTTTGTCAACGCTTTCCTGAATGTTGTTATAAAGGTCTTCATTTGTCAATCCTTCGGGATAAGAGGGGAAGCCGTAAATATAATTACCGCTTTCATCTTTGAAATATTCGGGAGTTGTTGAGGTGACCGTATCCGGAGTTGAAATACCCACAAAAGCAATCTGATAAGCACCGAAATCTTCAATGGCGTAAGGCTTAAGCACGGGCGAAACAGAGGTAAGATCATAGAAGTTCGAGCTTATATAATCAAATTCTGCCTTGTTCCGTGCAAGGTCAAGGAACACATCCATGCCGTAATCAAATTCGTGGTTGCCGGGCACCGCATAGTCATAGCCGACTGCGTTCATAATATCAACTATAGCTTCGCCTTCGGTTGTTGAACCTATAACCTCGCCTTGAATGGCATCGCCCGCATCAACGGTGATAACGTTTTTGCCCTGTGCGATAAGCTGCGCTCTGTATGCCGCAAGAACCGCATAATCCTCGATTGCACAGTGAACATCGTTTGTGTAAAGAATAACCGTATCCTTTTCCGCTGCAAAAGCAAACGGAAGTGTTACAGCAATCATTATAACTGCAAGAGTGACTGATAAAAACTTTTTCATTTGTTTAACCTCTTTTATAATAACTTATTAATAAAAATTAAGAATTTAAAAAGCATTCGCTTTTTCAACATATTCTTTGAACTCTTTGAAAATGCGTTTACCAATTGAACGGTAATCCATTGCAAGAACTTTGTCGATTTTTATTCTGCGGATTTCCTCGGGCACGTTATAAATTGACATAATGGCATTCAATGCTCCCGAAATACGTGTTTCAAGCGGTACGGTTTTATCAATGGCATTCAGAGTTGCGTATTCAATGCCAGCAACAAGAATTTCCGCTTCTCTGAACTGCTCATATGTCCAATCGGGACAGTATTCCGCAAAAACTTCTTTTGCTCGGGCGGTATCATTGTTGTGGATGATTTCAAGACATTTCGGGCTCTGATATGACGAGATAAAAAAGTCTTTCGCAACTTCGCTTTCTTCGCAAGCCGCCGCCATTGTCATCAGCTCAAAGCAAAGAGCAAGCAACGCACTCATTCCGTCATCCGCTTCTTTTTTCATCAGCTTCCATTGATAATCGCACAATATCTCAACAAGCTCGGCAAGCATAACATCTTTTGACGGGAAATAAAACGCAACGTGACCCGAGCTTATATCAAGCTCTTCCGCAATCATTCTGAAGGTTGTTGATGAATAACCTTTTTCAATAAACATATTAGTTGCAACCTGAATAATTTCTGTTTTAGTTGTATTAACTTTCCTTCTTCTGATAAAAATCTCTCCCCGAATCCAATTTGAACACGTTCAATATTGAGTATGTTCTAATTATACGTTTTTCCAAGCATTTGTCAATATTTAATTTAAAACCTTTTAAATATTAAGGTAATTAATTCACAGGACATATGAAATAAAAAACCGTGTACATTGATTTGCACACGGTTTATAAATTATTATGAAGCTTTATATCGCTTTGCTCTTTCAAATTCCTCGGGAGTGCCATAGCCTTCTGCAAGATTTTCGTTTATAAGCTTAACAATCTCGTCATGAAGACGGTTATTTGCCTCTTCAACCGTCATCCCTTTTGTAGAGAAAGGTTTTCCTATTCTTGAGGAAAGAGTTTTACTTCTGAACTTATATTCTCCGGTAACCGCTACAGGTACCATCATAGCCTCATTTTTGCAAGCAAGAGATGCGGCACCATATTTAAACTGTCCGAGAAGATCATCGGTTTTATTCCTTGTTCCCTCAGGAAAAATACCGAGAGCGCCTCCGTTTTCGAGAACTGCATTTGCCGATGCTTTTGCCTCTTCGTCATGACCGTTACGGTTAACACAGATACATCCCGTAAGCTTAAAGAACCAAGCAAAGGAGCCTTTGAAATATTCTGATTTTGCCATGTAATTTATAGGACGACGGGTTGCCTTTGCCGCTAAACACTGGTCCATAACATGCTTGTGATTACTGCAGATTACAACAGCACCCTTCTTGGGTATATTACCTTTACCAAAAACCTTCGGGCTGTAGTAAAAACTAAACAAAGGCAAAAGTACAGGAGAAAGAAGTTTAAAGCCCCATGTTCTCGGCTTTTTTGTCATCAGCAAACAGCCTCCCTTGCACTCTCCTTCTGAAGCTTCATAAAGTCAATCTTGTTATATGCTGTTTTGGGAAGAAGGTCAACAAACTCATACTTATAAGGAACACTGTAGTGCATAAGCTTCTTTTTGCAGTAAGCACGGATTTCTTCCTTGGTAGCATCATTCTTTTCTTTTCCGTTTTTAAGAACAATATATGCCTTTGCAACCTCTTTTTTATACTGATGAGGAACAGAAACTACAACGCACTTTTCAACAAAATCAAGCTCTTCAATAACACTTTCAATCTGAGTGGGATAAACATTGAAGCCGGATGTAATCATCATTCTCTTGATTCTGAGTTTATAGTGAATAAAGCCGTCCTCGTCAATTGCAGCCATATCACCGGTATGAAGCCATGTTTTACCGTCAGCATGAACCTGAAGCGCATTTCTTGTTTCTTCAAGATTATTTCTGTAACCGATCATAACGGTAGGACCGCTAACGCAAAGCTCACCGTCCTCATTTGCAGGAAGAACATTTGTCGTGCCGGGTTCAACAATGCACATTTCTGTTCCTACAAGAGGCTTACCGATGGTTCGGGATTTATAATTTTCACCTACAGAAAGACAAAGTGCCGCAAGGCCTTCTGTCATGCCGTAGCCTTCACAGATTTTAATATCCGAATTATGAGCAGCCAAAAATTCATTAACACTTTTTTCAAGCTTTTCAGGAAGAGTATCGCCGCCACTGACTGCATATTTAAGAAACGAGAAATCAATCTTATCAGTTCCCTTTGCTTTAAGCAATGCATCGTAAAGAGTCGGAACTCCGAAAATCATTGTAGGCTTATGCTTTTTAAGTATGCTTGCAAACTGCTTGGCATTGAACTGCGGAATAAGTACCGAACAAGCGCCGAAGCAGAATGAAACATGAACACAAACACCTAAACCGAAGCCGTGGAAAATAGGAAGAATAGCAAGTATTTTATCACCGGATTTAACATCTCTCAAAGTAAGAACAGCCTGAATGCCGAAAGCATTGAAGTTGCTGTTTGAAAGCATTATATCCTTGGGCGTACCGGTTGTTCCGCCGCTGTGAAGAATAATTGCAACCTTGCGGTTATCCTCACCCTTCGGACAATATTCGGCTACTTTTCTTGCTTTTTCGGAAAAAGCACTCCACGACATATATCTTTTATCCGACTTATCATATTTGAAGTTCTTAATGCATTTAAGTGCATAAAGTGTTTTCATAACCGCGGGCATGGATTCACCGGGAGAAGCAACAATAACCTTTTCAACAGGTGTTTTATCAATAATGTGCGAAAGCTTTTCGGTGCAAATATCAACACAAAGCAAAACCTTGCTTCCTACTCTGTTGATATGATTCTTAATTTCTTCCTGAGCAGAAAGAGGATGAAGAATGTTTGCAACGGCACCGATTCTGTTAAGAGCATAAATGCTGATAACGGCTTCGGGTGTGTTGGGCATAACAATTGTTACTATATCACCCTTGCGAATGCCAAGAGCATAATAGGCGCCTGAAATATCCTCAATTTTATTAACAAGATTCTTATAGGTGCACTTTGTTCCGAAATACTCATACGCAAGAGAATCGGGTTGATTTTCCGCTGTAATCTTAAGCATTCCGAACATTGATAAATCGGGAATCTCAAACCCAAGCGGCAAACTGCTGTTTTCGTACTTAAAAAACGGATTACTTACTACCTTACTCATTTTTTACCTCACAAAATATTAATGTCTTGTTTCATGCCGCGGGCAAGAAAAAATGTTCCGACAGCCAAAAAAGCTACGGCAGATGCCACGGCAACATATTTAGCTGATATTTCCTTACGGTACTCACCGTTCTGAACCAAAAATTCGGTAATTCTGTCCTTTCCCGACTGATTCAGAGAAAGAGAACCGATTAATCTTATGTATTCTCTTATTTCACGGTCAATCATAATAATTGCTCCTTTTCAAATTCTTTTTTCAATAGTTCTCTTCCTTTTTGAAGCCTTTTTCTGACAGCTTCTTCGCTTATATCAATAATCTCCGCAATTTCTTTACTTCTGTAACCTTCAACATAATAAAGAGTCATAACAACCTTATACTTTGCGGGAAGACTCATAATAAGCTCAAATGTTTCGTAATCGTTTTGGTCAATACCGATGTTCTCAACATCATCAATGTTGATAGTTTCTCTTTTCACTCGAAACATCAGCATATTTTTGCTGATGTTCGCTGAAACCCTTATCAGCCATGCCTTTCGGTGTTCTTCGTTATTAAATTCCGGCGCTTTTGTAATATACTTCAGAAAAGTTTCCTGAACGGCATCCTCCGCATCATATACATTGCAAAGAATGCAATAAGATATTCTGAAAATCAAAGAGCTGTATTTATCAACAAGCTCTCTTATCTCTTCTTCCGACTTAGATTGCTTCTGCGTCAAAACCAAGAACACCTCCTTTTCGATAACATCCATTAAAGAAACAAAACAAAAACCAAAAATGTGAAATTTATTTTGTTAACAAATTATGAATTTATTTATACTATGTAAATTATCTCAACTGATAAATGCCTTGAAAAACTTATGAACTGATGCTATAATACAGAAAAAATAAAAATAGGTTGTGAAAATATGTCAACTAAACTTTGGTATAATGAATTTCATGACGATTGGATGAGGGCATTACCCCTTGGCAACGGCAGAATAGGTGCCATGCTGTACGGCAATCCCCATTGCGAACAAATTGAAATAAACGAAGAATCTCTGTGGTGCGGCAGACAAATTGAAGAGAAATACCACGCATCACCCGAAGCACTTGCTCAAATCAGAAAGCTTATTTTTGAAGAAAAGCTCAATGAAGCTGCAGACCTTGCAAGAGGAACATTTTTATCTGATCCTCCCGTTGTTCGTTCATATGAAAGCTTTGGTGAAATTTTTGTTGATTTCCTTGACAAATCGCCTTATACGGATTACAAAAAAGAACTTGAGCTTTCCGAGGCATTATGCCGTGTTTCATGGATTAAGAGCGGAATAAAATATGACAGCGAATGTTTTATCAGCGAAGATTACGATTCCTTTGTTTATAAAATCAAAACAGACGGCAGACCGTTTTCATGCAATGTTACCGTAAAGCGCAAGCGCGATGCCTATACGGCCTGCATAAACAATAATACCGTTATAATGAACGGACGAATCACTTATGCGGAAAGCCGTCATTACGGTGAAGGCGGGGAAGGTATGTCCTTCGGCGCAAAGCTGAAAATTGAATCAGACGGTAAGCTTCATGCAGAACACGATTATATTTCAGTAACAAACAGTACATATATCATAATATACGGTTCCTTCGCAACCAACTATGATATAGAAAAATTCGATATTGATGAATCTGCAGATTACAGAAACAAGCTCAATGAATGTATTAAAAAAATCGACGGTTCTTCCTATGAGGAAATAAAAAAATGCCATATTGAAACTCATAAAAAGTGGTTTGATAAGGTAAGCTTTGAGCTTGAATCAGAAGACTTTTCCGATATTCCGACTGATGAACGTCTTGAAGAATTTCAGGACGGAAACAAGGATGATGATTTATTTACTTTATATTACAATTTCGGACGCTATCTGTTAATTGAAAGCTCAGGTAAAAACGCGAAGCTGCCTGCAAATCTTCAGGGTATATGGTGCCATGACTTCAACCCGCCATGGGGCAGCGATTTTCATACAAATATAAACTTACAGATGAATTACTGGCCTGCCGGATGCGCCAATCTATCTGATACAGAGAAGCCTTTCATTAACTTTATGAAAACAGTAAGCTGCTTCGGTGAAAAAACAGCCAAACAGCTTTTTGATGCAAGAGGCTGGGTTATAAATCACACCTCGGATGCCTTCGGACGTACAGGTGTTCACGACAGTGTTGACTGCGGATTTTTCCCGATGGCAGGTCCATGGCTCTGCCTTAATCTGTGGGAGCATTACGAATACACGGGAGATAAAGAGTATCTTAAGGATATTTATCCTATTCTTAAAGGTTCATGCGAATTTGTAATCGACTATCTTATCGAAAATGAAATCGGTCAGCTTGTAACTTCGCCGTCCAACTCTCCCGAAAACGAGTTTTACTATATTGATTCCGAAGGTAAAAAACAAGAAAGCATGCTCACACACGGAGCAACAATTGATTTCCAGATTATTTATGCACTTTTCACCCGCACTGCATATGCCTGCAAGCTTTTAAACACTGACACGAATTTTATATCGGAGCTTGAAAGCATATTGAAAAGACTTCCTCCCATGCAGATAAGTAAGCGATACGGAACAATCCGTGAATGGATAAAAGACTACGAAGAAACCGAACCCGGTCACCGCCATATATCACAGCTTTTCGGTCTTTATCCTGCCGACCAAATTAATGAAAGCAACCCCGAAATATATGAAGCGGCAAAGAAAACAATTGCCCGCAGAATCGAAAACGGTGGTGGCTCAACAGGCTGGTCAAGAGCATGGACAATCTGTTTTTATGCGCGACTTAAAGACGGAAACAATGCTGCGGAGCATCTCGGTTATCTTTTGAAAAACTGCACAGCATACAATCTTTTTGATATCCATCCCCCGTTCCAGATTGACGGCAATTTCGGAGGAACAGCAGGCATAACCGAAATGCTCATACAGAGCCACCTCGGCAATCCCGACAACAGAATAGTTGAACTGCTTCCTGCATTACCTGACAGTTGGCAAAACGGCAAAATTAAGGGCATTAAGGCAAGAGGCAATCTGACTTTTGACATTGAATGGTCACACGGAAAGCTCACGCAAGCAACAGTTACCGCCACTAAAGACAGCAATTTGCAGCTTAAGCTTAACAGCCGTACAGGCTTACCGAATGAATCAGATCATATCATCGTTGGAAATGTACTTAAAGCGCAAATCAAAGCCGGTGAAAGTATAAAACTTTCATTCTGAATTAATCAAGAATATCTTGACATCACTCAGCAATTATTTTATTATATATTAGGTATTAAATGTCAACAAAATTAAGAGAAGGAAGTGTTTTTCATTGGATAAGCAGTATGAAGCATTATTTACCCCATGGAAAATAGGTAATGTTGAAATCAAAAACAGAATTGTTATGTGCCCTATGGGTGGCACATCTCTTTTCGGATGGTTTGAGCTTGGCGGCTGTCACTTTGATAAGGAAGCAGCAAAGCTTTTCCTTGAAAGAGCAAACAACAATGTTGGTCTTATTATTCCCGGCATTGCTCCCCTGCGTGATACGTTCTGGGGTAAATGGCTTTGGCAGAATCCCAAAATGTTTGAAGAGCTTAAAGAGTTTATGGATGAAATCCATAAGACAGGTGCTAAGCTGTTTGTTCAGCTTACAGCCGGTATGGGTCGCTCATGGGCAATTACCGAGCTTGTTGCACCTCTTCACAGAAATAAATTTACCCGCGCTCTTATTAAACCTGTTCTTGACACATCACATGAGCTTGCTTCACCCAGCCCGCAGCCTTCACGTTGGGCACATGATATTATCTGCCCCGAAATGACTGTTGAACAGATTCATGAAATCATTGAAGCATTTGCAAAAACTGCAAAGCTCTGCCGTGATGCCGGTGTTGACGGTGTTGAAGTTCATGCCGTACACGAAGGTTATCTCCTTGACCAGTTTGCAATTGAATTTTTCAACAAGCGTACTGACGAATACGGCGGAAGCTTTGAAAACAGATACCGCTTTGCTGCCGAAGTAGTAAAAGCAATCAAGGAAGCTTGCGGCAACGATTATCCCGTATCTCTCCGTTATTCTGTTGAATCAAAAATGAAAGGCTTCTGCGAAGGCGCAATGCCCGGAGAAGAATATACAGAAGTCGGTCGTGCTATGCCCGAATCCGAAAAGGCTGCTAAATATCTTCAGGACGCTGGCTACGATATGCTTAACGCAGATAACGGTACATACGACTCATGGTATTGGGCTCATCCCCCCATGTATATGCCTGAAAACTGCAACCTTGATGACGTTGCACATATCAAGAAGTTTGTTGATATTCCGGTTGTATGCGCAGGCAGAATGGACCCCGCAGTTGCATCTGAAGCTATTGCAGAAGGCAGAATTGACGGTGTAGGTGTTGCCCGTCAGTTCCTTGTTGACCCCCAGTGGATTACAAAGCTTATTGAAAACAGACTTGAAGATATTAAGCCCTGCATTTGCTGCCACAGCGGCTGCTTCAACTTCTCATCTTCAAAGGGTCATGCCAACACTCAGGACCTTACAGATACAATGGGTCTTGCACGTTGCGCACTCAATCCCGAAACAATGCAGTCGAAGAAATACAACTTAAAACCCGCCAAGAAAGCAAAGAAGATTGCTGTTGTTGGCGGCGGTATCGGCGGTATGGAAGCTGCAATTGTTTGTGCAAAACGCGGTCACAGTGTAACCATTTATGAAAAGAGCGACAAGCTCGGCGGTGTATTTATCGCAGCAGCTGCTCCCTCATTTAAAGAAAAGGACCGTGACCTTATTGCTTGGTACATTCGTGAGGTTTCAAAGCTTCCCATTGAAGTGAAGATGAACACCGAAATCAAGGATATTACTTCACTCGGTGCTGATGAAGTTATTGTTGCAACAGGTTCAAAGGCAAGATCCATTCCTGTTAAGGGTGCGGACACCGCTATTGAAGCAGTTGACTTCCTGCTCGGCAAGGCAGAAGTCGGTGAAAACGTAACAGTTATCGGCGGAGGTCTTACCGGTTGTGAAATTGCTTACGAGCTTTATCTCAATGGCAAGAAGCCCACAATTGTTGAAATGCAGGATGACCTTGTTACAACTCCCGGTGTTGCTCTTGCAAATACAAGCTATCTCAGAGATTTCTTCAAGACAAACAAGGTTCCCGTTCATCTTGAAACATCTCTTTGTGAAATCAAAGACGGCTGTGTAACAGTTAAGGATAAGGAAGGCAAAACCTTTGATATTCCCTCTGACTCGGTTATTATGTCTGTTGGTTATGTTCCCACTCCGATCGCCGAAAAATCAAAGCATGTTCATATTATCGGCGATGCTGCAAAGGTAGGAAATCTTCGCACTGTTATCTGGGGTGCATGGGACGTTGCCATGAAGCTTTAATTAAATATGATTCAGGAGCTGTCCTCGGACAGCTCCTTTTTTACACGTTTTGTAAACACTAGATTTTTGAGTTTACTTACCCCAAAAATTATGATATACTTTCTATTATTCAAAAATTGCACAAGGAGAACAATATGACAGAGAAGGAAAAAATGTTTTCGGGAGATTTATATCTGCCCGGAGATGACGAAATAATGGAAGAGCAGCTCAAATGCCTTGATATGCTTTATGATTTTAACCAAACAAGACCGACAGAGCTAAAAAAACGCGACGAGCTTCTCAAAAAAATGTTTGCTGAAATCGGCGAAAACTGCTATGTAGAACCTCCTCTTCATTCAAATTGGGGCGGCAAACACTGCCATTTCGGCAAAAATATTTATGCAAACTTTAATCTTACGCTTGTTGACGATACTCATATCTATGTCGGAGATTATACATTGTTCGGTCCGAATGTTGTTGTTGCAACTGCAGGCCATCCTATCGACCCTGAGCTGCGTGAGAAAACATATCAATACAATTTTTCTGTTCATATCGGCCGAAACTGCTGGATTGGCGCCGGAGCGGTAATTGTTCCGGGTGTCACAATCGGAGATAATGTTGTAATCGGCGCGGGAAGTGTTGTTACCAAAGACATTCCTTCAAATGTTGTTGCGGTAGGCAACCCCTGCAAGATACTTCGAGAAATCAGCGAGCATGACAAAGAATATTATTTCAAAAATAAAAAAATCAATTACTCAGATTTATAAAAAACAGCTGTCTTACTTTTTGTGTAAGACAGCTGTTCCTTATACAATATTGTTTTTTTCAATGATGTTTCCGACAACGTTTGTTTCAATAACATAAGGAGCATCAAATTTATTATCGGTTATTTCAGCCTCGCAAAGATATTCAAGGTGTATGTAATGATTTTCATTTTTCGGCTTATCGAAGGTGTTACCGGTTAAAACCAGCTTTCCGTGAACATATTCATGCGAGTTTTCATTCATCACCTTCGGAGTATAGCGGATAACGGGAGCATTTTTCCACATTTCGGCATATTCACAACCGCTTACATGATTATTGCGAAAAACTATTTCTTTTGTATAGCCTGACTCAAACCAAAAATTGCAATCATCTTCAATCAAAAGTGCGGGACCCCAGAGGTTTTTAAAACAATTGTTTTCAATTATTACATTGCCTCTTGTTGTGCAGAGTATTCCCCTACCGGAGGTCAGACCGAAATCACAGTTGACAACATGAAGGTCGGGTGTCCATGTTGCATTTTCAACAACATCCTTTTCAAACTCAATTCCGTCGGGAATATTGTCAACACAAAGCAGTATATCCGTATCATTAAGCTTTTTATAATCAATTACAGTTGCACTCGCATACGGAATAAGGGTATTCCATTTTATAAAATCAAGCTTGTCACCTTTTTCAAATGCCTGAAAGCCCCATGATTCATCATGCATAAAACGAACGGTAAGAGTGTTTTCTTTTTTATCAGACCCAAATATACGCAGATGTGTACCGTGAACATTGACATAATCATCCTGCGCGCCCCATGCCTTACATGAGTCGATAACAAGCTTCCCCTTGCAACCCGAAAACTGGAAGAAATCTGCCGTACTCGCGATTGTTCTCCCGTCCTTCGGAGTAAAATCACAGTTTTTGTATGTAACGTTTTCACAAAACTGAGAAACCATTCCCAATCCGTGCATAAATTTTATGCTAAGATTTTCAAAATGAAGATTTTTACATCTGTTGAAATAAGCACCCGTTTGGTCGCGTGTAATATTTCTTGTTTGAAAAATGCATCCCTCTGCAAAATCGGCATCCTTGTTTTTAAGCCAGACCTTTAAGGTTAAATCATCAATTTGTTCAATTTTTTCAAACTCAAGATCATCACGTCTGAAATCACGGCATTGTTCTTTAACGGGGTCGCAAACTTTGATATGTCTGCGATTCCCGATATAGCTGTCTTCCCAGTAAGGCAAACCTTTATCGCTGTTTTCGCCCTGCCAAATAAGATTATTGCCTTCAACCCTGAAAAGGCAGTCAGGATTAATTTCTATAATACAGACACCGTTTTCATTGGATATAACCTTAAATTCAGACATAGTGGGACATGCATAGTCAACCATAAGATTTTTAACGGTAATATTTTCGC
Source organism: Acutalibacteraceae bacterium (assembly GCA_045544155.1). Taxonomy (GTDB): domain Bacteria; phylum Bacillota; class Clostridia; order Oscillospirales; family Acutalibacteraceae; genus UBA8612. The sequence goes on from JAZPYN010000025.1 coordinate 101,620, forward strand.
AGTTATCAAACAAAAACGGAGTCATTTTTCCGTGAACAATAACAGAAGCCCCGTTTCCGTCTATCGTGATATTTTTTTTGCTTTTCAAAAACATTGCCGTACGGCGAAAACCGTTTGGATTTTCATGTCTTTTTGCCGTATTGGTGCAATAATATCCTTCAAGCTCATAAGAATCTTCATGCTTGATATGATAGACTTTATCTTTTGACAAGGTAAGAGTATCGCCGTTTGAGATATTATAAAACAGTTTACAAAGTTCATTCAGATTATTCATAATAATTATCCTAACAAAACATCAGTTGCAAGCATTACACAAAAGCCTACAAGAAGTGCATAGGTTGCGCCTCTTTCGTTGCCGTGATGTGTTTCGGGAATCATTTCATCGCTGATAACATAAAGCATTGTGCCGCCTGCAAAAGCAAGTGCATAGGGAAGAATTGCCGATGCAATACTGACAGCAAAATATCCGATAAGTGTACCAATAACTTCAACAACACCTGTCAACATAGCAAGAAGAAAGGTTCTTCTCGGTTTCACTCCAGCCGTAAGCATCGGAGAAATAATAACCATACCTTCGGGAATATTCTGTAAAGCAATACCTCCGGCAATAATAAGTGCCTGAGAATTATCTCCTGACCCAAAACCGACACCCGCGGCAATACCTTCGGGCAGATTATGAATTGCAATTGCTGTTACAAACAATAACACCTTGCTCAAATTTGCATTGTTATGAGGCTCAATATCTGAGCCTGCAAGTCGGTGAAGGTGAGGAACAAGCTTATCAATGAGATTAAGACAAACTGCACCTGCAAAAATTCCGACTATTGTTTTAACAAGTCCGAACTTTCCGCCGTATTCAAGCGACGGCACTATAAGACCGAGTACCGCCGCAGCAAGCATTACACCTGCAGCAAAAGAAAGAACGATATCGGAAAATTTATGTGAAATTCCTTTAAATATAAATCCTATAAGCGCACCGATAACCGTTGCACCACCGACTCCGAGAGCGGTAAGCAAAACAAGCTGCACGGCTAATCCCCCCTTTTTAAAAAGCCATAAGAACACTTGCAACAAACGATACCGCAGCTGCTATGTATTCTTTAGGAGTTATTTTCTCCTTGCGTATTGCAGAAATAAGTGTAGAGAAAAGCATAACTCCGCCCGTTACAAGCGGATATTGCACCGATGCGGGCAGATGTGACAATGATATAAGCAAAAACAGATTTCCGACACCATTAAACACACCATAGCCAGAGGCATAAAGCAACTCTCTGCCCTTGATAAGAGGTATTTTTCTGTACTTAACAAGAAGCCATGCGGCACAAATAATAACAGTAAAAATACTCATAAGCATCATAAATCCCGAGCTGTCGCTATGCTCAAGCTCAGACGACTGATGTATTTTTGAAATAACACCGGCCATACCGTTAAGAATAAAAACAGCCATATAATAAATGATTGCTCTTTTATCCTGTTTGCCTTTCTTTATATTAAGGAGAACAGATACAACAATCAGAAAACAGCAGATTATTTTAAACAGAGTGAGTTCTTCATTGTAAAACCCGACTCCGAGTACAAAAGGCAGAAGCATACCGCCGAGCATTGAAAAAACTGAATACACCGAAAGATTTGCAACAGCAAAAGCCTTCATACTGAAAACCGTCATTGCAATTCCCGAAAAAGCATATATAACAGCCATAACAATACTGAATGTGGTTATTTTAACCTTAAAGCCACTGATCACAAGCATAATGAAGATAATTACAATGCTCTTGTAAAGAGAAAATTCAAGAGCAGATTTCAGGCTTTCTCCCCTGCTCTGCTCGAATCGTTGATTAAAAAGAAACTGAAGTGAAAACAGAATTACCGCTGATACCACAAGAAAATAATACATATTATTTTGCCTTATACGGAACAAATACTGCTTTGAAAGCCTTCAAAACATTAGCTTAAAGCTGTTAATACATGTCCCGCTCCCATCATTTTAAATTAACACCGTAAACAATTCCGAAAAATCTCCTTGACAATGCTGCTATATATATTAGCACGGCTTACCGGTTTTTTCAAGACCAATGATTTGTTCAATTATATAATTATTTTACAAAAATTATCTGCAATCATTATCGGAGAAAATTAATTACGAATAATAAAATTGCCGTTGTTACGAGTGCAAACTCGGATATAGGAATACCGTCTGTGTGTTAAGTGATACAAAGGTGCGGTAATAAAAATTAAAGAGCTGTCCAACCAAGGCAGCTCTTTGTGTTTTGCATAATGTTTTTATTCCGTAATCATCGCTATTCCTTTTTTTAATGTTTCCAAATCCAGCAAACCGTTCTGATATGCGATTAAATTACCCTTTTTATCAATAAAAAATGTTGTAGGAAAACTTCTGACATAGTAATTGTTAACAGCATCATATTGAGTATCAAAGAAAATATCAAAATCATATCCTTGATTTTCGTAATATTCTTTTGCCGATTCAACCGTTTCCTGTATGCCGTCCGTAGCATTAACCATTAAAAACACTACATTCGGATAAGCTTTATATGCTTCATTAAAATCAGGCATCTCAACCTTACAGTAATGACACCATGTAGCCCAAAAATTCAAAACTATCGGTTTTCCTTCATAATCAGACAGTTTCACTTCGTTGCCGTCATAGTCAAGCACGGTAAAATTCGGAGCCTTGCTGACATTTTCATCCGATGCTTCACTTTGTGATTCTGCTTTTTCAGTCAAAGGCTCACTACCGTAATCTTTGCTCAGTTTATTATAGAGAACTGATGCGCCCGCAATAATCCCTGCAAGAACTGCCAGACCAACAATTAATTTTATAATTTTTTTCATAAACTTCCTCCTATGAAAGAAGAGTCAATAATCTGCCGAAAAGACCGGTTGCCATAAGGATTCCCACCGTTATAAGCAAAATTCCGCTGACAGTATTTACAATGCTATAATGTTTTTTAATAAATGAGAATGCACCCTTCAATTTATCAATAAGTAATGCGCTGACAAAAAAAGGTATTCCGAGTCCCAATGAATAAAGGAAAAGCATTATTACACCTTGTACAATGTTACTGCGGCTTGCAGCAAGCATAAGTGCCGAGCCTAAAAATGCTCCGACACAAGGGGTCCAGCCTACAGAAAAAACTATACCGAAAAGAACCGATGAAAAGAAATTCAAATTATCTGTTTTAGAAAATTTACTTCCTTTGAAAATGTTAAAATTAAATATGCCGATAAAATTCAGGCCAAAAAACACAACAATAAGACCGGTTATAACATTTACAACCGTATTATATTCAATCAGCAATCTGCCGAATGTTCCCGCAAGCGCACCCATGAGGACAAATATAACGGTAAAGCCCGTGATAAAACCGAGTGCGTTTATTATAACTTTTTTTGTGCTTTTTTCGCCTCCGCCTGCAAAATAAGAAATATAGAGCGGCAGCATAGGTAAAAGACACGGTGAAATAAATGTTATGATTCCTTCTAAAAAAGAAATAAAATATTGCATTATTATCCCCTTTTAATCAGTTGAAATTTGCAAGATATTCTTCGGCATGGTGTACAGCAACCGCACCGTCGCCAACCGCTGTAACAACCTGACGAAGCTCTTTTGTACGAACATCCCCAACCGCATAGACTCCATCTGTATTTGTTTTTACGGATTCATCCGCAACAATATAATTATTCTTATCAAGCTCAACGGAACCTGACAAAAATTCCGTAACCGGCTTTCTGCCTATACTCACAAAAACGCCGTCACATAAAAGCTCCGTTTCAAACTCCGTCTGAGTATTCTTAATCTTTATACCCTTTAATCTTCCGTCAACAATAAATTCCGAAACCGTAGTGTTCCACAGCAATTCAACATTATCTGCATTCATAAGCGGCTCATGATATATCTTTGATGCTCTTAATGAATCTCTGCGATGAACAACATAGACCTTTGAAGCAAGGTTTGAAAGGTACAGTGCATCAGCTGCAGCCGAATTACCGCCGCCTACAACAACAACCGTTTTATCTTTATAAAACCTTCCGTCACAATGAGCACAATAGTGAATACCCTTACCAACCAAATCTTTTTCACCATTCAGACCCAGCTCACGAGGATTTGCTCCGGTAGATATCACGACTGTTTTGGCAAGATAAATCCCGTTTGTCGTTTCCACCTTTTTTATCCTATCTGAAAAATCAACCGCAACTGCCTCGGTATATTCGGTTTTTGCACCAAATCGCTCTGCGCCTTGCTGCATCTTCATGCCAAGAGTAAAGCCGTCAATACCATCCTCAAAGCCGGGATAATTGTCGATATCCCCCGTCAAAGCCATCTGACCGCCAGGTGACAGCTTTTCCAATAAAACGGTATCAAAACCTGCCCGAGCCGCATAAAGCGCTGCCGTATAACCTGCAGGACCGCCTCCGATAATTACCATATCATAAATGTGTTCCATAACAAACCTCCCGATACTCGGTTGACATATATCATAAACCGCGATAAAATTATATTATATTTATCTCACTTATTAAAGGAGAAAGAAAAATGGAATGTGCAATGTTTGAATCGGTATATAAAAAAATATTTCCGTTCTGGAATGAGATTTCCGACAAAGACAGAGAGCATCTGTGCAAACACTCCACAGCAGTAAAATATCCGAAAGGAGCAAAAGTACATGACAGCTCTGAATGTTCAGGAGTATTTTTCATACGTTCGGGATGTCTGCGTGTTTATATTATGTCTGAAGAAGGAAAGGACATCACTCTTTACCGCTTGCATGCAGGAGATATGTGTATGCTTTCCGCATCCTGTGTGTTGCAGACAGTAACCTTTGATGTGTTTATTGATGCTGAGGAAGACAGCGAATGCTATGTTGTCAGCGGTCCTGCATTCGCAGCAATATCCGAACGATGCCCCAACATCAAAATCTTTTCTCTTGAATTGGCAATCAGCAAATTTTCGGATGTGATGTGGGTTATGCAGCAAATACTCTTTATGAGCATTGATAAAAGACTTGCCATTTTTCTCTACGATGAATCCGCAAGGATAAAATCGGATACCATCGCATTGACTCACGAGCAAATCGCTAAGTATATGGGATCTGCCCGTGAGGTTGTTTCAAGAATGCTTAAATATTTTGCTAACGAAGGAATTGTTGAAGTATCTCGCAAAGGAGTTAAAATAATTGACAAAAAGCGCCTTCGTGAATTAACCCTCTAACATTGCAAGAATCTGCGGCTTGGGTCTTGCACCCGCTGCCTGATTGATGATTTTGCCGTCTTTCATTACAACAAGTGTCGGGATACTCACAACTCCAAATTCACTTGAAAGCTCAGGCTCATCATCAACATTGATTTTCCCGACGAGAATGTCGCCTCGTTCTTTTGCAATTTCATCAACGATGGGTGAAACCATACGGCATGGGCCGCACCAATCGGCATAAAAATCAAGAAGGACAAGCTTTTCGCTGTTTTTTATTGAATCGAAATTATTTTTATTAACGTTGAGTACTGACATATTCATTACTTCCTTTCTTTAGTTTGTGTTTTTATTATAGCCGACAATTCAAGGATTTTCTGTGACTAAATCACAATTTATGAAAACAAATTATAATAAATTTATCATTTATTGATTTAATTTAATTCTTATGTTACAATCATTACATAAAAAACAGGACGGTGAAAGCTTATGAAAAACAGCAAAACAAAAACCATAATCGAATCCATAATAACCACAGTATTTATGGGGCTTCTTGTTTATGCCGCTTATTCATTATGGTACATATTCTACGGAACCGAAAGCGGTTTTGATATTCACCTGTATACTGTTCTTTCGGGTTCGGCATTAGGTTGGTTCTTACTTCTTTTTGTTCAGACCATATTTAAAAGTTCAGGTTGGATTAAAAAGCTTATTGCATTTTTAGCGGGTAATGCTCTGTTTCAGGGTTTGATCTGGGGTATTAATGCAAAAATCAACCCTGACTGCATCGACAACGATGATGTTGTTATTAAAACTTTCACCGTTACATTCGCTTTGTCGGCAGTTTTACTTCTTATTACTTTTATTTTAAGAGCAAAAAACAAATACAAATTATTAAATATCATTTTGGCGATTATTTATTTCGTTGTTTCTTGCGGCGGACTTTATGTTGTAAATGAAGAAAACATAAAAGCTCTTACATACAAAAAGAATATCCGCTTTGAAACGATAAGTGCTGATGAAATGATGCTTAGTGATACTGAAAAAGAACGATGCGCTGATTGGTTCAACGATAATTTTTTTGCAGAAAACGGTGAATATCCTTTCACATTCAAAGTTGACGGTGAGAAATTTAATCCTGCAGACTGGGAAATAACCTCTTCTCTCGTCACGGATATTGAAGAGAAAAATGTATACAGAGGTGGCATAACAAAGGAAATTGTTTTCGTAAACAAAACCAAGAGTCTTGAGGTCAGAGTTGAGGCAACTGCATTTGAAGAGAACGCAACCTGTCAATGGACTGTTTACATTAAAAACACAGGAAACAAAAATTCGGGTGTTATCAGTGATTTCTATGCCCTTGATTCAGCTTTCCGGACAGGAAAATCCGAGCTTTATTATTCAATGGGAAGCAATACCGCCGCAAGCGATTTTTCTCTTATCAGAAAGAATTTATCCTTCATTGAAAGAAAATTATCAGGAACTGAAGGCAAGCCTACCGAAGCATATCTCCCCTATTTCAATATCTGCGGCGAGAATTACGGAATGATTCTCGGCATCGGATGGACAGGTCAGTGGGCTGCGACCTTATCCGAAACCAAAGGGAACACCGCTGTCACTGTAAAACAGGAATATTTTGATGCATACCTTCTCCCCGGCGAGGAAGTGCGTTCACCGCTTGTTTCGGTCAGCTTTTACGAAAACAGCAATCCCCTCAAGGGCTTCAATCTTTTCAGGAAATGGGTCACCGATTGCGTTTATCCTGAAAGCATAACACAAAACAAATACACTGTTATGGAAATTGCGGGTCCTATGTCAACAAGAACCTCCGATGAAATCATTGAAATTCTTGACAGCTTGGATAAGTCTGTTTTCGAGAATACAGATGCGTTCTGGATGGATGCCGGATGGTACAAATACAACGAAGGCTGGCATGACGGTGTAGGCAACTGGACAGTTGATACTTCAAGATATGATAATGGAATTGTTGAGCTTTCATCATATGCAAAAGAAAAAGGACTTGGTCATGTTCTTTGGTATGAACCTGAAAGAGTTTATCCCGGCACACATTTCCATAACGAAGGTTCTCAGCATGAGGAATGGCTTATTACAGTCGATGGCGAAGACAATATAATGTGGAACCTCGCAAATGAAGATGCCCTTGATTTTTATTGTGACTATCTTCTTAAATCTATGACAGAAAACGGCATCACAGTTTACCGTCAGGATTTCAACTTTGCTCCGCTGAAATTCTGGCAGAAGGCAGATAAAGAATATTACGGCGGGAGAACGGGTATATGTGAAAATCATTATGTGACAAATCTCTACAAATATCTTGATTATCTCTGCGAAAACATTGACGGACTTATAATCGACAACTGTGCTTCCGGCGGAAAACGCCTTGATCTCGAAATGACCTTCCGAAGCATACCCTTCTGGAGAAGCGATTATAACTGTTCTTACCATGATGACCTTTTCGATGCAACCCAGTCGCACACCTACGGCATTTCCTTCTGGCTGCCTATAAACGGTTCCGCACAATATATGATGAATGAATATTCCGCAAGATCAGCTATAATGCCGCTTATGCTTATGGACTTCTTTGCACATTCCAACCCTGATTTCAGCTACCATAATGAACAAAGAGAATTAATGGGAGAAAGATATTATCCCCTTGATTTCGGCAGCTTTGATAAGGATAAGATGCTTGCCATGCAATACTCTGATGATGATGCACTTTCGGGGACTGCATTAATTTACAAAAGAGCTGATGTTAAGGATACCGAATATACCGTTAAACTTAACGGACTTATTCCCTCACAGTCTTATAATATTTATGACATTGACTATCCCGAAAAAGTTTACGGTATGACAGGTGAAGAGCTTATGAACGAGGGTATAACTCTTACTCTTCCCGAAGGAGAAAAGGCTGTAATCCTGATGTATAATGCTCATTAAAAACCAAAGACATATTCAAATCCGATTATAACATCATCAGTAAGCACCGCAAAAGCAAGGCACTTTTGCGGTGCTTATCAAAAACGATGATTTTCCTTTCTCAAAACAATAAAATTTATGGCTGAATATAAAATACCAACGGAGGACAAGAGAAAATGAAGCCCGTCAGTTTTTATCTTTTAACGGATACGCATTATTTTGAAAACAAATTAGGTGCAGAAGGCAAAGCTTTTGAAGAATATATGCAATGTGAGCAATATTTTTTAAAGGAAAGCAGTGCAATTGTAAAATCCACATTTGCACATATAAGTGAGGACAAAGAAACCGATATTGTCATCATTCCGGGGGACCTTACAAAGAACGGTGAAAAAGAAAGCCATAAAAGCTTCATAAAAGAGCTTTATAAACTCAAAGAATGCGGAAAGAAGATTTTTGTTATAACCGCAGGTCACGATTATAATGATTGGTCTTATGCCTATAAAAATGATGAACGCATTCAGGTTGAGGGAACAGACTTTAGTGAGCTTTGCGATATGTACCGTGACTTCGGCTATGGAGATGCAATAGCCATTGATAAAGAAACGCATTCTTATGCGGCTGAAATAACAGAAGGTATAAGGATGCTTGCCATATGCTGTGACAGCTTAAATCAGCCAAAAGGAGCTATGGATAACAGACTAATGGCTTGGGCAAAGGAACAGGCAGATAAAGCCAAGAAAGACGGCTGCTCTGTTTTTGCAATATGTCATTACCCCATAATTCCGCCCGTTCCGGCTTTTGATTTGGTCGGAGATGCAAAAATCAAAGACTGGCGAAAGATTGCATCCTTCCTTGCTGACAACGGTATTGAACTCATTTTAACCGGACACATGCATATTCAAAGCATAAATGAGTATTACAGCAACAAGGGTAACAGACTTATTGATATATGCACATCCTGCCTCACGGGAAGTCCTGCAAAATACAGAAAAATCACGGTAGACGAAAACTCAGTGTTGAAAGTTGAAACAATTAACGTTGAAGATTTCGGTATAAATATGAACGGACTTGCAACACAGGAATATTTTGACAAGCAGTTTTCCGATGCTATTATTGCACGCATTTGCAAGGCACTCAGCGGAGGCAACGGAATTATCAAGCTTTTTAAAAGCTTTGTCAGAAAGCATTTTGAGAAAGTTTCGGTCGGAACAATTTCCCGTTTACTTTTTATAAAAACAGATAAATCTCTAAAAAACAAAAAGCTGTCGGAGCTTATCGGAGAAATCGGTGTGGAAATTTTTTCAGGTGACGGAGTTCATGTTGAAGGTACACCTGTTTACAATTCAATTTCAAACCTATTAAAAAGGTTTTCATTTTTAATTAAAAAGATTGAGCCTAAGCTTGAAAAAGACGGCATTAAGGTCGACCTAAAAAATATGATTCTCGGTACAATCGGAAACAACAAAGGATTTTCGGATAACAATGCCGAATTTACACTTAAATAAAGCCCAAAACAGACCTCTCGATTTTTTCGGGAGGTTTTTCTTTCGGAATTATGACAAGCATTTCATTCAGCAGTTGCAAAAAAAATTATCATGAATTATAATAAAATCAACAATGCCGATTTTCAGAGGTGGGATGCTTATGACACATTCAGAATTGCTCAATTATTGCCTTTCAAAAAACGGAGCATATATCGACCACCCCTTTGGTCCTGAAAGTGATATAATTAAAGTTGAAGGAAAAATTTTTGCTCAGCTTTTTGTGCTTAGAGGAAAAGAAAGCACAACTTTGAATTGTGAACGCATAACAGGCGATTTTTACAGGCGCTTATTTCCCGATATAATTGTGAGAGGCTATCATTGTCCGGCTGTACAACAACCGTATTTTAACACCTTTCCCATTGATGCTGTTCCCGATGAACTGATTATTGAAATGGTAAATCACAGTTATATGACAGTTGTCGGGAAGCTTCCAAAATACAAACAAAACAGATTGATACGGAGTGACAAAAATGAATTTTGACATAAACAAATTAGAATGGACGAGGAAACCTGCATCGTTTTCCGTCACCGACAAAAAAATTGAAATCGTGACCGCTCCCCATACCGACCTATGGCAGAGGACATACTATCATTTCAGAAATGACAATGCACCCGTTTTACAGATGGAAACGGATGAAAAATTTTTCTCGTTTATTGTAAAAACCAAATTTGAAAGCAAACACAGATTTGACCAGTGCGGAATTGTTATGTATCTTGATTCAGACAACTGGATAAAAGGTTCAATTGAATATGAAAATGAAAAATTTCAGCATCTGGGAAGTGTTGTAACTAACAAAGGTTATTCCGATTGGGCTACAACAGAGATTGATGCCGATATAAAATCAATGTGGTACAGATTCAGCCGCAGAGAAGATGACTATTGCATTGAATGCTCGGAAGACGGTGTTATTTTCAAACAGATGCGGGTATGTCATATGTGGAACGGCAGCGGAAAAATCCGCTTTGGAATTTATGCCTGCAGCCCGGAAAATTCGTCATTCAAAGCAACTTTCACCAATATGGAAATTACAGAATGTAAGTGGTCAGCACATGACGGTCAACAGCCTGACGAACAATAAACAAGCAATTAATTATAAAAAAAAGATACGAAGTTTTCCGGAGATTTTATGGTTATTTTATTGGTTGTAATATATATTGCATTTATTGGTCTTGGAATTCCCGATTCTCTCATCGGCTCTGCCTGGCCTGCTATTCATACGGAAATGAATGTTCCCGTTGAAGCGGTGAGTTTTCTTACACTTTTGATTTCCGGTTGCACAGTACTATCAAGTATGTTCAGCGCAGGTATTCTTAACAAATTGGGAACTGCAAAAGTTACAGCTTTCAGTACAGCTTTAACCGCAGCAGCTTTGCTCGGGTTCTCTGCGGCTCCGTCTTTTTGGTTTATGATACCGTTAGCTGTTGTTCTCGGACTTGGTGCCGGTGCGATTGATTCCGGACTTAATAATTATGTAGCAATTAACTGCAAAGCAAGCCATATGAATTTCCTTCATTGCTTCTATGGTGTTGGAGTAACCCTCAGCCCTTATCTTATGTCACAAGCATTAAGCACTGCAGGCTGGCGCGGCGGTTATCGCTATGCTTTTTATGTACAGTCATTTATTGCATTATTACTGATTGTATCCCTTCCCCTGTGGAAAAAAAGCGCATCAACTAAACAAGCTGATGAGGATAAGTTTGTAAACCTCACTCTTTTACAGATGGCAAAAATACCGGAGGTACGGCAGGTATGGATTATCATGCTTGCAACAAACGCAATTGAATATGCCTGCGGAATTTGGGGCAGTACATATCTTGTTACAGAAAAAGGATTTCAGGCAAAACACGGTGCGCTTGCTCTGACAATATATTATGCCGGAATGTCTGTCGGACGTTTTGTTTCCGGTTTGTTTTCCGATAAAATCAGCACATGGAAACGTATCGGTATCGGTTCAGCAATTCTTGCTCCTGCCATTGCAATTATGCTTCTTCCCCTGCCCGGTGCAGTTACCGTTGTCGGTTTGTTCTTTGTTGGTTTGGGTAACGGATCTATCTATCCAAATATGATACACCTTACACCGCACAACTTCGGCAAAGAAGCATCACAGTCAATTATGGGTTCGCAGATAGCATTTGCTTACATCGGTGTTATGCTGGCTCCTCCTATGGTCAGTCTGATAAGCAGACTGTTTGGCATAAAAGTATATCCTATTCTGCTTGCTGCTCTCTATGTGATAATGATTACAGCATTGAAAAGCTTTATAAATCGGTTAAAAAAGCAGGACAGATTCAATACAAGTGTCTGAGTACGCAAGGAAGGTTGAGTAATGAAAAGCAATCATAAATTCGATATAAACAGTTTTGTCGCTCCGGATGTTTCATATGCCCCTGTGTATGTTTGGGTATGGAATGACGTCTGTACTTTTGATATTATAGATATTCAGCTTACCGAAATGCAGAATCTTGGCATACGGGCATTTTATATTCTTCCCGAACCGATGAATTTCCGACCTGACAGTATGCCCACAAATCTCACCCCCGACTATCTTTCAAAGGAATATTTTGATTTGTGCGCCTATGCCGTTGAAAAAGGAAAAAACCTTGGTATGCAGTGTTGGATTTATGATGAAGGCGGTTGGCCTTCGGGCGGCGCCTGCGGAAAAGTTCTGCAGGATCATCCGGAATTTGCCCGACAGGTGCTGAAAGTTTATGATCGCTCATTTTCTGCAGGTGATGTGTATAAAAAGACATCACCCAATGTTATTGCAGCTTTTATGCAGAACAATGAGATGATAGAAGAAGAATATAAATTCAATTCGGATACTGTTGTAAACGAGTATGTAATTGAAAAAGAAATTTGCGGAAATGCGGATTATCCCGATTTGCTTTGTAAAGATGCAACCGAATATTTCATCGAAATTACTCACGAAAAATATGCCTCCTCAAATAAAAATTCACTCGGTAAAAATGTTACAGCCGTATTTACAGATGAACCTAAAGCGCCCTTCCGAACATTCGGAAAAGAGCTTGCAGAAAAATATGAAGCAATGTACGGTGAATCAATTTTACCGCATCTGCCGCTGATTGCACAAAGAGAAGAAATAACAGAAAAAAACATTAACATATTGTACCGTTGGTACGATCTGTGCAGCAGGATGTTCTGTGATAACTTCCTTCTCCCGTGCAAAAAATGGGCAAACAATCACGGTATGGCATTCACGGGTCATATGGATAAGGATCACGACCCTCTTGGATGTGTTCGAGGCGGCGGAAACTTCAATCTGATGCGTGCTCTGCGTTGTTTTGATATTCCGGGAATTGATGTTATATGGCGTCAGCTCTACCCCGAAAACAAAACAACAACCCAAAACGATTTGAATGCTTACAACGGTTTTTTTCCAAGATATGCTTCATCTGCTGCATCGCAAAACGGAACAAAGGCTGCAATGTCTGAAATCTTCGGTGTAGCAGGACCCGGACTGACTTATGATATTATGCGCTATACCGTAGGATATCTGGCTGTGCGCGGAATAAACATCTTTAATCCGTTTAATTTTCCCCTCGGACGCAAGGGTGCCTATCTCGCACAGGAACTGCCGATTTTTACGGTAAATCAGATTTTTTACCGTTATCTCCGTCAGTTTAACCGTTATATAGAACGTCTGTCATATGTATACACTATCGGAGAACGTGTCTGCGAAACAGGTCTGTATTATCCGGTTCGGGATTTTCAGGGCAGACTGAAAGCAGATATTACGGCAAAAGCATTTGATAATCTTGGCAGAACCCTTGAAGATATGATGGTGGATTTTGATATTATTGACGATGATATTATTCAAGCTGCAGAAGGAACAGATGACGGCTGTATATGTATCGGAAGTGCTGTATACCGACATATCATTATCCCTGAGAATGCTTATATTCCGCAAGAAACTCAAATAATACTGAATCGTTTCATCAAAGGCGGCGGCAGAGTTTCACACAATCCTTTAAATCTTAAACCGATAATTCAAATTGAAGGTATCGGATTAAGAGCAATGCACAGAAAGTCTGAAAACGCAGAAATGTTCTTCCTATTTCGCGAAGCCGGTGAAAACGAAGATTATCGTATTCAACTGCCCTCATCGAGCGGTTATCTGCTTGATTTGGTAAACGGTTCATTACAGCATCTTCAAACTGAAAACGGCATTCTGCACCTCTCTCTTGCAATTGGTGAAACAGCTGTAATATTGTTGACAGACGAAACAATGAATGCTGAAAGCCAAAAGGATTTCAGAATAAAATTCGATATTTCTAACGAGTTTCTGTTCAGCAAAGAGCTTGAGCTTACATGTGATGAAAACGGATTTGATAATATAAAGCATTCCGAAAAAGCAGTTCCGATAAGCCTTGGTGATTGGGCATATCATGTTGGCAGTGCGTACTCAGGAAGCTGTGTTTATGAAACAACATTTACACTCCCCGCCGAAAAAATCGGAAAAGAAGGAAAACTCGATCTTGGAGATGTGCATTTCACGGCTTGTGCATATCTTAACGGTCAGCCTTTGGGAACAGCTTTAATGCCCCCGTACAAAATAAAAATACCTGCCGGTGTACTGGATAAGAACAACAGGCTGAAAGTAGTTGTAACCAACACATCTGCAAACTGGTATATTCACACCGATTACTTTGACAAGTTGGAAACAAAAAAATTATCCCCATATTTTGATGGAGAAAAAGTTTTTGCTGAAGACTTTGTTTCAGGCGGACTGTACGGTCCTGTTGCATTGTATACAGAATAGGGTTAATAATCGTTTACTGCAAAAGGCAAATATTTGATTTAACAAAAGCAACCATTAAAACATGGTATTTTGGGGATAAAAAGATAGTTTAAAATTCCTTCTCTTACATTAAACAAAAATACTGTTGTTTACAATATATTTGTATGATAAAATTGATTTATATTACCTAAGCTTCGTACATAAGGTAATAAGCCAAGTTAATTATTATTTTATAGCATATTATTGATGTATTACAAAATTAAAGGAGGCTATCGTATGGCAGAAACAAAAACAATGCAAGAAAAAAGCAATACAAATCAAAGTGTTTCAGCAAGTCTTATGTCAAACAACAGACGGTATGTCGGCTCAAAAGAATCATTGGCATATGTTGTTTACGATATTTCTCAAAGCTACAACATAAATAAATATCAGGATATTTTCATAACCGATGTTGTTAAAATCGGGCTTAGCTTTCAGACGATAGTCACTTTCGTTATCGGTATCTGGGATGTTATAAACGATGTGTTCCTTGCTGCTATCGTTGATAAAACACGAACAAGATTCGGAAAATTCAGACCGTGGCTTTTTATTTGCTCGGGACCCGGCTATCTTTTGTCACTCGTATATTGGCTTTTGCCCATTATATTTGCCGCTACCGACCCTTACCATGCAGGTAAGCTTGCATTTTATATGATTTTTCAGCTGATAAGCAACCTTAACGGTTCACTCGCAACCATTTCAAGAACAGGTATGCTTTCAACCATAACACCTAACGTTATTGAGAGAACAAGGCTTATCACACAGGCAAGTCTTTTTTCCGGTTTTATTGAAAAATGGCCCGAGATATTTATGGGACTTCTCATTGACCTTATCAATCACGGCACTCTCAAAATACAGATGAGAACTCTTTATGTTACGGCGGGCATTTTCACATCAACGGTTGCTGCTGCAATGGGACTTTTCTTTGTTTTTACCGCTAAAGAAAGAGTTGCTCAGAGAGTTGAAAAACCAAGTGTTATTCAGGGAATCAAATCAATCATGAATAATAAGCCGTTGCTGATTCTTACAATCACCGATTTTCTCACTGCATTCGGTATGAATTCAGGCACTAATTATTACTACATAAATGTTCTCGGTCTTGCTTCCATGACAACAATAGTAGGCATTCCGGGCGCGTTTGTTTCACCCACCAGTTATGCGTTTGTAACAAAAGCAAGAGAGAGATTTTCAACAAGAGCTCTCTGGATCTTCAGTTCTCACTTCGGTGATTTCCTTATGATTTTTGTTTACCTTATCGGCTCGATTAATAAGAACTACAAAAAGCTTGCGGTTATGATACCCGCATTTATGATAAGAGAAACGATATGGATGACTTGTTGGGGACTTATGAATGTTATCCCCGAAGAAATGCGTAACGAAACCATTGACTACGGTGAATGGAAAAACGGCTACAGAACAGAAGGCATGACGGGCGTTGCCAAGGATCTTGCAAAAAAACTTGTCGGAACTCTCGGAGCATCCATAAAAGCCTTTATTTTAAGCAAAATCGGTTACGTTGAAGGTGCAGGATACGGCAATCAGACCGAACGAACAGAATATCTTCTCTTTATGATGTGTACGTTGCTCCCTACAGTTACAAGTGTTTTTGGTCTGATACCAAAATTCTTCTACGATCTTTCCGGTGATAAGAAGGAAAGAATGTATCAGGAACTTGCGGAACGACGCAGAAACATTATTAACCAAATGAATGAAATCAATACAGAAAAGAATAATGATAGTCAGACTCAGTAAAACCCCTAATCCCCGATAACGTACTCAAAGGAAAAGAACACAAACCACTCGGTAAATACGGCAGAATGAGAAAAGATTATCTCAAAAATCACCGTCCCGCACTCTGGAACCGATTCGTTTTAGGAGACACGCTCGATGACCACCTTCAAGAAATTGATTTCAAAGCTCAGACTCGCTTTGATACTCTTCTTCCCCTCTACCGTGAAAGATACAGTGTGACAGAAGAACTCAAAGCAACCGACCAGATGGAATGGATAAGAAGAATGAATAATATCATCAGTGCCATCGAAGAAATCATTCTCAACGAAATAGTTTACAGATAAAATTAAGGCAGGGAGCAATCCCTGCCTTTGCTTTAACTCAATTACTGTCAAGACACAGATTGAATGCTTTTATGAAATCAGCATCATTCTGTGGCGTTCTCTTTGGGGGACCTTTTGTTCTGTTGCCTGCCATACGCTCTTTCTTGCCGATATAACGGGTAAAAAGCAGGTTTTCGATATTCGTATCAGAATATATCAGACCATTCTGATTAAGCGCTTTACCGCCTTTTCCGAGAACAAGAGCTGCAAGACCGTAATCCTGAGTAATGATAACATCACCCTTTTCAGTCAGATTTGCAATCTTGCAGTCAGTTGAATCGGCACCCTTGTCAACGATAACAGTAACAGCACCGTCTTTCTGAATGAAATGAGTGTTGTCACAGACAATTATACACTCAAGATTGCGTTCTTTGGCTATGCCAACGGCAATATCAACCACCGGACACGCATCCGCATCAATAATAATTTTCATCGTTATATAAATTTAATATTACATATCTATTTCAGTACACAATTATCCCAATTTCCAGCACTATAACACGTACCCTCAAACGTTATCTCATCGCCAACATTTATATTAATCAAAGAATCCTTTTGTGATTTATCAAAAGATGCATAAAAGAAAACAATTGTATTGCCTACTCTTTTCTCCAAAGTAATATTAATGCTTTCATCGAAATTAAGCAATCCACCACCGTTATTTATTGCGTTAACTGTAGCAGAAATTACATATCGATTGCCTTTATATTTTTCATCAGCACGTACTTCATTGGACTTGTATTCGTTATAAATTTCTTCAAACGAAGCAATCGGTTGTGTAGGCGGCTGAGTAGATTTCTCTTTTGTCGTAGTTTTTTCTTTTTCTGTTATTATCTCTTTAAAAGTAGTTTTTTCAACAACCGTTTTTTCGAGAATTTTTGTTTCTTCAAAACCACAAATTTCACATTTAGATATTTCAAAGCCATCAGCACTTGATGTGGGATTGGTTCTTGAAACTTCGATCATTCTATGTCCATTCGCTTTTATTGTTTCAATTTTTGGTGTATCACACAAATCACAATGATATATAATTTCACCATCAATCGTACATGATGCCATTTTTTCTTCAATAAGTTTATATTTATGTTCACACCAGGTAGATTCAGCGGTTAAATAACTCAATAAAAATAAGATAAATCCACCAAGAACGGACACAAAAAGAGCAATTTTAAATTTCTTTATGTCATTTTTTCTAATCTTGTTTACAATCAATATAACTAATACTATTGGAAACGCTAAAAATGAAATCAAACCTAAAACCGCAAAAAATGTAGACATTTTATCAACCTTTCTATTAAAGATAGTTTGATTATAGCAAACAATTCCTCTTTTGTAAAGAAACAGTTAGTTTTTGCTTATTTAGAAACTACCTTTATTTAAATATTATAAGCCACTGTGGCGCTGCTCGGAGAGAATTTTTTGAAAACTCTTCTCCGATTTTTTTGAGGGGTTTGGGGAAAATATTTCACCAACAAGCGAGATAAATTGCAAATGAATTTTTGTGTTTGTGTTCACATTTGCCTTGCTTGCCAAATTAGCGTTGCAAATAAAAAAGAGCCGAAACCCGTTGATTTATTTCGGGATTCGGCTCATAAATTTATCTCCGTTTTGCTTCAGCCATTGATGGCAACGGTTATAATCCGGAAAAACTTTTTCAATTTCTGTATAGAATTTCGCGGAATGATTCATCTGTTTTCTGTGGCAGAGTTCGTGAACAACAACGCTGTCAATGATTTCATCGGGCAACAAAACAAGCAGACAGTTAAAATTCAGATTGCCTTTTGATGAGCAGCTTCCCCAACGGGTTCGTTGGCAACGGATAGTAATTTTATTATAAGTCACACCGATTTTGTCGGCATAGAATTCAACCTTTTTCGGAATAATCTCTTTTGCTTTTGCAATAAAACTTCTGATTTCTTCATTTGAATACGGCTCAATATTTTCAAGAAGTTTCTGCTTTTCCGAAAGCGATTGCAGATGTTTTTCAATCCAGTTTCTTTTTGATTCAACGAATTTTTCAATTTCTTTTTCTTTCATTTTTATCGGCGCACGGATGATAACTTCATTCGGTTTCACCTGAATTGAAATTGTTTTCCGTTTGCTTTTTATTACCGTCACTTCGGCATTATTAAATGTCATTCAGTCACTTCCGTCACTTTAAAATTTCATATAAGCATTTTTGAAATTCAGGCAGCAACCATTCTTTATAGCCTGCTTTTGTAGGATGAATATGGTCAACAAGATAGATTTTTCTCTGCTCATCGGTGATTAAATTCATCTCATCGTTATTCCACAAATCAATCACGGTTATGTTCCATTTCTGCTGAATTTCCAAAAGAAGGTCAACCATTTTTCCGTAATGTTCGCTTTCATATTTAGCCTGTGTGTAAAATACAACGGGGCAGTTCCACGTTTTATTAGCATAAGCAATTATATATTCAATTGCACCTGCAACGGTCTGTGTGTCAAAGTCATTCATACTGAAGCTGTCGGAGATTTCGCCGAGCGGCATTTCTTTAGTTGCATCGTTGGTTGAAAGCTGGCAGACGAATGCATCGGCTTTGATCTTCTTATCAATATTTTTCATTCGTGAAACGTAAGAATTACTTTTGATGTCAACAAGAGTTGTGCCCGAAACGGCTTCTTTGACAGCGGTGATTCCGTCGGTTTTTTCAAGAAAATCCGCAAAGCTGACACCAAGCGAACCGTAGCCGAAGGTTACCGAACTGCCGAGGAAGATAACTGTCTTTCCGTTTATCAAACTGTCGGAAACTGATGCCGTAGCTTTCAAAGAATAATCACCATAATTGCCTTCATTAAAAACTCCGAGCATATTGCCGACGTAACCTCCTGCAATAATTACAAGTATCAGAAAAATTAAAAGAACAATTTTAAGCTTTTTCATTTCATCACGCTTTCAGTTTTGTTAATGAAATTATATATCATTATCATGGTCAATTCAAGTGTTGCAAAAATAATCACAGGGAATTATAATGAGATTGACAAATTAGAATTTTTCAGGGTGATTTTATGGATGATCGCATAGATAAACAGTTGGCGTTTTCTTTGGAAATCGACAAAGTGAAAAATATATTCAGACAAACTCATTTATCTGATAACGGCAGAAACGAAAACGATGCCGAGCATTCTTGGCATATGGCAATTATGGCATATCTTTTTAAGGAGTATGCCAATAAGCAAGTTGATATAGCGAAGGTAATGTTAATGTGCCTGATTCACGATATCGTTGAAATTGATGCAGGCGATACCTATGCATATGATGCCGAGAGCCTTAAAACACAAAAAATTCGTGAGGATGCCGCTAAGAAAAGAATTTTTTCTATTCTGCCTGAGGAACAAGCAACCGAATTGATAGCTCTTTTTGATGAGTTCGAAGCCTATGAAACTGCTGAGTCAAAATTTGCTCACGCTATGGACAATCTTCAACCGCTTATATTGAACAACAGCAACAATGGTGGAGATTGGCGAGAGCATAATGTAACTGTCGAACAGATTTATAAACGCCAGAGCAAAACAAAGTTGGGGTCTGAAAGATTATTTGAAATTACAGACCGTATCATAAGAGAAAATATTGAAAAAGGAAACATAAAGTAACAAATTACAATTTGTAGAACAGTTCGGCAAATAAGAATTTGTAGGTGAGATAATGATTGCTTTAATTACAGGAGCATCGCATACAGGCAAAACTGCACTTGCCCAAAAATTGCTCGAAAAATATAAATATCCATACCTGTCAATAGACCATCTGAAAATGGGTTTAATTCGTAGCGGCAATACAGAACTTACTCCTATGGACGATACGGAATTAGTCGAA
>JAZPYN010000026.1:0-51178 GCA_045544155.1 Acutalibacteraceae bacterium
GTTTCAAATTATATATGAAAGGATTGTTGCTATGGCTAAGCAAAACAAAGTCAGGGGTAAGAGTATAACAAGGCAGTTAAGGGATGAAACAGAGTCATTTATTGCCGAATTAAAAAGCTCTGTTACTCAGAAAAACTATAGGAAATGGTTGACTGCATTTATCAAATATTGTCGTGAACAGCATAATTGTAAAACCCATGCGGAATGTATGAAACATATTCAGGATTATTCGGACTATCTGCAAGAGAAAGAATATAAAGCTGCCACGATTCACAACTATCTTGCAGCGGTATGCAGCTTTTATGATGTACCGATGAACACAATCACAAAACCTATCCGTTATACAGCTGAATACACCAAATCACGCTCTGACAACGGCAAGAAGATTCGTGCGGATAACAATCCGGATAATCCTCGTTACGCACGCACCGTTGAATTTCAAAAGGTCGTCGGAATCAGAGTCTCAGAGCTTGCAAAACTTGAGGGCAGAGATCTGAGAATCGACGAAAGCGGTCATATGTGTATTTTTGTAAAAGACGGCAAGGGTGGCAAGGACAGTCTGCAGAGAATCCTTCCTGAGGATCAGGAATTCGTAAAATCATATTTTGAAGGACTTGGTGAAAAGGAAAAGGTATTTAAACCTATTGAGCTTTCAAATTCAGTTGACTATCACATTATAAGAGCAATGCAGGCTAAAAAGTGTTATGAATACTATCTTGACAGAATCAATACTGAAGAAGGCTATGCAGAAAAGCTTGCCAATGAAATCCGCTTACGTTGGAAGCTGTATCGTACCGAGAAGCTTCCCGACGGCACGATTGTCCACAAGCCTTTTAACGAAAAGCTTATTAGTGGTACTTATAAAACAAAAGGAAAATGTAGGAAGCTGGCAATTGAGAAGAATCTCCCTGTTACATACAACAAGCTTGCACTTGCTGCAGTTTCAGTTTTTCATCTCGCACACTGGCGCAATAATGTCACCGTACAGTCATACCTTTTATCGCGTTAACCCACTGAGGATACGGGCGGGATTTGACGCTGCCCGTTTAACAAGTCCTCAAAAAATATCTGTCTGTATATGACAGAAGAAAGGAGTAATGTTTATGTCAAAAATTCCGGCTGCTGAAAATGCTGTCGGAGAGGTTGAGAATGAATACAAATATGATACAAGCAAAATTCCTAATCACGTTATTAAAGATCTGGCATGCTTTTTTATGTCAGATATAATTGCTTTCTACGAAAGCTCAGAAGGAAAAGAAGAATATGAAAAATGGAAGGAAAACAATAAATAATCTCTCAACAAAATAAGCTGCTTCGTTCAGTCAGAACGGAGCAGCTGTTGTTATTTTAACATGTGTTAAATAAAACAAATAATCCGAACGTGTCACCTGAAATGACAAAGTTCGGATTATTTGTGTTTGGTGGGCAGGGGTGGATTCGAACCACCGAAGTCGTCGACGGCAGATTTACAGTCTGCTCCCTTTGGCCACTCGGGAACCTACCCATATATGGACTTTTCAATAAAAAAGCGTTGGAGCTGGTGGACGGACTCGAACCCCCGACCTGCTGATTACAAATCAGCTGCTCTACCAACTGAGCTACACCAGCGAACTTAACGCTCGACTAATATACCACGAATGGAGACATAAGTCAAGAGGATTTTAAAAAAATGTTGAAATTTTTTTATTTTTATTATTTTATAGATATAAAACGATGGTTTTAATGTCTTTCGTGTTGAAACTTATAGCTGATTTTGATAGAATAATATAAGACTTACTTATATAAGGGGAAACAGAAATGCTGTGTGAAAAATGGATATGGTTGCCTGAAGATAAATATCCCGACAGGCAGTGCTGCTGTTACAGCGACCTTGATGATAATAAGAGCGGTTTGTTTACCGTTGCCGAGTTTAAAAAGAAATACGCTTACGGTAAAAAGATTGCTTTGGCTAAGCTGAGATTCAGTGCGGACACAGCGTTTCAGCTCTACATAAACGGTGAGTTTTACGCTACGGGTCCTGCGTCGTGCGGCGGTGATTTCCTCAGCAACGAAAAGCCGAGAAACTATTACTATGCATACGAGACTGAATTTGATACCGATTCCGATACGCTTGAGTTTTTTGCAAGGGTCAGGATGAAACCCGACAGAGGTTTTGAGTTTTCAAAGGGTCATGGCGGATTTATGCTTGCGGCAGAAATCCGATTTGCCGACGGTACGAAGACCGTAATCAGTACCGACAGCTCGTGGCTTGTAAGATTTAACGGCGGATATATCGAATCGTGCAGATTTGATTCGGGCGTTGAACCTGACGAATATGTTAATGCGGAGGAAACGGTCAACCTCTGGCACACCCAAACTGCTCCGATTCCTGTTTGTGCCGAGAGCACAATGGGCACAAAAATAAGCCTTGCGTCCGGTGAGAAGAAAACGGTTGATTTTGAGCTTGATAAGATATACGCAGGTTTTGTATATGCGAAGAGCGATTCGCCCGTAAAGGCTGAAATTACCTGCCGTGAGACCGATGAAAACGGTTCGGCGGAAAATATCACTTTTGCAGGAAAAGGCGAATACAGAGGCTTTTATATGCACAGTGCGGGTAGGCTGACTGCCGAGCTTGAATGCAGTGGTGAAAGCGGCTGCGAAATCGAGTTTGGCTTTATCGCGAGCTGTTATCCTGCCGATAAAGAAGCCTTTATAAAAACAAGTGATGAGGCACTCAATCAGGTGCTCGACACCTGCAGGCATACCCTTAAAATCTGCCGTCAGACTCTTCACCTTGACAGCCCGAAGCACTGTGAGCCGATGGCATGCACGGGCGACTACTATATTGAAACGCTGATGACGGCATTTTCATTCGGCGATATACGTCTTGCGGAGTTTGATGTTCTGCGTACAGCTGAGCTTATACGCAACAACGGCGGCAGAATGTTTCACACTACATACAGCCTTATCTGGGTCAGGATGCTGCTCGATGTTTATAAGTTTACGGGCAACAGAAATCTGCTTCAAAAATGCGAAGACGCACTGATTATGCTGCTTGGTTTGTTTGAAACATATATCGGCAAAACTCAGCTTATCGAAACACCGCCTGACTTTATGTTTGTCGACTGGATTTATATTGATGAAATATCAATGCACCATCCGCCAAAGGCACTCGGTCAGACCTGCCTTAATCTTTACTATTACGGAGCACTCGGTGCGGCGGCAGAGATATATAATATTCTCGGTGAAACGGCAATGGCTGAGGCTTGCCTTGCCAAAAGAGAAGTGTTGCAGACAGCGGTTAATTCACAGCTCTTTGACAAAGAAAAGGGTATGTATTTTGAAGGCCTCAACACACCGAGCGAGGTCGATTTCAGCGATTGGAAATGGATGGTTGAAAATGTTGAGAAGAGGTATTATCTCAAGCAGTCAAATATCCTTGCCGCTTATGTCGGAATTTGTGACAGAGAAACTGCAAGAGCCCTGATACATAAAATTATGAGCGACGAAATACCCGGTGACTATCAGCCGTATTTTGCGCACTATCTGCTCGAGGCAATTTACTCAAACGGCTTGCGTGATGAGTATACTCTCAAGGTGCTGGAGCGTTGGAAGGCTCCCGTTGCCGAATGTCCGAAAGGGCTTGTTGAGGGCTTTATTGCACCCGAGCCGACTTACAGCTTTGATCACAGCCACGCATGGGGCGGTACTCCGTTATGGTCACTGCCAAAGGCACTGACGGGCTTTGAGATGATTAAACCTGCATTTGAAGAGGTTGCTTTTTCACCGAATCTGCTCGGTCTTGAGCACGCAAGAGTAGAGCTGCCTACACCTTACGGTGATATAACGGTTGAAATGAAGCAGGGCAGTGAGCCTGTAATCACCTCGCCCGATGAAGTTAAAATTGCATTAATGAACTGATTTATCAGTTCAAATCACGGAGCGGTAAGCGAGAAATCATGGCAAGAGCTAAATCATTGAAACAGAAAGACAATGTTACAACTGTCCTCGGCGCTACGGACTTTCATTTGGGCATCAACTTAATTGAGGTATAAAAAATGATTTGCCTTACGGCGTGATTAGATTTCTTTGAAATCATGATTTGCAAAATATATTTTGCATGATTTGCGTTTTTAAAAAACGCATTGAAAAGAATTACTATCAGGAGAAAATAATGGACGTTTTACAGTGGATATTTGCAGTGTTTGCAATTATAGGTGCGGCCGACAGAATAATAGGCAACAAACTAAAACTCGGTGAAGAGTTTGAAAAAGGCATTGTGGCTTCGGGCACACTGTCGCTTGCAATGGTCGGTATGATTTGCATTGCACCTGCAGTTGCAATGCTGTTAGAGCCTGTGTTTGCGCCCATATCGTCGTTTACGGGTATTGATATGTCGTTTATAGGCAGCTTTATTGCAAACGATATGGGTGGTGCGGCAATATCGTCGGCACTTGCAGGCGACAAAATCCTCGGCGGATACAACGGCCTTGTTGTTGCCTCAATGCTTGGTGCAACAGTTTGTTTTACGGTGCCTGTCGCGCTTAAAATGATTAAAAAAGAATATCACAAAGATGTGCTCAGCGGTATTCTTTGCGGTATTGCTACAATGCCGATAGGCTGTATAGTGTCGGGTCTTATGCTCGGTATAGGCTTCGGCAGGCTGATGTTAAATCTTTTGCCTGTGCTGATTGTGGCGGTTATAACCTGCATCGGTCTTGTTGTAAAGCCTGACCTCTGCCGTAAGATTTTCGGCCTTATCGGCGGTTTTGTTATGATTGTTATCACTGTCGGCCTTGCCGCAGGCATTTTCAGTCACCTTACGGGCAAGACACTTATTCCGCATATGAGCCCGATTAAGGATGCGTTTGCTATAGTTGCTGATGTTGCAATTATACTCGCAGGTGTATTTCCGCTTATCAAGGTTATATCTTTGATTTTCGGCAAAATTTTTGCCGCCGCTGGCAAGAAAATCGGTGTTGACGAAACCTCGGTGCTCGGTCTTATATCTTCGCTTGCAAACAGTATACCTACCTTTGAAATGGCGGAGAAAATGAATGCAAAGGGCAGAATGATGAATATGGCTTTTGCTGTATCGGCTTCGTTTGTATTCGGCGATCACCTTGCGTTTACAATGTCGTTTGATAAGAGGTTTCTTTGGGCGGTTGTTGCAGGCAAGCTGATAAGCGGCGTGTGTGCAGTTGTTGCGGCAGTGTTTATGTACAAGCTTACATATAAAAAAGTGAAATAAAGAGGTGTAATGTTATGAAAAAGATTTTAAAAATAACGGCGGCTGCGGTTGCTGTTACGGCTATTGCGGCATCGGTATCAGGTGTCTTTGGTGCGGACAGCGGAGATTATTCGCTCAATTATGACGGCTACTATAAAGAGATAACGGCTATGGAAAGAGAGTTTGATGCTGCTCTTGAGGTTGCAGAGCAGGCGGCTGCTTCTCCCGTGAACGTCGGTGCAGGCTCGGCACTCGGCTATGTCATAGTTACCGACTACGTACCTAACGACGGCAAGTCGGATGTTGCGGATGCTTTGCAGGCAGTAATTGATGCCAACCCCAACCGCACTATTTATTTCCCCGACGGTATTTATCTTATCAGCAAGCCCATATGTACGCCTGCAGACCCAAGAAAAAGTGTTGACCTGCAGCTTTCAAACTACGCTGTGATACGTGCGACAGATAATTGGTCGAGCGAAGAGGCCATGATACGCCTTGGCGGTAAGGATGCGGCAAACGATACTCATACCCCGGGCAGTAATTATTCTCTGACAGGCGGAATTATTGACGGCTCGGGTAAAGCGAACGGAATAAGCATTGATTCCGGCAGAGAAACTATGATACAGAAGGTTTCGATAAAGCATACACCCATCGGTATCCACGTCAAATACGGTGCCAACAGCTCTTCGTCGGATGCGGATATAAGTGATATAAATATCATTGGCACGGGCGGCACGGATTCAATAGGAATCTTTGTAGAGGGCTTTGATAATACATTTACAAATATACGTATCGGTAATGTATTTACGGGTGTTTATCTCAAGTCATGTGCAAATTCGCTTCGTAACATTCATCCGCTTTATTACTCAGATTATACCGATTATGAGAACAGCTGCGGTTTCCTTGATGAAGGCGGCAATAATGTATACGATTTCTGCTACAGTGACCAGTTTTGTATTGCGTTCCGTATTGTTGGCACAAGGTCAAGCATATATGATAATTGCTTCTGCTTCTGGTATTCAGCGGCAGGCGGCAGAGAGATAGCTTTTGAAACAGACGGTAAGTTTAACTCGGTTGTAACTAACTTCCGTACGGGATTCAGAGGTGACACGAAAAACTCTGTGCTTGTTGTCGGTGAGGCAGGCGGCTACGGTGTGTTTGATAATCTGCTTACGGGAAGTGTGTCGGATATTACGCATCGCTTCTATAAAAAGGGCGGTATTATTTGGATGATCAGAGATATGTTCAGATAAAAAATTAGCAGTCAACAGTGTAAATATCTGTTTGACTGCTAATTTGTTTTATCGGTTAAACCTAAAATATATATGAATGAATTAAGAAAAACAGCAAAAATTAAGGCGTAAAATGAAGAAAAGAGAAAAAAGAGCGGACTCTTGTGAGTTCGCTCTTTTTGTTTGATTGAAATTAACTTACTTAAGCTCAACCTTTGCGCCGACTTCTTCGAGCTTAGCCTTGATAGCCTCAGCATCTTCCTTAGAAGCAGCTTCCTTAACAGCCTTGGGAGCGCCGTCAACAACAGCCTTTGCCTCAGCAAGACCAAGACCTGTTACCTCACGGACAACCTTGATAACCTTGATCTTCTCTGCGCCAACCTCTGCAAGGATAACGTCGAACTCTGTCTTCTCTTCTGCTGCTGCAGCTGCCTCTGTGGGAGCTGCAACTGCAACTGCTGCTGCAGCGGATACGCCGAACTCTTCCTCAACAGCGTGTACAAGCTCGGAGAGCTCGAGAACTGTGAGGCCCTTAAGTGTTTCAATGATAGAAGTAATCTTCTCAGACATGGTTTTTAACCTCCGTTAACAAATTTAATAAATAGTTTTTGTTTTTTTACAGATTAAGCTTCTGCGGGAGCTTCCTCAGCAGGAGCACCGTCCTTATCGACGATAGCCTGAACAGCACGTGCGAAAGCTGAGATGGGAGCGTTGAAAGCGTTGCAAACTGTAGCGAGAAGGATTTCTCTGCTGGGAAGCTTTGCAAGGCTGTCAATCTTGTCGAGGCTGATGATCTCCTTATCGAGATAACCGCTCTTAACCTCGAAAGTCTTGCTTGTGTTTGCGTACTTGGAAAGGATACGAGCTGCTGCAACATAGTCATCAGCACTTGTTGCGATAGCTGTTGTACCGTTGAGAACCTCCTCGGGAATATCGAGCTCAGCTTCTTTAGCTGCGAGCTTGAGAAGAGTATTCTTTACAACTGTGTACTTAACATTAGCCTCTCTGAGTTCCTTACGGAGCTTTGTATCGTCAGCAACGGAAATACCGCTGTAGTTAACGATAACACCGGCACAAGAATTCTTAAGTTCTTCGGCGAGTGCTGCGACTGCCTGTTTCTTTTGTTCAAGAACTGCTGCGCTTGGCATAGTGGATTCACCTCCGAAAAATATAAATATCAAAAAGCTCTGCCCACCGTATCGGAGGACAGAGCTGCAGAAAACAACATAAAAAATTGTTTTGTTAGCTTTATCCTCGGCAGGTGGTGTGAAACCTTTATGCAGTATAACTGCGCCTGCTGTCTTTGGAACAGCTTGACTATAATATCATATAGTCAACACTTTGTCAAGTGTTTTTTTTAAAATTAGCCAACCTTTGTGGGGTTGATACGGATGCCGGGGCCCATTGTTGAAGCGACAACGCAGGAACGGATGTACTGACCCTTTGTTGCAGCGGGCTTAGCCTTAACAACAGCGTCGAGAAGTGTGTTGAAGTTCTCAGCAAGCTTCTCTGTGCCGAATGATGCCTTGCCGATGGGGCAGTGCATGATGTTTGTTTTGTCGAGTCTGTACTCGATCTTACCTGCCTTAGCTTCTTCAACAGCCTTAGCAACGTCGGGTGTAACAGTACCTGCCTTGGGGCTGGGCATAAGACCACGGGGACCGAGGACCTTACCGAGACGACCAACGAGACCCATCATGTTGGGAGCAGCGATACATACGTCGAAATCCATGAAGCCTTCGCCCTGGATTCTTGCAACGAGATCTTCTGCACCGACGATCTCTGCACCTGCTGCTGCAGCTGCGTCTGCGTCTGCACCCTTTGCGAATACAGCAACGCGTACGCTCTTACCTGTGCCGTTGGGAAGGACTACAGCACCTCTGACCTGCTGGTCAGCGTGACGTGAGTCAACACCGAGACGGATGTGTACTTCGACTGTTTCGTCGAACTTAGCTGTTGCTGACTTGATAGCGAGCTCAAGAGCCTCTTCGGGATCGTAGAGCTTTGTTCTGTCAACAAGCTTTGCACTTTCAATATACTTTTTACCGTGTTTCATTATTCAAACCTCCCGAGCATTAATCAACGACAGTGACGCCCATGCTGCGAGCTGTACCGGCTATCATACTCATAGCTGTTTCGATTGTTGCAGCGTTAAGGTCGGGCATCTTCTGCTCGGCGATTTTTCTTACCTGTTCTGATGTGATTGTTGCAACCTTTGTCTTGTTCGGAACACCCGAACCGCTCTCGATACCGCAAGCCTTCTTGATAAGAACAGCAGCGGGGGGAGTCTTGGTTACGAAGCTGAATGTGTGATCAGCGTAAACAGTGATAACGACAGGGATAATAAGACCCATATCGTTCTTTGTCCTCTCGTTGAACTCCTTGGTGAAAGACATGATGTTAAGACCATGCTGACCAAGTGCGGGACCAACGGGCGGAGCCGGTGTTGCTTTACCGGCGGGGATCTGCAGCTTTACAAAGCCGACTACCTTCTGAGCCATTAGTTTGCACCTCCAAAATTGTGGTTGAGCGGAGCACTGAGAAAGATTTTGCTCCTCCCACGGGACATAAAGCCCCATAACACGGGTAATAACCCGAAGTTACCTAAATGAAAATAAATCAGTCTGTGACAGGCTCGACCTGGTCAAGCTCAAGCTCAACAAGAGTCTCTCTGCCAAAGAATGCGGAAACGGTAACCTTGACCATATTGTTTTCAAGGTCGATTTCCTGTACTACGCCGCTGAAACCGTCCATAATGCCGTCCATAATGTTGACTGTGTCGCCAACCTCATAGCTGACCTCAATGGAGCGCTTTTCAACGCCGAGCTTGAGAACTTCCTCTTCCTTGAGGGGAACAGGCTTGCTCTCGGGACCGACAAAGCCCGTAACACCACGGGTATTGCGGATAACATACCAGGTTTCATCACTCATCTTAGGCTGGTCATCCTCGTCGTAGTTAACGGCAAGTTTGACAAGCACATAACCGGGGAAAAGCTTACGCTCAACCTCGTGAGTGCTCTGGTCTTCACGTATCTCGGTGACAATTTCTGTCGGGATGGATACATCAAGAATGCTTTCCTGCATACTGCGGTTTTCAACGATTTTGCGGATACTGTCGGCTACTTTGTTTTCATAGCCTGAATAGGTATGGATCGCATACCATTTTGCATCATCAGCCATTGTTATCCTCCAAGAAGCAGGTTGAATTTACTGTGCGACAGCAGATGTAGCCTCAGCTACGGTAGTTGCAACTGTTGTTGCAGCTGTTGTTGCTGCAGAAGCGACAGTTGTTGCAACTTCGCCTGTGGTAGCTTCGGTCGCACCGATCTTAATACCGAGGAGAGCATTCATGCCCTCAGAAAGACCAAAGTCAACAAGCCAGATAGCTGCGCCGACGATAAGAACTACTACAAGAACGATGCCTGTGTTCTTGAGAACTGTTTTGGCGCTGGGCCAAACGATCTTCTTGTTTTCACCCTTAAGGTCTTTGAAGAACTTAGCGACAGCCTTAGCTGCACGAACAAATATGTTCGGTTTGCCGTCGTTCTTAGCGGACTTCTTCTTTGAGGCTTTTTCGGCATCGGCAACCTTCTTTGCTGCCTCGGAGTTCTGATCCTTTGCCATTTTCTTAAACCTCCCGCTTATTTTGTTTCCTTGTGGAGAGTATGCTTCTTGCAGAATCTGCAGTACTTGTTCATCTCCAGCTTTTCAGGTGTGTTTTTCTTGTTTTTCATTGTGTTGTAGTTGCGCTGTTTGCACTCAGTGCAGGAGAGAGTAACTCTTACTCTTGCGTCTCCGGCCATAATTCGGCACCTCCATTTTCTAAATTGCCTCCCTCAAAAGAAGGGTACAAAAAAATAACCCTCTTACAGAGGTACAGCGAGTATACCACAAATAAGAGGGTAAGGTCAAGTATTTTTTTGTTTTTTTATATGTTTCGGAATGTTGCACAATATGTAGTGTATCAAGAGTTGGAGCCTCATACACAACTGTCAAAAAGCACACAAAACTATCAAATTATTATGTCATCGCCTTCTTCAGAGCCGACATTGCCGAGATCGGATATGCTGCCTGATATGTAGAGAAGGATGCGCAGAGCATCTACGGAATTGATTTTGCCGTCATAGGTTACGTCTGCAAGCTTTACCTGTGCGGCAGTAAGAGTGTCGGTTCCTGAGGAGGTGCGTAACACGAGCAGGGCATCTTCTGCGGTTACGTTGCCGTCAAGGTCAACATCCCCCGGAATATCTGATGCACCGTTTGCAAGGAAACCTGCAACCATGCTGAATATAAGTAATATTGGAATGAGAATACTCAATCGTTTCATTATGTTGCCTCCATAGAAATTTTGTTTAAGCTATTATATCACAAAATTCAAAATATAGCTACAATTATTTTTTACAATGTTGAGTCGGCGTATTTATGCAAAATTGACATTTTGGTTTGCAAATAATAATGTATGTAATAAAACCTATTAAAATAAACAAAAAATATATATTAATTCTTGACACGAGCGACTAAAAGTTATAATATACATTATGTAGTGTGTAAATTTGGGTGTATATGCTTCTGCACCGATTTACAGTGCTGCTCACGGCGGAGCACAAGCCGATATTACCGTTTCTGCCGTGGTCTGTGCTATTATAATCTTTTATTCATTTATTTGAAAATTTTACAAGGAGGTGCAAATTCAAAAAATGATAAAAATAGGTATAGCAATCGCATTGATTGTTGCCGCTGCGGTTATAGCAGGTGTTGTCTGCTTTATACTTGGCGGTTTACATAGGCGTAAGGTTGCCGAAGCTGAAATCGGTTCGGCGAGCCAGGAGGCGGAGCGTATAATCAACAACGCTATCGCTCAGGCTGAATCCAAAAAGAAAGAAGCAATTCTTGAAGCAAAGGATGCTATTCACAAAGAGCGTACAGCAACAGAGCATGAGCTCAGAGAAAGACGCTCCGAGGTTCAAAAGCAGGAAAGAAGAATCATGCAGCGTGAAGAGCTGCTTGACAAGAAGGCTGATAACCTCGAAAAGAAGGACGAGATACTCAACGGAAAGATCAAGGCTGCAGATGCAAAGCTTGATGAAATCGAAGCTATCAAGCGCAGTCAGTTCGAAATGCTTGAGCGTATCTCTAATTACACCAAAGAACAGGCAAGAGACTATCTTCTTAAATCTCTTGAAGATGACCTTACAAGAGAGAAGGCGCTCAAGCTTCTTGAGTACGAGCAGGCTCTTCGTGAAGAGTCTGATGCAATGGCACGTGAAGTTGTTGCAACAGCTATCCAGCGCTGTGCTGCAGAGCAGGTTTCCGAGGCTACGGTTTCTGTTGTAGCACTGCCCAACGATGAGATGAAGGGCAGAATTATCGGACGTGAGGGACGTAATATACGCACGCTTGAAACGATCACAGGCGTTGACCTCATTATCGACGATACTCCTGAGGCAATCACGCTTTCGTGCTTTGATCCGGTTCGCCGTGAAGAGGCAAGGCTTACACTTGAAAAGCTTATCTCTGATGGCAGAATACATCCAGCACGTATCGAAGAGATGCACGATAAGGCTGTCAAAGAGGTTGAGCACTCTGTCAAGCAGGCAGGTGAAAGAGCAGTTCTTGATGCAGGTCTTAACGGCATACATCCCGAGCTGGTTAAAATACTCGGCCGATTGAAATACCGTACCAGCTACGGTCAGAATGTGCTTGATCATTCGCTTGAGGTTTCTTATATTGCCGGTCTTATGGCCGCTGAAATCGGTGCAGATGTTAAGCTTGCAAAACGTGCAGGCCTTCTTCATGATATCGGTAAGGCTCTTGATCATCAGCTCGACGGTTCACATATCGAGCTTGGTGTTGAGTACGCACGTAAATATAAGGAGAACGAAAAGGTCGTTCACGCTATACATGCTCACCATGGCGATGTAGAGGCTAAAACTATAGTTGCCTGCCTTGTACAGGCTGCTGATGCTATCTCTGCTGCTCGTCCCGGTGCAAGACGTGAAAACGTACAGAACTATATCAAGCGTCTTGAGAAGCTTGAGGAGATTTCAAAATCCTTCGAAGGTGTTGAGAATTCCTTTGCTATCCAGGCAGGCCGTGAGGTTCGTATCATGGTTAAGCCCGATGTCATTACAGACGATAAGATGGTTCTTCTTGCACGTGATATTGTCAAGAAGATCGAAGAGGAACTTGAGTATCCCGGTCAGATCAAGGTCAATATCATCCGCGAAAACCGTGCAACAGACTACGCAAAATAAACAGATTACAGGATGTACCTCGCAAGGGTATATCCTGTTTTTGTTTTTTACAAAATTCAAATAATATACGCGGCTTTATCGACAGTCTTATGCGGCATAAAGCCGCAGTTACTTTTGTCATTCGTTACAAAAGTAACCAAAAGAACTTTTGGGATTATACGCACTCCGCTACGGCTGACGGACTTTAGTCCGTTCGTTTAATCGGAACGCAAATGTGCATTCCGATTACCGTTACGGCTATTAAAACAAAGCAGAATTTAAAGCATTATTTATCGCCTACGGACACTCACTCGGATATATGAACAAAGTATATACATCGTCAGCCTGCTCCGTTCAAAGTCACAGCATCTTTTGCTTTTGAGCAGGATTTAAATTTTATACTATAGAGGATGGTTGTCGTAGCGCTTGTTATGAATGTCGGATGAGTATAGTTTCTCCGATAATTGCGAATTATCACTTGCAAAAGTACAGCTTATTACCTTGATTTATAATTGGTAAAATGCTATACTATATTATTGTATTAATTATTAAAGGAAAGGGCATTTTTCGATGCTTAAAAGTCTTCTTAAAAAGCTCGGCGGAGATTTCATACTGAGTGTGAGTGCTGTTGTGATTTTCAACGGTGTTATTCAGTTTTTGCTCAACCCATATCTTACCGAGCAGCTCGGCGCAGAAAAATTCGGTACGGTCATCTATCTTATATCGCTCATATCGGTTGTCGGTGCATTCGGCCTGGCGGCAAATTACTCGCGTATGGTCGTTTCTGCTAAAAGAGAGTGCTCAAACGGTGACTATAACCGCTATTTTCTGATTATTGCAGGTGTTGTAATTGCGGTTTCGGCTGTCGGCCTTGTTGCGCTTAAGAGCTTTGAACCTATGTATTTTATCGGCTATTCTGCACTGATGTTTATGACGATTCTGCGCTATTACGGCGATGTTGAGTATAGATTGAGCTGTAATTTCAAGGGCTATTTTGTCTTTTATCTGCTGATTGCCGTCGGCTATATTGTCGGCATTCTGCTGTTCAGATTTACGCGCTCTTGGGTCATCACGATGCTTATAGGTGAGTCTTTGGCGATACTTTTTGTCGGCATCAAAGGTAAGATTTTCAAGCCGCCTTTCCTCAAAAAATCGGCAAATTATAAAGAAAACACAAAGTCTGTCTGGACACTTGTGCCTGCAAACCTCGTGCAGACGGTCATACTCAATGCGGACCGTATTCTGGTTATGTTTTTTGTCGGCTCGTACGATGTTACGGTGTTTTATGTGGCAACTCTCGTCGGTAAAATTGTAGCGCTTGTAACAGTGCCGCTTGAGGGTCTTGTGATAAGCTATCTCAATAAGTATGAGGACAAGATTTCGTATAAGCTTTTCTTAGGCTTTACCGGTGGTGCGGCGGCACTTGCGGCTCTTATGATTTGTGCAAGCACAGTTGCTTCTCATATACTTATTCCGTTTATGTATCCTGATGAAGTTTACCAGGCAGCTTCGCCTTATTTTATAGTTGCAAACGCCGGTCAGGTGCTGTTTTTTGTATCAACCGTGCTTATAACCTTTGTGCTGAAGATTTCGGGTGAAAACAGTCAGCTTGTGATGAATATTATTTACCTTGTGAGCTTTGCCACGGTCGTAATACCATGTATTGCTATATGGGGTCTGTGGGGCCTTGCATGGAGCGTTGCGGGCGTAAATCTGATGCGGGTAGTGCTGGTTTCTGTCTATGGCCTTATAAAGCTCAAAAAAAGACCCGCCGCGATGAATTAAATTAGCCGTCAGCTATTGCAAAAAACTGTATTTTTATATTATAATATATTATTATAGTTATTTTTTAATTTAAATCCGAAAGGAAGTATCATAATGCACGAGGAATGTGGAGTATTCGCTCTTTACGGTGGAGGTTTTGTCGAAAATCCTGCTGAATATGCTTACCTTGCTCTTTACGCAATGCAGCACAGAGGTCAACAGAGCTGCGGTATAGCTGTCAGCAACAGCGGCGTTATTGAATGCACAAAGGGTATGGGGCTTGCGGCAGACGTTTTTGATGAGGAAAAGCTTGAAAAGCTCAAGGGCGAGAACGTTATTGCTCACGCTCTCTATTCAACCGCAAAGGCATCCAATATCCAGGGGGCACAGCCGTTTGTTATGCGTTACGGCAAGGGACGTCTTGCGCTTGCACATAACGGCAGTCTTGTCAATTCAGATGAGCTTCGCCGTGAACTTTCGATGACGGGTGCGATGTTCCGTTCCAATTCCGATGCTGAGATAATGGCTCAGCTTATCGCTAAGGAGCGACTTTTCACTCACAGTGTAGAAGAGGCTGTTAAAAACGCTGTTCAGAAATTCAGAGGTGCTTACTCATTTGTTGTAATGAGTCCCCGCAAAATCGTTGCAGTGCGTGATCCGTTTGGCTTCCGTCCGCTTACCGTCGGTATCACAAAAGAAGGCTGTTACGTTGTAGTTTCGGAGACCTGTGCACTTAACGCACTTGGTGCAGAGTTTGTTCGTGACGTTAACCCCGGTGAAATTATCGTTATAGACGGCGACGGTATGAGGACATACTATCAGAAGGAAAACTGCAAGAGAAGGATATGTATTTTTGAGTATATCTACTTTGCAAGACCTGACAGCGTTATGGACGGTGTATCGATCCACGGTTCACGTATTCAGGCAGGCCGTCTGCTTGCACGTCAGCATCCCGTTGATGCCGATATTGTTATCGGCGTGCCCGATTCGGGTCTTGATGCTGCTATCGGCTATGCACGTGAGAGCGGTATTGAGTACGGCATGGGCTTTGTACGTAATAATTACGTCGGCAGAACATTTATCAAACCCACTCAGGAGCAGCGTGCATCTTCTGTCGGTATCAAGCTTAACGTTCTCAGCGAAACAATAAAGGGCAAAAAGGTCGTCATGGTAGATGACTCTATTGTACGCGGTACAACCTGTGCAGATATTGTCCGTCTGCTCAAGAATGCAGGTGCGAAGGAGGTTCACGTCAGAATCTCTTCTCCGACTCTTCATTATCCTTGCCTTTACGGTACGGATATCCCGACCCGTGAGGAGCTTACCTCGAACCATCATTCTGTTGAAGAGCTTTGTGAGATAATCGGTGCTGATACACTCGGCTTCCTCGATAAGGATTCACTCGGCGAGCTTATAGGTGCCTGCGAAAAAACATACTGTGATGCATGCTTTACAGGTGATTATCCCGAAAAATAATCAAGAGAGCTGGATAAAAAATTGAAATCAATCCTTCAAAAGCTTATAAATAAAGAGACAATCACATATCTTGTTTTCGGTGTACTGACTACCGTCGTCAACTTTGTTGTTTTTGAGGCTTGTGACAGAGTGTTTGAAAAAACAGTAACTGTTGACCTGACACTGTTGACAAATATAATTGCTTGGGTTGCTTCCGTTGCTTTTGCGTATGTTACAAACAAGCTCTTTGTATTTGAAAGTAAGAGTTGGAAAGGCAGTGTGCTTAAAAAGGAGATTCCTTCGTTTGTAGGTGCGCGTGTTTTTTCCCTCTGCGTTGAATCACTCGGTCTGCTTGTGTTTATAACTTGGCTCGGTTTTGACAAGTTTAAACTTAACTTACCTTTGAATTTTGCTGTCGGCGGTAAGCTGCTGGTTAAAATCGGACTTGCAGTAATAGTTGTTGTTATGAATTATGTTTTCAGCAAATTTATCATATTTAAGAAAAAGGGAGAGGATGAGGCGTGATGTTCAAAAAAACAGTTGCACTTTTTATTTTGGCGGCGACGCTTCTTTCATTTGCCGCTTGCGGCGAAAATACTGAGCTTTTTGCAGCAGGGTCTGCGCTTCAGGCTGAGCCTGTTGGCTCGGTTATAGCAAAAGAGGTTGCCGCAAAGTACGAGATGGAAACAATCTGCACCTATGCAGGCAAAGATTATAAGACATTTGAGTACAAAGAGAAGCAGGTGCTTGCCCGTGTAGAAAGCAGCGGCAATATTCGCGTGCTGTTTGAGTATGAGCTTGATACGGAAATCGTCTATGACCTTGAAGCTACAAAGAGAAGCGGTAACTATATTTATTTTACAAAGCGTGACAAAGGTGCCGCTTATGCCTCGTTGTGTGCAATATACATCCCTACTGCTACACAGGTAATGCTTGTTGATACGCCGTGCAGCGATATGGTACTGCTTGATACTAAGTCTACAAGCAATATGTATGCATACGGTGTTATTGCCTGCCGTGATCAGCTTGCGGTAATCGACCTTGCTCAGGGCAATATCAGCACAAAGTATTCAAAGACACCCGAGGAAATATGTGCGTTTATTGATATCGGCGATGCTTTTTTTGAGCTTGGCGATTTCGGAGCATATACAGAAACAGCCGTTGAGGCACTTGATAAAGACCATGTTATGGTAAATATTATAGAAAAAAATTCGAAGGGTGAAACTAAGAACGAAACAAATTTCTCTTTTAACCCTTCAAACGGAGTAGCAAGCTTTTAACTAAAGAAAGAATGATTTACGGAGGTGAGACGGTTTGCTCGGCAAAAACATCGGTGTGGATCTCGGCACCGCGAGTGTTATTATATATATCGAAGGCAGAGGAATCGTCCTCACCGAGCCTTCCGTCGTGGCTTATAACACAAAAACAGGCAGGATGTGTGCTGTAGGTAAAAAAGCTTACGATATGCTTGGTCGTAACCCCGATTCGATTCGTGTTATACGCCCTATGAAAGACGGGGTTGTATCAGATTTTACAGCTACACGGCAGATGCTCAGCAGATTTCTGGCAAGGGTCTGCCGTAACGCAATTTTTAAACCGAATATAATTGTCTGTATGCCGTCAGGCGTTACAAACCTTGAGCGGCGTACGGTGCTCGATATGATAACAGCTGCAGGTGCAGGCAAGGCTTGCCTTATGGAGGAACCTCTTGCCGCGGCTATCGGTGCAGGCGGTGATCTGACACGGGCGCAGGGCAGCATGGTTGTTGATATAGGCGGAGGTACTACCGATATTGCGGTTATCACCATGGGCAGTATAGCTGTTTCGAAATCAATAAAAATTGCAGGTAACCTTATGGATGAGGCTATTGTACGTCAGGTGCGCCGCGAAAAAGATGTTGTTATAGGTGAGCGTACGGCAGAGGAAATCAAAAAACAGATCGGCTGTGCCGTACTGCCGGAGGCGGAGCTTGCACTTACCGTAAAGGGTAAGCGTTATATCAGCGGTATGCCGGCTACTGTTGAGGTTACATCAACGGACTGTTACCTTGCCATGCGTGAGCATATTGAAGCTATAGGAGAAGCTGTGCGTGGTGTGCTCGAAATTACACCGCCCGAGCTTGTCGGCGATATAGGCTCAAGCGATATCGTACTGACGGGCGGTGGAGCACTGCTTCGAGAAATGGCTACCGCAATACAGAATAAAACAGGAATAAAGACTCGACTTGCGACTGACCCTGTAAACTGTGTCGCAAAGGGCATAGGTCTTGCACTCGGCGATTTGGATATGCTTGCCGAGCAGGGATATATATTCAAGACCCGTGAGGAAATTACGGGCTATGTTGAAAACTAAAATAATAAGAGGTGACCGTACAATGAAAAAAGCACAGCTCATTATTGATAAGAATTTTATCGTCGGCGAAATTGATAAGAGGATTTACGGCTCGTTCCTTGAGCACCTGGGCAGAGCTATTTATACAGGTATATATCAGCCTGAGAGTCCGCTCAGCGACAAGAACGGTTTCAGGCAGGATGTGCTTGAGCTTGTACGTGAAACAGCAGTGCCCGTTGTGCGTTACCCCGGCGGCAACTTTGTTTCCGGCTATAACTGGGAGGACGGTATAGGTCCCAAGGAGCTTCGTCCTCGCAGAGCTGAGCTTGCATGGCACTCAACAGAAACAAATCAGTTCGGTCTTGATGAGTTTATAGATTGGTGTAAGGCTGCAGGTACAGAGCCGATGATGGCTGTTAACCTCGGTACAAGAGGTGCTGATGAGGCAAGAAATATCGTCGAATACTGCAACCTTGAGGGCGGTACTTACTGGAGTGACCTGCGAATAAAAAATGGTCATAAGGAGCCTCACAATGTTAAGCTCTGGTGTCTGGGTAATGAGATGGACGGCGACTGGCAGATAGGCCATAAGACCTCACATGAGTACGGCAGAGCTGCACACGAAGCGGCGAAGGTAATGCGCTGGGTCAGCCCCGATATTGAGCTTGTTGCCTGCGGCTCTTCAAACAGCGGTATGAGCACCTTTGCTCAGTGGGAGGCTGATGTGCTTGACCACTGCTACCACGATGTTGACTATCTTTCACTTCATACATACTACAACAACTCCGAAAACAATACAGAGGAGTTTCTCTGTCACAGTGCGGATATGGACCGTTTTATTGCTTCTGTTGTTTCAATCTGTGACTATGTGCAGGCGAAGAAACGCTCGAAGAAAAAGATCATGCTTTCATTTGATGAATGGAATGTATGGTATCACTCTCACGAGCTTGACAGGCTCTGCAAACCCTGGGAGGAAGCACCGCACAAGCTTGAGGACGTTTATAATTTTGAAGATGCATTGCTTGTGGGCAGTATGCTTATCACGCTTCTCCGTCACGCAGACAGAGTCAAGATTGCCTGCCTTGCACAGCTTGTAAACGTTATTGCACCCATTATGACATCCGATACGGGTGCATGGCGACAGACTATTTTCTTCCCCTATATGCAGGCAAGCGTTTACGGAAGAGGCACTGCGCTTAACACGCTTATCAAGTCTCCGATTTATGAGAGCCGCAAATACGGTGAAGTTAACCTTGTTGACAGCATCGTAATTGAAAATGACGATGAGAATTTAACTGTTTTTGCAGTAAATAAAGATCTCAAAGAAGATATTGAGCTTACCTGCGATCTCAGACAGTATGTTGATTTTGAGGTTAAGGAGCATATCGTGCTCACACACGACGATATGAAGGCTGAGAATACAGAAGCTGACCCGAACAATGTTGCTCCCACATACAGCAACGCATCAAAGGTAGAGGGTGGAATGTTCTCTGCAGTGCTTGGTAAGCACAGCTGGAATGTTATAAGACTCAGCAAAAAGAGATGAAACAGCCTAACGTTATCTTTTATTTCAGCGATCAACAGCGTTGGGATACGGTAAATCCGATACTCACTCCAAACCTTGAAAAATTAGCTGAGGATGGCGTGAGGTTTACCAATTCATATACTTGTCAGCCTGTATGCGGTCCTGCAAGAGCTTGCTTGCAGACGGGGACATATGCGACAGAAAACGGTTGCTACCGGAATGGTATTCCGCTTCCTGACGATGTAAAGCCCCTTGCGGATTACTTTAATGAAGCTGGCTATGACACTGCTTATATCGGCAAGTGGCATCTTGCGTCCGACCGATATCCCGGCATCGGTCTGCACTGCGAAAAAACGGCAGTGCCCAAAGAAAAGCAGGGCGGATACAATTACTGGCGTGCGGCAGATGTGCTTGAATTTACTTCACACGGATATGATGGGTATATATTTGACGGCGACGGTAATAAGCTCGAGTTTAAAGGATACCGTGCAGACTGTATAAATGACTATGCTCTTGAGTATTTAGACAGGCGTGATAAGTCAAAGCCGTTTTTTATGTTTGTTTCGCAGCTTGAACCGCACCATCAGAATGACCGCGGCTGTTATGAAGGGCCGAAAGAAACTGTTGACAATTACCGCGACTATCCTTTGCCAGACGACCTTACGTTTATGAAGGGTGATTATAAAGAAAGCTATCCCGATTATGTTGCGGCGATTAACAGGCTCGACGAAAACGTCGGCAGACTTATAGACAAACTTAAAGAAACCGGCGATTATGAAAACACTTTAATTGTTTATACAAGCGACCACGGCTCGCATTTCAAGACGAGAAACGCGGAATATAAACGAAGCTGTCACGATTCATGTGTTCATACTCCGCTTATTGTCAAAGGCTCGGACTTTAAAGGCGGTAAGGTTGATGACAGGCTTGTAAGCCTGATAGATCTGCCTCCGACTTTGCTTAAAGCGGCAGGCATAGATATACCCGAAACCTATTCGGGTAATGCGATTCAGAATAATATCGAGCGTGAGCACGTGTTTATCCAGATAAGTGAATCGCAGGTGGGCAGATGTATACGCACAAAGAAGTATAAGTATTCTGTTACTGCCGCAGGCGGCAATATAAGGAGCAGGTCCGGTGTTTATTTTGAGGATTTTCTGTATGACCTTGAAAAAGACCCGATAGAAAAACACAACCTTGTACGTGACCCGTCTTATAAAGATATTCGCAAACAGCTCAAAGCGATACTCATAAAGCAGATGGCGGATATCGGCGAAAAGAAACCGATAATACTGCCTGCGTTAAGAATAAAAGTAAAAT
The DNA here is from genome assembly GCA_045544155.1 of Acutalibacteraceae bacterium. Lineage (GTDB taxonomy): Bacteria > Bacillota > Clostridia > Oscillospirales > Acutalibacteraceae > UBA8612. The sequence continues at coordinate 21,073 of JAZPYN010000026.1, forward strand.
AATAAATATAAGGAGGCGGCACCTGTTGAAAAAAATCAAAGAGTTTTTCAAACGTAATAAGGGTAAATGGCTATGGGTCGTTGCAGCAGTGCTTTTCTGCGCTCTTTTGCCGGAGTATATTTTCCCTGTTGTGCTGCTTATTGCTTATATTAAAACAGTCAGCTTCAAAGGATTGACAGCCGAGAAGGTCGGTATACCTGCGATGTTTTTGCTTGCGTTTGCCGTTTGGCAGGCGGTAGGTCTGTTTTATACCGGATCAATTGTTTCCGGTCTTTCGGGTATGGGCATATGGCTTGCCGCATTCATAGGTGTAATAATGGTTAACAGAGCGGTTGATTCACGGCTGAAGCTTGATACAGTTATGTTTGCAGGCGCTCTCAGCGGAGGTGTTACAGGCGGAATCGGCGTTATACAGATGTTGCTCTACCACTATGGTGAGCTTATCTGGCCGCCTCTTAAAACACTGTTTAACCCTTTCTGGCATCCTTTGGATAATTTTGTCGCTGATGTTGCCGTGAATCATCTTTTGCCGGATTTTGCAATGAAATATATTCAGCGCACAGAGTTTATAGCCATTGTTACCAGAGCGAGCGGTACATTTACAAATCCGCTTATGTTTGCTTTGTTCCTTACAATGATGCTGCCGCTTGCCGTTTACTGTATATTTTATTTGGGCGGTAAGGCTTTGAAGCTTACAGGCTTTGTATGTGCCGTGCTTATAGTCGGCGGTATAGCCGCTTCGTATTCACGCGGTCCGTATCTTGCTATTGCTGCTGTGTTTGTTGTGCTGCTGTTTTACGGCGGCAAGCGAGCAATTGCTTTGCTCGGAGTAGGTGTTGGCGGTGTTGCTGTTGTTGCCGCTGTTGCAAGCGGCGTGTTTAAGCGGCTGTTGACTCTGTTTAACGGCAACGATATTTCTGTTAATACACGCTCTCAGATCTGGAAAGCCTGCTTTGAAATGCTCGACGGTCATCTTCTTTTCGGTTACGGTACGGGCGTAAACAATGTGCGTGAGCAGCTTCACGAGACTTACGGTATTATGCAGCCGCACGCACATAACATTTTCTTACAGATTACACTCGAAAACGGCATAATCGGCCTTGCAATTTTGCTTGGCGCTTTTGTCGCTTTCGGTATTTCTATGATAAAGCTCGCACACTGCGGTAAAAAAGAGCGCGGTGTAGCGGTTACGCTTACGGCGTGTATGGTTGCTTTCTGTGCCTGTGGAATGACAGACCACCTGCTCTACGGTCTTAAGCCGGTGTGCTATATGATGATGTTGTTTGGTATGGGTTCTGCGGCAGTGAGGGTTTATCAAAAAAAGAGCGGATAAAAAGAGGTTTGAAGCTTGATTGACGAAGAGATCGAAATAGCCGGCATAGTTGAAGATGTTTCGGTACATATAGAAGATACGGGCTTTACCGTGCTGGAGCTTAGCTGTGATGACGAGTTTATCACGGTTGTAGGTGTGTTGCCTGAGGTTGCTGTAGGTGAAAAGCTTACGGTAAGGGGTAGTTACGATACACATCCGCTTTACGGCAGACAGCTCAAGGCGAAGTCGTTTGTACGCTCTTTGCCGTCAAGTGCGCAGGATCTGTACAAGTATCTTTCTGCAGGTACAGTCAAGGGTATTGGCCCTGCAACCGCGCAGAAGATAGTTGAAGAATTTGGTGAGAATGCTTTTGATATTCTCGAAAATCATCCCGAAAAGTTATCAAAAATAAAAGGTATCTCAAGGCAGAAGGCAAACTCAATCTGTGAGGAGTTTGCAAAGCAGTTTGCCGTAAGACAGACTCTCATAGCCCTTGAAAAATTCGGTATGACGGCAAGAGAAAGTCTTAACGCATATAAAATTTTCGGCTTTAATGCAACCGAAATAATTAAAAATAATCCGTACGTGCTGTGCTCTGAGGGTATAGGTGTCAACTTTGAAAGGGCGGATGCCATAGCATCCTCGCTGCCCGAAGAGCCCGAACGTATGTACCGCATAAGAGCAGGTATTCTGCACATATTGCGTCACAATCTCGGTAACGGACACACCTGCTGTCCGAGAGATAAAATCGCACTGCCTGCGACCGAGCTGCTTGGTGTTGAGGAGAGTATTATTCAGCAGGCGACGGATGCACTTATTAAGGATAAACAGGTTATCAGCGAAGAGCTTGACGGTAAGGAATTTCTTTTTCTGCCGCATATTCACCGTAGCGAAAGAAATGCCGCAAGACGAATCAAGGTGCTTTGCTCATTTCCTCCTGCGGGTAAGCCAACGCTTCTGCAGGATATTGAGGATATTGAGCGTGAGCTTTGCATAATATACGAACAAAAGCAGAAAAACGCAATCATAACCGCTGTTGAAAAAGGTGTGCTTATCCTTACCGGCGGTCCCGGTACAGGTAAGACAACTACAATAAACGGTATGATATCCCTTTTTAAAAAGGACAGACTCCGTATCGCACTCGCCGCACCTACGGGCAGAGCGGCAAAGCGTATGAGTGAGATTACGGGTATGGAAGCGAAGACCATTCACCGCTTGCTTGAGGTTGAATGGGACGATGAGGACAATCAGCGTTTCACACGTAACGAGCGTAATCCAATTGAAGCGGACGTGCTTATAATTGACGAGCTTTCAATGCTCGACATATCACTTTTCGCAAGTTTGCTCGATGCATTGCCGCTGGGCTGCAGGCTGATAATGGTCGGCGATTCCGATCAGCTTCCGCCCGTCGGTGCAGGTAACGTGCTCCACGATATGATTGAGAGCGGTATGCTGCCCGTAGTTGAGCTGAAAGAGGTCTTCCGTCAGGCACAGCGAAGTCTGATTGTTACAAATGCACATAAAATAGTGGCAGGCGAAAATCCCGACCTTACACGCAGGGACAGCGACTTTTTCTTCCTGCCCCGCAAGGTTGCCACTCAGGCGGCAGAAACGGTATGTGACCTTTGCGCCAACCGTCTGCCCAGGGCATACGGCTATTCACCGATTAATGATATTCAGGTGCTTTGCCCGTCAAGGCGTGGTGAAATGGGTACTTACAGCCTCAACCGACGTCTGCAGGAGGCGATAAATCCGCCTGACAGATTTAAAAAAGAGGTTACGGTCGGAATGTTCCGCTTCCGTGAGGGTGACAAGGTTATGCATATCAAAAATAACTATGACATCCTCTGGAAAAAGCCAGACGGTGAAGAGGGCAGCGGAGTATTTAACGGCGATATAGGAATAATAGAATCCATACGGCCCGACGGTGTTACAAAAATTATATTTGATGACGGCAGAGTGTGCAGCTACTTCCCCGATACAATGCGTGAGCTTGAGCTTGCCTATGCCGTTACGGTGCACAAGAGCCAGGGCAACGAGTTTGAGGCAGTTATAATGCCCGTGCTCAACACACCCGAGCTGCTCAGTTACCGCAATCTGCTTTATACCGCTGTTACCAGAGCTAAAAAGCTGATGGTTGTTGTCGGTAATGAGGAGCAGGTTTACCGTATGGGACGAAACGATAAAAAAGCAAGGCGCTATTCGGCGCTTAAAGTTTTTCTTTTGGAGGATAACCGATAATGGAAAATTTTACTTTTGACGATGGCATTGAGCCGGGCGGTCTCCGTTCGCGCAATGAGATAAAGGTGCTTGTATGCTATTTGCTTGCAGGCGTTGATGAAAGAATAACAAGAAGCCAGCTTTGCGAAATTGCACTTGATAAAGGCCTTGCAAATTATTTTGAGGTCAACCAGGCGGTCAGCGAGCTTATCGAAAACGGTGCGGTCGTGTCCGATTTTATCGAGTGTGAAGAATATCTGAGCGTTACCGAAAAAGGTCGCTCATCATCTAAAATGCTCGAAAGTCAGCTTCCGCGTTCCGTGCGTGAGAAGGCAATCAATGCCGCGATAAAAATGCTCACCCTTGCAAAGCGTAAGCGTGAAAACAAGGTTGAGGTTGAAAAGCTTGAGGACGGCGGTTTCCACGTCACTTTCTCTATGGAAGAAATGATGAAGCTTACAATTTACGTCGCAGACGAAATGCAGGTTGAAACTGTCAAGAATAATTTTTATGAAGACCCGATAAAGCTCTATTCGGGAATTATAGCTTCACTTACCGTGTAAAATGAATTGATTTATCAATTCAAATCATTGAGCGAAGCGAAAAATCATGGCTGAAAGCCAAATCATGCGATAGCAAATCATAAAACACAAAGACAATGGCAGTCGATTTCCTCGGTGCCATCGGCTTTTCTATGCGTATCAATTCTATTGAGATATTAAGAATATGATTTGCCTTGTGGCGTGATTTGATTTCTTTGAAATCATGATTTGCAAAATAAATTTTGCATGATTTGTGTTTTTTAAAACACATTTTATATATAGGGTAATAATTTCAAAATATATTATAAAACGAAAGGCTGATGAAAAATGGCAAAGTACACAATAGGTCTTGATTACGGCACACTTTCAGGTCGTGCACTTATCGTTAACGTTGAAACAGGCGAGGAGCTTGCAAGCAGCGTTTACGAATATCCTCACGCAGTTATGGATGAGAAGCTCCCTTGCGGCAAAAAGCTCGGTCAGGACTGGGCACTCCAGCATCCGCAGGATTACATAGATGTGCTTAGCATCACAATTCCCGATGTTATAAAGAAGAGCGGTGTTGATGCGGCTGATATTATCGGTGTCGGTATCGACTTTACAGCTTGTACAGTGCTCCCCACAACAAAGGGCGGCACTCCGCTTTGCTTCCTTGACGAATATAAAGAGGAGCCGCACGCATACGTAAAGCTCTGGAAGCACCACGCCGCACAGGCTCACGCAACACGTATCAACGATATCGCTATAGAGATGGGCGAGGATTGGCTTGAAAACTACGGCGGCAAGATTTCTTCCGAGTGGGCAATTCCGAAGCTGTGGCAGATTCTTGACGAAGCTCCCGAAATCTATGAAAAGGCAGAGCGTTTCATTGAGGCTACAGACTGGGTTGTATGGCAGCTTACAGGCGTTGAAACACGCAACTCCTGCTGTGCAGGCTACAAGGCTATGTGGAATAAGACAACGGGCTATCCCTCAAACGAATTCTTCAAGGCTCTTGATCCCAGAATGGAAAACGTAATTGACGAGAAGTTCGGCAGAGAAGTTCTTGCAAGCGGTAAATGTGCAGGCTACATCACCGAAGAGGCTGCAAAGCTTACAGGCCTCAAGCCCGGCACTGCTGTCGCTGCAGGTATTATCGATGCTCATATTTTTGTACCTGCTGTCGGTGTATCAAAGCCCGGTGAGATGGTTGCAATTATCGGTACTTCTACCTGCCATATGATGATGTCCGATGTTGAGAAAAAGGTCAAGGGCATCTGCGGTGTTGTTGCCGACGGTATTATGCCCGGCCTTTACGGATATGAAGCAGGTCAGAGCTGTGTCGGCGACCACTTCGGTTGGTTTATCGACAACTGCCTGCCCGCAAGCTACTATGAGGAAGCAAAGGAGAAGGGTATCAATATCCACAAGCTTCTCCGCTCCAAGTGTGAGGCACAGAAGCCCGGTGCAAGCGGTCTTGTCGCACTCGACTGGTGGAACGGCAACCGTTCAATCCTCGTTGACGTTGACCTTACGGGTATGATTGTAGGTATGACTCTTCGCACAAAGCCCGAAGAGATTTACCGTGCACTTATTGAGGCTACGGCATACGGCACAAGAATGATTATTGAAAATTACCGTGAGCAGGGCGTTGAGGTCAACTCCTTCTACGCTGCAGGCGGTATCTCACAGAAAGACCCGATGACAATGCAGATTTATGCAGATATCATCAAAATGCCTATCAAGATTGCAGGCTCCGACCAGGGCGGCGCACTCGGCTCAGCTATCTTCGGTGCTGTTGCCGCAGGAAGTGAGAAGGGCGGCTACGATGACGCTTTCTATGCCGCAAGCATTATGGGCAAGGTCAAGGACGTTGTTTACGAGCCTATCAAGGAAAATTCCGATATTTACGATAAGCTCTATGCAGAGTATAAGATCCTTCACGATTACTTCGGTCAGGGCGGTAACGACGTTATGAAGCGCCTTAAGGCAATCAAGGGCGAGAACGAATAATTCTGAATTAGGAATTCGCAATTCGGAATTAGGAGTGCTTAAAATGGGTTTCTTCGATAGAATTAAAAAGAAGAAAGAAGCTGCGCTATCTGAAGATGCAATCAGATGGAACAAAATGTTCGAGCTTTGGAGTAACGGCGATTTGCCGTCGCCTTACTCCGAGCTGGTTGGTTATTATGCCGAGGTAGCAGGTGAAGGACATCCTTGTTATTTCGATAATACAGCCGGTACGTATGACCTTGAAAAGACAGTTGAAATTCTTGCCGAAAACCTGCCCGAAAAGCTCAGCGAAAATCTTAAAGAAGCGTATGCACTTTATGTTCGTTCACTTTCAGAAGACGATGGTGCAGTTTGCGAAAAGCTTTACGAAAAAATGTACGAATGTGATGTAGTGTACGATAAAAATCAAGGTTTACTGGAAGTTATGTTGCAAGAGTATGCCAATACATTATAAAAGGAGGCAAGGCTTTGAAGAGTGACCGACAGAGAGTTCATCTTATTGATGAAATAAGAGGACTTTCAATAATACTTATGGTGTTTTACCATGCATTCTTTATGCTCGGCTATTTTTTTGAGATAGAGTTTCTTGCAAAAGCGCAGGTCTTCTTCGAGCCTCTTCAGCCTGTTTTTGCCTGCCTGTTTATATTCATTTCGGGCATCTCGTCAAACCTTTCACGAAGCAACTTCAAGCGTGGCATAAGGTTGCTCGGAATTGCACTAGGCTTTACTCTTGTTACGGCGGTAATCCTGCCGAGGTTTGATATAACGGGCGCAGAGATTTATTTCGGTGTGCTTCATCTGCTGAGCGTGTCAATGCTTATGTACGCTCTGCTCAAAAAGACGCTTTCAAAGGTGCCGACAACCGTTGGCGTTATTGGTATGCTGTTGCTTTTTGCGTTAACTTATCCGATACAGGACGGTAAGCTGCTTTGGTATGACCTGCCGCGTGAGATTTACGATATGGAGTGGCTGGCTCCGCTCGGTTTCCCGTCCTACGGCTTTTATTCGGCTGATTATTTTCCTGTTTTACCGTTTATATTTATGTTTTTTGCCGGTACATTTTTCGGCAGGCTTGCCGAAAAAAACGCACTGCCGCAGTCGTGGTATGTGTCCCGTTGCCGTCCTTTGGCTGCGGTAGGTAAAAAAACATTGATAATTTATATAGTACATTGGCCGATTATATTCTTAATAGGCTTGATAATCTCAAATTTTTAATGTATAATAGATGCGATGTAAAGCAATTTTATTTTTCTTAAAATAAAAAGTAAGGGTGACTTATTATGGAAAAAAACAGAGTAAGACTTAATATCTGCGGTGCAGATTACACAATCACAACAGAGGATGATCCCAAGTACGTAATGGCTCTCGGCGATGAGCTCGACGCAGCTCTTACAAAGACTCTTCGCGAGAACAACCGTCTTTCTGTTACTCAGGCTGCAATTCTTGCTGCTCTCGAGTATGCAGATATGTACAAGAAGGCTGAAGTCAGTGCAGACAATCTCCGCGGCCAGATCAAAGAGTATCTTGAGGATTCCGCACGCTCCAAGATGGATGCAGAGATCGCAAAGCGCGAAGTAGAAAGACTTACAAGGGAGCTTCAAAATGCTCAGGCAAAACTCGGTTGAGGTATTAGCTCCTGCCGGTACATATGAAGCTGTCGAGGCGGCTGTGCGCTGTGGCGCAGATGCTGTTTACCTTGGCGGCAAAATGCTGAATGCCCGCCGTAATGCGGGCAATTTCAGTTTTGAGGAGCTGAAAGCGGCTGTGGAGTATTGCCACGCCCGCAGTACAAAAGTTTATCTTACGCTTAATACGCTCGCTACCGATGCTGAAATAAGAAATGATGTTCAGTGTGCGGTGCGTGATGCGTGTCAGGCAGGTGTCGACGCCCTTATCATTCAGGATGCGGGCGTGCTTCGCATTGCAAAGCTGTGTGCACCCACTATGCCGCTTCACGCATCAACCCAGATGTCGGTGCATACCCTCGCAGGTGTAAAGCAGCTTGCCGAAATGGGCTTTACAAGGGCTGTGCTTGCAAGAGAGCTGTCGCTTGATGAAATTGAATATATAGTTAAAAATTCGCCGATTGAGATTGAGGTGTTTGTCCACGGTGCACTGTGTATGTGCGTTTCGGGACAGTGCCTTATGAGTGCTATGCTCGGTTCACGCAGTGCAAACAGAGGTCTTTGTGCACAGCCTTGCCGCCTGCCTTTTGCGGCGCAGGGCGGTACGGGCAATGACCTGAGTCTCAAGGATTTGTCAGCTGTCGACTATATCGGCAGACTAGTCGAAATCGGCGTAAAATCGCTTAAAATAGAGGGCAGAATGAAACGCCCGGAATATGTCGCCGCATCGGTTACTGCATGTAAAAAGGCGGTTAACGGCGAAAATGATGCGTCTTTGCGTGAACAGCTTCGTGGTGTGTTTTCACGCTCGGGCTTTACGCACGGTTACCTGACCGGTGAGCTCGGCAGAGATATGTTCGGTATCCGCCGTAAGGATGATGTTACTGCGGCTGCACCTGTGCTCAAGGAGCTTGCTCACCTTTACGAAAAAGAAACACCCCGTGTCGGCGTCGATTTTATGTTCTGCGCATACGAGGGTGAAACGGCAAGCCTTTCTGCAAAGGCAGGCGGTAAGAGTGCTTTTGTGCTCGGCGAAGTCGAGGCACAGCCTGCACTTAATGTTCCGTTGACAGAGGAAAAAGTGCGTCAGCAGCTCGAAAAATGTGGCGGTACCCCCTTCTTTGTAAACAGTATAGAGGTTGATATTGACGAGAATATAAGCCTGCCTTTGTCAAGTGTAAACGCACTTCGCAGAGCAGCTTTCGACAAACTTTACGAAGAGTTGAAAAGCCCTTACAAGCATAGTTTTAAGCCCGTGAATGTGGAAAACTGTGTGAAAAAAGTGAAAAACCCCGTGTTTTTCGCACGTTTTTCCAAGCTGGAGCAGGCAAAACCGCTTTGTGGAAATGTGAAAAGGATAATTTTACCACTTGCCGAAGCGGCCAAAATTGACCCCCAAAATGCTGAAAAAACAGTCGCAGAAATACCGAGAGTATTTTTCGGAAAAGAGGATGCAGTGCTCAAAAAGCTTTGCGAACTGAAAGCAAAAGGAATCGGTATGGCGGCGTGCTCAACGCTCGATGCGGTATACCTTGCGAAGCAGGCAGGTATGGAGATTATGCTCAGCCACGGCAGTAACGTTTTTAATTCGATGAGTGTGAAGGAAATGAGCGAACTCGGTGCAAAAATGATAGTGCTTTCACCCGAAATGACACTGCTTCAGGCATCGCGTGCAGGCAGTGAAGCCGCAACCGGTTTGATAGTATACGGCAGACTTCCGCTTATGATTACACGCAATTGCCCGATTAAAAACGGCAAGAATTGTGCGGATTGCGGCGGTAAGAGTGTGCTCACCGACAGACTCGGAGTCGAATTCCCTGTAGTGTGCGAAAACGGCTATTCGCAGGTGCTCAATTCCAGACCGATTTATATGGCAGACAGACTCAGTGAAACGGATTTTGTCGATTTTAATCTGCTGTGGTTTACAAACGAAAGCCCGGAAGAGTGCAAGACTGTGCTCGACAAATATGTGAGCGGTGCACCTGCCCCCGACACTAAGGACTTTACACGCGGACTATATTACAGAGGCGTGGAATAAGGCTTGTTTTTAAAGGTAGTCTGTGATAAAATAATTACAGTTTCTCGAAAAGATAATGAATTGATTTTAATCAATTCAAATCATGGAGTGTAAGCGAGAAATCATGGCTGTAAGCCAATTCATGCGAAGCAAATCATTTTTTATTTTATTTTATGATTTGCCTTACGGCATGATTTGATTTTTTAAAAAATCATGATTTGCAAAAAAAGTTTTGCATGATTTGCGATAAGTCGCATTTGTTGAGGCGTTAAAACGGAAAGACAGAGGCTAATGCTTTCCTCGGTGTCTCAACTCAGAATAGTAAATCAATTTTATTGAGGTATTAAAAATGGAACAGTGGGAGTATGACAGAATAAGTGAGCTTACACGTATTGCACGTGAGCGTGAGCTTACACCTGAAGAGCAGGAAGAAAGAGCAATCCTGCGCAGAAAATATATCGACAGCTTTAAGCTCAGCCTTACCTCACAGCTTGACGTGACATATATTGTTGACGAAAAGGGCAACAAAACAAAGGTCGAGCGTAAGGGTAAGAAGAAATAAAAGGAATAAATTTACACTGAGAGGTGCTTTATTATGTATAATTTTTCAATCGGCGTAATCATCGATTCATTCCGACTTCCGATTAAGGATGCGGTTAAGAAGGCTGCTGAGGTCGGTGCACAGGGTATCCAGGTTTACTCAACAAGAGGTGAAATGGCTCCCGAGAATCTTGATGCTGCAGCACGCGCAGAGTTCAAGAAGCTTGTTGAAGGCAACGGCCTTGTTATTTCCGCTCTCTGTGGTGACCTTGGTGGCGGCGGATTCAGCTTTGCTGACAGAAACCCCGAGAAGATTGAGAAGTCCAAGAGAATTCTCGACCTTGCAAAGGAGCTTGGTACAAACGTTGTTACAACACATATCGGTGTTGTGCCCGAGGATGTAAACCACGACAGATATAAGGTTATGCAGGAGGCTTGCTACGAGCTTTCACGCTATGCAGACGAAATCGGTGCACATTTCGCAATCGAAACAGGCCCCGAAACATCTGCAGTGCTCAAAACATTCCTCGATTCACTCGGCTCAACAGGTGTCGGTGTCAATCTTGACCCCGCTAACCTTGTAATGGTTACAGGTGACGACCCCGTAGGTGCAGTTTACAACCTTCAGAAGTATATCGTACATACACACGCAAAAGACGGCGTTCAGAATTTTGTTGAAGACCCCGAAATCGTTTACGGACTTAAGAAGAGACCCGTTGATGTTATCGTTACAGGCGATTCTTTTGACGAAGTACCTCTTGGCGAAGGCAGCGTTCCGTGGGAAGGTTACCTCAAGGCACTTGACGATATCGGTTATAAGGGCTTCCTTACAATCGAGCGTGAGGTCGGCGATAACCCCGAGGCAGATATCCGTAAGGCAGTATCTTTCCTGGAGGGTTATATCAGATAATGAAATTCTCAGTCAGTTCATACAGCTTTCAGCGCCTGCTCAACAGCGGCAAGTATACACAGCTTGACCTTATAAACGTTGCAAAGGAAATGGGCTTTGACGGTATCGAGTTTATTGACCTTATGCCGACTGACGGTATGAGCGACCTTGAGTATGCCAAAGTTCTCCGTGATGCGGCAGAAAAAGCAGGTATAGAGATTGTAGCTTATACAATCGGTGCAGACTTCCTCAGTGAAAACGGTTGGGAAGCTGAAGCCCAAAGACTTTTCACGCAGGTTGACGTTGCCGAAGCACTTGGTGCAAAGCTTATGCGTCACGATGCTACAGGCGGATTCAAGGGTGAGGATGCAAAGTACAAGAGCTTTGACAGTGCATTGCCGATTCTGGCTGACGGTTGCCGTAAGGTGACAGAGTATGCAGCACAGAAAGGCATCGCCACAATGGTTGAAAATCACGGCTATTTCTGTCAGGACTCCGTAAGGGTAGAGAAGCTTGTAAATGAGGTTGCAAATCCGAATTTCGGTCTTCTTGTCGATATGGGCAACTTTATGTGTGCTGATGATGAGCCTGCAAAGGCTGTCGGTACGGTTGCAAAGTATGCAAAGCATGTGCACGCAAAGGATTTCCATAAGAAGAGCGGTAACGGCCCGAATCCCGGTGACGGATTTTTCCGTACACGCGGCGGCGATTATCTCCGCGGTGCGGTTGTCGGCCACGGTGATGTGCCTGTTTACCAGTGCGTTCAGACTCTTAAACGAAGCGGTTACGACGGATATGTAACTATCGAGTTTGAGGGTGTTGAAGACAACGAGTGGGCAATTAAGACAGGCCTCGCAAACCTGAAAAAATACGCTGAATAAAATAGTTAACGCTCCTTGCGAACAAACTTCGCAAGGAGCGTTCTTTTGTTATGCTTTGGGATTCATCTTTTCGTTGACTGCCTGCATAATAAGCTCGTTTATCGCTCGGAAAAGCTTTTTGAGAGAGTCAAAGAATGTGACATTGCTCCAGCTTTCGGTAGCCATATTTTCTTCTGCCATCGGTACTATGTTCCCGATTGTTTCGTCGTATACCATATACTGAGGATAATCGGGATCAGAGTTGACTGTGTAACCATCGTTGCGTATCATCTCGCCGAAGAGTAAGTCCATTTGGTGCGGGAAAAAGCTGTGATGTACGTTTTTGACAAACCATGTGCGATCGGGGAAAAGGGCGGTTGAGGCATCAATCTGTCTGTCAGGTGAGATGTATTTGTCTGTACCCGCTTCTTTGGCAGCCTCGATGTATCTGTTTTTGAAGGGCTTGCCGATAGGTGCCGTTGTTGCACCGTTTGAAGCGTTTTTGACAGAAACGGTCTCGTCTGATATGGCACTGTTATATTCTTTGTCGGCAATTGGGGTTGCTTGGTTTCCGTACTTTGTTACGTTAAAAACATCGATACCCATTTCTTCGTAACGCTTGAAATCTTCGTCAATTTCTTTTGCTACATTGTTATGGTATTTGTCGATCATCTTAATGAAGTTTGCGTATTTATCCATATCTGCACCATGGAAAACAACTTCTTTTGCACGCTCGTAATCTTCAGCAGAAACCATACTCCAATAGCTTGGGAAGGTTGCGTATGTCTCGATGAGAATACGGGGCAGAACATCAAGATATATATCGTCGTAAACATTGTTTACAGCCCAGCAGGCTATGTCCAGACCGTAGGTTTTGTTGAATACGGTTACAAAGCTGTTGAGAAGCTCATTGTAAAGCGTGTTTGCACCGAGCAGATCTTTGTCATAGAGGAAACGTTCGATTCCGTCTGCTTCAAGATGAATCTGACCTGAGAAAAGTTTGCTTACTATATCTGCACCGTTATGTGCACCGCAGTAAACAATATAGTCTGAAATGTGCTCAGCGTTGTACATATCCATATAAGCTGCCGTCAGGTTTGCACCGAAGCATCTGCCGAGCAAGGCAACCTCGGTTGCGCCTGTTGCAGCCATAACATCTTCAATGTATTGGTGGAGTATTTCTGCGTTTATATACGGGTCAAGCCGCCAGTCATAGCGGAAAGAATAGGTTTGTATGTCATAGTTACCGTATTGGTTTCTTCTGTCGCCGAGAGTAGCAGGATCCCAGCTCCATTCAATGTGTGAACCGTTTTTGGGGTTGCCGTTTTCATCGAGTGCAAAGTCACCGCAGATATCTACCATGATCTCGTAGAGTACATCGCAAAATTCTCCCCATTCCTGAGTGAAAAAGGCTCGGGCAAATACATCGATATTTTCTTCGATGAGCGGAGTTATCAGTTCGCTCGTCAAATCTACGGGGAAAATAGTGGTCTTTGAACCGTCGGGATTGTCTTGCACAAGATACATGCCTGTGCCTTCAATATAAATAACCGGTATCGGGCTGCCTGTGTGCTTACCTGCAACAACACCGCTGCCGGATACGGCAACGGTGCTGATAAGCAGACAAAGCGAAATAAAAACTGCTGTTAATTTCTTTATTGTCTTTTTCATTTTATTCCTCTGTAATGAAAACTAAAGTGCGTTTGATCAGTCATCCTTGTGAGCATTGTAGAAGGAAACCGTGTCGGAGCCTTCGGTCAGCACGTGTGAGAAGAAGAACTCCTCACGGGGCTTGCTGTTGATGACCGTAACAGGCTTAATCTGGTTGAGAACAACGCCCTGTGCACGAAGATTCTCTCTGTAATCCCAGTATGTGTTGGGCTTGAGGATAAGAATTTCGGGACGGTTAAGCATACCCCAGCGTCTGTACTTGAAGTACTTTTCGTTTACTTCCTTGAGCTCTTCGTCGAGCACGTCTATCATTTCCTGTCGCTTCTCTTCGCTTACGTCGCCCTTGATTTCTGTCATGAGACAGTAGCGGGGCGGATTTGAGGAGAAGTCGGGATAGAAGCTGTAGCCGACAAACTCGCTGTTTGTTTTTTCAAATGTGTTTCTTGCTGCGTGGTCAACCATTGCGGTCGATGTCTTTTCGTTAGCGACATTCATGCTCAGGTTCTTTCTGTAAAGGAACTCAATAACGGGAGTCTCGTTATGCATTCTTGTAACCTGAACGATATCCTCCATACGGTATCTGTAAAGACCCGAGGAGTTTGTAACAACGAGCTCGTATTTCTTGCCGACTTCAACCTCGTTGAGAAGCAGAGTCTTGGGCTGCTCGGTCTCATCCTCTTCGATGTCATCGTTTACGGGAATAAACTCAAAGAAGATGCCATAGGGGATGAGTACGCTGTCGTGAACATCAAGTTCTGTGGGCATTGCAAAGAAGCCTTCTGCTGCAGCATAGCCCATGTTGTGGATCGGGATATCACCGACTGAACGGCGGAGCTTCTCAACATAAACCTTGAGGTTTGAGCCGACCATACCGTAAGCATAAGTGAGTCTGGGCCAGATTCTGGGAGCTATAGGTGTATCGAAGCCCTTACGGAACTCCTTACGGAGAAACTCAGCTCTCTTGGGGTTCGGCTTGAGTTTCTTTTCGTATTCTGCACGGTGTTCGGGTGTTATTTTGACGTTCGGGTTGATGGTGCCGTGCTCGATATCGTCGCAAAGCATTTCCCAGTTTTCTTCGAGGTAATCGAACATTGTTGTGACAAGTGTGATAACAACAGAGCCGATGTATGAAACCTTCTCTTCCTGAAGAGCAAAACGCAGCTGAAGGTAAGATGTGTCAAGCAGCTCTTCGTGCTCAGGGTAGAGGAGAGAGAGGGGGGAGGTGCAGAAGAACTTTGTGATAGGCTTGAGGTAAGTGAGCGGAACCTGGCCGGCACCGTTGCACATCTTGCCGTCCTCAAGCTTGTGACCTGTAAGAATGAGAACGATCGGACCCATCTGTGCAGGTATCTTTTTGCCCATTTTCTTGAGATGGTGTGCGGTTGTGGAGATAGTACAGGAGAAGCCGATACACTGCATATTCCAGATATCGTAGATCGACTTGGGCAGAATCTTCGGCTTACCGACACTGCCGGAGGAAGAACAGTAGCGGACATTGTAGCCCTTGTACATAATGTTCTTTTCTCTGTTGAGGATCATACGGTCTACAAGCGGATCATAGTCAGCATAAGTTGTCAGCGGAACCTTTGAGCGAAACTCTTCCATGCTGTGGATATCGGCAAAGTTGAACTTCTTGCCGAGTTCGCAGCTTCTGTTTTTGCGGATGATTCTCTTAAGGAGTTTTTCCTGAGCCTTCATTGGGTTCTTTGAGGTGCGTTCAATTTTGTTAAGGGTTACATCACCTATCAAAATACCGAGATCTGAAAAAGCCATAGTGCACTTCCTTTTGTAAAATTAAAATTAAAATCACGTTTGACCTAAAACGGGTGATTTTGACTCATACTTTTATATTATAACATATTTATAGGTTTTATATTTCTAAATAGGAAAAATAAAAAGGAAAATGAACGAAAAATGAACAAAAAAATAACAAGCAGGTAACAGTTTAAATGTTATCCTGCATTGTTCAGCCGGTATAAATTATCTATGCTGTGATTTTTGTAATGACAGTGCTTTATTGGTTGAGCGTAGGTTCGGTATTATCGTATAAGTCTTCATTTATTTTTGCTACGGTTTTTTTGGCGGCTATACCGTTGATTATAATACAGTCACGTTTAACTCTCGGGTAGAGCAGAGCGAACTGAGCAACCCTTAAAAGCTCCTGTGTTTCGTCAATGCTCAGCTCCATTGCCACACAAATGCTTATCAGAGAATCACGTGAGGGATTTCGTGTGCCCGAGAAGATCTGATAACCCATAACCTCACTCAGCTCAGAACGTTTTATTACCGTTGACTTGACGAGGCTTTTCTTTTTGAGTATATTTGAAAGGTAAGTGGGCAGTTCATCACTTATCATATATTTGCTGTTGGCTTTCAGATATTCTCCGATGTTGTGAGCCTTCATCAGCTCGTCCATAAGTTGGTCGGTGCTTTTCATTGTTTTACCTCTCGGGAAGTGATTTTTTGTACGGATTCAAAAATATTATTGCAGAGCAGTTTTCTTTTGTCAAGGCACTGCGAAAAGACGATAATAAATCAGTTGTTGTAATGCGTCACCGACAGCTTGGCACGTGTGTGGTGGTGCGTGAGTTTACGGGCGATATTGCGGTCTATAAAAAGCTTGAGAGCATAGCTCATCCTAATCTGCCGAAAATATACGGTGCATATGAAAGTGAAAAAGGGTGCAGTGTGGTTGAAGAATATATTGACGGCATTACGGTTGCAGATGTTTTGGCAGGTGGATTGTATACCGTGCAGGGAGCATCAAGGGTTGTAAAAGAAATATGCAACGCACTTGAAGCTTTGCATTCACTCGATATAATTCACCGTGATATCAAGCCGGAAAATGTAATGATAGATTCAGCAGGCACGGTCAAGCTGATTGATTTTGATGCCGCAAGAATATATAAGGCTTATCAGCCGCTTGATACGTCTTTTGTCGGTACTGCAGGCTTTGCTGCACCTGAGCAGTACGGAATCAGTCAGACAGACCCACGCTCAGATATATTCGCGCTCGGTATACTTCTGAATGTTATGCTCACGGGTGAGCATCCGTCAAAGAGGCTTTGCGGCGGCCGAATGAAAAGAGTAGTAGAAAGATGTATTGATATGGATCCGAACAAACGGTATTCAAACGCAAATGAGTTGGCGAAAAAGCTTTAACGGCAGTAAATACGTGATTACACAATGGTTAGTATATCATAAAAATATTTTCTTGTCCTATGCAGCCTGCATAGGACAAAAGACCGTCAGCGGTGTAAAATTACCGTTGACGGTCTGAATTTTTTATTAGGAGGAATTACAAAATGACCTGTAACAAATGCGGTAAAGAAACCGGCAATTCAAACACGGTTTGCCCTTGCTGTGAGGCTGTGTCAAGCGGCATAGTAGCTCAGCTTGTGACAAAGATTCAAACAGAAGCAAAAATATGGAAGATAGTGGCAATCGTGCAGGTTGTTATCGGTGCGCTGACGATCATCCTCAACCTTATCAACGGTATGGTTGAGTCCGCACTGTACGGTGCATTGATTCTCGTTGTTGCTTTTCTCAACTTCAAGGGTAGTAAAAAAGATCTTGCATATGCTGAGGAAATTAAGTCTGAGCCTGTGGGCATCGTCAAGAAATTTGAGCCTCTCAAGGAGCTTATCGCTGCGATTATTTACAATGTTTTTGTTGGCGGCGTGGTCGGTGTCGTAGCCTGCGTATTCGGCTTTATGACACGAAAGTTTGTTATGGATAATAAGCAGAGCTTTATTGAAATCGAAAATTCATTCAGCAAATAAATATCTGATAAGGAGATGTTAAAAATGGTATGTAAAAAGTGCGGAAATGAGCTTGCAAGCGGAGCTCAGAAATGTGAGAGCTGCGGCAAAAAGGTGAAGTTGAAGTTTAAGGAGCTTCCCAAAAAACAAAAGATAATTCGTATTGCAGTTGCCTGTGTTTGCTTTGCGGTTGCGGCAGTGCTGATATTTGGCGATGCGATAGGCGGTGCTTCGAGAGCAGGTGACAGCACAAGCGAATATGTAACGGCAATTAAAGAAAGCACGATGAGCGATTATCCGTCTCAAACAGTAGGTGAAGCGTTTGAAAGCTTTTTTGCTGACCCTGAGTGGAAGAGCTTCACAAGCAAAGATGGAGAAATAATCGTTGAGTTCAACGGAGGCTGTACGTGGAACGGTGAAGACGCCGATTGCTGTATTCAGTTTGAAATATACGAAGACGATACATTTGACACATATTACGCCGATATTGACGGAACGGTACTCAATGAATACGATATCATTGAAATGTATGATGTGATTTACGGTGAATAAAAGGCAGACTGAGAGCTGTCACGGATGATGCGAATACTATGCAGCATGCATAGGACAAAAGGACCGCCTGCGGTGTAAACTTACCGTAGGAGGTCCTTTTATTTTATATCTCGTCTATTTTTTCTGCCATTGCCGTTACCATAGCAACAAAGCGGCGTACCTTCTCAGGGTCTTTGCCCTTTAGTGCTGCGGACAGATGTGTGAGCTTATCTGTGCTGTCAAAGCTGTCAAGCAGCAGGCTGTCCAAGCTTACACCCAAGGCGGATGATATGGCACAGAGAGCATCTATCGAAGGTGTTCTTGTGCCTCTTTCGATGTGTCCGATGTGAGCGGTCGAAAGTGAGCAGATTTCACCGAGCTGTTCCTGCGTCATATATCTTTTTTCACGTTCGGCACGAATACGCATCCCAAGTGCACCGTAATCAACCTCGTAGCTCATTTCAACACCACCGTACTTGCAGAATAATACTCTAATTATACAATAATATTTTAACCACAAGAATAAACTGAAAGCATTTAATATTGACTATAAGCATTATTTATGATAGAGTAGTAGCAATAAACACGATGATAAGGAGGTTTGTTGGGTGAAGGTATGGGGAATTGGTGCAAACTGGGGCGGAAAATCAATGCTGTCAGAGTTTGAGAAGAAAAAGGCTGTCGGCATCGGATGGGATGAAGCTTCGGCACCGGCACTGTATGCGATGATGAATGAAATAGATATAGGCGATATTGTTTATGTAAAATCTTATATGCTCAAAGGCAGGCGGCTGAGAATAAAGGCGGTAGGTGAGGTGATTAGTACCGCTTTTGAGAAGCCGAATGTTTTCGGTAACGATCACCGCACGGTTTGTGTCAAATGGCGTGACGGTTCTTTTTCAAACATACAAGAGCATGAGTTGACTAAAGAAGAGCACAGGTACAATGTTTATTCTCACACTTTGTACCGTGAGTATAATCATACTATTATTAAAAAAGTGCTTGAATATTAACAGAAAGGGTGTTTTTAGGATGAAAAAATTATTGTCTGCACTTTTGGCAGTGTGCCTGTTGTTTTCGGTAGTTGCCGTAGGTATGAGTGTATCAGCAGAAGAAACCGTACCGGAAATATGGGACGGCAGTATTGCAACCTCGTTTGCAAGCGGTACAGGTACAGCCGATGACCCGTATATCATCGAAACAGCGTCACAGCTTGCGTATTTTACACAAGGTACATCGAGCACTTATGAGCAGAAATATATCAAGCTTGCAAATGATATTTATCTTAATGATACGTCAGATTGGGAGAATTGGGAAACCACTGCACCTTTAAATATGTTGCCACCTTCAAAAACAACATTTTCGGGTAATTTCGATGGAGAAAACCATACGATTTACGGTTTGTATTGTGTAGGCGGTATATATGGGGGCTTGTTTTCTAGGGTTACCGATGGTATTGTTAAAAACATAACTTTTAAAGAATCATTCATATGTGCTTCATTTGAGGCAGGAGCTATCTCAGCTTTTGCTTTGGGTAATGATTTTCAATTTATCAATTGCAAAAATTATTCGACCGTAAAAATCGCCGGTACCTCAACAGAAGATACGTATGTCGGTGGAATAGTCGGATACATTTATGAATATTATCGCGGATATATATATGATTGCCATAATTATGGAAAAATCGAAGGTGCAACATATGCCGGAGGTATAAGTGCATTATATTATTCGGATATTTACAATTCGTCAAATCATGGAGATGTAAGTGGTGAATATGCCGGTGGAATATCCGGAGGACATATAACAAACAGTGGTATAGCATATGGCAATACTTCCCAGTGTTCCGAGTGTTATAATACCGGTTCTGTAACCGGAGAATCTGCGGCAGGTGGAATTATTGGCTTTTTGAACTCGATGTCTTATACTAACCTTTCAGGCAAATCTTATTATCATGTAGGTACCAAGGTTTTAAATAGCTATAATTGCGGAACCATAACCGGTACAAAAACAGCAGGAGGAATATGCGGAAGCGTAAGTGGTTATTCAGATGTTAAGCATGAATTATGTCGTGATTGGCTAAAAAATTGCTATAATGTCGGAGTTGTATCAGCCGAAACCGAGAGCGGACAGATTGCAGGACACTGCAATGAAAACGCATCATCCTCTCCATGTAAAACGGCAGAGCATATTACCGGAGTATATTATTACAATCCCGTTCCGACAAGTCAGTATTCACTGGGTAACTATTCGTATGATCGAACAGGTGTTATGCCGATGAATAAAAGTCAGGCGAAAACTCAAGAAACATATACTGATTTTGACTTTATAGATATATGGGTTATGTCCGGCAACCCCGACTATCCTTACCCCGAACTGCAAAATAATCGTCAGCCGCACGACCATGCTTACACAGAGACGGTAAACGCTGAAGCAACGTGCACACAGGACGGCTCAAAGACTCTTACCTGTTGGTGCGGCGATACATATGACGACATAATTCCTGCAAGCGGTCACAGCTATGAGTCAACGGTAACCAGTGAGCCGACCTGCACTGAGGATGGCCTTAAAACTCTCACTTGCTCTTGCGGCGATACCTACACCGAAGTAATTCCTGCTACGGGTCACAGCCACGTAGAAAGTGTCCAAGAAGCAACCTGCACAACAGCAGGACTTAAAACCTACACTTGCTCTTGCGGCGATACTTATACCGAGACTATTCCTGCAAGCGGACACAGTCTTGTTACCGTTACGGTTGAAGCTACCTGTACCGAGGACGGCGAGACCTATACTCAGTGTTCGACCTGTAAGACCGTTTTTGGCGAGAAGGAGATTATTCCTGCAAGCGGTCACAATCACAAAGTGACAGTCACAACAAAAGCCGGCTGTACAACTGCAGGTCTCAAAACCTTCACCTGCGATTGCGGTGATACTTATACCGAGAATATTCCTGCAACCGGTCACGCACTCAGGCTTGTCAGTCAGGCAAACACCTGCACATCCGCAGGTTTTGAGTACTATATCTGCGATAATTGCGGCAATATGATAGGCGATACGGAATATCTGCCAAAGCTCGGTCACAACTATAAAAAATCTGTAGTTACGGCAGCAACCTGTACTGCACCGGGCGAAATGCTCTATGATTGCGACAGATGTGATGCTTCGTATACAGAGGAAATACCTGCAACAGGGCACAGCTTCAGTGAATGGACACAGACCAAGGTTCCCACCTGCACAGCCACAGGTACAGAACGAAGAGACTGCAAAAACTGTGACGAATACGAAACAAGGGACGTTGCCGTAACAGCTCACGATTGGGAGACTGATTATACGGTTGACAAAGCAGCAACCTGCACAGAAAAAGGCTCAAAGTCAATTCACTGTAAGGATTGCTCTGCAACAAAGAGCGTTACCGAAATACCTTCTTCGGGTCACGATTACAAGTCCGTCACAACCGATCCGACCTGCACCGAAAAGGGTTATACAACTCACACTTGTTCCGTTTGTAAGGATTCATACACCGACAGCAAAGTCAACGCAAACGGACACAGCTACAACACAGTTGTAACCGCACCGAATTGCGAAAACAAGGGTTACACCACTCACACCTGTTCAGTCTGCGGCGATAATTATACGGACAGCTTTGTTAACTCAACAGGTCATAACTACGAGGAAAGCGTTACAACTCCGGCTACGTGTACAGCGTCAGGTGTCAAGACCTTTGCTTGTGATTGTGGCGACAGCTACACCGAAGACATTCCCGCAATCGGTCACAGTGCAGGCGATTGGGAGCACTACAGCGGCAATACTTATGTCAGGAGATGCTCCGTCTGTCAAACAGTAATTGACAGCGAAGTCAGAAATAGTTACGAGATTTCAATCAAAAACAATCCCGGCTCAAAAACAATAAGCTACGGTGAAAAACTTCGGCTGACAGCAACAGTCGCCAATGCTCCTGAAGGTGCAAAGGTATACTGGTATGTTGACGGTGTAAAGAAGGGCGAGGGCGAAACTTTTGAAGTATCCCCCGGAGAAAAGTCTGTTAAGGTTACGGTTAAGCTTGTTGATTCAAACGGCGAAACAATCGTAAATTACAACGGTGAAGAAGCTTCTGATGAACAGACGGTTAATGTAAATTCCGGTTTTTTCCAAAAGCTTGCTTCATTCTTCAAAAACCTTTTTGGAGTTGACAGAACCGTCAGCCAGTAAATTGAACACTCCCCCGATTAATAATCATCATCGGGGGAGTGTTATTTTCAGCTTATTAAGCTGATTTTTCTGTTCTTGCGTTATACGGTAGCTTTCTTTCGCTTTTTGAATTGCTTTGTTATGTG
Source organism: Acutalibacteraceae bacterium (assembly GCA_045544155.1). Classification (GTDB taxonomy): domain Bacteria; phylum Bacillota; class Clostridia; order Oscillospirales; family Acutalibacteraceae; genus UBA8612. The sequence continues at coordinate 43,364 of JAZPYN010000026.1, forward strand.
TCCACGGGTCGAGCTTGTGATTTACGATAAAAGGCAGAATTTCATCATACCGCTTGTAGAGTGCCGTTGCGAAATACCACGCAACCGTCATTTTTATGTAATACTCTTCACTTCTTATCTGCGATATTCTTTCGGGTATTGACGGGTCAAATTCTGCTTCAAGAAAGTGAGTCATAAGCATAACTATACCGAATCTCACCGTATACGTGTGCTCCGATTCTATCCACTCAAAGCACTTTTCTTTCAGTTCGTGCAAATGATTTTTAAATGCTTTCGGCTTCATCATATCGCAGGTTGCCCAGTTGTCAACAAGGGGAAGAAATTCATCCAGTTTTGATATAACTTCATTGTAATCTGTTATCTGCTCGATCAGAAATGCATGCAGGTTATCTTCCTCATAATACTTGTGAGGAAGCTGTGATAAAAATTCATCTGCTTCGGGTGTGCCGCAGAGCTGCTTTGCAAATTTGCGAAGAGAGGGTGTGCGCACGCCTATTACCTTTTCTTTGTCGGTTTCGGGCATAAGCTTACTGTGAAAGTCACGGTATGCGGTGTCCTGCATCTTAAAGAGTATATTTTGTATTTCTGTCATATATATTCACCGCTCTGATTTTATCATATCTTGACAAAAAAATAAAGCCGTGATAAAATCACAAAAAAATATTGTACTGCCACCGGGTAGTGAAGATGCTTTGCATTCGTTTCGGTTACATCGTTAGGTCTTTGAAGATGTGCCGTGCGGATGTTTTTTGTTTATACGGAGGTTTTTTATGAATATACTCGGATCAATAAAATCGCTCACAAAATTCGAGTGGGCACTGTGGATATGCTCGGTATTGACTGTTGTTACAGCGTTTATATTCAGCGGTGACGTGCTCAACCTTGTTGCATCGCTGATAGGTGTCACCGCTCTTATTTTTGTTGCGAAGGGCTTGGTGCTCGGTCAGGTGCTGACGGTTGTTTTCAGCATTTTTTACGGTATTATTTCGTTTGAACTGCGCTATTACGGCGAGATGATAACCTACCTCGGAATGACCGCACCGATCGCTCTTGCCGCTGTTTTTTCGTGGCTGCGTCATCCGTATAAAGAAACCGCACAGGTTGAAATCAGCAGGCTTTCGTCAAAGCAGAAAGCTGTGCTCGGGATCGGTGCGGCAGTTGTTACGGTTGTGTTTTATTTTATCCTCAGGGCTATGGGTAACAGCTCGCTCATACCGAGCACCGTTTCCGTCACTACGAGCTTTCTGGCTTCGGGGCTCACTTTCTTCCGCAGTCCGTATTATGCGCTCGGTTATTCGGCAAACGATATAGTGCTGATTATTTTGTGGATTATCGCAAGTGCCGAGGATATATCTTATCTGCCTATGGTTTTCTGCTTTGTTGCATTTCTTGCAAACGACCTATACGGGTTTTTTAATTGGAAAAGAATTGAAAAATCTCAGCAAAAAGATTGATTATTATATATTCTATGTGCTAATATGAAAATATAAACAAACAAGGAGGCAATAATTATGAAACGTACATTTAAATTTATAGCAGTGATACTTTCAATGATAATTGCACTGCAGTGTGCAATGGTTTCATCTTTTGCAGCATTTGACGACAAGTCAATGACAAAGGAAGAATGGGACAGCACATACAGCTCTCTCAGAGACGAAAACACATTGCCTACACTTTGTGTCGGTGCTGACGAAACTCAGCTCAATATTTGCTGGCACGCCGCAAAGGATAAGGCTCAGCCGAAGGTAAGGCTTGCAAAGAGTGCCGATATGAGCGGCTATGTTGAGTTTGAGGGAGAAACAACACCTGCCGAAACAGAAGAGCAGCTTGTATGCCGCGTTACAATGACAGGTATTGAAAAGAACACAACATATTACTATCAGTGGCTCAGTGAGAGCGGCTGGAGCGATGCGTACAAGTACGAGTCAAAGGGCTTTGACAGCTATAAGATGATGCTTATCGGCGATATTCAGATTGGCGGTCAGAGCACCGATAACCCCGAAGAGCAGTCAAGAATCGGCTATGTCTGGCAGAGTGTGCTTGACGAAGCACTCAGCAAGAATCCCGACATCAGCTTCCTTCTTTCTCCCGGTGATAACACCTCTACAGGTAAGGCAGCTGATGAGTGGCAGACACTTCTTATGCCTGAATATACACGCAGCCTGCCTATGGCGCTTGCAATCGGCAACCACGATAAAAAGGGTATGATGTATGAGTACTATACCCATATGCCCAATGAGTTTTTCGGCAAGTATTTTACAGGTCTTGACAGAGACTTCTGGTTCAGATACGGCGACGTGCTCTACCTTGTTTTTGATGCTTGCTCAGGCTCAGCGGCAGACCACAGAGCTATGGCAAAGGAAGCTGTTGAAGCAAATCCCGATGCAAAGTGGCGTATAGGCGTTATGCACCAGGGACTTTATGCACCCGGTATAGCAATGCTTGAGCCCGAAACAAATATACTGCTTAACGCAGTGTTTCAGCCGATTTTTGAGATGTATGACCTCGACATTGTTTTCACAGGTCACACTCATATGCAGGGTCGCTCAAACTTCATCAGCGACGGTGTGGTAGTCGGCAAGGCTGAAAGCGGCAAGACTTATACCGACCCCAACGGTATAATCTACCTTAACACAAACGCCTGCTGTGACCAGGGCTCAATGGATGATATGTATCTTTGGCCTTACACTGCATACGGCTTTGAAAATGCCGATGTTACTACATATACAACAGTTGAATTTACAGATTCAACAATGAGTGTTAAGACATTCCGTGGCGATAACAGTGAGCTTCTTGACAGCATTGACATTGAGAAAACAAAGGGCTTTAACGATAACCCCGTAAGCATTTTCTTCCGTACTGCTCTCTACAAGATTGTTGAGCTTCTCGGCCTTGTATATATGAAAATAGATGAGGTTGTTGTTTCAATCAGAGGCGGACATTTTTAATACCTCAATAAAACAGATACACAAAGTAAAGACAGTGGCACCGAGAAAATCGAGTGCCACTGTCTTTTTATTATATGTATTGATAACAGCGTACATAGTCGACAACCATTGAAGACGGCATATACTCGTTGTCGTAAACTCTTTCGTCAACACCCAGTGAAATAATCAGATAAAGCGGCACCTGACATACACCGCCGAAGGATGTTCGTGCGGTTTCGACACCGTTGATGTAGAAAATGTATTCGTTTTCGTTCCATTCCACGCCGTAGGTGTTGAATTTATTGTACGGGTCATCGGCATAGTATGAGCCTTGGTTTTCCCACTTGTGGGTCTCGTCATATGAGTCTACGTGAATTGTCTGTACGATTGAATTGAAGCTCGGGCTTGATTCGTCATAATAGGTGTTTGTTTCAAGAATGTCAATCTCCGCACCCGTTATGCCGCCGTCGGCAGTGTCGCCGAACATTCCGTCACTGAGCAGCCAGAATGCAGGGTTGAGGCCTGCACCCTTTGGCAGAATACAGCGGATTTCAAAATAACCGTAAAGCTGTTCGTAGCCTTTATAACCTTCGTCATAGCACTTGTTCGGGTTGGTTTCCATTCCGTAGGAGTAGTAGCCTGCACCACCCGGACCGTCCTCACGGTATGCAGCGGTAATAAGCAGATATCCGTCATCGGTAAAGCTTACCTGCTCTCTGTTCCACATTGCTGTGTCACGGGGCTGTGTATCGTCAGCACCGTACACATAGTGACCCTGCCAGTATTTTGTATCAAATCCGTTGTCAAAATCATCCTCCCATACAAGCTCAAATCTGCTCATATCGATTCTGCCTTTGTATGGTGTGACGGGTGTATCAAAAATCACAAGCCCGATAAGCTGGAAGAAAGCGACAACAAGTGCAATAACCTTTTTGAAATCAGACCTGATAAAAGACCTGAATATCATACCGGGGATGTTTTTTAAATCCTCAATACCTCTCAGCTGCCTTGTTGCAAAGTTCACTTTTCGCTCTCCTTGATTTCATTTAAAGCGTAGCCGATAACAGCTTCCTGACGTCTGTTTGCAAGCTCGTCATACATCTTGTCACGCTTTTCACGTGATATCGGCCAGAGGAATTTGGGCACGATACGGAGTATACCCGTAAGGGTGGGTACGATTGTGCAAAGCGCAAATTCCCAGAACTTAGTGCGGTCATTCTGTGTGCCTATCTCAAGGCCCTGAACATAGCCGATTTTTTTCATAATAAGGCTTGTTACGGAGCCCAGCAAAGCGCTCTGCAGCTTGAGTATGAGACCTTTTGCAACGCCTGTTGTTGCCTCCATACGGTAGCCGTTTTTCCATTCGCAGTAGTCCATAGCTTCGTTCCAGAGGTCTGCAGTAATTACCTTTGAAATACCCCATGACCACTTTACAAACCATTCCTTCAGACCGAAAGCGATACACATCGGCACAGTCTGATAGAACATTTTTTTACCCTTTGTCATACCGAAGAGAAATACGCCTATTGATAATGCGCTGTTGTAGATATCGTTGAATATCCACAGCGATTTTGATGAAAAACGTTTTCTCAGCGGCTCGACGAACATATAGCTTAAACTACCGTTGATACTTGAGGGAATGTTGAGAATTGTTATCAGCGAATAGCTGCCGAGAACGTCGATAAAGTAGTTGGTTTCGCTCTTGCTGATTGAGAAGTTGCCGAGAAATTCGGACAGACACATCAGTAATACGGGGTAGTTTGACACAATAGCTTTCAAGCCCTCTTTGAAGCTCGGCTTTTCAATTGACTGCGGCACTCTTTCCTTAGATTTGAGGAAGAACCAGAAGGTGCACAGCGAGGAGATAAGTGCTGTGCCGCCGCCCATTACCATGAATACAGAGCTGAGCTTCCACGTTACGACTTTATTGTTTACAAGGTCAATCAATACACCCATTATATAACGTGGCAGATCCTCGCCCATAAATCCAGTCAGTAATTCGGCAAGCGTAATCAGCCTAATTCGTTCTGCAGGGTTAGGCGTAATTGTGGACATATAACCGCTCTTTGCAACGGCTGTGAATGTACCTGCTGTTTCATTTATTATAAGGAAGAAGTAATAATAGAAAAGCTTTGGCAGATATGTACCGCTTGTTTCGGGGAAGAAAAGCGGCAGGAGCCAAGTGAATATGCTCATAATTGTCAATGGCAGCTGCATACCGACAAGGAAGGGACGGAATTTGCCGATTCGTGTACGTGTGCTGTCAACAATTACGGATATAAATGTGTCGTTTATAACATCCCATACGGTTGCGGCAATATTCATAACCGCGTTGACGGTAAAATCGATATTTACAACGTCCCATATGTAACGCTCGGAGAAAGCGTTTATATTGAATGAATTTGACCAGTCATTGAGAAGATAGGCTGTTGTTTCCTTGACGCCTACGTAGTTTCTGCCTTTGTAGTACGAAACCTGCTCGCTTTCGGTCTGCTTATTCTTGTTTTCGTTTTCGGTCACGTTGCCACCTCCTTAACCGTTGGGACTATTATCGTCGTTAACCGTAACCGTACATTCGTCGGTGAATTTTTCGCCGAGATATTCAAGGGTTACCGTAACCGTAACGGGTGTGCAGGAAGCTTTCATTCCTTTGACATATCCCATTTCGTCAACTGTTGCAATGCTGCTATCCGATGAGGTGAAGGTTACTTTATATTCACTGTCGTTTTCTATAACTGCGTTGACAGACAGCATTACTTCACCGCCGGGTGCAACTGTTACGGAGTTTTCGGCAAAGCGTATGCCTGCGTATGAATACTCTGCTTTTTCAGTGACCTTATATTTGAAAGTGATATGCTTTTTGCCGAATACTTCAAGCTCACCCTTAAAAGTTACGTCAGCCGAAACGGTGTAAACTTTTTCAAGCTGAATCCATTCCATTTCGTCTGTGATGCGGTTTACCTTTGCCTTTACGGTAAGCTCAGGCTCGGATATTATAACGTTGTCAGCAGACATTACAGATTTTGTGTCTTCAAGGAAAAGTTTTGCTGTTTTTTCTTTTTCGTCAAGGCTGAAAAGTGAAGCTGCAGCTTCACTTGATTCCAAATTAAATGTAATAAAATAAAAGTCGCCGTCAATCAGTTCGCCGCTGTCGCTGTTATATACGGGGTTACCGTCTTCGTCAGCCTCTCCTATGCTGAAACAGCTTTCGGCTACAATGTCAGGTGAAAAATTTATAACAGGCAATTCGGTGTTGACAGTACCGAAAATACCGATTTCATCTTCGGGATAATATTGGTCAATATGCGGCATTATCTTATTTTTGACATACAGCAGCAGAGTTTTATCTGCTCTGTTCTCGCTGCCGTCTGTATTTGTGACGGTAACGGTTGAATCATCAACCGAAACATCGGTATATATGTTTGCTTTGATAAATTTATCGCCCGTTGCTTTTTCAGTGAGATTTTTTATGTAGCCGAGAAGAGTCAGGGTATCGTCTGTAAGATCTGTTTTGCTCTGTGTTTCGTACTCTGTTGAGATGTTATTGCTTCCGCTTTCTATTGAGCGCACGGTTGCAACAAGCACTGCCGAACAAGCGGCCATTGCGATAAGGCTGCAAAGACCGAAAAGCAGAAACTGAGTTTTTTTGCTGTGCTTTTTATTCATTCGTCTCAGCCTCCTTATGCTCTTCTTCGGACTCGAAAACGGGCAAGGGGAGCTCATCAAATGTTATCTCGCCCGCTTTGATTTTTTTCATTGTTTCGACACGCTTAAGGTCTGTTGCGGATATTTCGGGCTTGAAATTCTTTTTAAGTGTTATGAAGTTGAGTGCAAATATCAGCACGAAAACGGCCGCGAGTGTAAAAGCGCCAAAGCCGCTTTTTGCAGTGATAAAGGTCGGCTCAGCGATTGACGGCATAAGTGCTGACAGTATGCAGGCGGCAACCGAAAGTGCGAAGCCTGCGACTGAAAATCCGCAGCATACCTTTGCTGAGCGATTGAGGTTGAGAAAAGAAAGAACCAGCGCAACAAATACGCCAAAGCCCATAAGGAATATTAATACAAAGATAACAGCAAGAGCGGCAAATGCAGGGAAAAGTCCGGGCAGATACTCCGATAGGCTTAAAAATACGGAAAGCTCACCACCCGAAAAGGCCTGATACACACCGAATGCACCGAGGCTGATCTGTGCTGAAAGCATCGGTAGCTCGGCACTTAAGGTTACAACCGGAATGAAAATAAAGCCGATTGCCATAAGCATTGCGACCATACGCATTATGCGTACTGGGCCTCCGATAAAGGCTGATTTTATTTTTGCTTTCAATATACGAAAAGAAGCAAATTCGAGCTCGCATCTTTTTGCATCCTCTGCAAGCAGCTTTTCCTGCTGACTGTAAAAAATATTTACACCGCAGTGCTTGCATTCGGGAGCAAGCTCAAACCTGCCTATCTCACCGTTACAGTTGGGGCATTTCATTTTTATCACCTCATTAAAAATATTGTACCATAATACCTGCTTTTTTACAACACCATAATAAATGTGCAGGACAGGACATGAATAAAACCAGCCAAAACAGTGGCTTTGGTTATTTATTTGCTTCATATTGTATATGTCGCAGCATTTAAGCGCAAGATGTACCTTAATATAAAAAAAGGTTGACATTGAGGGCGTTTTTGTTATATAATAGCACCTTGTAAGGTCTAAAGTGGGGTATAAGCCCAATATGCTTTTTTCCGCTTAGGTCATAAATCACACCTTGAATGGAGGTTATGTAAGAATGAAAAGGACTTATCAGCCCAAGAAGCGTCATCGCAAGATGGAGCACGGCTTCCGCAAGAGAATGGCGGACAGAAACGGCCGTAAGGTTCTCGCCCGCCGCAGAGCAAA
>JAZPYN010000027.1:0-13888 GCA_045544155.1 Acutalibacteraceae bacterium
ACCGCCGTAGGTGAAACGCTTGCCTATGGTTTTAAAAGTTTCTTTGATCGTATCGCCGAGCTTGCCTGTGAAGATTGAAGGCTCAGTTGATGAATCGTAAGTAAACTCACCGGGCTCTGCACATACTTCAACAATCTTGCCTTGCTCGACGATAATCATACACTGACCGTCGGCAACAGCAATACCCGAGCCGTATGAAATTTTGTTGTCATTTCCCTTTGTGTTGGTGCTTCTGCCGCTGACTCGCTTTGAGCCCTTGACCATAAGTACGTCGTTTTCAAGTGAGTCACAGTAGAAAAATTCCTTCCACTGGTCTGCAAGTGTACCACCCAGTGCTCCTATTCCTGCTTTAATAAGTCCCATATCTGATTTCTCCTTTATATGTGAAAGTAAATAATACGCTGATAATATATTATCATATATACTTTGTATTTTCAATGATATGTTTTGACAGTAATGTAAAAAAACAGAGCCGCTTTTGTAAGTTACGCAGGCGGCTCTGTTTTCTATTTAAAAATATCGAAAAAACTGAAAGTTGTCTTTTTATAAACTTTGTTGTAAGCGGCTTTTTTAGGGTTTTTAATCCAACCTGTGCCTTTCTTTCCGTATCCCGGAATTAATGCTTTTTTTACTTTGCGCTTTGCTTTTCCGGTTGTCCTTGCTTTTAGCGAACGCTTGAGCGAAGTCTTTCGCATTCCGAATTTCATTTTAATCACCTTGACTATTTGAATTTATGGATGACAAATGCCACAAGATTTATATCCTCTGTTTATTAACGTCTGTCTGTCTCCTTTAAATGTTCCTTTGTTTTCTGGAGAAATATCATCAACAGCTCTGCAGGTGGGGTAGTGGAATTTCATAGTGTTATTATTTAAAACATAGTTAGTTCCTGCGTTTTGAGTTGCAGGTGCCTTTGTTGTTGTCGGTTTAGTTGTTGTAGGCTTTGCTGTTGTTGTAGGCTTTGCTGTTGTTGCAGGTTTCGTCGTTGTAGGTTGGTTTGTAGTTTCCTGCTCTGTTGTGCTTTCTGTTACAGTTTCGGTTGTTGTTGGCGATGTTGTGCTTGTAACAGGCTTCGTTTCGGATATAGGCTTTTTAGTCGCAGGTTCGGTTACATCTTCTGCATCTGAATTTTCAATGGTTGTGGTTTCGCTTTCGGTTGCGGATGTTTCGTCTGCAGGGGAGAAAATAGCAATACCAAGTATCAGTGTCCAGAAGCCGAGAACTACGCTTAATATGATTTTGATAACCGATTTCCACTGTTTTTTACTAATCCACATCAGTGCTATTCCGAGCGGAGGAATAAAAATCAGAGCAATTATTATAAACCATGTCTTTTTGAAAAACGGAGTTTTTTCCATATTTTTGCACATCCTTTATTTTAGTAATTGTTAACTGTATTATAATTTGATATCAAATTGATGTCAATAATAATTCATAAACTTTTATTTCAAAATGGTAGTATTTTGATATCATTTTTTGTGGAAGGATGGCTGGCAGTGGCAGGTAATTATTATCCTCCTTTTTCATTGAGAGTTTCTGAAGAGCTTCTCGAAAAAATAAAGTATATTGCTTCTAAAAACAAACGCTCTGCAAATAAAGAAATTGAGTTTGTGCTTGAGCAGTATGTCGAGGCTTATGAAAAAGCTAACGGAGAAATTAAAACGGAGCAATAAAAGCAAAAGCGTGGTGCATAAAACACCACGCTTTTATCATGATTATTTTTACAGCAGGTCGTCAAACAGCTTGATGTTTGACGACTGAGGCTTGAGCTCACCCTTTTCGCATTTTTTGATTATTTCAACGATTCTGTCGTTAATCGGTGTAGGTGTGTTTGTCTTTCTGCCCCATTCGCATACAACGCCGTTTATTGCGTCAATTTCGCAGGCCTTGCCTTTTTTGAGGTCCTGAAGCATTGACGGCTCAATGTCGCGGTGCTTCTTCATAGCGATAGGCACAAGGAAGGTTGCAAAAGCACGCTTGATTGCATTCTTGTAATAGAAGAGAGCTGTTATGTTCTTGCCCTGTACGGGAGCAAACTCTGCACCTGTTGCGTGGCCGACGTCGATACACTCTTTCATACACCTTACAGCGACCTTTGCGGCAGCCTTGTTTTCGGATACGTCGCCGAATACACCGCCTACAACAGTGCCGAGACCTGAGAATGTAGCATTTATAAGAAGCTTTGACCAGCGTGCACCGATGAGGTTATCTTCCTCGTGTACGGGGCACATAAGCTCAAGCAGGTCTTTTACCATTTTGAACTGTTCGTCGGAAATACCTTCCATTTTACCCATATGGAAAGATAGGCTGTCGGGCTCGCTTGTGAGTGTGCATACACCGGGCTCACCGAGTGCGGCACCCCATTCAACCGTACAGCCCATTGTACGGTCAGCACCGACAATTTCAGCAATTCCCGGCTCGGGAAGACCGTTCTGAAGGGTGACGATAACGCCTTTTTCTGTCAGGTGATCCTTAAGCTTTGTAACAACTTCTTTGTTGAAAAGCTGCTTTGTCATAAGCAGAATAACGTCGTACTTGCCTTCCATTTCGTCAGGTGTAATTGCCTTGACCGGAACGTTCATATTAACAGTGCCTTTGATTGTGGCACCTTTTGTGTTGAGTGCTTCAACGTGTGCCTTGTTGCGGTTGATAAGGTCGATCTGACCGCCGTTTTTAGTAATGTAAGCACCGAGTACGGTACCGAGTGAGCCTGCGCCGTAAATTGCATATCTGCCCATAAATAACACCTCTGAATTTTGTTTGAATTTATTATATCATAATTACCATATAAGTAAAGACTATTATTTAGAGTAGGGCAGAGGCTTGCCTCTGCCGTGTTTAAAGTTCGAGCTCTGAATAGTTATGAATATATATATCCGATATTTCTTCAAGCACTGCTGTATCTGCTTCGCTTACGTCGTAAATGCCTATAAGGTTGTATCCGTTTGCCTTGGCTGTTTTTGCAGCATAGAGTGCATCTTCAAAAACCCAGGTTGTGTCTTTATCTGTGCCGAGCTCCTCAAGCACGGTATCATACACAGTGGGCTGTGTTTTTGCTGCTCCTACCGTATAAGTTGAGCGTATGGTTGAGAAATAACCGAGCATTCCGTATTTTTCGAGCACAGCCTTGAGTGCGTATTCGGCTGTAGCGGTTGCAATACCGATTTTAACACCCTTTGCCTTCAGCTTTTCGAGGAATTCTATTATATCGTTTTTAGGGCAGGCTTCGGCGATATATCTGCTCCTGATATAATCAAAGAACAGTGTAAAAAGCTCATCGCCGCTCTGCGCGATACCGAAACGATTTTTTGAATACTCGAGCGATTCAACAAGAGTAAGCCCTTCAAATGCTTTTTTATCCGCATCCGTAAGCGTAATGCCGAGATGCTCGAGGAAGGTGAAACGCACCCCCTTCCAGATGTGCATAGAGTCAAAAAGCGTGCCGTCAAAGTCAAAAATTGCGCCTGTTATTTTCATATAAGGATTCTCCTGTGTTTAAATGCAGTAAATATTTGTATCCCAAAACGAAATATGCGGATGGTGGCGAAGGTATATTTTGTATTCGGGATTGATGCTGTTTACTTGGTTTACAAGTGCAAAAATATCTTCGCTTCTGTGGTATGCCGCCATACAAAGCTTCGGCTTGTGTTTGAGTGCATTTGACGCGCCGTCAAGCATCTCGCTTTCCGCGCCCTCAATATCAATGTTAAGATATGTGAAATTACCGTGTTTTTCAAATATGCTGTCAACACATATCGCCGTAATTTCTTCGCCTTCAGTTTTTGCAGCTGCACCTCGGCCTTTGTTGCCATCAAAATTCAGAGTACAATCACAAGACCATACAGCACTGTTAATTGCAGTAAAGTTTTCTGTACTTTCGCAGTTTGTCTGCAGCTTTTTAAATGTCCTTTTATCCGGCTCAACAGCAACGATCTTACTGTATGATTTTGCATAGTTTAAGAATTCTTCAACCGTATCACCGCGGTAAGCACCCAGGTCAAGAAAACTCTCGCTTTTGCCTAAATCAAGTATCGAAAAAGCCTCATCTTTATCTGTTTCACAGCCGAAGCAGCAGTTTAAATCGCCGGTAATCTGAAATCGGATAATACCCTCAAATACTTTTCTTGATTGCTCATCAGCCAATAGACCGTAAGCATTTTTTATTTCATTAAGGTTATCTTTCAGAAACTCTTTGTTAAATAAATTGTCACCGTAAACGGGTACGGACGGCATAACGACTTTGTGATGTGCGGTTAGCTTTTTTATATTATCAATTACCTGAGGCAAGGGACTTGCAAAGCAAAGAGCAATAACAAAATTGCCGAATTCAGCCTTTGTCTGTGAAACGGATTTCACTTCAAATCCGCGGAATATACGCTTTCTTACAAATCCGTCACTTGCAACCACGGCCGATACTTTAATACCGAGCCTGTCAAACTCGTCAAATACTTTGTCAGCACCGTTACCCGTTCCGTAAACCGCAATCGGCAGGGGAGTGCTCTGCAAAAATTCCCAGCTTGATTTAAGTTTTAAAATTTCTTCAAACATATTTTCCTAAATACCAACCTATAACTCCGTCTTTTTTTACAATACATCCTTTTGATGTTTTTGTTATCAGTGATAGTTTATCACCTTTTTTCACGGGAAGTATGTAATCGGTGTAGTCATAACATTCGTTTTCATTTCTTAAATAAGTGTTTGGAATATCAAATTTACGTCTGCTCTGTATGTGCTCAATGTAAGAAAACTCATCGCCTTTGCTTATTATGCGTATTTCTCTGTTAATCCAAGATATATAAACCGAATTACTGCTTGCATCTTGGCTTTCAATAGCAGTTACAGCAGGTATATCATCATAGCTTATGTGAGTTATATCGTCAACAGAGCAGTTTATATCCGGAATAATCAGAAGGTTTAATTGACCTTCTTTTTTTACTCCGCATCCGCCGTCTGTTGAAATAATTTTTTTGTCACGGTTGATAATCGGATTCATTTGCTGTACAGAGTTGCTGTACAGCACAACAGGCCAATGTCCTACTATAACAAACTTATCAAAGGTATGTGGAGTATTAGTCATAAAAGCATCAAATTTAGTAAGCTCCAAAACTCCTTTGTCCAAGTTATCAGCTATGTCTTTTTCTCGTAATCCGCCGTGTACAAAAACATAGTTCTGCGTTTTTACAATAGTCGGAAGGCTTGCAATAAAGCTGAATTCACTTTCAAAATGAGCTATAACATCTTGTTTGGATGCAAGGATATCATCGGGTGAGTTTATTGTGTATCCGCATTCATTGGCAAGCTCTTCATAAAAGCTTGTGCCTGCCCATTCTCTTAAAGATAGAATATAATTGTAGAATCCGTTTACGTTTTCTTCAGATAATCCGTATATCAGCTTTATTCTGTACGCATCTACGTTGCCTATCAGAGGTGTTACATTACCTTTTTTACAAAGCTCCATAACGTAACGAAGTGTTTTTAAATTTTCGGGTCCTTTTTCAATTATGTCACCGACGATAAACAAGATATCATTATCCGAAAACGAGGCTTTGGTGAGAACGTTTTTAAAATAAGAAAGGTTACCGTGAATATCACTTGTTACAAGAATTCTTTTACCCGATTCTACAGTCATTTGTTTTATTTTTGTGGTTAGTTTAATCATCGGTTAGTGTTCACCTCTGTTGTATAGAGCAACATTTATTCTTCGATAATTGTGAGTTTATGCCGTAGGGGAGACCCTATGTGGTCTCCCGACATTTGTGAATATCAAATTTACGGCGTAATGAAGGTGTGTTTTTGAGTATTCCGTCATAATACACAAACTATACCACAAAAACATATAGATGACAACTATTGACATTGCTTGTATTGTGATTTTAAAATATTAATGTAAAATCCGAAAGGAGAATCCATATGGACTCTGAAAAAATTGTAACGATCGTATATACAAATTACAAAGGTATCACTGCCACCAGAGAGATACTGCCCATCGAGATGCTTTTCGGTCATACCGACTGGCACAAGGAGGACCAGTGGTTGCTCCGCGCAATTGATATAGGTAAACAGGCAGAAAGAACATTTGCGATTAAAGATATAAAAGCATGGCTGTAATTTTGTCTTACAGCCATGCTTCGGGTGAGCGTTACAGCTCTAATATCTTCAGAAACTTTTCGCTTTTTTTAAATTCCTCGGAGAGCTGAGGCCTGTTTTTCAAGCCGTCTTTTACGTTGTCAGCAAAGGAGCCTTCCCAGAATCGGTATGCTTTGACTTTATCAAACACAAGCCCTTCAACGGCAGGCGAGGTATGATAACTGATATCGGGCATAAGGTCATATTTTTTTGCAAGCGTTACGGCTTTTTCAAAGTGCTCAAGTGCTCCGTTCTCATCGCCACTGATATATTTTTTAACGCCGAGTCTTTGCTGATATATGACCATAAGGTAATAGCTTTTGCCGTAGTCTTCGTCGGGCATAACTGCCTCAAGCAGGTTGATATACGCCTGTGAAATTTTATCGTCAGCATCAAGGAAGCTTTTGTACTTTCTGTTCATTATTTCACCGAAGAGTCTGAGCATTTCTGAAATTCCGTTTGCACAGGCTTCCGAACGCTTCTTATCATCGTTTGGGTACATATACATTGCATAGTAATCGCGTGTGTTTTGCATTATAGGCATTGTATCAAGTATTCTTTCCGCCTCTTCAATGCTGCAGCCGCTTCCTTCAATAAGACTCAGATCGCGTAAATAGCGGCACATAAGCTTTTTAGCCCAGATACGTATACTGTCAACAGTGCAGTGGTTTTGAATGGTTTCATAAATCGTCTGAGCTTCATTACGTATGCCTATAAGATATTCATCTGTGTCTTCTGTTGAAATAAGAGCATTGAAATAGCGTACAAGCAATGCATAATTGCCGGGAAATTCTTCGGTAGCCTGCTTCATCAGGGCTTTTACTTCGTCGATTTTTCCGAGATTCCAAAGTCGAGGGTATTCGTTGATGTATTCTTCGATTTTTTTATCCTTTTCAATAAGGTCAATACCGAGCAGCTTGTCAACCGATACACCGAATAACGATGCTATTGACGGCAGCATTGTTATATCGGGGTAGCTTTCGTTTCTTTCCCATTTGCTTACCGCCTGAAAGGAAACTCCGAGAAAATTTGCGAGATTCTCCTGCGTAAAATTTTTCTCCTTGCGTAGTGCCTTCAATGTTTCTCCGAAGTGTAAATTCATAACTGCACAACCTTTCTGAGTGTTTATTGTGTTTAACAGCGCTGTTTACAGTCTGATAATAACAGACCCCAAAAAGAAATACAATAAAGCGATTGTTTAGCTGATTCTACTGATGATAGAAAAAATCAACAAACCGATTAGAGAATTTGAGACAGATAATGTTTATATAAAATATTTGCAAAAGGTATACCAATGTTGTATAGTACTTGTAAACAGAAATTTTTATAGGAGATTCAGTATGAAAACACCGGATATACTTATTAAAAAAGCTGAAGAGCTTG
This sequence comes from Acutalibacteraceae bacterium, assembly GCA_045544155.1. GTDB lineage: Bacteria > Bacillota > Clostridia > Oscillospirales > Acutalibacteraceae > UBA8612. The sequence goes on from JAZPYN010000027.1 coordinate 7,510, forward strand.
AAAAAAAGATGCAGCGTATTTTTCCTGCACTTGCACCGCTCGCAAAGCAGTGCTTTCTCAACACAATAGAAACAACGACAAAACAGCTTTATGACGGCAGCTACTTTGTTATTACTGGCGATATACCTGCTATGTGGCTTCGTGACAGTGCCGCACAGCTTAAGCCCTATATCAAATATGCACCGCAGGACGAGAATTTAAAAGAGATTCTGCGCGGTGTTATCGCAAGGCACGCAGCGTATGTTAACCTTGACCCGTACTCAAATGCTTTCAATGCCGAGCCTAACCCCGAAAAATGGAAAGACCCGTCGGACTTTGACCATGAGCTTATATGGGAAAGAAAGTATGAGGTCGACTCCCTTTGTGCTTCGGTCTATCTCCTGTACGAATATTACAAGGTTACGGGCGACAGCAAGGTGCTTACACCCGAAACCGAAAAAATGCTTGAAACAATAGCGGATCACTTTATAAAAGAACAGCATCATAAAGAAAACTCAACCTACTTCTTCGACAGAAAAAACTGTCCCGAGTCAGACACTCTGCCTTTCGGCGGCTACGGCAGACCTGTCAATTTTACGGGTATGACCTGGTCGGGCTTCCGTCCGTCAGACGATGCGTGTATTTTTAATTACCTCGTGCCGTCAAATATGATGGCTGTTGTTGCAATGCACTATGCCGAAAAGCTTGCACGTGAAGCATTTGATAACGAGCCCCTTGCTGAGAAATGCAGAAAGCTTTCTTACGAGATTGATAACGGTATCAAGACTTACGGTATTGTAAGTCACCCGAAATACGGCAGAATTTACGCATACGAAACCGACGGCTTCGGCAACTACAACCTTATGGACGATGCTAATTCGCCCAGCCTTCTTGCCGCACCTTATCTCGGCTATTGCAGTAAGGACGATGAGATCTATCAGAATACAAGACGCTTCATCCTTTCAAAGGATAATCCCTATTACTTTGAGGGCAAGGCTGCAAAGGGTGTGGGCAGCCCCCATACACCCAAAGACCATATCTGGCATATCGCGCTTACAATGCAGATAATCACAAGCAGTGATAAGTCAGAAATAAACGAGTGCCTTGATATGCTGAGCCGTACCCACGCAGGCACTAACTTTATGCACGAATCATTCCACGTAGATGACCCTGCAAACTTCACACGTGTCTGGTTTGCCTGGGCAAATACACTCTTCGCCCAGATGCTTGAAGGGCTGGAAGAGTGAAAATAAGCAGAATTTAATTAAATGAATTTGAGCATATCGCGGAGGTTCCTATGCAGATTATACAAACAATTATTTCTTATCTTGTCATAGCGGCAGGTTTTATTACTTCTCTGTTTTCGTGGGGCACTCCGGAATTGGTTCCGTATAAAAACGAATATGAAATTCCCGACAGTATTCCGGAGTACAGTGTTATTTATACCGAAGAGAAAACAGACTGGAAAGCTAAATGGATATGGGATAAGGATAACCTGACCGAGGAAAATGTCTGGATGTGCTTTATTAAAAAAATAAGTCTTGAAGCTGTCCCGCAGGAGCTTGTTGCTCACATCTCTGCAGACTCTAAATATTGGCTTTACATAAACGGAGAAACGGTTGTTTTTGAAGGCAACGTAAAACGAGGACCTGAAAAAACCGGCGGCTATTATGACAGTACAGATATTGCACCTTATCTCAAAGAGGGTGAAAACTCAATCTGTGCGTTAGTCTGGTACTGGGATGATGAAACAAGCTATTCCTACTGCGGCAGCGGTCAGGGCGGTTTGCTTTTTGAAGCTGTAAACGAGGATATCAGCATAGTTTCCGATGAAAGCTGGAAAGTAAAACGAAACAGTGCTTATATCGACAGTGCTCTTTATCCGCCCAATTACAGGCTTCCCGAGTACAGTATTTATTTCGATGCAAGAAAAGATATTGATTGGATGAATGAAGCTTATGATTCTTCCTCTTGGGAAAATGCAACAGAATACGCTGTGGGTGGTGAGGGTGCTTACGGTAAGCTTTATCCGAGAGGAATACCTTTTCTGAAGGATTACGGGCTTAAAGAATACGAAAACTCCGATGTTTATGAAAACTATACCGTAAACTGTCTTTTCGGTGAAGAAATTACCGTAGATATTCCGTATAACGCACAGCTTACGCCTTACCTCAAGGTCATAGCGCCTACAGGTAAAAAGATTCGTATTACAACGGAAAACACTTTGATAGGCGCTGTTTCAACGACCTATATAACGAAAGAGGGCGAGCAGGAGTTTGAAGCGTTAGGCTGGGTAAACGGTGAGCATATCACTTACAAAATACCCTATGGTGTTACGGTTGTTTCTTTGATGTACCGTGAAACAGGATACGACAGCTCATTCTGCGGCGATTTTAAATGTGATGACGAGTTTTTCAATTCTCTGTGGCAAAAATCTCTGCGCACTCTTTATGTTACAATGCGTGACAGTTTTATGGACTGTCCTGACAGAGAGCGAGCACAGTGGTGGGGTGATGTCACAAGTGAAATGATCATGACGATGTACTCTATGGACAGTAATTCCTACCTTTTGTATCAGAAGGGTGTAGAAGCAATGCTTTCTCACGTTGACGATACTAAGGTGCTGCAGACCGTCGTACCCATAAGCGGAGATTATTTTGAGCTTCCGGTGCAGCAACTTGCGGGAATCGTAGGGTTCCTTACTTACTATGAATATACGGGCGACGCGGCATTTCTTGAGAAGGTATACGATGCTTCTGTTGATTATCTCAAGCTTTGGGAAATCGGCGACAAAAACCTTGTAGTCCACCGTGCAGGCTCGTGGGATTGGGCTGATTGGGGCAATAAGGCAGATATGACAGCTATAGAAAACGCTTGGGTCTACTATGCTCTTTCCGCTACCGAGGAAATGGCTCGGACTTTGGGAAAAGACGATGATATCTTATTTATTACCGAAAGAAAAGAAACTATCAAAGAGGGATATAAGGCTCTGTGGACAGAAGCAGGTTATAAAAGTGAAGATGTAAGAAAGCCTGATGACAGAGCGAATGCTCTTGCTGTTTTGTCCGGTCTTGCGGATAAAGAGCAGTATGCTACTATTACAGATGTGCTCACAACTACAAAAAACTCAAGTCCCTATATGGAGTACTATGTGCTTGAAGCACTCTGCACAATGGGCGAACACGAAGCCGCGGCAGACAGAATCAAGGACAGATACAGCGGTATGATGGGGGAAGATTACTCTACTCTGTGGGAGTTTTGGGATTCATGGCGAGGTACCAAAAATCACGCATGGAGCGGCGGACCTCTTGTAATAATGAGTAAGCATTTTGCAGGCATTACTCCGCTTGAAGCAGGTTATGAAAAGGTCAAGATCGAGCCTCAGTACACTTTGTCTGACAGTATGAGCTGTACAGTTCCGAGCGTAAAGGGATTGATCACTTTTGGCTATAAAAAGACTTCGGAGAAATATGTTGTTGATCTCAGTGTTCCGCAGGGTGTGAAGGCTGTTTTATATGTGCCTGCAGGAGCTGAGGTTAGTATCAATTCAGAGCCTTTTTATAAAAACGGAGAGTATGTAAGCAGTGGTATGAATGCCGATATTCAAATTGCAGAAAAGCCTTGAGCTTGCAAAATATCGCCTCTGTTTTTAATGATTTTTAACATATAATGCAAAAATAATATTAAGTTAACAGATAAGCGTACAAAAGTATAAGGAGCTGTAAAAAAGTAATTTTTTTACAGCTCCTTCGAGACTGTCGATAAAGTCACCGTAAACACGCACAAAGAAAATGTAGAGAACGGTCTTTGACCGTTCCGCGAATAAATCGAAAAAAACATCAGGAGGATTTTAATTAAATCTTCCTGATGTGTTTATATTTATTATATAAGATTTCGTGTATTTGCCGTGTTTTTGCCCTCTCACGGTACCTTTGTACAGCTTCTTGTTAAATAAAGGATATGAATTTTATTTTATTCAACGATCAAAACTCCGGCTTTGGTTACACAAATCTCATCGAGAGAACCTTTTACTGTGCCGCTGCCGATTATTTCGCCCTTACAGTTTTTTACGGTGAACCTCTTGTCCGCCGCATTCTTCACAATAATCGAATCAAAGCCCGAAGCGTTTACAACAACCGTTTTATCACTTTTTGTATCAACAACATTGTTGGTATAAACCGCCGTAACAGTAGTATTATCAAGGGTTGATGATGCTTGCGAATACTCGTTTTCGGGATTTTTTGCGGTTAATTTACCGTCCAGAAGTACATCTCTGTATTCTTTCCAGAATGAGATATAAAACTTAAGCATTTCAATATGCTCTTGCGGCAGTTCATTTATAAGCATTGAAATCTGCGGTACGGCAAAAATAACATTTGCAAACTGCATGGCGGCATTTTCTGCGCTGTCCTTTTTATTCCACATCAGCATATCCGAATGTACTGCTGTTTTGCCCGAAGTCATTCTAAGGTTAACTATCTGACTGCGGTTTGCTAAGACATCACCCGGGCAATCACCGACCCTGAGCATATTGCCGTATTTTCTGATCGAAGGACCTATGTATGACTGACGGAATTCAATTAATATATCGCTGTTGATTGCCGTAAGCTCAGCCTTGATTTCGGACATAAGCGCGTGTATTCCGTCTTCAAGTGACTGGAAATCACGTTTTTCATCATATTCCAATGACTTGCCCTTTAATACAAAGCTGTCAATAAAGTCAAGCTTAAGTCCGTCAAGCTTCCAATCGGTTACTGCTTTTTTATAAACACCGCAAAGGTAATCTCTTACCTTTTTGTATCTCGGGTCAAGAGCCCAGAAATCCTTTTCATTACCTGATTTATCAAGAAAATAATCTTTGAATTCTTCATATTTTTCGGAATGAAGACCGACAAAGGGTACGGAATACCAAAGAATTACCTTTTGACCGATTTTATGTATCTCATCGACAAGAGCAGCCATATCACCCATCTTGTTTTCGCATACAGCCCAATCACCGCAATAGGAATAACCGCGGTAACTGTTATCTGTCTGCCAACCGTCATCGATTATAACGGTTTCCATACCGAGCTCTTTTGAAAGACGGCACTCTTCTAAAATCTTATCCTTTTTCAGATTCTGATGAAAACTGTACCATAGGGAATCCATAGGCATTTTAGCGTGTTCGGGAACAAAAGCCGATTGGTAGCCGCATTCGTTTTCCCAGCAGTCAGCTGTTTCATAAATGCTGTCATAAAAAGGTATATCCCTCATATCAATTCTGATTTTCGCAGAATAGTTTTCTGCTGCATTTGTAGGCAGGGTAAAAAACACCGCTTCACAAATGATACTTGCATCTTCCTCGCAATAACCCATCGAGATTTTTGACGGGATATCAACGTCTGACAGTGAAACACAGATTTTATTGTTTCCGTCAAATGTTGTTATCTGCTGAATAGGCATACCTGAAGCCAGCCTTGAAATCGCATCAACGCTTCCCCAATCTGGACGGATCGTATGGTTACGCACAAAGGAATTCCATACACCGCAGCAATCTGTACCGCTTATTTTCCATTTGACCGAAAACTGCTCGGGTACTGCCATTTTGATCTGTTCCATTTTTACGTCAACAAACAGAATATCGTTTTCAACGGTTTTGTTTAATGTAACCTTGCAGTTATCATTTTCGCAGATAATATCAAAAGTAAAATTATACATAAAATCACCTCGAAAAATTATATCAAAATAAACATTGTATCTGTAATTTATTTTAATACAAGCAACCGTAAATGTAAATATAGTTTTGAAACAATAGGGGAGGGATGTGATTGATGCAATCAAATATTCTTATTGCGGAATTGACGGTGCATACTTTTTCATTAGTCACTATTACTTATAGCTTTCAACAATACTTACGTGATTAACTGTAAATGAAAAGTGAAAAATTAAAAAGCATAAATCCCGTTTACTGTGACACAATCATGAGCAGTTTGGTTATTGATATGAATTAAGCTTATTTTAGTGAAGCATGGGCTACGCCCAAGTGAAGTTAAGCGTGCTTCACGTGTCGTAAAGCACACTTAGTTGAAAAAAGCACTTGCAGTATTGCAAGTGCTTTTTTCTGGCTGGGACGGCTGGATTCGAACCAGCGAATGACAGAGTCAAAGTCTGTTGTCTTACCGCTTGACGACGCCCCAATATTTAGTTTTTATTTAAAAAATGCACAAAGCCGTTATGACTTTGTGCGTTTTTGTTTTATGGGGTGGACAATGGGAGTCGAACCCACGACCTCCAGGGCCACAACCTGGCACTCTAACCAACTGAGCTATGTCCACCATAAATGGCGCGCTGGAAGGGACTCGAACCCCTGGCCTACTGCTTAGAAGGCAGTTGCTCTATCCAGCTGAGCTACCAGCGCACA
>JAZPYN010000028.1:0-124145 GCA_045544155.1 Acutalibacteraceae bacterium
GATTCCGTTTCGTTCGGCATACTCCGTACACTCACGAATCTGACCGTCAATTGATTCTTCACGCTGACTGTCGGAAGAGTATCGTGCGTAGATAACTGCTTTCAATCATCTGTCACCCCCTCAGAACTCAGAAGTTTCAGAAGAGTTGCCTTGAGTTGATGGTTTGCTCTAGAGTTGGGGTCAAAGCACATTTCAACAAACTTTTCCATTTCGGGGCTGTACTTTGTTTTGTGTTCATACAGTCTGCCTTGCGGATTATCCGTTCTGCCGTAGATATAATCAAGCGACACATCATAGTAATCTGCAAGCTTAACCATATTTTCAGGCGAAGGTGTTGCCGAGCCGTTTTCGTATCGGTTGATGCTCGACTGCTTCATTCCCGAAATCTGAGCAAGTTTGTTCTGAGAAAGACCTACACTTTCACGGAGCGCTTTCAGTCTTTTGCTGATGATTTCCATCGTTTCACCTCCCATATTATATTGTGTAATTATTGTAGCACAAATAAATATAGTTGTCAACCACATTTTTGCATAAGCATTAAAAAGGTTTTATTCGAAAAAAATCTCCTCCGACGGATTATCCGTCGAAGGATTTAAAAATCTTTTTCAAATTCTTTTGTAATTTTGTTACTTCATAGCCTTGTGATTCATAAAACTTATGTGCATTCACACGCTCCGCACCTGAACAAAGCCTGATTCCGACTGCACCGTTTTCCTTTGCCCAGATTTCAGCTCGCTTCAGCAAAGCAGAACCGATGCCGTTTCGTTTGTAATCGTTATCAACAGCCAAACCCAAACAGTTTTTGAAATTATCAGCATAGATAACATCGTAATTTACAAGGTGAATGTAGCCGACAACTTTATTATCAGATTCAGCCACAAAGATAACTTGTGTTTCATCATTCAACACAGCCTCGATTTTGCGCTTTTGCTTTTCAAAATCATATTCGTAACCAAGACTTGTTTTGTTGATATGATAAATATCTTCCGCATCGGAGATTACGGCTTTTCTGACGATAAAATTTTTATTCATATTATAACTCACATTCCATTATTTCGTTTTCTGTTTTAAAATCGTTTCTCAGATACCAATTGACGGAATTATCACTCGGCCACACAATAATTAATTCGCAACCTTTTTCTTTCAAGTAGTTCTTGATATATGAAAGTAATTCTTTACCGTAACCTTTATTTCTATATTCATTCATTGTATGAACATTAGTAAGATATGCGATATATGACTTGTTTACTTTAGGCTTTGGCACTTTATTAATAATTGCAACATACATTGCAGAAATTACAATACCGTCTTGTTCCAAGACAAAGATTGTGTATGTAGAATCATTTTCCAGAAACGCGATATAATCATCTATGAAGCTCTGCTTATCTACACCAACAGTATTTGTTTCACCATAGGTTATATCATCTTCAGCAGAATGTTCCCATTTCATTTGAGCTAATTGTAAAAAGTCTTTTTCTTCAGCTAATCTAATCATAGCACATCACCGTAAAATTCAAATCAAGTTTTTGTAATTTCATACGCAACTTGTTGTATAGTTTTATTTACTGTATCAATTTTAATTGTGTCTAAATTCTGATACTTTGAAATCCGAGCAATGCTTCTTTCAATAGCATCTTCCGTGCGTGTGCCTGCATTAACATCTGCCTCTAATCTTTTACGAAGTGTTGCTTCATCAGTCATAAGAGAAATGCATTTCACATTACAGTTCTCAGTATTCAACCTTTCAACAATAGAATCGATTATGAATTGTTCGTGCATTACCCAACAGAAGATAATGTTTTCGTAAGCATTGCAACTCAAGAAATTATTAAGTAAATAACAAATGTTATCCGTTACCATAGCCTTTGTTTCTTCTGTTACCTGGAATGGATTTGCATCCCAACACCAATCACCGTCAAGAAATACGCTGTTCGGTAAATCATTTTTCAGTTGTTGACTTACGGCGGTTTTACCAACACCCATTGTACCACCAATCAGATATAATGTTTTCATTTTACTTCTCCATAAAAAAAGCTCTACCGTCTTCAACATAGCCACAAGATTCATATAGCTTTTGAGCTATCGGATTATTAACGTTGACATATAATCTAATTCCTGTTGCATTAAGTTCATTTTTTAGTTCATCAGCTTTTCTTAGCAGAGCTTTGGCAAAGCCATTACCACGATAAGACGGCTCAACCCACAGTTCATCAACATATACGTGACCGTGTCCGTTCCATCTGCTGCCGATTTTAGCTATGTAAACACAGGAAATCCAACCGACAAATCTGTCGTCAACCTTAACGGCATAAACATGTAAGTCGGGATTTGATAGTTCATTTTTCATCTGTTCAGAAATTGTTATTTGTAAAGGCTCACGCTCATTACCGTATTCTCTCCAAAACACCATATCATCAAACAGAGAATAGTTGTTTGCATCAATCTTTTCAATTATATAATTCATTAAATATCACACCACAATTATTTTTAATTCATTATATCACTCATATTAAATCAATTCAATAACCATTGTATCAAATGCTTTTATACACCTGTGCACATAAATAATTTGTCAATATCTCCTTTTGCAAACTGCATAAAAGAAATATGAAATTCACTTGTCTCAAACACCTTGCAGGATTTACTATGATATGATATATTAAGTACAATAAAGCACACGGAGGTTTTAATATGGGTAAAAAAGTAATTTCTGTACTGCTTACTGCTCTGTTCATATTCTGTAGTGTAACCGTTGCTTTTGCAGAAGACAGCACAGCAAGGCTGTACACTGTTTACGGTGACGGTATGCTTTTTGCACAGAATAAAGATGCGATATTTGCAGGCGAAGGCAACCCGGGCAGCACAATAAAAGTACAGCTCTTAAATGAAAATTCCTGGCCGATTATGAATTCAAGTGCAAGAGTTTCGGATGACGGCACATTCGAAGTATCGTTTGTTGCACCTGCAGGCGGATATAAAGAATACTCGGTTGTACTCTATCAAGACGGTGATGAATTTGCAAGAATAGATAACGTAGTATTCGGTGAGTTATGGCTTGCAAGCGGTCAAAGTAATATGATGTTCCCGCTCGGTCAGTCAATCAAAGGACTTGAAATGATGAACAGCGGCGAAAAGCTGAACAAATGGCTCAGAGTGCTTGTTGAGCCTGCATATCCAACATATAACGGCACAAACGCAATACCTGCAGACCCACAGAATGATATTATTGATGCAAAATGGATTTGCGGAGACAATCCTGAAATATACGGTATGAGTGCGGTTGCTTACTTTTTTGCAGAAAAGCTTATGTATGAGCTTGATATGCCCGTAGGTATACTCAATTCATCACTCGGCGGCTCATCAATAAGAAGCTGGCTTTCAAGAGAAGCTATTGATGCTGACAGCTTGCTTAAAGAAGAGATGACAGAAAAGGGACAATACATCAAAAAATTGGATTGGGACGAAAACAGCACCGATATATATATTGATATGACGGCAAACTACAACCTTCGTACACACGCTTACCGCAATTTCCGTCCCTCAGGAATGATATGGTATCAGGGTGAAACAGACCTTATTTATGATACAAGCTTCGACTTGTACACCCGCAGCTTTGATGCACTGCAACAGATGTACACCAATATGTTTGAGTATGAAGACGGATTCTTCCCGATAGTTTACACACAGATCGCACCGTACGATTACGGCGGACATAGAATATCGGAATGGAATCTCAACTACACAGAGATACAGTCTGCACTACCTGAAAGTCGTGCTATGATAACGCTTTATGACCTGTCTCTCACCTATCAGCCTGCAGTTGGAGTGATTCACCCGTCAGCTAAACAGCCTGTCGGCGAACGTATGGCAAACGCCGCACTCGGTATGGTGTACGGCAAATCGGAAACTTATACTGCCGCTTCGGTTGAATCAAGCGAAATAAAAGACGGCAGCATATATGTCACACTTAAAAACTACGGCGATTCAATCAAATCCGACGATAAATTAATAAACGGTTTTGCTGTGTGCGGAAAAGACGGTATTTACGTACAGGCACAGGCTGAAATCATATCAGAAGATACTGTTAAAGTATGGAGCGAAGAAGTAAGTGAGCCTGTAAGTGCAAGCTATGCATACTGCACACTGAACACATATTCAAGCCTGTACTCAACTGTTAACGGAGAAAAATACCTGCCTGTAAGTCCTTTTGTTACAAAACAGATTAATAACGCTGTATACTGGACAGATAAAACATGGGCTGATTGCGAGCTCTCAAAAGCATGGCATCTCCTCCCTGATCCACACAGTGCAGAATTTAACACTTGGAAGGCTGACGGTGCAGAAATTTTACTCAACCAAAACAGTGCATACAGCGGAGAAAAAGGACTTAATATTTTATCAAAAGACACAGAATTTACCGTAAAACCGATACAGCTTTACGAGATTGACGGAAAAACAAAACCATTCAGCGACACTGATACCGATTGGAGCAACTACGGAAAAATCAGTTTTTATGCACGAAACAACGGCAGTAATGATATTACGCTTGATGCATTAAAAATTTACATTGATGCTTACTCTTGGTATTCTCCTGCTGTTGAAGGTGCAAAAGACAGCTCGTATGTAATTCCTGCTGACGGAGAATGGCATAAAATTACTCTCGACCTTGACACTCTCTATTTGTCTGGAAACGAATGCGGATTCACTTACGCAAATGAAAAGCTCGATTATGTATTCAAGTTCCAGTTTGAATTTTCGGGTGAAAATGCAGATATCAGCATTGACAGCTTTGATTTCACACCGTCTGCAGATAAACTCGGCACACGCTTTGAGGCAAGCGTAGCAGATGCAGACAATCCGTTTGAATTTATAAGCGCACTATTTACAATATTTATAGGATTTTTTGCAAATTTGTTCAAATAAGAAACACATAAAAAAGCCGTTCATCTTATGATGAACGGCTTGATGTTTATCGGATTGTCAGAGATTAAAGAGAAATTTCCATTGCACAGTTATAAAGATCCTTATCAATGGTCTTGCTCATCTCGAGAGCCTCGTTGATATCGTGATCTGTAATCTGCTCGCCGTGCATTACAACAACACGGTTGCTCTTACCTTCATGAAGAAGGTGAACAGCCTTGTAACCCATCTGGCTTGCTGTAACACGGTCACGAACTGAGGGTGAACCGCCACGCTGGATGTGACCGAGAACGATTGAACGAGCCTCAACGCCTGTTTCTTCCTCGATCTTCTTTGCGATTTCATCGACAGTAATACCGTCACGGAAACGAACACCTTCAGCAACCATAACGATGAAGTGATTTTTGCCTGTTGCCTTTGTGCGCTTGATCTTCTCGATAACGTTTTTCTCGATATCATAAGGAATTTCGGGAATAACAATTGCTGTTGCACCTACTGCGATACCCGCATTAAGTGTAAGGTAACCTGCACGGGCACCCATAACCTCAACAACCATACAACGGCTGTGGCTTTCGATAGTGTCACGAAGGCGGTCAACAAGAGCCTGAACAGTGTTAAGACAAGTGTCAAAGCCTATAGTATAGTCTGTGCAGACGATATCGTTATCAATAGTACCGGGAATCGCTACACAGGGAAGACCAAAATTGGAAAGGTCGCGTGCACCGCGGAACGAACCGTCGCCGCCGACAACTACAAGGCCTTCGATACCGTGTTTCTTTGCAATCTCAACGCCCTTGCGTACTGCCTCTTCGCCTCTGAACTCAGGACAACGTGCTGTATAGATCTTGGTACCGCCGCGATGGATAATATCGCATACATTACGCATATTCAGGTCAATAAAATCTTCCTCAAGAAGACCCTTGTAGCCGTAACGGATACCGACAACCTCCATACCGAGGTAGCAAGCTGTACGGACAACTGCACGAACAGCAGCATTCATACCCGGAGCGTCGCCGCCACTTGTTAAAACACCGATTTTGTTCATAACTTAATCTCTCCTATGTCTATGCTGAAAATCAATTAACTTATATAGTACACTATAAAAAAAATATGTCAAGATATTTTGGGCAACTTTCATTGAAAAACGACATTTTCCGACCCCAATACCAGTTTAAGTTCTTTTACAAGAGGGTCATTTACATCGACGCCAACTGTTTTCGAAGAATACTTCTTAGTGTCATTATAGTAAAAATAAGCCGGTGTGTTTCCGTCAAATATAGCAAGCAGATTTGCTACCCTTGCCGTAAGATCGCTGTTTTCTGACGGCACGCGAAGAAACAGACCGTGTTTAACTTTTTTAACGGGTTTAGTCTCCCCTGCTCTATAATCTTTCGGACAAGGCTCGAGTGTATCGCAGACAATACTCGGTTCTTTATCTTCTCGTAAGCTGAGTCTGCCCTTTAGCAACACAATATTACCGGTTATCAACAGTGCCGAATTAGTTGCAACGGTTTTGGGGAAAAGTAAAGCTTCAATACTGCCGCTCATATCTTCCAGTGTAACAAAAGCCATTTCCGCATTGCTCCGCGTAACTTTTTTCTTCACTGAAGTTATTATACCCAAAACTGTTACTTTAGTATTATCCGCAAAGCTTTCTGAATCTGTAAGGTCAAAAATATTCACACATCCGAGCTTTTGAGAAAGGTAAGTATAGCCTGCCATAGGATGACCGCTGACATAAAATCCGACCACTTCTTTTTCTCTGAGAAGCTTTTCGTCTGCCGACAATTCATCAGCACTCGGAATTTCGGGACCTGCTTTATCCTCCTCACCGAGAAGTGTGAAAAAATTCATCTGACCGCTCAACGCACCGTTTCTGTCGGACTCGAGCTCGGAAAGTATCGACGGGAGCATTATCAACATTTGTCGTCTGTTAAGCCCGAGGCTGTCAAGTGCACCGCTATAAATAAGACTCTCAACAGCACGTCGGTTAAAATTGCGGCTGTAAACACGTTTACAGAAAGAATAAAAGCTTTCAAACCGACCGTTTTTTGTTCTTTCCTCAATGATAGCGCTTATAAGTGCCCGTCCGAGATTTTTTATTGCAAGTAAACCGAAAAGTATTTTATTACCTTTGGCAACAAAACCTTCAAAGCTCGAATTGACATCAGGCGGTAATACTCTGATACCGAGCCGCTCACACTCGTTGATATATCCGCTGACCTTCGGAGTCTGGTCAAGAACACTTGTAAGAAGAGCCGCCATAAACTGAGCAGGATAATGATGCTTGAGCCACGCCGTACGGTAAGCAACAAGCGAATATGCTGCAGCGTGTGATTTATTGAAAGCATACGATGCAAAAGAAGACATATCCTCAAATATTGAATTTGCAACTGCAGGCTCAATTCCGTTTTTGCCTGCACCCTCGATAAAAGTCATACGCTCTTTTTCCATTACATCGTGCTTTTTCTTTGACATTGCACGACGCACGACATCAGCTCTGCCGTATGAATAGCCTGCAAGCTCACGGAACACCTGCATTACCTGCTCCTGATAAATCATACAGCCGTGTGTAACGCTTAGTATATTCTTAAGCTTGTCCGTTTTATATACGGTTTTTTCAGGATTTTTTCTGTTTTGAATATATGTGTCAATAGAATCCATAGGACCCGGTCTGTAAAGAGAGATAACAGCTATCAGGTCTTCAAGATTTTCAGGCTTTATACGGGTAAGCACCGAACGCATACCAGCAGATTCAAACTGAAACACACCGTACGTCTGACCGGTTGAGAAAAGTTTATAGGTCTCGGGCTCATCGAGTGGAATATTTTCGATATCAAAGTCAGAATTAATTTCACGCACTGCTTTCTCTGCATCAGAAATAACAGTAAGTGTTTTAAGCCCGAGAAAGTCCATTTTAAGAAGGCCCAATTCTTCAAGTGACGTCATTGTATACTGAGTAACAACAAATTCATCACTGAGCGCAAGCGGCACATAATCCTTGACAGGATCACGGGTAATAACTACGCCTGCAGCATGTTTCGATGCGTGTCTGGGCATACCTTCAATCTGCATTGAGTTGTCAATAAGCTCTCTGACAGTATCATCGTTATCGTATCTGTTTCTGAGTTCGGAGGAACGTGCTAAAGCTTTCTCAAGAGTTATACCGAGTTCAAAAGGAATCAGCTTTGCTACAGCATCTACAGTAGCATAGGGCAGACCCATTACCCTGCCGACATCGCGAACAGCAGCCTTTGCGGCAAGCGTACCGAAGGTAACGATCTGCGAAACGTGGTCTGCACCGTATTTTGAGATAACATAGTCAATAACCTCATGCCTGCGTTCATAGCAGAAATCGATATCAAAATCAGGCATACTGACTCTTTCGGGATTGAGAAAACGCTCGAAAAGCAGATTGTATTTCATTGGGTCAATACCCGTAATACCGATACAGTAAGCAGCAAGACTGCCTGCACCCGAGCCTCTGCCGGGACCGACAGGTATACCTTGACTTTTGGCATAACGGACAAAATCGTGAACTATCAGATAATAGTCCGTATAGCCCATTGTATTAATAACATTAAGCTCATATTCAAGCCGCTCACGGTATTCTGCAGGAGCAGAATCGCCATATTTTTCGGTAAATCCGTTACGGCACATACGGGCAAAATATTCAAAATGGTCTTCACCGCCCGGTGTATCGAAATTCGGAAGTTTTGTGTTGCCGAATTCGATATTAAGATTGCAACGCTCTGCAATTTTAGCAGTATTTTCTATAGCCTCGGGGACGTCGGCAAAGAGAATACGCATCTCATCTTCACTCTTGAGATAAAATTCATCCGCTTCAAACTCAATGCCTGTGTTTTCACCGAGGATATGGTTAGTCTGTATACATATAAGTATCTGCTGAATTTTTGAATCTTCCTTGCGGATATAGTGAACGTCATTTGTTGCTACAAGACCTATACCCGTTTCACGGGAGAGTCGTTTGAGAAGAGGCAGAACACGGAGTTCTTCCTCAATTCCGTGATTCTGAATTTCTATAAAATAGTTATCTTTACCGAAGGTTTCGCTGTACCAAAGGGCCGTTTTTTTAGCTGAGTCATAATCTCCTTGCAGCAAAGCCTGCGGTATTTCACCTGCAAGGCAGGCAGAAAGTGCAATTATACCCTCGTGATATTTTTCAAGCAAATCACGGTCAACACGGGGCCTGGTATAAAAGCCTTGAGTCCACGCATCGGAAACAATCTTCATAAGATTGCTGTAGCCGATATCATTTTCTGCGAGGAGAATAAGATGATAACGCTCACTATCAATACCATGCACCTTATCAAATCTTGTACGTGCGGCAACATAAACCTCACAACCGATTATAGGTTTTACGCCCTGAGCTACAGCTTCCTTATAAAAATTAACGGCACCGAACATTGAGCCGTGGTCGGTGATAGCAAGGCTTGTCTGCCCGAGCGATTTAGCCGCAGCAATAAGAGGCTTGATACGGCATGCACCGTCAAGCAAGCTGAATTCACTATGCAGATGAAGATGTGTGAACCCGGACAAAAAAACTCCTCCTTTCACCGTAATCTGAACAAATAATTATTCTTCGCTTTGAGCGATACTTACTATCCTATTAAGTCTGTGATATATACCGGAGCGTGACAAGCTGACAGAAAGAAGCTCGCCAAGCTCTTTAAGGCTCGCTTCTGGATAATCCTCTCTGAGCTGTGCAAGCTCCTTCAAATCATCGGAAAGCGCTTCAAATCTTCCGTCTTCTTTAAGGCGGCGTATTGCTTCACGCTGTTCTGTAGCAGCAGCAACCGAACGGTCAATATTTGCGGTTTCAAAATTCACCTTACGGTTTATTTTGTTGCGCATATCTTTTTCGATCTTTATCTGCATTATTTCAAGTGCACATGCTTGTGCACCTACGGTCATAAGCAGATCTTCAATTACCTCACTGCGCTTAATATACACGACATAACTGCTTCTGCGCTTTGACATTTTAGGAGTTACGTTAAGCTCCTGCAAGAGATTGAGCATATCATCCGCAAGATGCAGATAAGGTAATAAAAACTCAAGCTGATAACACTTTTGAGGGTCGGTAACGGTTGCACACGCAAGAAAGGCACCACGCACAAAAGCCGCATAGCAGCAGTCATCAGCAATGTTTGCTCTGTTTATTCGCACCCCGACAGTTCTTTCGGATATTCCGAAAGAAGAAAGCACCTTAACTCTGTCATCCTTACGGCTGACAGATACCGAAAACTTACCCGAATCAGATTCCTTGATTTCAGGCTCTTTACCGATAATATCACCGACTGCTTTTGAATAAAGCTCTGCCGTGCCCCTATGCTCTGTTACAAGCATCATAGATGACAAACTGAAAGACCTGCCGCACAGCAACAGCCCATAGGACATTGCGTGGTAACAGCAGGTCGGCAAGTCGGCTGATATCTGACATATTTCATCCTTTACCCTCGCAGCAAAGGAACGTTCTTGCATTTCAGTTTTCATATTAGTTACCAGATATATTTAACTTCCATCTCAAGCTCAACACCTGTTTCGTTGAGCACCTTTTCACTGACTTTTCTGCCAAGTTCAATAATTTCAGCAGTAGTTGCACCGCCTTTATTTACAACAAAGCCGGCGTGCTTTTCGCTCACCTGTGCACCGCCGATGCTGAAGCCCTTAAGGCCGCACTGCTCAATAAGTGCACCTGCAAAATGCCCTTCGGGACGCTTAAAAAAGCTGCCTGCACTGGGAAGATCAAGCGGTTGCTTATCTATACGGCGCTGAAGAATCTCCTTCATATTTGCGTTTATTTCATCTTTATCGCCCTTGTGCAATTTAACAGTTATACCCGTAATAACAAAATATTTATCGGTATAAGCACTACGACGATAAGACAAACCGAGCATATCGCCTGTAAGCCTTCCGGGATTACCGGAATAATCAATATGATTGCAGGAAACGAGAACATCCTTCATCTCTCCGCCGTAGGCACCTGCATTCATATATGCGGCACCGCCTGCCGTTCCCGGAATACCGTAAGCAAACTCGAGACCCGAAAGTGAATGATCAAGAGCGAAATTGCACAGCTTTGCAAGCTTGGTGCCTGCTGTGCAGAAAATCATATCATCACTTAGCAGACGTATATCGTCAAAATTTGAAGCTAGACGCACAGAAACACCCCTTATACCATTATCGGATACAAGGAGATTTGTACCGTTGCCGAAAACAAAAGGCTTTATCTCTTCATCCGAGCAAAGAGCAAATACTCTGCGAAGCTCAAGCTCATTCTTAGGAAGAACAAGAACATCTGCAGGACCGCCTGTTCGGAAAGAAGTATATTCGGACATAGGTGCATCAAGGCGGTACTCAATGCCCGCCTTCTGCAAACCTATAAGAATTTTATCAGTGTTATTCATAAAACCAAACTGACCTTTTAATTATTTATCAAGAAGAGCAGCACCGATGATACCTGCATCGTTACCGAGAACTGCACAGCAAAGCTCAGTCTGCTTATCTGAATAGATGCTGTATCTGCCTCTGCCGACATGCTTGCGAAGCGGAATAAGAAGATTATCCTTTTCGTGGCTGATACCACCGCCGATACAGATTACATCAGGCTGAAGAGCATTGATAACGTTAACAAGACCAACTGCAATGTAACGGATATAGTTATCAACAACCTTTTTAGCTGTTGCATCGCCCTTACGCATCGCATCAAATGCTGTTCTGCCGCTTACTCTTGCAATATTATCGTCAACAAGGTCCCACATTATGCTGTCAACATCCTGCTTCATTGCATCCTTTGTCTGCGCAATAAGAGCTGTAGCGGAAGCATATCTCTCCCAGCAGCCGCGTCTGCCGCAGTTGCACTGCTCGCCGTCCATAGCTATGACCATATGACCCATTTCACCTGCTGCATAGTTACAGCCGTTGACAAGCTTACCGTCGATTACAATACCGCTGCCGACACCTGTTCCGAGTGTGATAGCAACAAAACTGTCCTTATCTTTACCTGCACCTGCGAGAGCCTCGCCGAGTGCAGCACAGTTTGCATCATTGTCAATATATATCTTATCCATACCGAGGCTTGCAGCAAGGAGATCCTTTGCAGGAACATGATCGAAATCAAGGTTATTTGCATAGTCGATCATTCCAAGCTCTTTGTTAACTGAACCGGGTGTACCGATACCGATTGATGCGATATCATAAAGTCTGAGATTTGCATCTGCAACAGCCATTTTGATTGCAGTTGCAATATCATCAAAAATAGCCTTTGCATCACGGGGAGCGTTTGTCTTCATTTTACCTCTGCCGATAATATTGAAATTATCGTCTACTACACCTACAGCGATATTTGTACCGCCGAGATCAACACCTACTCTGTACATTTTAAATTCCTCCAAAAATTATTTATTATTCAATCAGGCATCATGCCATATTTTCATTTCCTCGGGCTTGGGTGAAATGTCTTCATCCATACCCAGACCGTGAAGCAGCTCACGCGCCGCATTGTAGCCGAGTTTACGCTGTCTGTTATTCATGGCAGCAGCTTCGATAATAATCGATATATTTCGACCGGGACGCACGGGAACAACCGTACTCGGAATATTTATACCGAGTATCTCGGTATACTGTGTTTCGAGACCGAGTCTGTCATAAACCTTTTCAACATCCCAATGCTCAAGCTCAACAACCATATCTATTTTTTCAGTAAGCTTGACGGAGCCCATACCGAAAAGTCTGCGGGCATTGATGATGCCGACACCTCTTACCTCGATAAAGTGGCGTATATTGTCGGGAGCGGAGCCGACAAGCGTACGTGAAGAAACCTTACGTATCTCAACCGCATCGTCAGCAATAAGTCTGTGTCCGCGCTTGATAAGCTCAAGTGCTGTTTCGCTTTTACCTACTCCGCTGTCACCGAGAATAAGAACACCTTCGCCGTATACTTCAACAAGAACACCGTGACGCGTAATACGCGGTGCAAGCTCAACACCGAGGAACGATATGATAGTTGACATACAGGTCGAAGTAGAATCCTTAGTCATAAGCACAGGTACACCGTACTTTTCGGCAAGAGGCAAAAACTCTTTAGGCAGCTCCAAAGAACGGGTAGCTATACACACAACCGGTTTATGAGAGAGATAAAAATCGATTCTTTGTGCACGGAGTTCGTCACTCATTCCGTGCATATACTCAATTTCCGTCAGACCGAGAAACTGTATTCTGCCGGGATCAAAATAGTCGTCATAGCCAGAAAGAATAAGACCCGGACGTATAACCTCCTGCATGGTAATCATAATCTCAGACGTATCACGAGGGGTATAGAGAACAGAAAATGAATGGACATCGATTATTTTTTTAAGAGAAACGGAATATTTTGAAGCCATATTAAACACCCTTCCCTTCAATAGAGTTGGGTATATTATAAATAACTATTTGAAAAACTGCAAGTATTATATAGAAAAATTTTATTTCTTTTTGCAGTCAGCAAGATATTTTTCTTTGGTTGCCATCCCGCCGCGTATATGCCTTTGTGCTTTATTGGTATCGAGAACAGCTCTCACCTGCTCAAAAAGCACAGGATCAAGATGCTCAAGACGTCGTGAAACATCAGTATGTACAGTCGATTTACTTATACCGTATTGTTTAGCTGCAGCACGGACGGTAGTATTATTCTCAACAATAAATCTGCCGAGCTCAACGGCACGCTCTTCTACAAAAAATTTCAACCGAAAGACCTCCCATAATCATATCGCTACATTGATATGACGGGAGGCCGTTATTTATTCCGTACTTGTCCGATTTTAATTTTCAAAAAAGTCTGCTTCAAGCATTGCACAAAGGCAGTGATAAACAGGCAAAGTAAGCTCCTGAATCCTGAAAGTTTCAGTTTCGGGAAGCTTTATACAAACATCGCATTTTTCACTCATAAGACTATCCTTACTGCCTGTTATACCGACAGTGATTACACCCTTTGCACCTGCAGCTCTGACTGCGTTGACAACACTTGCTGAATTGCCCGATGTACTGAGCGCGATAAGCACATCACCTTTATTACCCAAGCCGTAAACCTGTTGAGCATAGGCATAGTCAAACTCAAGGTCATTTGAAAAAGCAGTAAGCAAAGCCGAATGAGCATTCAGTGAAACAGCAGGTAAAGCGCCCTGAAGGTGGTTAAGTATTTCATTGTCGCCATTCACTGCGGAAACTTCTATATTTCTTTTGAGCAGGAAGCCCTTCATAAGCTCACCGACAATATGGTCTGCATCTGCCGCACTGCCGCCGTTTCCGCAAGCAAGCACTTTGCCGCCCGAACAATAACACTCTCGCATAAGTTTATACGCTGTGTATATTTTATCCTTACAGCATTCAAGCACAGGATAACGCTCAAGAAGCTCATCATATATCTCTTTTGAATTTTTTACCATAACAATCACCTAAATATCATTCGTTCATTAAAGCGACACCAAGCGCCGCAAAGTCACCTATTGAATCCCCGAGCACCGCAGGCAATATTCTGCATACATCTGCCGACTGAGTCAATGCTTCGGCATTTACTTTCTCCTGCATTTTTTGTTGAAGCAGAGCCGATGAACGCTCATATATACTGCCGATAACAATTGCTTCGGGATTAAGAATATCAATCAGCAAAGCAAGACCTCTTCCGAGATATTCACCACAGACATTGTAAATCTCAATAGCGGTTTCATCACCTGCAAAAGCAGCTTCGGCAACCGATTTTGCTGTAATGCCGTCAATTTCGTTTTCATCTTTACAGAAAGAAGGGATATTACCTTCAGCAAGCCTTTTTAATACGATATGTTTAGCGAGGTTAGCTATACCGCCCCCGCTGCAGAACCCTTCAAATGAGCCCTTTTTACCGTAACCCAGCGGACCGTTTTCGGAAAGACGTATGTGCCCGACTTCACCTGCCATATCATTTGTACCGCTGTAGAGTCTGCCGTCAAGAATAAGACCTGCACCCATACCTGTACCGAAGGTAAGAAAAACCATATTGTTTGTACCTTTACCTGCACCGAACCGCCATTCGGCAAGTGCACAGGCATTGGCATCATTCTGTAGTTTTGTTTTTATACCAAGTCTTTTTTCCGTTATTTCAACAATAGGAACATTATCCCAATCAGGAAGATTCGGCGGGCACATTATGACACCTTTTTTGCTGTCAAGAGGACCTCCGCAACTAATACCGCAACCTATTACCTGAGATGCTGTAACGTTATTTCTTTTAAAAAGTGATTGTGCAGAAGAAAGCAGCTCCTCAACGATCGCTTTCCAGCCTCTTGGCTGAACTGTATCAAAACGTATCTTATCAATAATAAATCCGTCAGTACAGTCTTGGGGTTTTTCTCCTTTTCCGAGTATTACCGCACATTTTGTACCGCCTATATCGAAACCGAGTGTATATTTTTTCATTATTATCACCTCATTTGAATGAGTAAAAAAAGTATAGCATTGCCGTTGTTTGCGGTCAATAGTTTTTGTGAATAATATATACAGCTGACAAGGAGGGGCAAATATGTTGACGACACTTACAAGAGGCTTTATTCTGTATTTTGTAATTATGCTCGCAATAAGGCTTATGGGAAAAAGACAAATAGGTGAAATGCAACCGACTGAGCTTGTCATAACAATACTCATATCGGAAATTGCAGCAATTCCGCTTGATAATAATGATATACCGCTCATAAATTCAGTATTGACGGTACTGTTGCTGGCAGGACTTTCAATAATAACCTCTGTGCTGACCCTGCATATACCGAAATTCAGAACTTTTTTTGACGGACACCCTGCAATAGTAATAAACAACGGCAAGCTTGACCGACAAAAAATGAAGGATCTGCGATTAACGGTACAGGACCTTATGTCGGCAGCAAGACAGCAAGGTGTATTTGATATAAATCAGGTACAGTATGCTATTGTAGAAACAAACGGTTCGGTAAGCATAATGCAAAAAAGCGAATATGCGCCATTGACCGCCAAAGATGCACATATAAAAGCAACTGATGAACCACTGCAGCACCTGATAATATGTGACGGCAAGTTGATAAAGACAGCACTTGCAGAAGCAGAATTAGACAGAAACACTCTGGATATACATTTGAGAAAAGCGAAAATTAAGCTTGAGGATGTAATGCTGTTGACTTACGGTGGCGGCAAATTCTCTAAAGTTATCAGAAAGGATATAAAATGAAAAGAGGCATAGCTGCAATTATAATTGTTCTGTTTTGCATAGTATTTGCAACAACCGTAAACCTTACTTTGGAAAACAAAGCTCAATCGCTCTGTTATCTCGCAGAGCAAACCGCAAGTAACAGAGAC
This sequence comes from Acutalibacteraceae bacterium, assembly GCA_045544155.1. Classification (GTDB taxonomy): domain Bacteria; phylum Bacillota; class Clostridia; order Oscillospirales; family Acutalibacteraceae; genus UBA8612. Next base: position 16,276 of record JAZPYN010000028.1, read on the forward strand.
TGTATTTACTCACTTGAAAAAGAATGGCGGAAGCAACTGATATATTTTGAGCTTTTTGCAGATCACAGCCTTTTTGAAAGCATAGACCAAAAGATCAACCGGCTTTTTTACCTTGAAGATGAATTTTTCTACAACACTTGCATTGAAACCGTTTTTGAACTGATTACACTAAAAGAACATCTGGCATTTTCGTTGGCCAATATTCTTTAATATTTTTCGTCTGTGTTCATAAATAATTTACAAAAAAAACTATACTAAAGGCTGTATTGAAAAGCTGCAAATACACAACCTATGGTATATACAAGCTCTCGCAAGCACACTATCTTCCGATTGCAAATCGAAAAAAGTTGCATTATGTTCACCTTTGTGATAGAATACTATTGAAGGAGGTGGTGATGTGGTTTTTGTATGGATAGCAGCAACGATAGCCTTTATTGTTGTTGAAGCGGCTACAACTCAGCTTGTAACTATTTGGTTTGCGGCAGGCAGTGCAGCGGCAATGATAGCAGCACTATTCAAGGCTGACACACTTGTACAGTGCATTGTATTTGTTGCAGTTTCACTTATTGCACTTATTGTAACAAGACCGCTTGTCAAAAAGCTCACAAAGCAGAAATTTTCGCCCACCAATGCTGACCGATTTATCGGCGAAAACGCTGTCGTAACTCAAAGTATAGACAACATTGCTCAAACAGGTCTTGTAAAGCTTCAGGGCACAGTATGGACAGCACGCTCTGCCGACAACAGTGTAATATGCGAAGGCGAAACCGTAACTGTCAAATCGATCGAAGGTGTAAAGCTGATTGTTGAAAAAGCGGCATTGCCCACAGGAGTTAAAAACTGATTTTATTTTAAAAGGAGCTTTGAATTATGGAATTTGTTATACCTGTAGTAATATTACTGATAATCATACTTCTTGCATTAAACATCAAAATCGTTCCTCAGTCAAAAGCTTATGTAGTTGAGCGACTCGGCGCATATAAAACGACCTGGCAAACAGGTGTGCATTTTAAAATACCTCTTATTGAAAGAGTTGCAAAGATCGTCTCTCTTAAGGAGCAGGTTGTTGATTTCCCGCCTCAGCCGGTTATAACTAAGGATAACGTAACAATGCAGATAGATACCGTTGTATTCTATCAGATCACTGACCCGAAGCTTTATTGCTACGGTGTTGAACGTCCCCTTTCTGCTATTGAAAATCTCACCGCTACAACACTGCGTAACATCATAGGTGAGCTTGAGCTTGACCATACACTGACATCACGCGATACAATAAACGCAAAAATTCGCGGTATCCTTGATGAAGCAACCGATGCTTGGGGTATAAAAGTAAACCGCGTTGAGCTTAAGAACATCCTTCCACCAAAAGAAATTCAGGATGCGATGGAAAAGCAGATGAAGGCTGAGCGTGAACGCAGAGAAGCAATTCTCCGTGCCGAAGGTGAAAAAGCCAGCCAGGTGCTTGTTGCTGAAGGTCAGAAGGAATCAAAGATTCTTGCCGCTGAAGCTGATAAGCAGTCAGCCATACTTCACGCAGAGGCTGTAAAAGAGGCTAAAATACGCGAATCCGAAGGTGAGGCAGCAGCCATACTGGCAGTTGAAGAAGCACGTGCAAAAGCAATTGAACTCATCAATGAAGCTAACCCCGGTCAGGCATTTCTTACAATTCGCAGCCTTGATGCATTTGAAAAAGCCGCCGACGGTAAGGCTACAAAGATTATCATTCCTTCAGAAATCCAGTCAATTGCAGGCCTTGCACAGGGCATAATTGAAACCGTAAAAGACTGATAAGAAAAAACAAATTACTTTCGCCCACCCCGATAAAGCATCGGGAGTGGGCATTTTTTTGCTTTATTTTTGGTTAATTGTGTCAATATTTTGTGTTTGAGGTAAACGAAATGTACAAATTTAGTTTTAGGTCTTGTATATTTTATAAATTTAGTATATAATTGTGACGTTAGTTTTTACTACGCAAAAACATATTGAAAAAGGTGATTAAATGGCTACCGAAAAAACCTCAAACGATTATCGTGAGGAACGCAAGGCTCGCCTTGCAAAAGCGGCTAAAAAGAACGCTAAGAAAGCTCACAGAGTTTCATCCTCTTCCATGAGCAAAAAGACAAAAGCAACAATAGGTATTGTTCTGGCAATAGCAATAGTTGCGGGTGTTGCTGTAGGCGTATGCAACAGCACAGGTGTATTTGAGAGAATGAAGAAAATTGAGACCGTTTCCGGTGAGAGCTACTCAACCGTCGAATACGAGTACTACTACAATTTTGTTCACAGCCAGTATCTCTCACAGGCACAGCAATATGACCAGTATTACGGCGAAGGTATGGGCTACTACTACACAGGCTACGATTACTCAAAGCTCCCTGAAGATCAGCTCTACACCGGCGAAGATTTCAAGCTTGATGATGGCTCAAAGCCTACCTGGAAGCAGTATTTTGAGCATATTGCACTCAAAAATCTTCAGCAGTTCCACATTATGCAGGATCTTGCAGAAAAAGACGGCTTCACAGTTGATGAAGCTACTCTTAACGAAGCTTACACTGCCATCGACGATATGAAGGCTCAGCTTATCGAATCTGCAAGCCAGTCCGGCGGTGCTCCGGTAACTTTCGGCAAATATCTGCGCGAATATTACGGTAAGGGCATGAACGAAAAGACATTCAGAGACATTGTCAAGTGCCAGACTATTGCAAGCGAATACTCCACACATCTTATGGAGAAATATTCTGAAGATTATCTTGCTAATACCGCTAAGCTTGAAGAAGAATACAAGAAGGATACTTCACTTTATGACTGCGTAGATTTCCGTATTTTCACAATTGCTCCCGAAGCAGCTGAAACAAAGGATGACGCTACTCAGGCTGAGAAGGATGCAGCTTCAAAGCAGGCTAAGGAAGCTGCAAAGAAAAAGGCTGACGAGATGTTCGGCAAAATCAAGGATGAAGCTTCATTCATTAAGCTTGCTGAACAGTATGCAACAAAAGAGCAGAAAGAAACTACAGACTTTACTAAGGACGAAGCAACACTTATGAAGTATGTAGAAAAAGCAAGCTACGAGACATCCTTCGGCGAAGATGCTATAAAGTGGCTCTACAACAAGAACACAAAGGCTAATGAGAAGAAGATGTTTGAGGTAAACGGCACATACTATATCTTCTACATGCTCAAGACAGCTTACAGAGATGATGCTACAATACCTGTTGATGTACGCCACATCCTCTACCAGTTTGACGACACAGCAAAGGATAAGGAAGCTGACAAGGAAAAGCAGAAGGCTGCTGCAGAGGCTACAGTTAACGCTATCAACAAGGCAGACGACAAGCTTGCAAGCTTCCTTGAATGGTGCGAAAAGGACAGCGACGACACAGGTTCCAAGTCCAACGGCGGTCTTATTGAGTACCTCGGCAGAGGTAAGTACGTTAAGGCATTTGAAGAGTGGTCACTTGATGCAAAGCGTCAGGAAGGCGACATTGAAGTAATCGAGACAGAGTACGGTTACCACGTAATGTACTTCGTTAAGAAGCACACTGCTCCTTTCTGGAAGATCAACATTGCTCAGACATTTGCAAACGACGACCTTAACAAGATGCTTGACGATGCTGTTGTTTCAGATGCATACAAGGTCAGCGACACACAGGCACTTGCAAAGCTCAACGAAAAGCTTTACGCCAACCTTGTAGAAACATTCTACCCCAATGTATCCAAATCAGAACCCAGCACAGCAGCAAAATAATACTAAAACTTCAACAACCGGTGATTATCAAACGATAGTCACCGGTTGTATTTTTATTGATGCAACTTTTTATACCAAACGGGCACGGGATTCTGCATATTGTCATACCACTCAAGCACTTCGTTTGCGAGGCTTTTCATAGTCTGAACTTCGCCTTCACCATACGGAATCGCCCACGGCAGAGATGTAATTGTGCCAAGGCTGATATACAATGCAAGAAGTTTCCAAAACTCCATAGGCACATCATTATCAAAATATCCGTTGACCATACCAGAAGCGAAAAGCGGAGAAGCCTGTGCACACCAGGTAATGCTTTTGAATTCTTCCCAAGGATCGCCGAAATCGTAGCGGTCAAAGTCGATAATAACAACCTTGCCGTTTTTAATCATCATATTGCCGATGTGGTAATCACCGTGCTGAAACACTTGCGGTCTGTCTTTGAGAAGATACCGGTTTGCGTTGATGAAATCAATAAAAGCCTGACCGTTATCATATTTCAGCGGACATTCGTTGTATTTCTTGATTCTCAAATCCGCCTTATCATTTATACGGGTTTCCCAATCCGGCTGATTTTCGGGAGCAGGAATAGAGTGGATTTTCTTCAGAATTTTTCCTGCTTCAATCCCGAGAGCATACTGTTCTGAATCTGCAAAATACGGAACAACGGCCTCTGCATCCTTGCCGTCAATCCAAGTCTGCAATATGTAAATGCCCTCATCACATTCGCCGATTTCAAGTGACTTACACATAGGGATACCGAGTTTTGCAGCTTCTTGCTGCATACGGAACATATTCTCACGGTTCGCACTTTTGTCAAACGGAGTGACACGCAAAAGATATTTAGTTCCGTCAGCAGTTGTAACACAGTATTTCTTATCGCACGACCAACCTTTGTTTATGGGTTCTTTAGTAAAATAATCAAGCATTTTTAAATCCTTTCAACCACTCCACAGATTGCTTTAATCCGTCAACAGTCTTTGTTTCCAAAACAACACGGCAATTATGTTCATTTGCAAGATTGATATATTTTTCAATATTCATTTCACCTGCACCGAGTGCGAGGTGATTTTTCTTGCTCTCTGAATCGTGCAGATGAATATGATGCAAGCGGTCTTTGTGTTTCATAATAAATTCTTCGTCTGTTCCGCCAATGCTGTGATTATGTCCCACATCAAAAGTCAGAGCAAAAACATTGCTTTTCAAAAGCAGTTCAACAGCTTCTTCCTGAAAATCTTCGTAGCCGTCGCAATTTTCGATACAGATTTTAATATCGGCATCGCCGATAGCGGTCTCACACATATTTCTGAACGCAACAATACTTTTGAGATACTGCTCTTTGTATTCCGAGAAAAGATAAACCTTTCTGTCGGGCAGAGTAAAATAAACACCTCTTGCCATATGCATATTAATGACCTTGATGCCAAGCTGTTTCGCAATTTCAATAGTATCGGCAACAGTTTTTGTGTAAGCCTGAGCAACATAAGGGTTGAAATCACTGACATTCAGATTCTCGTCAAGATGAATGGTGTAGTAAATGCCGTATTTGTCAGCGATACTTTTGAAATAATCCACATCAATTTTATCAAGCTGATATTGCGGCATATTCATATTGAGTTCAATGAAATCAAGTCCCAATTCTGCACACAGCTTCGCACACTCTTCAATCTCGCTTGTTTCAATCAACGTCGGCATACCGAAATTATTTAAATGCATATAATCATACCACCTCTTCAAAAGTCATTTCGCTCTGTACCATTTAATTAAATCGTCAAAACTTCCTTTGAAATGAAAGCAACGTCCGTTTTTGCTCAATCCTCTTTCTTTCAAGCCGAGTTTTTTTAGTATTCCGATAGATTTTTGATTTTTGATACTTGCATATGCTTCAACAAATTTTATGCCTTTACTAATATCAGGCAGCAAAAAGCCATAAAGCATCCTGAAAATATTTTTGCCTTGATATTCGGACTTAAGTTGAATCTCTTCCATCATAAAGGTGTCTTTATTTGTGTAATACTGAAAGAAGCCAATAATACTGTCAAAATCTTTAATAAGAATAATTTGTCTCTCATAACGTTTTAATCCGTTATTTACGCCCTCATACCAACACTTATAGTCCTCTTCTCTTGTGTTTTCTGTAGGAGCAATTATCTCCATATTGTCAGCAAGAATATTGAAAATTACAGATGATACAGTCGGAAAATCAGCCTTGTTCAAATATTCAAATGTTACAGTAAACGAATTCATTTCATTAAATCCTTTTCATCAGTTTAAAATACTCACCGTGTTCATCCGCACCGTCAAATAAAACATAAGTGAAGCCGTATTTATTATACAGATGCAAAGCATTCACATTGTCTTTATCAACACCAATAGTCATTTCGGAATATCCCATACTTTTTGATTTTGAGATAAGAAACTCTAAAATCTCACTACCAATTCCGCGATTTCTATATTCCTTATTTACAATCATTCTCGATACATATACTCTGCGCTTCGGTATGGTGTAATCAGGGTCACCCGTTTCAAAAACAAGTGCCCCCTCCCCTATAAATTCACCGTTTATTTTATAAATAAAAACAAGTCGGTTGCCTGATTTTATTTCATCAAGCCATTTATCGGCAAGCGGCTGAGATCTCATGTTCCAGATATTTGAGCATTTGTGGTATTCTTCCGGTTTAAGCTGCTCAATAACTGTAGTTGCATAGTCAGAAAAATACTGATCGAGTCTTTTATAATTCATACTCGCGATATCTTTTAATGAATATGATTTCATAAGATGCTCTATAAACCGACAACCGAGGAAATAACCAACATCGGAATATCCGTTATAAGAACACCAATCACCGAAAAAGTCCTGAACACTTATCTTTGCTTCAATACGGCGGAGATATTCCCTTTTGATTTCGGTTTCGTTTTCACGGCACCAATCAAGCCAACCGTCCTTATCCTGATGATAAAAGTCATTATCACCGCAGAGGATATGTTCACATACCATAGCAACACCTTCCTGATAAAGCTGCTGAATGGCTTTTCTGCGTTTTGTAAAATCAGGGATATACAAATGGCCGTTCATCTTATGCCACAAATGACCGATTTCGTGCAGAATCAAGGCACGCATATTTGTTTCGTCGCCCCAATCCAGCTCGATTATTTTCTCAATTCCGAGAAGAACGGTATTCTTGCCGTCAAGCGTAGTTGCCCAACCTGCACCGTTGCAAAGTCCGAGATAAAGAATGATATTTATATCGGGTTCTGTGTCAAAAAGCTTCGAAAGATTTGCGTTCAGAGTATCAACAACAATCTGAAAACTCTTGCTAACAAAATCAATTTTATCTGCGTTCAATGCGGATTCAAGAACAGGAAGAACGTCCTTTTTGAAATCATATTCTTTTGCGTCGTTTTCACATTTTGACGGCAATTCTTTTGATATTTCGCCTGCATATTTTCTCCATACAGTCATATCAAAGCCGTCAGCAAAAACTGATTTAATAATGTCACAGGTGTTGATAATTTTCATTGTTTCACCTTATTTCACAGCCAATGTAGCAATATACTGCGGATAGTATTTGCCGATTATGTTTCCGCCTTCTCCGTCACGGTCTTCGTATAATGCTTTAAGTGTAAATCCTGCTTTGAGCTGACCGCCGATTTGCTCATCCAATGTATGGCTGAACTGTACGCCATCACCGTTTGCAATCATTGCGTCAAGCCGTTCCTTCGGCATTTTGAGAGGATTGAACGGCAAGGGATTAACAACCTTCAACGGATCATCTTCTTCAAATAAATAGTCAATGCCGTTATCAAGTCCTGAAAGCAGTCTGCCGCCCTTTTTGAGCACACGGTAGCACTCGTTCCAGATGTGATAAACATCTTCAACATAGTTGTTTGAAACGGGATGAAAAATCAAATCAAAGCTTTCATCTTCAAAAGGAAGCGTTTTTGACATATCACCTTTGATGATTGTTATGCTGTATCCTTCTCTTTCGGACACCATTTTCTCAGCTTCAAGCTGTCTGTCGGAATAATCAAATACTGTGCACTCCGCTCCGAGCTTTGAAAGCACGGGCATCTGCTGACCGCCGCCGCTTGCAAGCCCTAACACCTTTTTGCCTTTCAAATCACCAAACCATTCGTGAGGAACGGCGATGCAAGGAGTAAGAATAACCGAAAAATTATCAGCAGTAATTTTCTCGTATTCCTCATGATTTATAGGCAAGGTATATTCACAACCGTCTTCCGCCCACAAATCCCAAGTTTCTGAATTTATTTTAGTGTAGTCAATCATTTTAATTCCTCATTTGTGTTTTATATACTCGGCAACATATCCGCCAAGTTTCATCAGACTTTACTTAAGGGATAAGCCCCTTCCTGCAGTAGTATTGTGTATTGATAAAACAGTAACGTTTTGGTAATTACAGCGTAATAGGGGTGGCAGGATTACGGCCACCCCCTGTTTTTTGAAAAATATTTATATAAGCTTTTCGTTACGCACCTTAAGCTCAAAGGTTTTATGTATATCCGCACAGGATGTGCCAACAGAAACCGTATAATCACCGTCATGCATACCCAAAACCATACGGCGGTCATAATAGCAGAAAGACTCATTAGGAACGGTGATGTTCAGCTCTGCTTTTTCTTTCCTTTTCAGTTCAACACGCTTATATGCTTTAAGCTCCTTTACAGGCATTACAACGTCGCAAATTATGCCAGTCAGATAAATCTGTACGACCTCTGCGCCGTCATACTCACCCGTATTTTCAACCGTAAGCTTTATGTTAAGACTGTCACCGTTATTAATACATTCAAAATTATCCAAAGCAAAGGTAGTATAGCTCAGACCGTAGCCGAACGGATAAAGCGGTGAACCGTCATTTTCAATATAACCGTAGCCTCTGCCCGACGGCTTGAACGAATAGAAAAGAGGTACCTGTCCCACAGTTTTCGGAAATGTTATGGGAAGCTTACCGCTCGGACTTATTTCACCAAAAAGCAGCTCGCATATTGCCTGTGCACCCTGCTCACCCGGAAACCAAGCCTCTAAGACTGCTCCGCATCCGTCGAGCCAACTGCTCATATCTATAGGAGAGCCGTTGAGCAGAACAACAGCCGAATTGGAATTGGCTGCAGTCATTCTGCGGATGCTTTCCTCCTGGTCTGTTTTAACTTCAAGCTCAAGCTTGCCTACAATCGTAGCGTTTTCATCCTTTTGTACCGTGCGTGTAACACCGGGCAGACGAATATCAGAGCGGTCAAGCCCCTCGCCCTCTACAAGCGCGGTCATATATACAGCGGCATCGCACTCCGCGGCAACCTTTTCAATATCTTCATCTTCTGCAAATACTACCTCGGCAAAGCCGTTCAGATATTCACGCAGGTATTGCAGAGGAGTTTTTGCATCCTCAGCCGTCCACTCCATCTCAAACGGACCTGAATAGTTTTTGCCGACGGGAAATTCATTTGCGCCCATACCGAAAACAGCAAGCTTTTTGATTTCGGTTTTCTTAAACGGAAGAACACCCTCATTTTTTAAAAGCACCATTGATCTGCGTGCTGTTTCAAGTGCCAGAGCCTTATGCTCATTACAGCGTACAAGATTTTGAGCTTCATCTCTGTCAGCGAAGGGCTTATCCATAAGACCTATGCTGAATTTTGCAGTCAGCACACGTAAAAGAGCACGGTCAACATCCGCCTCATTAATCCACCCCTCGTTATAAGCTATCATCAAATCGTCATAAGAATTCTGAGGCAAATCAACATCCATACCCGCCTTCAGGCTTGCCGCTTGTGCTTTCCATTCGGTGTCGTAGAGCCTGTGCGCTTCCCAGACACCCTCGACTGAATTGTAATCTGATACAACAAAGCCTTCAAAGCCCCACTCGTTACGCAAAATTTCGGTAAGCAATCGCTCATTACAGGTACACGGTACACCATCCCAACTGTTGTAGGCAGCCATAATAGACATAGCTCTGCCACGCTTAATGCACTCTTCAAAAGGCTTCAGATAAACCTCACGCATAGTACGCTCGCTTGTATCGGAAACATTGGAATCTCTGCCTCCGTAGGAATAGTTATCTGCATAGTGCTTGGGGGTTGCAATAACACCGTTCTTTTGCAGACCCTTGCAAATTGCAACACCTGCATTGGAGCTGAGAAGTACATCCTCTCCAAAGCTTTCAATTGTTCTGCCCCAGCGGCAGTCGCGAACGATATTGACAACAGGTGTAAGAGCCTGCCTTACACCAACCACGGCACATTCTTTACCAATAACGTCGCCTATTTGTTCAATCAGCTCATCATCAAACATTGATGCCATACCTATCGGCTGAGGGAAACAGGTCGCCATTCCCCACTGTGCACCGTGTAGTGCTTCGGCGTGCTCAATAGGCGGAACAGATTGGGAATTCTGCTCCATACTCAGCCTTATATCGCGGTTGATTGCATCGGTTACCTCTGCAGGAGAAACAGGTTCACCTCTATGCTCATGCAAAAAGTGGCCGGGGTTGCGGAAATTTCCAAACTTATAAAGACGTCTTTCCTCATAATCCTCACGGATAGGATAAAGCATCTGACACGAAAGCTGGCAAATTTTTTCTTCAAGAGTAAGTTTAGACAGTAATTCCTCTGCTCGTTGGGCCGGTGTTTTGCTCATAAGAATGTCTCCTTTTTTCCGCATATCTTTAAGGGTAATTTTATAATTATATAATAATATCTGTCGCTGATTTCGTCAATATTTCATTTGATAAACCGTGCTGTCCGTTATTCATAAATCTCATAAGACCAAGACTTGACCGTTCCATAAGTTGCTATAGCTTTACGGCAGTGGCAAGCCCCTGCCCTATCCTTATTTGTCATACTGAGCGTTAAGCGATAAATCATAAAAATCAAAAATGTTCCTTCACTGTCAATCAGCATAACCAAACATTATCTTTACAATAAAAAACTGTCTTTAATCATTTGCGCAACAACATCGGGAGACAGATTTGAGTTATTGATTTTTATATAATTCGGAAAGGTTATTTCACCATCATAGCTTTCGGTACGATATTTTTTATCGGTGTCGAGCAAGTCTTACCTTGCAAATTCAAGATTTCGCTTTGAAGGTTTATGCTCAAGTCGATTTTCGGTTGAGTTTCGCTCTAACCTTATCTCCTGTGAAGCGACGAGCTCAACATAATAAACTTCGGCACCGTGCTCTTTGAATAAATCGGAAACGTATTTTATGTAATCCCAATCGCCTTGATGGTCAAATGCCCATACATAAGTGAAAATCATTCCGTAATTGTTACTTTTTGAAAATTCTTCAAAGAAAACCTGACGTAATCTGTGTACCGTTTTACCTTCATAATATCCGAAAATCTCTATTACAGGCTCAATAGTCATATGGTTATGAAACAGCTTGAGGTCTGTGATTTTTGCAAGTTCCTGCCCGACAGTCATTTTACCGACAGCCAGATTGCCGAATATTATAACTAATTTCATAATATCATCCTTTTACAAATACTTTTGCATATAAATCACATTTTGATATGTACCGTCTTTTAGTTTGAAGATTTTCGGTTTTACAGATATAACTTCAAAACCAAATTTTTCGTAAAGTGCTTTAGCACGGTTGTTTCCCTCAATCATTTCAAGGTCAACAATTTCTGTGCCATTATGTTCTTCTGCAGCTTTCATCAATTCATTAAACATCGCTGAACCGATACCGATATTCCAATATTTTTTCTGAAGAGCGATACCTACTGTTGCTATATGAGAAGTCTTGCTGCCGGTTTTAAAAGTGATGTCACAGTTGCCCGCAATTACACCGTCTGCATAACAAGCAATAAACAATGTGTTTCGACTTTCGCGAACATTATTAATAAATTTCTCTTCGCTTTCTACAGTAACAGTCTCCCAATCTTCAATTATACGAGACAGAAATTCTGTTTCATTGCTTGCGGTTTTGATGCTGTTAAGTAACATTTCGGCATCTTCAATTTCAGGAGTTTTTAATATGGCAGTCGTGCCGTCTTTTAATGTAATTATCTTATCATCAAATATCATAATAAAACCTCATTTTCTTGCCAACTGCAAATCTATTGTATCGTAAACAGTAATTTCTCCGCCGTGTCGGTTAATTGCATCTTCTATCTTTGAAAAGAACTTATTTCGGATTTTTTCTTCAATAGCGATATGGTCTGAATATGTACCGAGAAGCATTATATATTCCTTTGCGGAGAATGTGCGTGTGCGGTAAAACAGCTTGTATTGAATATCCTTAAAACCATATTTTTCAGCAATCAATGCTCTGTTCTGAGCCTGAGCTTCGGAATATTCAACAAGTGGTTCTTTTTTCTTGTTGTGGTATTTGTAATAGTATTCCGCATAGATTCGATCCATTTCTTCCGACAAAGCAGGTTTACCTTTGTCACGGTACGGATGATTTGCAAATCGGGCAAAAACACCGCCGTTTTTCAGCATATCAAAGACCTTTTTGTATCCAATTTCTTCGGGTATCCAATGAAAAGCAGATGCAGAATAAATCAAGTCATATTCACCGTTCAACTCAACATCTTCAAACCTTCCCGAAACTGCCGAAAAGTTCGGATATTCTTTAAATTTCTTACGGCAGAGTTCACAGAAGTTTTCGCCGTAATCAACTGCGGTAAGCTCACAACCTGTTTTAAGAAAAGGTAAAGTTGCCTGACCGCCGCCAATGCCGATTTCAACAACACGGCTTGTATTATTGATTGGTGCGTAGTCAAAGATAGTTTGATACAGTTCATCAACATATCCGGGTCGCAGTTTTTCGTAGGTGTCTGCAACCGTATCAAAAGTCCAATTTAAACTATTGTTTTGCATTTATTATCCCTCAACAAAATCAATCAGTTGTTTTAGGTTGTGTATTGTCCATTCGTCGTCGTTTTTGCCGCTTCTGTCAAGGTAAAAGGCTGTAAATCCTTGTTCTCTTGCGCCGTCAGCTTCTTCTTTGCAGTCGTCAACAAATATGCTTTCTGCGGCAGTTACACCTTGTGCCTTGAGTGCAGCATTAAATATAATCGGGCTTGGTTTGCCCGCACCGACCAACGAACTTGCAGTAAATGATGAGAAATATTTTGCAATACCCAACTGCTGCAAGGTAAATTCAAGCGATGGCGATGTATCGCTTATAACGCCCATTTTATAGCCACGGTTTTTAAAATATTCAAGCACATCTACTGTTTCGGGAAACAAAGCTCTGTCACCGTTGCACCAAAGCTCATTTAAAAGGCATTCCGCTTTTTCTTCAACGCTTTCCGTTACACCCTCACTGACAAGAAGGTGACAGTAATATCTTCTGAAAAATTCTCGTTCATCATCAAGCGTTTTGTACCAAGGCTTTTTGCCTTCACTTGCAAGGTGAAACAAAGCCATCATTTTATCGTAATCAAGTTCAAACGGCTTGCCGCTCCAACTGCTTATTTGTTTATCTCGCCACGCTTCTTTTTCAGCTGTGAAATATGTCAGCGTTCCATCACGGTCAAAGAATATTGCTTTATAAATCATCACTCATTCTTCTCCTGCAAATATCTTCTCCATTATTGCACTTCCGCCGTGGTCCTCAATTACTTTGAATCCGTTTTTCTCATACATCGAAAACGATACGGGAGTGTGCTTGAAAACATTGAGCACCATTTTGGAGAAACCTTTTTCGCGGGCATCTTCCTGAATTTTTACAAACGCACTTTTGCCGTAGCCCTTTCCTCGGTATTCTTCTTTGATTACGTTCTCGGTTACGAATGCGGCATTTTTCTCAAACGGACTTTTCTGATAGCCTATAACTCCGATTTTCTCGTTATCCTCATTAATTACAATATACAGCCAGTTATCGGCGGAATCTGCACCGTCGGGGAAAACATCGTTAAACTCTGCCCTGGCCTCTTTTATTGCCTTGAATCTGAACCTTTCGTCGCCAGATTTTATCAAGTGGTCAGCATAAGCTTTTACAGACCACTCCGAATAAATTTTAAATTCATCGCTGTTCATTTTTTGGAAGCTGATTTGTTTAAATTCAGTTTTCATATACAATTCCCCTCTTTTATTTTTTCGCCTTCACGAGTAAAAAGTTCGGTTTGATATATTCCTTTACTATCGTCGGTAGTTTTTCTATTGCCCAATCCTCGGGTACGGGTTCGCATATTTCTTCAATTACAAACCCTGATTTTGCAAGTGCATTGATAATGTTGCTGAAAGTACGGTGATACTTTATAACCCCGTCGACATACCAATGGATTTTTCTTTCACCGGGTTGATTGTAATTTGAAAAAGAATAGGAAATTCTGTTGCCGTTTTCGTCTTTATTGAAATGACCTGCACCGTCAACGGTAGCAGTTATAATAGGATGTTCCTGCGAAAACAAAAGCTGACCGCCCGGATTGAGGATAGAATACATATCATTTGCAAATGCTTCGAAATCTTTTACATAATGAAAAGCAAGAGAACTGTAAATGAAATCAAACTTTTCATCAAGATTTGAAATATCCGTCATACTCATATTGCGGTACTCGATATTATTGTGTGCGGATTCTTCTTTTGCAACAGCCAGCATTTTTTCAGAGATATCAACACCAACAACACGCTTTGCACCACGATTAACAAAATCAACACAGTTGTGACCGTAACCGCAGCCTAAATCAAGAACGATTTTACCTGTTAAATCAGGCAGCATCTTTGCCATAGCGGGTTGTTCAAGCAAATCATTATAATTCGTTTCACCTGCACGCAAGTTTTTATAGCCTTCAAAAAAAGTTTCGTTATCAAAAATGTTTTGGTTACTCATATTCAAACCTCACAATCAATTTTGTTTTTATCAAACCAAGATATCGGATTATTATCGATATATTCCCACTTTGTATTAAAATCTTCTTCATCTCGAATAATATGGTCGTAATACAATTTCTGCCAAATAGGAAATCCTATTCTTTTAGTAACATAGCCTTTAAGTTGATTAACCATATTTGATATCGTAGGGGCGCCCATCGGGCGTCCATTTTCAGCCGGCAAAATTGTAATCAACAAATGGATATGATCAGGCATAATTACATATTTATCCAGTCTTACTCTATCGTATTTTTTCTCAATATTATTGACAGCCTCATCAACAATCTTTCCATATTCAGACAAATCGCAATACGGACGCCCAATGGGCGCCCCTACGACCTTACCGAAAAGCTTTTGCTTATTTTTGGTGCAGATCGTAAGAAAATAAGAGTTACAATATGAATAATCAAATCCGGTCAGCCTGTTTGATTTTCGTTTCGGTAATCTATTAAACGCCAGTGAGCATTTTCTGTAAATCTCCTCAATACACGGCGATTTATAAGCAATATAATCATCTATACTGTCGGGGAATAACTTTGCACCTTCTTCTTTGACTTTACTATATTTCTTTACAGCTTCAAGATTATTTCTCAAATAATCTCTGAAAGCAATATGTTTTTGAAGTTCTGATGAAAACTCAGGACAAACGTATAAATGGTGTTTCGGTAAATCTACATTACCTTTGTAATCAAAAGCCTCTCTGTCTTTTATGCCGAGATTTCCTTCGTGTATGTAACCAAGAGTTGCTAATCTTTCAACTACTGTATCAAATACAGAATAGTCCTTAATAACAATATCAATGTCAATAATCGGCTTTGCAGAAAGACCCTCAACAGATGTGCTTCCGATATGCTCAATGCTGATTATCACATCATTTACAACAGTCAGAAGGTATTGTTTAATTGTTTCAAAATCCGTTTTCCATTGTTCATTATAAGGAACAACTACAATTCGTTTTGCCATTATTGAACATCCTTTTAAAGCATTATTTTGCGGCAATGGCAAGCCCCTGCCCTACCATGCAGCAATTAGCGTTCAACATTTCTTTTCAAAACAAGCTAAAATCAAACCGGGCTCTGTTTCAATTCTTTTACTTGTATCAGTATAACCGCATTTCGTATAGCACTTTCTGTTTATATCCAAATCTTCCGGAAAATCAACATACAGTTTTCTCGGTTTTTTCAAGAATTTTTCAGATTGTAATATTGCTTCTGTTGCAATACCCTTATTCTGATATTCGGGTGAAATGTATACTCTGCCGAGATAATATTTGCCCCAACGCAGATTCTTCACAAATGGTGTAGATCCTTTGATTCGGTATAAAATGCCGCCAACTATTTTTTCGTCTGAAAGAATTGTTAAATACAGAAATTTCGGATTATTCAATCTGCAAAGTATGTCACGTTTATCTCTTAAATACGGGTTGCCTTCATCGTGATATTTTTCATAAAGTGGCTGAAAGGCTTTCTGCTGAATATCTGTCAAAATATCAACATCTTCAATTGTGGTTAATCTTAATGAAATCACTGTAATCCCTCCAAATAGAAAAACTCCTCTGATATGAAAAATCAGAGGAGTTCAGTATAATCGTAATATATGTAAAATTATATTGCGGACAAAACAACATCTGATTTGATATGTGAATTTGAGTAATAAAGATAATACATTGTCATTTTGTCCACCTGCCTTTCGGTAATTTTTTTCAATATATCATTTATTAAAGGATTTGTCAATCGGTATTTATCTGTGGTACTTACCTGAATTTTTGAGGTAATCGATAAGCATCATGGGCCAATCGGTCTGGATAAAATCAAAGCCATGGTCGGCAAGCCAACCCCAACCGTAATCGCGTGAAACAGTAAGAGCACTATCATCGCTGTGACCACCCGAAAGTTGCTCTTTATAGTCATAGATAATAGAATTGACCCAAACGAGCGTATTGTCGCGGTGCATACGGCTTATAAACTCCTCGCTTGCAAGCTCGGAGTCATCCTTCTGAAACAGCACCTCAACACCGACATAATTCACATTACTTTTAATCAGCAATTCGTGTGAAGGGTGATGCTCCCTTACGATCGGCATAAAAGGAAGCTCGGGTGCAAACTCCTCGAGCACATGTATAACCTTTGGTGACATTGAGCTTTTGACAAGCATCTGATCTGTCATACTGTGACGTTTGATTGCATTGTAGATCTTTTCGGGATTTCCCCAGAATTTATCGACGTTTATAAAGCATCTGTCCTTAAACTGCTCAAGAAAATCGTCAAGCTTTGACACGCCGAACTGAGTCGAAGTTTCGTCAACATTGCGGTAACGAAGCTTTTTTACGCTGTTGTAACTGAGCTTCTGCAGGTCGAGCATTCTGCCCAGATGCGGCTTTTCCATACCGGGATGGAAGATAATAAGCTCGCCGTCACGGGTACAGTCAACATCAATCTCAAGCATATCCGCACCTTGCATAAGCGCGATTTCATATGCAGCCATAGTATTACAAGGAATATTCCCGCCTGATGCGCCACGGTGCGCAACAACGATTATATTCTCTTTTGCTTTTTCTCTAAGGTCAAAATTCATATCAACACAACCCGTCTTTAATTATTCTCCATTCATTGATAAGTCTTTCCAAATTCCACGCAGCGTTCGCAGGTGAAGTTGACGGCAGACAAACTGCTGCCCTGCCGTATTTATCACGCAGGTATTTATTGTAATACTTCTCTGCTGTTTTGCCGTTTACATATATCTGTCGTATATCGGCAGTATTTAAAATTACACTCAAATCGTTAGGCACAACGTTTCTGATTGAGCTGTCAGAGCTGCCCTCAATATTGCAGGAAGCTATAACATCCCACACAGCCACACCGCAAGAAAGGAGCAGTTCTTTTTTAGAGCCAATATTTCCAGGTACAGGCTTATCCAAAACAGCTGAAATAACACGCCAGAAGCGGTTTTGCGGATGGCCGTAAAAGAACATCTCTTCACGGGATTTAACGGAAGGAAAGCTGCCTAAAATCAATATTTTTGAGTTTGAGTCATATATCGGAGCAATCGGATGAACTGTCATAACATCACCGTCAGTAATTATATTTAAAATATTATCATACTTTAACTAATAAATCAATCCATATAAAACTCTTGCATATCATCAAGTCTGAGCAGCATCGGTTTGAAACCACAGGCGGCTCCGGTATCGATATCAATCCACGTATCGGTTACAATCGCTCTGCCTCTATACTCTTCGCCGTAATATAAGGTTGGAGTATGACCGAAGACCGTAATTATATTATCGAAATATTTTGCATTCAAGGAAGGGCGAGTCCAAAGAAGATCTGTTTTGCAGTAATCAGACAGCTTTTTGTTCTTATCAAATGAGCCGAGTCCGCTGTGTGTTAATATAAAATCCTTACCGCTGACACTTACCGTATCATAAAGCGGAGCATCACGCAGGTAATCGAGAATATCTTCAATCTCAGATTCTCTTAGTAATGACAAAGCCTCAAGTGTATGGCGTCCGCCGTTAGCAATCCAATTATTGTACATACAGAGTTTTGTACCTGTAAGTCTTTCAACAGCATCTTCTGTAATCGTTTCAAAAAGAAAATCGCAAGCAAGCAGCATAGCCTCGTGATTACCGAGTACAAGCTGAAAATTCGGCTGATGCATAAGCCATTTAAGCCACTTTACACTGTCATCACCACGGTCAATTACATCACCGAGAACAAAGCAGAAATCGTCATTGCAAAAGCCTACCTTACTAAGGAACAGCTTGAATTTTTCAAGTGAATAACCGTGAATATCGGAGGTAGCATATATCATTATTCATTCTCCTATTAACAATCTCATATTATATATAACATATTTTTCATCAAAACAAAACATCGGACGACAATTGAAAACAAATGTCGCCCGAGAAATTCATATAGCTTTAAGCAAAAGCATAAAACCTGTAAGAATAATAAGAAAACCGAAATTGAAAGCAGAGAAAACAACGATGTAATAGGCTGTTTTACCCGGATTATGCTTTGTATACTCGCGGAAAGTGATAAGACTTGCCAAAGAAGAAATCAGTGTACCGACACCGCCGATATTTACACCAACAAGCAAGTCACGGTAATTGTCTGTAAACTGTGAAAGCAGAATTGCTGAAGGAACATTACTGATACATTGACAAGACAAAACACTGAAAAGCAGAGTGCTCTTATCAAGCAAGGAAGAGAACAAATCGCGAACAGCTTCTATTCGAGCCATATTTCCGGCAAAAATGAAGAAGAAAACAAAGGTAAAAATCAGACCGTAATCGACAGCTTTAAGAGCCTTGCGGTCAACAATTATAAGCACCGCAGAAATTACAACAAGACCGATAACATACGGTATACCCCTGAAAACAATAGCTATCGACAGTGCAAAAAGTGCAAGATAAAGCACTGTGCGCTTCGGATCAAGGGTTATCTTCTCATCATCTATACTAAGAGGCTCAGATTTTACAAATATAAGACAGCAGATTGTTATTATAGCTACAGAAAGCACAAACGGAGGAGCCATAATCCCCATAAACTCAAGATTAGGGATTTGATACTTTGTATACAAATAAAGGTTTTGCGGATTTCCGAACGGAGTTAACATACCGCCGAGATTAGCGGCAATATTCTGCATAATAAAGGTAAACGCCATATACTTCTGTTTACCTGTAGTAGTAAGCACCAAATAGCCCAGGGGCAAAAAAGTAAGCAGTGCCATATCATTGGCAATAAGCATTGAGCCGATAAAAGTTATGTAAACAAGCACAAGCACGCTCATTCTTGCTGTCTTAAACAGCTGAACTACCTTGCGTGCAAGCAAATAGAAGAAATTGATATTCTTAAGTGCGCATACAACCGCCAACACACAAAAAAGACAAGTCAGCGTTTTATAATCAAAATAGCCGACATATTCAGCATCAGGAGGAACAATAACGCTTGTAATTACAGCTGCCATAAATGCTATACATGCAACAGCATTCTTTTTAATGAAACTGATAACTGTATCTTCAAATTTATTAGCCGCCCTACCGACATAATGGCCAATTATGCCTTTCTTACCTATTACTGAATTAACTGCCTGTTCCAGACTCATTCTTTAACCTCTTTTTTACTCTTTCTGTCGTGGATAATCATACCTGCTATTGTAAAAACAAGCAGGCAGATATGTGTAACCATACTTGGCCATGCCTTGGAAAGGATATCGTATGTACACCAGAGCACAGAATTGCATATTACCCAAAAGCGATACTTTGCGCCGTTTTCCTGACCAATTTCCATAACAAACGTAAGGCAGGCTGCAATTGCCAGAAGACAAAGCGGATCAAATCCGCCTGACATACCGACAACCAGATTAACTATTACAAACGCTGCCATATATATACCGATAAGCCACTTAGGCAACGGTTTACCCTTTGACTCAAAGAAGTAGTTTATCACCGCCTGAGCCGCACCTATAAAACATGATGCCGCACCGTTAATGCCCTGACCGTCAACAAGGTAGCTCAAAGCAATAGAAAGATTACTGCCGAAGACAAGGAAAAGTATGAGCTTCATATTCTTTCCTTTTACAAGTGATGCCGTAATACTCAGCACCAGACAAAGAAGACTCAGTATGCCGGCAAGGTCAAAGCGAAAAACCTGAGCAAGTATCTCTTTCATATATAATACCTCACAAAAACTGTATAGAAAAACGCCGACATTATTTTTAACATAAATATGACATTTTTTCAAGAGTTGATTTTACTATTTTTATTGACATAATGATATTAATTTAGATATAATTTATACAACACTGCAGAGAAAAAAGACAATATATCTCTGACAACAAAGGAGTTTTTTTAATGGTATTTATTCAAAAAGCAATTTGCGTAATAGTAACATTTTTTATGACCATCATCGGCACAATTTCGGGCACCAATTTCAATGACAAAACCGATACGTATATCCAAAATATCGCTTCAGTAGAAGCCTATACCAACACCATTGAAACAGCCACACCGCAAACTGAAGTATACAATATGATAAAAAAGCATTTTGAGTCTCCTCTTGCTGAAGGCAAAACAGAAAAGAAAGCAATAGTTATCGGATACGACGGTTGCCGTGCAGATGCACTTTCGCTGCTTGACAGCAATTCCAAGGGAGGTATCGCTTACCTGCTCTCAACAGGTGCTACTGCAGAGATTGCACACTGCGGCGGTGTAAATTACCCTGCTATCAACACTCAGGACACCTCAACTGCACCCGGCTGGTGCTCAATACTGACCGGCGCATGGGCTGATGTTCACGGGATTACCGGAAACGGAATAGAAAAAAGCAACGATACGCTTACTCTTCTCACAACTCTTGTTGAAAATGATACGATAGATTCATCCGCTTTTTATGTATCGTGGGACGGTCACTTTAACGGTGACGATACAACATACATCCGTGAGAAGAACTATGTTGAAGAAAAATGTCTTGACGTTACTTTCCTTGATGCGGATGACGACAACGGTACCGTATCAAACACCGTAAACGATTTAAACACTGCAGATTGCTCCGATTTCATCTTCCTCACACTTGAGCACACCGATCACGCAGGCCACGACACAGGTTTCTCAATCAACAACCCCGACTACATAAAAGCTTTTGAAGATATTGAAACTGACGGTCGCGATATAATAGACGCTATTGAAGCCAGAGAGAGTTACGCAACCGAAGATTGGCTGATAGTCATTACCTCTGACCATGGCGGCTTCAATACCGGTCACGGCTCTCTTACTCTCCAAGAAAGAATGACATTCATAGTTGCCAGATAAAAAGCTGAGGTGAATTATTATGAGAAAAAAAGTAATATCATTATCACTTGCCGTTATTACTGCATTACTTTTAAGTGTTTCCGCTCTTGCTGAACCCGGTTTTGCTTACGACGATACCACACTAAATAAATTTAAGGAAAATTGGGAGCACATATATAATGACACATCGGTAATTTCCGTTACTCCCGGTGCACAAGCAGGTGAATTACGCTTTGCATGGCTTTGTGCCGAAAACGAAGCAGCACCTTCGTTTAGAATCTCTGAAAACAGCGATATGACCGATTGCCGAGAATGTGAAATCAACACAAACAGCGCGATCGATAATTATATATCTAACAACGTCACCGTAACAGGACTTGAAGAAGGAAAAACATATTACTACTCATACACAAAAAACGGCGAATGGACCGCCCCCACCCCATTAACTGTACAGCCATCCGATAATTTCACAGTACTTTTTGTTTCTGATGCTCAGATAGGACGTTCGGGTGACGAAAATCTTGAAGAAGTTCTGATCCGTGACACCTGCGGCTGGAACTACACGGTTGATAAAATGATAGGTAAATACCCTGATGCCGCATTTGCTATCTCCGGAGGAGATCAGTTTCAATCGCCTGACAGCATAACTCAAATGAAGGCATATCTCTCTCCTGCCGCATTACGCTCGTTGCCGGTTGCTAATACAATAGGCAACCACGATGATGATTCCACACTTTACGGCGATATTTTCAATAACCCCAATGAGGTTTTTGAACTCTTTGCAAGCGAAGCCGGAACAGGATACTTCTATACATACGGTGATACACTGTTCATCACCATAAACTCAAACAACACCTCTTTAACCGATACGGCAAGATTGCTTCGTAAGGCGACCAATGCGCATCCCGATACTAAATGGAGAGTTGTTACTTTGCACCACAATCCTTATTCAGCTTCACTAAGCGATGAGGATTTTTCCGATACAAGGCTGCTTTTTTCTTCACTGTTTGACTGTTATGACATTGACCTTTGTCTGAGCGGTCACGATCACCTCTATTCGCGAACAGCTGTTATGCATTCGGGAAAGGTTACCGACGGTGAAGGAACAGTATACGTACAGTCTTCATCAGCCTCCGGTAGTAACTATGACCCGTTGCCGCAACAGCTTGCATCTTTTACTGTTTCTGCTTTTGATGTCAGAGTGCCTACCTACACAGCGTTCACCTTTTCATCCGACAGTATATCTGCCGTTACCTACAGAACCGACACTGACGAAATAATTGATGAATTTGAAATTGCAGATAACACAAACGACTCATCTGCTAATATTTTTTCGGTTCTGATTGCAATTTTTAAAACTCTTTTTTCAATGATATAAAATCATAAAACAACAGGACGTCGCACCGTTATCTCGACCGTTCTGTTGTTTTAATTAACGCAAATCATCCTACTAAAATAAATGTATTTAAAAATATCATTAAAACATTGTTTTAAATAAAGTATTTTGCTAAACTATCATACGATATATTTCAAGCTAAAGGAAGTTTTTTATGGCACTTTATTATTCACTTGTTTTCGGAGCAACAATACTTTTTGCTTTGCAGTTTTTGTTCAACCAAAAATTTGAAGCCGTACGCGGAAGCGACCTGAAATCCGCACTTGAATTTACGCTTTACAAAAATGCAGTTATTGTAATACTTATGCTGATAATAAGCGGTTTTAAAGTTGTTATTACACCTTTCAGCGTTGCATTATCGGTTATTTATGCTGCCGCCTGCATACTGATGACTTACTTCAGTCTGAAAGCTTTTGCAGTTGCAAACCTTTCGGTATACTCTGTTTTTTCAATGCTCGGCGGTATGCTGTTGCCCTTCCTTCTGGGCGTAGGTTTCTATGACGAAAAACTGACTCTGTTTAAAATAGTATGCTGTGTGCTGATTACGATATCTGTACTTTTAAACCTCAAAGGCGGCAAGCAAAGCAAAAAAGCTTTTTTATATTATATGGCGGTATTTATACTCAACGGCAGTGTCGGCGTTATATCAACAATACATCAAAACTCCGAATTAGCGCATACCGACAGCACAGGATTTATGTTTTTATCCTCACTTGCAGGTATACTGATAAGCGGAATATGGATGTTTGCAAAATACGGGAAGATACCTTTTGTAAAAGGAAAAGCTTTGCTGTTTACAACCGGATACGGTGTATTTAACGGTGTCGGCAATTGGCTGCTCTTGATTTCACTGATACACCTGCCTGCATCGGTACAGTACCCTCTTGTAACCGGCGGAGTTATGGTATTTTCGACTGTAATCAGCATAATAAGAAAAGAAAAGCTATCAAAAACAGATTATGTTGCAGCCGCCGTTTCTTTCATCGCTTCAGTACTTATGGCATTTTGATATCAAATTGTATACATATATAATTTTAATCTTTTATTGACTTTATACTTTAAAAGTTGTAAATATATATATGATATTATGTTTTTAAGGAGAGTATATACTATGGCGTATTTCAAGGCTTTTAAATCAGTAAGACCAAAAAAAGAATATGCAGATAAAGTTGCTGCACTCCCCTACGACGTTATGAACAGCAGCGAAGCGAAAGAGATGGTAAAGGGTAACCCCTATTCTTTCCTTCACGTCGATAAGGCAGAAATCGACCTGCCTGAAGACACATATCTTTACGACCCGGTCGTATATGCAAAAGCTGCAGAAAACCTTAATAAACTTGTAGCTGATGGTATCTGTGCAAAAGACGATAAGCCCTGCTTTTTCATTTACCGCCAGATTATGAACGGCAGAAGTCAGACAGGCCTTGTCGGCTGTGCTTCTATCGACGATTATATCAATAACAATATCAAAAAGCACGAGCTTACAAGAGCTGACAAAGAGCAGGACAGAATCAACCATGTCGACACCTGCAATGCAAACACAGGTCCTATTTTTCTCACATATAAAAACGGTGATGCTGTAAAGCAGATCATTGCATCGTGGCAAGAAAGTCATAAGCCCGAGTACGATTTCATTTCCGATGACGTTGCACAGACAGTATGGGTAATTGACGACGAAGCAGTCACTTCAGCAATATCTGCTGAGTTTGACAAAATCGACTCACTTTATATTGCTGACGGTCATCACCGATGTGCATCGGCTGTAAAAGTCGGCCTCAAGAGACGCGAAGAAAATCCCGACTACACAGGTGACGAAGAATTTAATCGTTTCCTTGCCGTTTCATTCCCCTGCGACGAGCTTGAAATTATGGACTATAACCGTCTTATCCGTGATACAAACGGTTATACCCTTAATCAGCTCCTCACTCTGATAAGCGAAAGCTTTACTTTTGAATGTGTTAAACCCGGTGCACCATACAAGCCTGAAGAAAAGCACACATTCGGTATGTATATTGACGGCAGATGGTATAAGCTGACAGCAAAAGACGGCACATTCGACCCGAATGACCCCGTTTCACAGCTTGACGTATCAATCCTGCAGAATAATCTCATCGCACCGATATTCGGCATTACAGACCCTCGTACAGACAAGAGAATTGACTTTGTCGGCGGAATCCGCGGTCTCGGTGAGCTTGAGAAACGTGCAAACTCAGATATGAAGCTTGCTTTCTCAATGTACCCGACAACACTTGAGGACCTTATGGCAATTGCCGATGCAGGTCTCATTATGCCCCCGAAATCAACGTGGTTTGAGCCTAAACTCCTGAGCGGTCTTTTCATCCACGAACTTTCATAAGAAAGGTAAAAAACAATGTTTGTAGATATAGCAAAAATAACAATTAAGGCAGGTCGCGGCGGTGACGGTTGCGTTGCCTTCCACCGTGAGAAATATATTGCCTCGGGCGGTCCCGACGGCGGTGACGGCGGTAAGGGCGGCGACATCGTATTCAAGGTCGATACTAACCTTTCGACGCTCGCTGATTTCCGCTATAAAAGAAAATACACCGCACAGAGCGGTGCGAACGGTCAATCAGGCAGAAAGAACGGCAAGCGTGGCGAGGATCTTGTTATCAGTGTACCGCTCGGCACAGTAATAAGAGAAGTAAAAACGGGCAAAATAATGGCAGACCTCTCTGACGACAAACCGTTTATTGCCGCAAAGGGTGGCAGAGGCGGCTGGGGCAACCCACATTTTGCAACAGCAACAAGACAGGCACCCCGTTTTGCAAAGCAGGGTGCACCCGGTGAAGAGTGGGAAGTTTCGCTTGAGCTCAAGCTCATCGCCGATGTCGGTCTGCTCGGATTCCCTAATGTAGGTAAATCAAGCTTTATCTCCGTAGTAAGTGAAGCTAAGCCCATCGTTGCCGATTACCATTTCACAACAATCACACCTGTACTCGGCGTTGTGCGTATGGGTGAAGGTAACTCATTTGTTATCGCCGACATTCCCGGTCTTATCGAGGGCGCAAGTGAAGGGATAGGTCTCGGTCACGAATTCCTGCGTCACGTTGAACGTTGCCGTATGCTTGTTCATATTCTGGATGCTGCAGGCAGTGAAGGCCGTGACCCTATAGAAGACTTTGAAAAAATCAATCTTGAGCTTAAGAAATTCAATGAAGAGCTTGCAACACGCGAGCAGATAGTAGTCGCAAACAAGATTGACCTTGCAACCGACGAACAGCTCGAGAGACTTGAAAAATATATGGAGGAGCACGGACATAAGCTCTACCGTATGTGTGCACCTATATACGAGGGTACACAGGAGGTAATCAATGCAGTTGCCGCAAAGCTTGCACAGCTCCCCCCTGTTGTAAGATTTGAAAGCGAAGAGATAACTAACCGCGATATGCCGCTCAAAACCGGTGATAACTTTGATGTAAGAGTCGAGGACGACGTTTACTTTGTTGAAGCAGAATGGCTGCTTCGTATTCTGCAGAGAACCGACCTTGACGACTATGAATCACTTCAATATTTCCAGCGTGTACTTGAAACCAGCGGTATTCTTGACAGACTTGTTGAGCTCGGAATCACTGAGGGCGACAGTGTTGTAATTTACGACCTTGAATTTGATTATGTACCCTGAGGTGATTTAAGTTGGAAACAATACTCGGCTCGGGTAATATCAAGCCCAATACACTCAATCCGATTTCTCTCGCCTATATCGGTGATGCTGTATACGAAATACTTGTCAGAGAGCATCTTGCACTTTTCGGCGACAGACCCCCTGAGCAGCTTCACAAGCTTGCAGTCAACTTCGTAAGCGCAAAAGCACAGGCGGCGGCAATCATAAAGCTGATGCCGATACTGACAGAAGAAGAAACAGCCGCTTTTAAGAGAGGCAGAAACGCAAAGGTTTCACATGTACCCAAAGGAGCAAGTCCTGCTCACTATCACAACGCCACCGGATTTGAAGCTCTTTTCGGTTATCTTTATCTGACCGGACAAACCGAGCGTATGCGTGAGCTTTTCAGAATTATATGCGAAGGTGAAGCAATTGAGCAAAAATAATAAAAAAGCTGTTTCAAGCAAGAGCAAAAAGATTCTCGACCTGCTTATCGACAACCTTGTGTGGATTGCAGGTTGTGTGATTTATGCGCTTGCAATAAACTTCTTCAATGTACCAAATCAGATTGCGCAGGGCGGTTTTTCGGGCCTTGCCATCGTTATAAACTACCTGACAGACTTACCAGTAGGTACGATCAACCTTGCACTCAACATTCCGATTCTGCTTGTTGCACTTAAATTTATCGGTAAAAAATTTGTGCTCAAAACGCTTTGGGTAACAGTGCTTTTATCAGTATCCATCGACCTTGTTGCACTGATACCTTACCAATACACGGGAGACAGATTGCTTGCCTCAATTTTCAGCGGTGCGCTACTCGGTGCCGGTGTTGCACTCGTTGCAGCAAGAGGCTCTACTACGGGCGGCACAGACGTGCTCAGCAAATTGCTCAGACTCATTTTACCGCATATTTCATACGGCAAACTTGTAATGTTCAGCGACCTTGTTGTAATAGCGATATCAGCTATAGTATTCAGAAGCATTGAAAGCGCACTCTATGCGGCAATCGTAATCTTTGTCAGCTCAAAGGTTATTGATTATATCCTTTACGGTATGGCAAAAAGCAAGATGCTTATGGTTGTCACCGACCACGCAGACGAAATATCGCAGGCACTTGTTCACAGCTCACCGAGAGGTGTCAGCATCGTACCTGCCAAAGGTGCTTTTACCGGACAGGAAAAGAATATGCTTATATGCGTGCTCAGAAGCAGCGAAGTTTCACCTACCATAAAACTCATAAAATCAATTGATCCAAACACTTTCACAATAATCACAGAAGCAAATGAAATCATAGGAAAAGGCTTCAAGCCGACAATCAACGAATAAGGAGAGAGAAAAATGACGGCAAAGCTTAAAAAGTTAATCGCAGTCATATGTGCCGTAACAATGCTTGTACCGTTTATATTTACGGCTAACGCTGCTTACGAAGCACCGTTTGACAACAGCCATTATTACACTCTGGGCGAATACACATTACACTACCGTGTATTTAAAGCAGAAAATGAGAAGACAAAAATCCTTATGGTACACGGCTTCGGCTGTTCAACGAGCACTTGGGAGCCTATAGCAGCTGAGCTTGTTGATGAAGGCTACACCTGCGTACTGGTTGACCTGCCCGGCTTTGGCTACAGCACAAGAGAAACAGAAATCAGCGAAGAAGGTTATATCGTACGCGAGGAGCTTGTTATCAACCTCATGGAGAGCATCGCCCCCGTAAACGAATGGCACGTAGCAGGACATTCAATGGGCGGCGGTGTTGCAATGAATATTGCCTGCCTTGCCCCCGAAATCAAATCACTTATGCTTTTCTGCCCCTGCCCTATTGTTGAGCAGGAAGGTATGATGGCAGATATGATGAGTTCAAAGCTCATGGGCGTTATGGCTAACTTCATTTTTGAAAAGCTGACAAAGGTCACTCCCCTGCTCCGTATGGTAGCCCTTATGGCATTTATGGATTTTGAATTTACAATGGGCTACGACCTAGATATATTCTCTGCACCGCTTCAGATACATAACACAGGATACAGCAATATGATTACCTCTGCCAAGGCAATGGGTAACGATTTTGACAATATTTCAAAGCTGTCAATGCCTGTACTTCTTGTGCAAGCTGATAAAGACCTTATCATCAACAATTCAATGAGAGCTCAGGTTGCTCAGGCATTCCCGGATGCTGAAGCCTACACCGTTGCAGGCGGCGGTCATCTCTGTATAGAAAACCATAACGAAGAACTGGCAGAGCTGATTGACGAATTCATTAAATAAAACAGACAGAGGTAACACTGTTAACTCAAGTGTTACCTCTGTTTTTTTATCAATATACAGAAAACTCTTTTATAGTTGCAAATTTTCTTGTTTTAAGTATTACGAGCTTTACACGGCGTGTACGGATTGAAAGATCAAGCTCGCATATATGCTTACGGCCTATAACCGTACCTGTTTCAACCTTTTTCCACTTACCGTCTTTTTCGACATAGAGTGCAAATTTTTCAATCTGCTGACCTGTTTCGATGTTTTCACAAAGAACAATACGGTCAACATCGTATTCATCACCCATATCAAGTACAAGCTCGGCATCCTTCGGCTCGTTACCGGAATGCCAATAGCCGGGTTTATCGGGTAAGGCTCTTGACGGAGAATGAAGGTCATCAAGCTTACAGTTACCCTGCATTGTTGAATCATTTGCAAGGTTATCCTCAAAATGAAGCGAAAGCACTGCACCAAAGGTTACGAGCGTTTCGATATCCTTCTCGCTTATAAGACCGTCGGGATGAGGAGCAATACCGAGAAGCATTGAGGCATTGCCGCCGACAGATTCTTCATAAATCTTCTGAAGCTTTGAAAGCGGCTTTATGGAAAGTACATTGCCTTTTTTATAAAACCAATCATCACGCAGAGGGAAAGTAACCTCTGCAGGATACCAGATAAAATCGTCGCAACGCTTGATTTTGCGTCTGCTTGCAATATCTGTCTGAGTAAAGTTGACATTACCCTTGGGCACAGATATTTTCTTATCAGAGTCAACGTCTACAGCCCTGTAATATGAAGGCACAACGCTCCATTCGCTGACACGGCAGACACCCGAATTGTTGCCGCACCAGCGGACATCGGGGCCGCAATTTGTTATTGCGGCATTCGGCTGAAGCTCACGAATGAGCTTGAAATAGCTGACCCAATCGTAAGCCTGAGTTTTGGCATTTTTTCTGCGGTCAGAAGCACCGTCAAGGCTTACGCAGAAAACATCGCCGTAGTTTGTAAGAAGCTCTCTGAGCAGATTCATAAAGAATATATCGTACTCTTTACCCTTACCGAAGCTCGGCTCGTGATAATCAAGCGGAGAAAGCGCAATACCGAATTTCAAGTCATATTTACGGCAGGCATCACTGACCGCCTTAACAACGTCACCCTCACCGTCGAGCCATTTGCTTGACTTGACTGAATAATCGGTGTATTCGCTTGGCCATAGGCAGAAGCCGTCGTAATGCTTACAGTTGAGTACAAGTCCTTTCATGCCTGAACGCTTTGCAACCTTGACCCACTGCTCTGCAGAAAAAGAGGTCGGGTTAAAAAGGTCGGGCTCCTCAAAGCCTGTACCCTCGTTACGTCCGGTAAATGTATTCATACCGAAATATATTATGCCGCTGTACTCAACATCCATCCAGTCAAGCTGACGCTTGGTAGGCACCGTTGAAACGGCTTTTTCAAGAAAATCTGTAGCCATAGCCAAACCTTTCACACAAAATCTTTTTTAACAAGCGCATCGACAAGAGTAGGATTAAACTCAAACGCTGCAACGTCACCGACTTTGCAGTCGATACCCGTAACGTCAATAATAAGGTCAGTAAGACCGACCTTGCCGATTACCTGAGCTTTTTTGCCGCAGATAACACAGCTCAGTGTCTGGTCAGCACCGAAACGCTTGACCTTACGAAGCAGAGAATTGACCTTGTCGCTGCTTGTAAAAGCAACCTCGGTTTTGCTCAGACCGTAGCCGTCACAAACACCGAGAGGCACAACAGCCGCCTTAGTTTCTCTGCTTGTTTTATACGCTTCGCCGTAGCCGACAAAGTGACCTGCCGGCAGAGTTTT
The DNA here is from genome assembly GCA_045544155.1 of Acutalibacteraceae bacterium. Classification (GTDB taxonomy): domain Bacteria; phylum Bacillota; class Clostridia; order Oscillospirales; family Acutalibacteraceae; genus UBA8612. The sequence goes on from JAZPYN010000028.1 coordinate 46,760, forward strand.
AATTGAAATTACCTCACACTCCATAAAACCGACCTTTTCGAGACCGGGCTTATTGGGTACAGCAATTCTGCCGAGCAACGCCGAGCCGAGACGCACTGCATCAAAATGATACTCGGGATATTTTACTGCAGCCGCAGAGGAGCAGATATGCTTTTTGAGCCCCGTAAAGCCTGCTGCTTCAACAGCGGCAACAGCCGTATTGAAACGGCTGACCTGCAGCTTTACGGACGTAGAGTCTGATGAAAATGCGTTGTAAAAATGAGAATAAATACCCTCAAAAATAATATTATCGCAAGTTGTAAGTGCAGCAATAATATCGTTCTCTTCACCGGGCATAAAACCAAAACGTGCAAAGCCCGTATCGAGCATTATATGTGCTTTAGTCTTTTTACCGAGTGCCGCAGCGTTCAGAATATGTGCCGTATTAAGGCTGTCAACCGTTGCTGTAACATCAAGGTCTGCACACTTTTTTGCAGACTCAGCATCAAACGGAGGACTGAGCAGAAGAATAGCTGTATCAATACCGTTTTCACGAAGCGAAACAGCTTCATCCAGCCTTGAAACAGCAAGAGTCTGCACACCGTTTTCGCAAAGTAGCTTTGCCATTGGTATAAGACCCAAGCCATAGCCGTTACCCTTGATAACGCCTATAACCTCTGCCGTAGGACAATGAGCACGCATTTTATTGAGATTTGCAATTATATTTTCCTTTTGTACAACGTATCTCATTATATAACTCAGTGACCCTTTCTTAACTTTTTGCGGAGCTTCTGCGCAAGCTCCATTCCGTTATAAATAAGGGGCTTATAAACATAGTAGAAGTCGCCGATAAACTCAGTGATTTCAGGGCAGAAGCCCTTTTTGAAGCGATAAAGACCGTAGAGAGGATTGTTCTCGTCAAGATCGCCCGAAATACCGCGGAAATCGTAAAGACGGCAACCGTTTTCGATCGACCAGCGAATCATCTCCCATTGGAGCAGATAGTTGGGCATCTTGTTACGCTCCTCATTTGAAGATGCGCCGTAGAGATACCAGACCTTATCACCACAGAGGATAGCAAGAGTACCTGCGATAGCCTTACCCTCGCTGTATGCCATATAGATACGGGCATTTTCGCCATAGGCCTCAACCATACGGCGGAAATAATCTGCAGGGCGGATTGAGAAATTATCTCTCTCGCCTGTTTCAATCATTATCTTGTGAAATTCTTCAGCTGCCTCAGCACCCTTGATTACAACCTCGACGTTGTTTTTCTTGGCAACGCGCACCTTATAGCGGTGACGTGAATGGAATGAAGCAAAGACCTCATCCTCTGTTTTGCCTTCAACGTCGAGACGGATAACGAAACGTGGCTGAATACCCTCAAAATTCTTTGAACGAGGACCAACCTTAAAACCGTAATCAACGGCAATTTTTTCGTACTCGGTGTCGTCAATTTTGGTATCTGTATCAACCTGGAGCACATAGCCGCCAAACTCCTTGGAGAGCTGCTTTGCTGCATCCATAAGCTCAGCAAATACAGCTTTGTCGTGAAGGTCACAAACGGGACCTCTGGGAGCATAGAGCATACTGAAAGGCAGACCACCGGGCAGACGGCGGATAATGACCGCCATCGTACCCTTGATATTACCCTGCTCATCACGACAGATTATACCGCGCCAGATCCAATTATTCTTTACCTTTGCCCATGCGCTCTGCTGCATAAAGTGACCCTTGGGATGATTTGCTACAAACGCATCAAATTCTTTAGCCGCATCGGCTTTAATAATCTCTGTCAATTTAAAAATCCAACCTTATAAATTATTAGTTAACCGCTTTTACTGCTACAGGGAATTCATCGGGAGCAGCGCCCATTGCCATTGCAAGGCGGCGTGAAACTTCCTTATTCTTGATAGCTTCGCCTGTGAGAACAAAGTTATCGCTTCCGTATACAAGGAGCGGAACATCCGCTGCGGAGTGTGAGCCGGATGTGAACTTAAAGCTGTCGCCGTCGGGCTTGATAGCACCTGTTTCGTGGTCAGCTGTGATAACAACTAGTGTATTACCATCTGCCTTTGCAAACTCGATAGCAGCCTTTACAGCCATATCAAATTCCTTAGCGGCAATCTTCATATTCTTTTCTTCATTGCTGTGTGAATGCTTGTCGATATGAGCACCTTCAACCATAAGGAAGAAGCCGTCTTCATCGTCATCAAGCATATCTATAGCCTTTGTTGTGAGTGTAGAAAGGTTGGGAGAATCGGCACCTGTGTTTTCATTCCAGATCTCACCTGCAAACTGGCCGAAAGAACGTGTACCTTCTTCAAGAGCCTCAAACTCAGCAAGTGTATCAACAAGAGTCCAGCCGTATTCATTTGCGTAAGCATCGTCAACAAGACCGCTTGAAGCAGACCAAATAAGGTCGAGATCAGACTCTTCAATCTGCTGTCTTGTAATTTCCTCGCCCTCGTCACGATCGTAAACATGAGCGGAGAAGCCGCCGGGTGTTGCACCGTGGTTTGTGTCAGATGTAACAATACCTGTCATCTTACCGTAAGAGTGAGCAAGCTCGCTGAGATTCATCGGAACATAAGCAACACCGAAAGCATCCTGAGCGAACACGCCTATAGCACCGTTATTTGTACGGACTGCACAGGAAAGAGCGGTTGCACCTGCAGCAGAGTCTGTAACGACATTATTGGATGATCTTGTCTGTGACTTGCCGTGAGACTCAGTCATAGAAAACATATAAGCTTCGTCAATTCCGTATTCTTTTTCCATCCAGTCGATATGATTGAAGCCCATACCGTCACCTATCATAAGAATAACGTTATCATAGTCGCCCGGGTCAAGCTCGGTCTTACCGCCGTTGAGAGCAGTATTAAACGCGAGATTCATTGAAAGGAGAGATGCCATAATTGCGGCAATTACCTTCTGAAGGAAAGAGCCTTTAATGAAATTTGCAAACTGTAACATTTTTATACCTCCGTAAACAAAATTTTTACCAATAAATTATAAACTTTATTACCCTTTATGTCAATAAAATAATATAAAATATAGGTGTTGTATTTTTTACAAATTATGTTATACTAATATGGATAATGTTTACAGTTAAGGCTTAAGGAGGTAAAACACTATGTCAAAAAAGCCATACTATATCACAACCGCCATTGCTTACACTTCACGTAAGCCGCACATCGGCAACTCTTATGAGATTGTCTTAACCGATGCTATCGCACGCTTCAAGCGAATGCAGGGCTATGATGTATTCTTCCAGACCGGTACAGACGAGCATGGTCAGAAGATTGAGGAATATGCAAAGGATGCAGGTATTTCCCCAAAGGAATATGTTGACAAGGTTGCAGGCGAAATCAAGGACATCTGCGACAGACTCAATACAACATACGATAAGTTTATCCGCACAACAGACGATTATCACGAAAAGTGCGTACAGAAGATTTTCAAGAAGCTGTATGACCAGGATGATATCTACAAGAGTGTATATGAGGGTTGGTACTGCGTACCCTGCGAAAGCTTCTTTACAGACAGTCAGCTTGTTGACGGCAAGTGCCCCGACTGCGGCAGAGAAGTACGCAAAGAGAAAGAGGAAACATATTTTCTCCGTCTTTCAAAGTATCAGAAGCAGCTTGAGCAGTATATTGAAGAAAACCCCAACTTCATCTATCCCGAAAGCAGAAAGAAAGAAATGCTCAACAACTTCATCAAGCCCGGTCTTCAGGACCTTTGCGTTTCTCGTTCAAGCTTCAAATGGGGCGTGCCTGTAACGTTTGACGACAAGCACGTTATTTACGTCTGGATTGACGCACTCTCAAACTACATCACAGGTCTCGGCTATGACCCTGACGGCAGCAGTGACCTTTACAAAAAGTACTGGCCTGCAGATGTTCACATCATCGGCAAGGACATTGTACGTTTCCACACAATCTACTGGCCGATTATGCTTATGGCACTCGGTGAGCCGCTTCCCAAGCAGGTTTACGGTCACCCGTGGCTGATGGTCGGTGCTGACAAGATGTCAAAATCCAGAGGCAACGTTATCTATGCCGACGACCTTGCAGACCGCTTCGGCGTTGACGCAGTAAGATACTATCTGCTTGCAGAGATGCCCCACGCTTCAGACGGCTCACTCACATACGAGACACTTATTGAGCGTTACAATTCCGACCTTGCAAACACACTCGGTAACCTTGTAAACCGCTGTGTAGCTATGGTCAAGAAGTATTTCGACGGTGTACTCCCCGCTCCTACTGCTCCCGAAGCACTTGACGATGAGCTTAAGGCAGTCGCACTTGAATCCGTCGGCAAATGTGCAGCAAAAATGGACAGCTTCTGCATTGCAGACGCAGTAAACGAAGTAATGGCTGTAGCAAAGCGTTCAAACAAATACATCGACGAAACAATGCCCTGGGCTCTTGCAAAGGACGAGGAAAAGAAAGAGCGTCTGGGCACCGTAATGTACAACCTTATCGAGAGCATCCGCTTTATTGCGGTACAGCTCAAGCCATATATGCCCGAAACTGCAGAGAAGATTTTCGCACAGATCGGCTGCAACATTGACAGCTACGAGAGCCTTAACGCTTTCGGTGCAACACCTGCAGGCACGGTTATGGGTGAGTCCGCTCCTCTCTTCGGCAGAATTGATGCAGAAAAGCTGCTTGCTGAAATTGAAGCAGAAAACGCTGCAAAGGCTGTAAAAGAAGAAGAGAAGAAGCCCGCATTTGAAGAAATGCCGCAGATTCCGATTGACGATTTTGCAAAGGTTGACCTGAGAGTTGCAAAAGTTGTAGACTGCAAGCCTGTTAAGAAAGCAAAGAAGCTGCTTGAGCTTACTCTTGATGACGGCACAGGCACACCCCGTACGGTTGCAAGCGGCATTGCGCTCTACTACAAGCCTGAAGAGCTTATAGGTCACAACGTAATTGTTGTTGCAAACCTCAAGCCTGCAACACTCTGCGGTGTTGAGAGCAGAGGTATGATTCTTGCAGGCGGCGAAGACGACGTTAAGGTAGTTTTTGTTGACTACCTTGAGCCCGGTACAAAAATCAGATGATGTACTCAGGAATATTTGACACACACGCACACTATGATGACGAGTGTTTTGACGAGGACAGATTTGAGTTGCTCGACGAAATGCTCGCATCTGGTGTTTGCGGCATTATAAACTGCGGCTGTACTGTAAAGAGCAGTGAAACAAGCATTGCCTTTGCCGAAAAATACGCTCAGATGTATGCGGCGGTCGGTATTCATCCGCAGAATGCGGCAGAGGAAAGTACAGACGCACTGCAAAAAATTGAGGAGCTTGCAAGGCACAAAAAGGTTGTAGCAATCGGTGAAATAGGTCTTGATTACCACTATGATTACACACCGAAAGATATGCAGATTGAGTACTTTGAAAAGCAGATATTGCTTGCAAAAAAGCTCGATTTACCCGTAATCGTGCATGACAGAGAGGCTCATCAGGACTGCGTTGAAATGCTGTTAAAGCATAAGCCCAGAGGCGTTATGCACTGCTTTTCGGGCAGTGTTGAAACAGCAAAACAGCTGACCGATATCGGATTTTATATCGGTCTCGGCGGCAGTGTTACATTCAAAAACGCAAAAAAGCCTGCCGAGGTTGCAGCAAGCATTGACCTCGACAGACTTTTACTCGAAACTGACTGTCCGTATATGACCCCCGTACCATTCAGAGGCAGAAGAAATAACTCTGCACTGATTGCACACACAGCTGAAAAAATCGCAGAACTGAGAGGAATCACGGCACAGGAAGTTATAGACGTTGCCCGGGAAAATGCAAAAAAACTATTCAACATCAAATGACAAAAGCAGAGTTGATGTAAAAATCAACTCTGCTTTTTGGGTTTTATTCGGGCGACCACGCAGGGTCGCCCCTACGGAAACTTTACAGGTTTATTATACCGATTAATATTTCACAAAATTTATCAAACTCTAAATACTCTGCTTCTAATCTGTAATATATACCATCCTTTTCAAAATCAGCGACACAAAGAGGCAGAACTGTATCTTTATTATGCGCATACATATAGTAGCTCACATCAACACCGGGCGTGATATGCCGGGACGTGCCAACCTCATCCTCCGTAGCATAAACATAGTCGTAGGGTGCACCTTTTTTTGACACAGATAAGGTTACAACACATCCACCATAGCCCTTGTCATACCTGAAATAACACCAATCCTTTTCAATATTACCGTTTTTGTCAAATATAACCTCATGATTATTATCGCCATTAAACGAAAGATCGTCCGGCATAAAAGAAAGAGCCGAAAAGTCTTTACCGAAATACTCAGCAGCCTGAGCATCGCTCCACGTTATATTGTCATAAAGCTCGGGAGAATAATACTTCGGAGCCGGCTTATTTGTGGGCTCAATCGTTCCGCCCCTGAAATAAGTTTTAAAAGTCCCATATCTCATTTGACTGCCTGAAGAATTGCACACATAAGAAACCGCTCTGTCCGTCACCTCTTTACGTGTTATTCCGTAGCGTGCAAGTTCTTCGTCGGTTGCATTGAAATACCACAAAGGCGCAAACGCCTTCCCGTTATGAATTATTGCGTGATCTGCCGGAAAAACTCTGCTCAATTCATCGAGGTCACCGTTATAAAGAACATCTATTTCCTCAGAAGTAAAAGTGGTGCTTTTTATATACTCATCAGTTTCTTCAAGCTCAACGTAAAACGCAATTCTTTCACTGTTGATTTTTTCTATAACTGATCTTGGTATGTCAAATTTTTTTATCGTCTCAACAAGATAAGGTATATATTCGGGGTCGGAAATATCGTATTTTGATGCACGAAGCATATCTGTTCTTGATTCGCTCCACGCTGTCCAATCTATTTTGAGCGTTTCTTTAATATAATCTATGAGCTCTCCCGGAACACTGTAAACCTTTTCGCTATAAGCATTGGACCAGCCATAATCATCACCTCCCGATACTATGGGATTGTCGGGGTCAGCAGGTGTAAGTGTCGGTTCGACAGTTGTGGGTGTAGATGTTTCTTCGCCTTGAATCGGCCGAGTATCGAAAAATCCGCTTTTCCATACACCCAAGCCTGCAAGTGCAGCAAAGGCAACGCAGCACGCACAGGCGGTTATTTTAATCTTCTTCCTTTTAATTTTTATGTACTCATCGCGTCTGTCAAGTGCGTTTTTGGCAATCTCATCATATGTTTTCATATTCAAATCCCTCCTTTTCAAGCTTTGATTTCAGTGCCGCCTTGGCACGGTAGATAAGATTTTCGGTTTGTCTTTTGCTCTTTTTCATTATCTGTGCCGTCTGTGCATTGTCAAACTCTTCAAAAAATACAAGATACAAAACCTGCGCATATTCGGATTTGAGAGACTTCAAGCAGGTGTGCAGCTTAACCTTTTGCTCTTCTTTAAAATAGAGCAACTCTATACTTTCTTCTTCCTTTTGCGTATCCTTATGCTCTTCGATGCTTGTTTTTGCATAACGTGACTCTTTCCGAAGGTGATCAAGCGCAGTATTGCGACCTATGGAATAAAGCCAGGTTTTAAAACTGCTTTGCTTTCTGAAATGCGGCTTTTTAACAGCAAGCTTAAAAAAGACCTCTTCCGTCAAATCCTCGGCAATATGGATATTACGTGTAAAGCTGTTGATATACAGCATCAACCCGTCAGCATATTCACGCACTATATCTGCAAAAGCCGAGTCATCTCCATTTAGATAACGCTCATAACTGTTGATATCAACCTCCATATTTTTACCCTCCTTTGAAAAAGCTTTTTCATCTGTTTGACGGATAAAAATGCCAAAACTCTCACAGTAAACTCACAAAAAATAAAATTTACAGGCTTCCACGTTTATGCGGAAGCCTGTTATTTCATTTATTCATTTATCAGCATACCGTTACGTTTGCACCGACTGTGCAGTTTTCTGCGAGGTTTTTATTCATAACGGTGATAGGTTTATCAGCCGAAACAGATATGACCTTACCGTTTTCCCACTTGAAGGAAAGCTGAATACCGCATGTTACGATGTTTTTGATTTCGCCGTTTTTCCAATCAGACGGAAGAGCGGGAAGAAGCTCAGCCTTGCCGTTTTCGGTGTAGAGAAGGAGTGAATTGACACCTGCTACAAAGCCGAAGTTGCCGTCAATCTGGAAAAGGAAGGGCGGATGAGTATCGAAAAGGTTGGAGAATACGGAGTGAGTGAGCATATTTGCGATAATCTCCTGAGCAGTATCGGGCTCGTGGAGTGTACCTGCAAGACAGATTGCCCATGCAGCAGACCAGCCTATATAATGCGCCCAATTCTTTTTACGGAAGTGATAAAGCTCACGCACCCACTCACGCTCTGTTTCATTCTCGTAATACTTGATTGTATTTGAGGGATAAAGACCGTAGAGAGGAGAAAAATGTCTGTGACCTGGCTCGTGAAGCTCACGCTCCTCAGACCACTCCATAATACCGTAGCTGTCACGCTTGTTGGGACGAAGCTTTGCAAGCTTATCTTTAATCTGCTCTGCAAGCTCACCTTCTGACTCAAAGTCGAGATATGCGAGCATACCTGCCTTTGCAACAGCCATATCAAATGCACAGGCATAGTCGACAGCAACAGCTCTGCCGTTGAATGTATACTCGTTTTCGGGTGAAGTTGAGGGAGCTATAACGTATTCGCCGTTATGCTCAACAAGATAATCGTTGATAAACTCTGCAGAAGCCTTTACGGAATAAAAAATCTTATCCTTATACTCATCAAGACCGCCGTTTTTATAGTGTGTATAGACCTCGTTTACAAGCCAGGCACCGCAGAGAGGAGCATACATAAAGCAGGGGCCTCCCTTTGCAGGCCAGGTCATACGCCAAAGGTCACTGTTGTGGTTTACACAAGCACCCCTACAACCGTAGTTGACTCTTGCGGTCTCTCTACCCTGCTGCATAAGCTCATAAACCATATTTACAAGCGGCTCTGCGCACTCTGCCATATTGCTTGATGTTGCAGGCCAGTAGTTCATTTCGGTATTGATATTGACGGTATAGTTACTGCTCCACGGAGGACGCACTCTTGCGTTCCAGATACCCTGGAGGTTGAGCGGCTGGCCACCCTTACGGCTGCCTGCAATCATAAGATACTTACCGAAATTGTAGAAGAGCTCGACAAGTTTCGGGTCGGGAGTACCCTTCTTAGCTGTTTTAAGCAGCTCGACAGTGCTGATTTCGCTCTCGCCGCCGATTGAGAAAGTCTGTCTCTCAAAGATTGATCTATAATCTGCGATATGACGGCTGAGAAGCTCGTCATAATCAGTTTTAACAGCATTAAGTGCGGCTACACACTGAGAAGCAACCTTTTCTCTGTCAGTTTCGGGCATCTTATCATAGCCGAGGAAGCCTGTTTTGGTTGTGGCATAAACGGTGATATTCTTAGCTTTTTTGACTGTGATTTTTTTACCGTCGTCGCTTACCTTACCGTCGGTAACAACCTTGACAGCAAGGCAGAAAGCCATAGCCTTACCCTGATCATACATAACGGCATCGGGAATCTTGCCGAGGTAGCTGGGCATAGCAACATCGGGTGCATTACCTGTAAGGCAAAGAACACCGTCTTTAACAAATTTATTGCTTTTGAGCTTTGATTTGACCTCGAGTACAGCATCGGTAGCTTTATCAGCCTTCATTCTGTATACAACAACATCATCGGGATTTGAAGCAAAGGCTGTACGGATCTCGCCGTTCATTGATACGGTATGTACGGCATTGTCGATATCAAGCTCTCGTCTGTAGCCCCTTGTGCACTTTGTGCCGAACTTTATCTTAAGGTCACCAAGAGGCATATATGACTCGCTGTAGCCGCCATCCATTTCGTTTTCGACTATATCGTGGGCCTCATCCTGCTTGCCTGCAAAAATAAGCTCACGTACTTTTTCAAGGTTTTCAAGGCTCTTGGGGTTATTGTGTTTCTGCGGGTAGCCGGACCAGAGTGTAACGTCATTAAAGCAGAGAGTTTCATTCTTCCTGCCGCCGTAAATCATTACACCTGTGTGACCGTTACCTATAGGCAACGCTTCATTCCACATACCTGCTTGTTTTTTATACCAGAGTTTATTCATTTCATATATCTCCTGTTTTCTTTATATTGAATGTTACGGTAAACTTGATTTTATTTCCGACAGACTCAGCATGAAGCGTAGCTTTATGAGAATCAACAATCGCTTTTGCTATCGAAAGACCTATTCCGTATCCGCCTGTTTCACGCGACCGCGATTTATCCGACCGATAAAACCGGTCAAAAAGACGGTCGGTATCGACATTTGTGCCGGGGGCAAGTTCATTTTCGGTCTGCAGAATTATCTGCCTGCCTTTTTTATAAAGATTAAGCTCTATTTTAGAGCCGTCTGCCGCATATTTAACGGCGTTATCCAGCAGGACACTTGTGAGCTCTGCTATTGCTTTTTCGTTACCCCAGAGTGTAAGAGTCGGCTGCACCTCGGCAAAGAGACGCTTGCCGTTACGGTAAGCAACAGCCGAAAACGAAGCAACGGTAGCCGAAACAATATCACTAATTGCAACCTCAGAGAAAGACTCATTCTTTGATTTCTCCTCAGCCTTTGAAAGCACAAGAAGGTTTTTGATAAGGTCAGACAAACGGTTTGTCTGATACTTGATCGAGGTTATCCATTCGTTTTCACCGTTCATCATTTCGAGCACCTCAGCATTTGCTGAAATAATCGCAATAGGCGTTTTGAGCTCGTGACCCGCATCGGTAATAAACTGCTTCTGACGTACGCTATTCTCAACCCACGGTCGCACTGCTCTGCCTGACACAAGGACAACTATAACAAACAGCAATGCATAGACCAACAAGCCTGTAGCTACCGAAACAGTTATTATAAAACCTATCGATTCAAGCTCACGGCTAAGATTCATAAAGTAAACCGTAGAGCCGTAATTTTCCGAATAGTCAATAGCATACTTATATGAACGCTTAATATAGCCCGTATTTTTATCGGAATCAATCGCCTGCTCAGCCATTTCCTTGGCATTTTGATCATTTATCATATCAAAATGATCAGTATTGACCGCCTGCACTTCTCCCTCAGGAGTAAAACGGACATAGAAAAAACGAGCTGTATAAACCCCGTTATTCGCAAGATGATTTGCAGGATTGAAATAATCTAATATATCGACATCCGATTCAGTCATATAGTTGATTACACCGTGGTTATCTTTGATAACCTCAAGCATTTCGGTCGCCTGCATATCCATACTTATAATTACAATAATATTGACTGCACTCAGCACAACCACAAGCAAGGCAAAAGCAGCAGACATAATAGCTGTAATAAAACGTCTCTTAAGCTGTTTTATCATTGTTCGCTACCTCTTGTATCATCAAGATAGTAGCCTGCATTACGGGTTGCCTTAATTTCGACATAGGTATTGAGAGAAGCCAGCTTTTTACGCAGATTGGATATATAGACCCAGACAACACTGCTTTCTGTATCAGAATCATAGCCCCACACTTTTTCCATAAACTGGTCAACAGAAACAAGTCGATTGGGGTTTGACATAAGCATTTCAAGCATCTGATACTCTTTACCTGCAAGGCGTATTGAATTTTCACCGCAGCTGAGTTCATATGTTTCACGGTTAAAATTCAGATCACCGACTGTAAGAGTATTGGGCTTAAAATCTGCCTTTCGACGTGTCATTGCACGCACACGCGCAAGCAGCTCACCCATAGCAAACGGCTTTGGAAGATAATCGTCAGCACCCGCATCAAGACCGGTTATTCTGTCATCAACCTCGGATCTTGCACTGAGAATAATAACAGGGGTATCAACACCCTTAGACCTGAGCAGAGCAAGCACATCAAGTCCGTTCATTTCAGGCATCATAAGGTCAAGCAAAATACCGTCGTAGTTACCGGTAAGTGCCCAATCAAGAGCAGCCCTGCCGTCGTAAACGGTATCGACCGTATAGTTGTTATGCTTTAATATAACTGCAATAGCATTAGAAAGTTCTCTTTCGTCATCTGCAAGAAGCAGACGCATAAGCACACCACCTTTCAAGCCATATACCTTTATTATATCACAAAGCTCAAACAATTGTATATACTTTACAAAATAAATATAAAATTAAATTATTTTAAAATTATTGATAGATATCAAAACTTATGGTAATATATTAAATGATGAAAAAAGGAGGAATAATTATGCCGAGTATCGACAACACAGCTTTGTTCAAACTTTCATACGGACTCTTTGTGCTCAGCACAAAAACATCAGATAAAATCAACGGCTGTATCATAAACACATGTATGCAGGTAACAGACAGCCCAAAGCAGATTTGTATATGCGTAAACAAATCAAACTACACAGCCGAGCTTATCAGCAAAAACGGCGAATTCTGCGTAAGTATACTCACAACAAGCGTGCCTTTTACCGTTTTCGAGCGTTTCGGCTTTCAGAGTGGCAGAGACACTGACAAATTTGCAGGATTTGAAGATTATTCTCTTACAGAAAACGGACTTCCCTACATTACAAAAAACTGCAACGCATATCTTGCCGCAACAGTCAAGCAGAAAATTGACTGCGGAACACACTTTATGTTTATTGCAGAGGTAAACGAAGCAGTAAAACTCAGCGATGAAACAAGCGTAACTTATGAGTATTATTTTGCAAACATCAAACCCAAGCCTCAGCCTGAAAAGAAAAAAGGCTATGTATGCAAAATCTGCGGCTATGTACACGAGGGTGAAGAATTACCGCCCGACTTTGTCTGCCCGTGGTGCAAGCACCCCGCATCAGATTTTGAGCCGCTAAAATAATATAATAAAGATATAAAATATCGCCCTGCCTGAGAAATTTCAGACGGGGCGATATTAATTTTAAGTATTAACCAAAGATTGTTGCAATAAGGTCTAACGGAAGAATGCCGAGAAGGAATTTAACAAGATTATCGCAGATAAAGCTTGCAATAACACCCCAATCGAAGAAGAAGCCCATATCCTGTGCTTCGGGAGCACCGTCATAATCGAGCACGAATGCCTGTGAATAGCAGACACCGCCTGTACCGTATGCTTCTGCACGAACATAACTGCCGATTTCATCGGAGTAATCGTCAAGGTCGATTGTATCGCCGACATGGATAACCTTGCCGTTTGCAATCCAGTGAATGACAAGTGCGTTATCAGCCTCAAGTGCAATTGTATCCTCTGTTTCATCAACTGTAACATCAGTGAAGAGAGGTCTTGCAGCACCTTCGGGAGCTTCATACTTCTGACCCTCATCGCCTTCAGCCATTTCAATTTCACTCTGTGCAATAATAACATCAAGCTGAGCTGCAAAAGCCATAGCATCCTCGCCGCCGATAGCCTTAAGCTCATTACGGAGTGTTACAAGCTCGTCAAAATTGCCTACATACTTACTTGCGGCAAAGAATGCACCTTCCTGCATATTCTTCTTGAGGTTTTCGGAAGTGAGGGACTCCATATAGTGCATTGTATAGCCGGAATCAACGATATCGAGATTGTGAGCATCCGATGTAGCAATAGCAAACACATTTCTGCCTTGAGGAATTATATCTGCCAGCATAATATCCCAGAGTTTTCTGTCAAAACGGGTTCTGCCGTCGCCCTTACTGTTGATATCTATACCGATGCAGGAATCGTACTTGAGGAGAAGATTTTCAAACTTCTTGATTTTGTAGTTGTACATGACGTCGTCCTTATTGTATGCATCTGCTGTGTAAACTTCGTCACGTGCATTTGTATACTCACCGGGATGGTTGATAACAGAAAGACCGCCCTTTTCGTGAACATCCTTAATAACGCTCTCGTACTCTGCCGTGCCGCCGAGTCTGCCGTTGCCGTAGTCAACAAACCATGTGTTTACATGTGAATTTGTGAAAGAAGTACCGTTCTGCTCGTTGCCGAAAGGAACGGAAAGCATCTTCTGACCGCCTGCCTGAGCATAGAACTCGTCACCGGCATCGGATGTTGTAACTGTATATGTATTACCGTTAGCTGCTGTGCCGTTATCAGAGAGCACTTCGCCACCGACAAAGCCGTTTTTGATAAGGCCAAGCACCTTCATTGCAGGAACATAGTCGTGTGCTTTATAGCCGTACGAAACCGTGCTGTGGTCTGTTCTTGCGTAGATATCAAAACCAAGCTCATAGTGTCTTTCAACCTGCTCGGGCAAAGAATCGTGGCCGTCGCTGAAGGTTGTGTGGCTGTGAAGGTCAGCTTTGTATGCCTTATAGGAATCAAAGTTGATGCTTGCATAGGGATTGGTTATTTTGTAATCTACATCTGTATCAGCTGCAAAACCGACAACGCAAAACGAAAACAGCATAACCACACTCATTGCAATACAAGAGAGTTTTTTTACAGTATTTTTCATAATAAAATCCTCCTTTATGAACTATAATTGTTATATTAGCACAATATTCAGGTTGAGTCAATAAAATAATTATGCCTGCTCCGCAGAATATTTTATTGCAACATCGAGCAGAAAATCGTACATCGGCTTGAAAGAAGCATAAATCGGTCGGATTTTTTCAATAAAATCGGCATTTTCAAGCTCATTGAGATTAGGAAAATCGAACATAAAGCCAAGGCTCTTACAGTTGTAATAAGGCTCGAGCACAGGCATAGGACAACCGTCTTTCGGACGCTTGTAAAAATCGCCGAAGAAAGCCGCACCGCTACGTTCGGCAACGATAACAGCATCGTAAAAATCATCGGGTCTTGCGGATATTTCCTGACGGAAAAGCTCCATCATACGCGGAGGTGCATAGTAAGTACCAACACCGCCCGAGTAACCGTTTTGTGCCACCTCAAACCACATACAAGGAAAATGAGGCAAGCCGTGCTTATCACGGGTAAACATAGTCCAGAGATTCTCACGGTAGAGGTGCTTGTCCTTGGTATAGCGTGTATCACGCCTGATTCGCGATACCATTTTCTGAGGAATTATCGGTATATCCTCATCAATTTCAATAATGGTATCCGACAGTGCACATATCACCTGTTGAAGAGGAATCGTTATGCCCTCTTTGAGCTTTTTCTTATTCTCTTCGTAAAAATCCCTGCTGTTGCGAAAGCGATTTTCACTGAGAAGCATTAATGTTTCCGGCGTTATACCGTCGTATCTGTAAGCACTCATTTAAGCAGACCTCTCTTATAAATCTCCTGTGCGGCAAGCATTACGCCGACCTTACCGCTGTCAAAATTGAGCGAGCCCTGCATCCATACAGCAAACGGCTCACGCAAAGGAGCATCAGACGACAGCTCAATGGATGAGCCACCCGTAAACGCACCTGCAGACATAATAACCTGATTGTCATAACCCGGCATATCCCAAGGTTCCGGACAGACATTTGAGTCAATCGGAGCACCCTTCTGCATACCCTGACAGAAAGCAACAAGAGTTTCGCTGTTGCAGAGCTTGAGTGCCTGAATTATATCGACACGCTTTTCACTGCTGTGAGGTGTTGTTTCGTAGCCGAGCTGCTCAAAAAGACTTGCGGCGAAAACTGCTGTTTTGAGAGCTTCACCGACAATATGAGGTGCATTGAAAAGGCCCATAAACAGTCCTCTTGTCTGACCGAGTGACGGACCAACATCTCTGCCGAGACCCGGAGTAGTCATACGGTATGCACATTTTTCAACAAGGTCAGCTCTGCCTGCAATATAGCCGCCGCACTTTGCAATACCGCCGCCGGGGTTTTTGATAAGCGATCCTGCGATAATGTCTGCGCCGTGAGAAACAGGCTCAGTACGCTCAACAAACTCACCGTAGCAGTTATCGACCATAATTATTGCATCGCTCTTATTGCGGACAATTTTTGATATTTTTTCAATATCTTCAACGCCGAGACTGGGACGAAGAGAATAACCTCTTGAGCGCTGGATATATACCATTGCAATTTTTTCGTCGAGTGCTTTTTCAATACCCTCGTAGTCAATGGTGCCGTCCTCAAGCAAATCCACCTGCTTATATGTAACACCGAAATCCTTGAGTGAGCCCATACCGCTGCCCTTGATACCGATAACGGAGTGTATTGTATCGTAGGGTGTACCCGTAACACAAAGCATGGTATCACCCGGACGGAGCATACCGAAAAGAGCAACACCGAGTGTATGAGTGCCGCAAGTGAGGCTGTGACGGATAAGTGAATCCTCAGCACCGACGCAGTCAGCCAGAACACTGTCGAGCACGTCACGGCCTCTGTCGCCGTAGCCGTAGCCCGTAGACTCAGTAAAATGGCTCTCATTAACACTGTTCTTTATAAAAGCGGAAAGCACTTTTTCCTGATTGAATGCACGTATTTCGTCAATTCTTGCAAAAGAGGCGGAAGCGGCTTCAAGTGCTTTTTCGCCTGCCTTTGCAATTACATCATCATATTTAAAAAAGCTGTTCATTGTATTTTCCCTATCTTATCTGTTCTTTATTTCTGCCCATACATCAACGCATTTGTAGCCAAGTCGCTCATAAAAAGAATTGAGCGAAGGCAGACAGCGAAGATATACTGTGTAACCGCCAAATGAATTTACAAGGCTTGTCGCAAGACCCCGACCGCGGTACTGATTATCGGTTGCAACCGCACCGAGCACTGCTCTGTCACCTGCTATATGAAGCATAGATGCTGTTGATACGATTTTACCGTCACGGCGGATAATTCTCATATCGGCAGTGCCTTTATTGATTCTGCGGCTTATATCGGCAAACCAATCGGCAAACTCGCCTTTTATACCGAGAAGATTATAGACAGCCTCATAATCGGCTGTGGTTTCGGGTCGCTCAAAATCGCAAGACACAGCGTCTGTATTCTCTTTACGGAGCACCTGACCGCAACCGCAGGCAAACATTTCAAGGCTTACAACGTCCCTTGCCTGACAGAGAATATCGCTGTAACCTGAAGCTTCAAGAAACTCTCTGAGCTCTTCAAAATCAGCCTTGAGAGTAGTGCTGATAACAACCTCACCGTTATAGTTACAAACAGCCGCGGTTAGGTAATCGCCTGTAATCTGTATCCAATAGCGACAGATATCTTCTTCGGGAGGATAGGCACGAAGCATTGATACGATATTTATACCGAAGCTGTCTGTGCAGAATTCTTCGAGAAGCTCTGCCTCTTCTTCAATTTCAATAAGTTTAAGCATTTGCAAATTCCTCTGAAATATATTTTACCGCAAGGCTCATCTGAGCAATATCATCTTTATTTATAACACAGGAAGCGGAATGGAGATATCTGGTAGCAAAAGAAACGGTGAGTGTCTTTACACCGCCCGTGCTGTTTGAGATAGCTCTCGCATCGTTGCCGCCTGCAATTACAGTTTTAGTCTGCATTTTAAAGCCTTTTTCTTCGGCAAGTCTGCCTGCGAGCTTATAGAGGTCGAGATTATAAACACTTGCACCGTCCATAAACGGAATTACGGCACCCTCACCGAGCTTACATACCTGCTTTTCACCGCTGACTCCTGAGATATCTGCGGCAGTTGTTGTTTCGATAACTACGGCATAGTCGGGTTTGATATTATATGCCGCCGCAACTGCACCTCGGCAACCTACCTCCTCCTGCACAGTGAAGGCAAACCATGTATCGTACTCAATACCGCCGATTATCATATCAAGCATAACCGCACAGCCTGCTCTGTCATCGAGTGCTTTACCTTTAAGCAGAGATCCGAATTCGACACAGTCGCTGTCAAAAACAACCTTATCGCCGAGAGAAACAACACCGTCAAGCTCTTCTTTTTTGTCGGCACCGACGTCAATATAAAGTGAATCTTTTTCAGGCATTTTAAGCTCATCGTCACTGCGTCTGAGGTGAATCGGCACAACACCTATAACGCCGTCAAGTCCGCTCTCGCCTACCTTGACACGCTTACCGAGCAGAGCCGCGGTTTCGATACCGCCGACGTTACTGAATTTGATAAGACCGTCATCGGTTATATAGGTTACTATCATACCGACTTCATCCATATGAGCGGCAAGCATAACCTTATTCTTCGCAGGCTTTTTACCTTTTACAAAGACAAGGAGATTGCCCATTGCATCAACGGAATATTCGGCTGATTCGGGAAGCTTTGAAATTATATAGCTTCTTACGTTTTCTTCTCTGCCGGAGGGACCGCCTATAAAGCTGAGTTCTTTAATCATTTCAAGCATTGGACTCACCCTCCCTGCTGAGAATATATGCCGCCATAAGCTGTGCCGTGCTTTCTATATCATCAAGGTCAATTATCTCGACAGCTGTATGCATATTGCGCTGAGGAATTGAAAGCAGAGCGGTTTTTTTGCCGCCGCGTGACTTGGCAATATCGTCCGCATTGGTGCCCGTACCCGAGCCCATTACTTCAACCTGATATTTTATTGAGCCACGTTTTGCAAGCTCCTCGAGTTTACGTGACATTTCAAAATTAAGTGACGGAGCATAGCCGATAAGTGTACCTTTACCGAGCTCTGCTTTAATACTGCTGTCTGTACCCGGAGCTTTTGCAAAGCTGACATCAACGGCAATCGCTTCATCTGCCTCGGCATTAAATCCGCCTGCAACTGCACCTGCCGCACCCGTTTCCTCACAAGCGGAGAACATTACTCTCACAGGAAGAGAAGCTACCTTATCACCGAGAATTTCGAGACAGCGAAGAATTGAAGCAACACCGCTTCGGTCATCAAGTGCGGCACCGCAAACACGCTTGCCGAGCATCATTTTAAGGTCGCCGTTCATTGTAATTCTGTCGCCCAAAGATATTATCTTTTCAGCCTCTTCTTTGGTCATACCGATATCGATTGCAATTTCGTCAATCTTCGGTGCTTTCTTTTCACCCTTTGAAGCAAGGTGCGGAGGAGTTGAAGTAATAACGCCGTACACCTCTTGCTTGCCGTGTACTGTTACCTCTGCGCAAGAGAGCACAATAGGATCGATACCGCCGACACGTGCAACCTTAAGGAAGCCTTTTTCATCAATTGCAGTAACTGCAAAACCTATACGGTCGATATGCGCATCAAGCAGAATCTTACTGCCGTCAACACCTGTATCGCCTATAAGATTGCCCATAGCATCGGTATGGACAGGCATATATCTGCCGAGCAACTCTGCCGCAACCGAAACAGTATCGTTTTCGTTACCCGATGTGCCGTTTGCGTGGCAGAGAGCACAAAGCATATCAAACATTTCCAAGTAAATTCACCTCAGTAACAATGGTAAAGGGCGGCTATGCCGCCCAATAATTTTTCAGATTACATTCACACCGCCGACAGGTCTGATTGAGAGCACGTAGCAGTTACCCTCGCCGAATACAAGCTCCATACGGTGCTTGAAATCAGCAAGCATATCGATAGGAACAAAAGCCTGTATAGTGCCTGCAAATCCGCCACCGTGTACACGCCATGCACCCTTGCCGTCAAGCAGCTCTTCACAAAGACAGAGACCGAGAGAAACAGGCTGTGAAATCGGATCTTTGACAGAGAATACATTCTGGTTGTACATATACGATGACTGACCGCTCTTTACAACAAGCTTCTTGAATTCACCGAACTCTTTGTTTTCCAGGGCATAAACTTCCTTGTCAACTCTTGCATTCTCGGCAAAGAAATGTTTTGCACGAAGGATTGCTCTGTCGCCGACAACGCCTCTCATAAGGTCGATTGAGTTGAGGAACTGTGCCTCGTCAACCTCACGCAGATAGTTGTGACCCAGACGCTGTGCAACGGATATCATTTCATTTTTAACTGCGGCATATTCGTCGGTAAGGTCGGAATGACTGCCGCCTGTGTTGACAATGCAAAGAGCATGACCGCAGGACTCAAACTCAAACTTAACGGGCTTGATAATCGGCTTTGAAGGGTCGTTGAAATCCATAAACACAAAACCGCCGACTGAGCAGGTCATCTGGTCGAGCAGACCGCAGGGCTTACCGAAAAACTCGTTCTCGGCATACTGAGCAATCTGGGCAATCTCGACGGGAGAAACCTTGCCGTCGTTATAAAGGTGGTTGAGGATTGTACCGACAAGAACCTCGAAAGATGCGGATGAAGAAAGTCCTGAGCCCGAAACAACATCGTTTGCTGTTGCGGCATCGAATCCGCCTATCTCGTAACCTCTTGCAACAAAGCCTGCACAAACACCTCTGATAAGACCCTTTGACTTGGAGTATTCGGACTCCTTAGGCTCAAGGTCAGTAATATCAACCATATCCATATCGTAGCCCTCGGACTTAAGGCGGATTACATCCTTGCCGTTTTTGGAAACTGCGGCAATAGCGTCGAGGTTGATTGCAGCAGCGAGCACCTTGCCATGATTATGGTCGGTATGGTTACCGCCTACTTCACTTCTGCCCGGTGCGGAAAAAAATGCTATTTCATTCTGCTCACCGAAAAGCTCGGCAAAAGAGTTGAGCACACGCATATAGCGGGGCTTCTGTGCGACAGCACCTGCGCCGTAGAGAGAGGTAAATGCAGAATCAAACTCTACACCCTCAAGACCTTTTTTTACAACATCATAGCTGAACATAATTATGTTACACCCTTTCGAGAAATTTAAACTAATTATTTTTTTCTAATTTATTGAGAATAGCGTTAAGAATAAGTATCGAAGTGCCGGAAACAGCAAAAAGAATAATAAACGGAAGGAAGAACTTAAGAGACAGCGGATCAAACGCATAAACACCGATAAACGTATATGATAAAAGCTTGGGCATAAAACCTATGATGGATATAACGAGATATTTCCATAAATCGTAGCCCATAGCGCCGTACATCTGACTGACAGGATTTATAGGAAAACACGGGATAAAACGAAAAATAAACAAAACCCAAGGATTGCCCGAGCCCTTACGTTCGATGAGCATACGGCTTACAGAATTTTTACGAAGCAATCTGTATGCGTTTCCTCCGCCAAAACGGACACCGAATTTATACTTGACAGTCAGCATAATAACACAGCCGATAATATTCACAAGCATCGCCTCGGTTGTAGGAAAAACCATACCTGAAAGCACACAAAGAGCAGGCACAGTGATTATCGGAACAAAACAGCGAATGACATAAAGAGCAAAAATCACAAAAACAATTATACCGTTGTAACCGATCGAGAGTATCGCCATATCCATATCGTATAACAACTTCTCGTACATAGCATACCAACGGCGTATATTTTCATCAGTAGTTGCAAAATACACACATATAAGCACAGCCGCAAGAATCAACAGCAGTACACCGGTAAACGAAAGAGCTGAGCTTCGTTTTACCTCTTTTTTACCCACTCCGATTCTCACCGCCTTTCTTTGCACAGTTATTGCATTTTACAAAAATATATGTATAATTATATATAAAAATTGTCGTCAGGTCAACTAAAACGGAGTGATTTTTTTATGAAAGCAGTTATTTTGGACGGTTACACAACAAATCCGGGTGATCTAAGCTGGGATTGGCTCAGAAAAAAATGTGAACTTACGGTATATGACAGGACTCCTTTTGAAGAAACGGCAGAGCGCTGTAAGGGTTATGACATAATAATCACAAACAAAACACCTCTCAGCAAAGAAATACTCGAGCAGCTTCCCGACTGCAAATTTATAGCACTGCTGAGTACGGGCTACAACATAATAGACTGCGAGTATGCTGCATCAAGAGGTATACCCGTATCAAACATACCCGCATACAGCACAAGTGCTGTCGCACAGCTCACCTTTGCATTTATCCTTGAGCTTTGCAACAAGGTTGCAATTCATAACACTGAGGTTAAAAAAGGCAAATGGAGCGAATGCAAGGATTTCTGTTTCTGGAGAAGCCCCTTGCAGGAGCTTGGCGGTAAAACGCTTGGTATCGTAGGCTTCGGCAGTATAGGCAGAGCTGTTGCAAAAATCGGCAGTGCATTCGGTATGAATGTGGTTACTCACACAGCCAATCCCGACAAATATAAGGATATTACAGACGTCAGCTTTGTTTCACTTGACGAGCTTCTCGGCAAATCCGATATCGTAACACTTCACTGTCCGCTCACACCTGCAACAACAGGCATGGTAAATGCTGAATTTATAAGCAAAATGAAGAGCAGCGCTTATCTTATCAATACATCACGAGGTCCTGTACTCAACGAAGCAGACGTTGCCGACGCACTTAAGAGCGGCAGAATTGCAGGTGCAGGTGTCGACGTACTTTCAACAGAGCCACCTGCAAAAGACAATCCTCTGCTCAGCTGCGAAAACTGTCTTATAACGCCGCATATAGCGTGGGCGGCATTTGAAACAAGACAGCGTCTTATCAGCATACTCGAACAGAATGTTAACGCATTTCTTACAGGCAAGCCCATAAATACGGTTAATATGTAAAAGTAAAAGCCAAAGGCAGAAGCTGCGACTCTGCCCTTGGCTTTTTTAGTTTAGCATTAGTATAAATACCATTTTTTTGAATATTTCTGCCATTCTTCTACTTTTTTCTCTTCACGTGCAATAAAAGCCTCAGGATCAAAATCAGCGTTAAACACATCATCTGTACCGATAAGTTTTACTATCGAAGGCTCAACCTTAAAGTCGGTATGCGTTTTTCTTATTGCATCAAAGAGCTTTATTCCGACAGCAAAGGGAGAAAAAGCTTCTCTGTCTGTAATATGAAGCTGTATTCCACGGCAAAAGCAACCTTTATAATCAGAAAAAGTCGGCGTAAACGAGCACTCGCGAAATAACACACCTTTTTGATATCCGATTTTTTCAATAACAGGTCCGGGGACAAGCCAAGGCGCACCAATAATCTCAAACGGCTTGGCAGTTCCCCTGCCCTCAGAGACATTGGTATCCTCAAAAATACAAGTTCCTATATAGGCAAAAGCGGTATCAACAGAAGGAATATTGGGTGAAGGCGGTATAAAAACAAGATCTGTTTCATCATAGTACAGCTCTCTGCTCCACCCTTCCATCGGCACAACCGTAAGGTCACAGCCTATATTTTCGGTATCGTTCATCATTAAGGCAAATTCACCTATGGTGAGCCCGCAACGCGTAGGTGTCGGAAATCGCCCTACAAAGCTTGAAAAGCGTCTGTCAAGCACAGCTCCTTCAGTTCTTAATCCACCTATTGGATTCGGTCTGTCAAAGACAACATATTTTATGCCGTTTTCGGCACAAAGCTTCATAGTATCCGTCATTGTGTAAGCGTAAGTATAAAACCTTGCACCGACATCCTGTATATCAAAAACTACGGTATCGAGAGAAGCAAGCACTCTTTCGCTATACGAAACATCTTCACCGTAAAGGCTGTAAACAGGAAGGCCTGTTTTTTCGTCCGTATAAAAGGATACTTTTTCACCTGCCTGCTTATCGCCCCTTACTCCGTGTTCGGGACCGAAAAGAGCTACCAAATCACATCTCTCTTTAAGCATATCCACCGTTGATGAAAGATCGCGCAAAACACCGGTATGGTTAGTAATAAGACCGCACCTGCCGCTAAATCTTATTCCGTCACGCGCGACAACATCGGCACCGCACAGAACTGATCGTTTTGTCCGTTTCATATTCTGCCACCATCGAGTTAAGCTTTTTCACTCTTTGTAAAAAGCTCACATTTCTTGCAATCTTCGGGCGGAGGGTCATTTGTAATATCAAACATAGCAAGTCTGAGGTCTCTTATCTGAAGCTTACGTGCAACGATATCGACGTATGATTTCTCCTCTACCTCGCCACCGTTTGCATATTTCTCGGCAGATATCGGGCAACGGAAAATTTTACCCTCTACAAAAATAGTATGTGTTGTTTTGCAGTATTTGCAGGAGCTTTCTCTGTCTCTGACCTCGTAGTTGACTTCTCTCTCTTCAAACAATGCTTTTATTTCTTCAACCTTTTCACCATCGCTGTAAATAACAGCTGTCATACCGGGATTACGGAGAATATCGATAACCTCGTCAGCGGGCACGATATTGCCTGAGCTTACTACTTCGATAAGCTTTATTTTCGGCATTTCGCGCATAACAACTTTGACTATATCGATAAGTTTGCTGTAAACCAACGGGTCATCACCGACAAAGCGAAGTTTTGCCATAGTATAATTAAGCTCGTAGAAAACATGAAGCGTATATTCAAGGTTTTCGTAATCGGCATCATAACTGCCGCCTGCTGTTTTTGTTGTAAGCAGAACATCGGTACATTCGGGAGTAAGGTTCTGAATATTATAAAGCTCACTGTTGGCAAGAATACTTATCCATAAGCCCGGATATCGCAGAATATTTATCTGCTTGAATGCCTCGGGCAGCTTTGCATAATGCGCCGAATAACAGCGGTTGACAATATATCTTTTTCTCTCTTTACTGGTCATGGCAAGCTTCCTTTATGTAAATGATTTATAGAATTCAAGTGATTTGTATCTGCGCTGAGTACGTGCAAGCAGATATGTTTCTGATATATCAGCAAGGCTTTTAAGTCCTGTATTAGACAGAGTAAAAGAAAAAATCTTTTCGGGGTCCGAAAGGCAGATATGCCTCATTGCGGCGACAACACCTGCGGTAACAGGTACTGTATGATGACTCGGTCTGTGAGCTTCGCAGTAAAGCTGAGAATGCTCGATATCAAAGAGCATCGTATCATCAGAATACTTGGCACACTCAGCACAACCTATAAGGTCGGGCATATAACCCGTAAGGCTGAGTATTCGAAGCTCGAAAATAGCCTTGAGCTGATGAATCGGCAGCTTGTTATTTGACAGCTTATAAAGCGTATTGAGCACAAGGGAGAGTAACTCCTGAGAATCGGTGCCCTCGGGTGCAAGCTCGCACACAAGCTCACAGAAATACATTGCA
Source organism: Acutalibacteraceae bacterium (assembly GCA_045544155.1). Taxonomy (GTDB): domain Bacteria; phylum Bacillota; class Clostridia; order Oscillospirales; family Acutalibacteraceae; genus UBA8612. Next base: position 71,541 of record JAZPYN010000028.1, read on the forward strand.
AGCGAAGTACGTGCAAAGTCACCGCGGATACCGAAAAAAACCTCAATAGGCTCAGCCTCATCTATAGTATAGACATCGCGGCTCATATAAATTGAAAGACGGGAGTAACCCAGAAGCTGTGTGGCAGAGAGCGAGCGGCTTTTTATGCTCCTCGCTCCCCTTACAAACGCCTTAATAACACCCATATCACGGGTAAGGACAGTAACAAGTCTGTCCGCCTCACCCGTCTGTATTTCGCGTATTATCAGTCCGTCTGTGTTGAGCCTCATTGGCTATCTCCCTGTATTTCAAATAATCTTTAATTTTTCCGCTCTTTGTGAATTTTTCCCAGGCTTCGTTTTTATCCATTGTACATTCATCCTTTCTGTTTATAAAGTATGAATGTACAGTGTTTTTATGAATGGAAATTAATATCAGTCAAGACCGAAATTATGAATCAGGCCCTCTCTGTTTCGCCAGTCTTCCTTGACCTTTACCCAACATTTGAGATTGACTTTACAGTCGAAAAACCTCTCCATATCTTCACGGGCACGTGTCGAGATACGCTTGAGCATAGCGCCCTGTTTGCCAATAATTATGCCCTTGTGGCTCTCTTTTTCGCAGTAGATAATTGCCTCTATATCAAGAATATCGGCATCGTCACGCTCACGCATACGCTCAATGCTGACTGCTGTACCGTGAGGAATTTCTTTATCGAGGTTACGCAGAAGCTTCTCACGGATCATCTCTGCGGCAAGCACACGCTCGGGCTGGTCAGTAAGTGTATCTTCGGGGAAGAAATGGTAACCATCCTCGGCAAGCTTCATAAGCTCATCAAGCAAAGGCTCCATATTGTCACCTTTGACTGCAGAAACAGGCACGATCGCCTCGAAATTATATAGCTGAGAAAACTCGAGAATACGCTTCATAAGTTTCTCTTTTTCAGGTATTGTATCCACCTTATTGATCGCAAGCACTACCCTTGCCTTCTGCTGAGCAAACTTCTTAAGCAGCTCCTCTTCTGTCGGTCGAAGCTCACCCATAGGCTCAACAACAAAAAGGCAGGCATCAACACCCGAAATCGTTTCGTCAACAGCTTTTATCATTTTTTCGCCGAGCTTTGTTTTAGGCTTATGAAAGCCCGGTGTATCGGTAAAGACAAGCTGAGTTTCATCCACGGTAAGCACGCCCATTATACGGGTACGTGTTGTCTGCGGCTTATCGGAAACAATAGCGATTTTTTCGCCGAGAAGCCTATTGAGGATTGAAGATTTGCCGACATTGGGACAGCCGACAATAGCTATAAACGCAGTTTTCTGCTCATTCATAAATTCATTTTCTCCTGAATTTCTTGAGATATTTTTCGGGGCTTACAAACATAAAAAGTAGTGCAACAATAAAGCTGAGCACAAAAAGCACTAAACTTAACGGATTTGCCGCATAATAAGTAAACAGAGCCTCGAATGCTTCTGGCTGATAAAGAATTATAAAGCCGACAGCAACAGCAAACAAAGCTGCTATCAATACTGCACCTGCCGCAGTATCCTTTGCGATACGTGCCGAGTTACTGATTTCACCCTTTGATGCAGTATCTACCGCACGCTCAACAGCTGTATTGATGTACTCCGCAGCAATAACAAGTGCCGCAGCAAGTGCAAGTACAGCCGCCTGAGTACGGCTTACGGTAAAGAAATCGTAACGCAGCAGGAAGAAAGCCATATAAGCAAGACAGCAAAAATGCACACGCATATTACGCTCACTTAAAATTCCGTAGGCTACACCTTTGAATGCGTAGACAAAGCTTTTAAGAAAAGAAAGCATAAATTAACCCTCTTCATCCTCACCGAGATAATAACTGCTTGTACGGTGAAGACCGAGCTTGATAAGTACCTCTTCCTCTTTCTCGCGCATACGCACACGCTCAAGGCCTCCGTTAACATGATCATAACCGAGCAAATGAAGCATTGAATGTACAGTGAGGAAAGCAACCTCACGCTGAAGTGTATGTTCATAGAGCTTTGCCTGTGCAACGGCGTGCTCCATTGATATAACTATATCGCCAAGCATTTTTGCACCGGTCTCGGGATTCTCATCGTAAACGCCGTCTTCTCCGAGCGGAAAAGAGAGAACATCGGTAGATGAATCAATATTACGGAACTCTTTATTCAGCTCCTGTATACGCTCATCATCAACAAATGTAACACTTACCTCTGCAGAGCCTTCAAAATTTTCACTGACAAGTACCGCCGTACAGCTTCGCCTTACAAGCAGGCGTAAGCCCGTAGGAATTTTTACCTTTGTCTGTTCATCTGAAATAATTACCTTGTTTTTCACTTCTCTTTTCTCCTCTCTTTATTTTTTCTTTCGTTCTTCGTATTTTGCGTATGCCTTGACAATATCCTGAACCAGTCTGTGACGGACAACATCCTTATCGTTGAACGCTACCGTTTCTATATCGTCAACACCTTTGAGTATTCTTATTACCTCTACAAGACCCGAGCGCTTACCGTCGGGAAGGTCAATCTGAGTAACGTCACCTGTGATTACCATTTTTGAATTAAAACCAAGACGGGTAAGAAACATTTTCATCTGCTCGGGAGTTGTATTCTGAGCTTCGTCGAGGATTACAAAGCTGTCGTCAAGCGTACGGCCTCGCATATAGGCAAGCGGAGCAACCTCAATACTTCCCCTCTCCTGATACTTCTGGAAGTTCTCTGCACCGAGCATATCGAAAAGAGCATCGTAAAGCGGACGCAGATAGGGGTCAACCTTCTGCTGAAGGTCACCGGGAAGGAAGCCGAGCTTCTCACCTGCTTCAACGGCAGGTCTTGTAAGGATAATACGGTTGACCTCTTTGGCACGGAAAGCATTGACAGCCATCGCAACAGCAAGATAAGTTTTACCTGTACCTGCAGGACCTACACCAAAGACGATAGTATTGTTGCGTATTGCCTCGATATAGGTTTTCTGACCTAAAGTCTTGGGTTTGACGGGTCTGCCCTTGGCGGTAATGCAAACGCAGTCGTTACCCATTGAAGAAATCTGTGTTTCATTGTCCTCGCCGACAAGAGTCATAACATAGCGTACATTCTGCTCAGTCAGCGCCTCGCCTTTATTAATAAGAGTCAGCAATCCGTTAATTGCACGCACAGCCTTTGATACACCGTCTGCCTCACCTGTAACTTTAAGCTCAGAGCCGCGGCTGACAACAGCAACGCCGTACTCGTGCTCAATCTTTCTGATATTTTCATCAAAGCTGCCGAAAAGACTAACGGCATGCTCCATTCTGTCAATATTTACCGTCTGCTCAAACAAAAGGCTACTCTCCCAACCAAACAGAATAAAAATAGTATAAACTTACAGAATTATAACACGCTTTTTGTGGAATGTCACTACTTTTTTGTTATTTTATCCAAATAACAGAATAAATTTTAGCTTTGCATATTTTTCCGTATGTATAACTATTGCGTTTTTTATTCCGTTAAGATATAATTGTGAAAAAACAAGTGTATTACAGTTTTGGTTATGCAAACTATAATACACAGGAGGGAAAGAAGATGAGTACCAAAAATAACCTTCGCCCGTTCGGTTGGCGTGATAAGCTCGGCTATGCTATGGGTGACATGGGCTGCGGATTTTCATTCCAGCTCGTAGCAACATTCATGCAGCTTTTCTATATGCAATACATCGGCATATCGGAAGAAGCTTATGCAATCATTATTATTTTGTCCAAAGTATTCGATGCAATAAACGATATTGTTATCGGTAACCTTGTAGACACAAAAAAGATCGGCAAAAAAAGTAAATATATGCCATGGATTCTGATAGGTGCTGTTACACTTGTTATATTCAACGTTATGATATTTGCACCGGTGCAGAGCTTCTCAACATGGGGCAAATATGCATGGTGCCTCGGCTCATACTGTCTGTGGTCAATTGCATATACAATGGTAAACGTGCCATATGGCTCACTCCATTCGGTAATTACCGACGACCCGCAGCAAAAAGTTTCGCTTTCAACCTTCCGCAGTATTGGTGCCGCTCTGCCCGCGATAGTTATTATGATAGTGCTCCCCAATATAGTTTACGATAAGAAACTTAATGCTGCAGGCGAAGAGATCGAAGTGCTCAAGGGCAGCTCACTTCTGCCCGTTGCCATTGTTCTCTCGGTTGTGGCAATGGTAGTGCTTTGGGGAACAACAAAGCTCGTTACAGAGCGTGTCAACCACACTTCAAGTGACAACGCAGTAGGATTCAAGGCAATGATATCCTCTACAAAATCATTCTTCACAAACCGTGCTATGGTCGGTGCAACAATCGCATCTGTCGCTTCTGTTGCTCTCTTCAACTCGACAATGGCACTCAACAATATGGTTTTCCAGTATTTCTTCCACGCTACCGATAAGATAAGTATAGCTATGGTCGGCAGCTATGCACCGATGATTCTGTTTATGGCATTCATCGGCAAGCTTACAAAGAAATTCGGTAAAAAAACAGTAATTGTAACATCAATGCTTGTAGGTGCGATTTCGGGTTTAGTTGCACTGTTTGTGCCTATTTCTCCTGACACAACAGGCATGATAATTTACGTCGTTTGTCTTATGGGTCTTAACCTCGGTAACGCAGGCTTCCAGATTTCCGTATGGGCAATTGTTGCAGACTGTATCGAAGTCAGCTACAGAAAGACAGGCAAGAGCGAAGAAGGCTCACTGTATGCAATTTACTCATTCTTCCGCAAGCTCGCTCAGGGCATCGGCCAGGCAGTTGTAGCGCTCGGCCTCGGTGCAATCGGCTTTGTAGAGGGTGAAACCGCTGTACAGCCCGAAGGCTTCGGCGAAGATGTCAAGAACCTTTACTTTATCGTACTTGCAATCGGCTCACTTATCGCCTTCCTCGCTATGAAATTCATATATAACATCGGCAAAAAGGAAGAAGAAGAATTTGCCGCTCATACAAAAGCATAAATGCATTCCGAAAGCAGCTGTAAATTAGTTTTTACGGCTGCTTTTATATAGTGCTGTATACATTGCAAAACGAGATATATTATGATATAATCAAGTAATACAGTATTAATATGGAGGTATAATTAACCATGGTTACACATATTGTATTCTGGAAAGTAAGAGATGACGAAAAGAAGCAAGCTAATATGGAACATATGCGAGAGATACTCACTGCTCTTGTAGGTAAGGTTGACGGATTGATTTCTGCTGAAGTAGGTTTCAACTTCAACCCCAAAGGCTACGACCTTGCTCTGTACAGCAAATTTGAGAGTAAAGAGGCTCTAGAAGGATATCAGGTACATCCCGATCATCTTAAAGTCAAGGAGTTTGTTCACTCCGTAATCACTGACAGATGTGTAGTTGACTATGAAAACTAAAAATATTACCGGTATATTTATTTGAACAACAGTATAGATTTAATTTCATAATAAAAACCTCGCCTATTCTGACGTAACAGAGTAAGCGAGGTTTATTTAATTATACAAGAAATCTAATCAGTCCTAAGCCTGTTTTTTAAAATAATCAAAACCGCCCTAACAAGCCAAAAGCGGCTGTGCAGAGCGGTTTTGAGTGTCTAACTACTCCACCTTTAATACAAAATTGGGGTAGGTTGCAAATTATGAAAGTTGGTTGCAATTTCATAAGTCAGGTTGCAAATGAACAAGTCGGGTTGCAAAGTGATAACCAATGAGAATTATTTGGGTTTTTTGCGTTTCTCTTTGGCACATTTAGGGCAACCATGTCCCTGTAATAAACTACCTGCTTGTGGTGACCACTCATATCCGCATACTCTGCAGCGAACTTGCATAGGTTCTTTTGAACGCGTGTACTCTCCTAATACTTCAATTTCAGGGTTGATAACTAGTAGTTGTTGCACAACTTCTTCCGTGTTTTTTAAGTGTGTTTTTCCTTTGCTTCTTGCAATTCCTTTACTGTGATTGCAATCTTTACAACCATGTCCATTGAGCAAACTATTAGGAGTCATAAACAGCTCTTTTCCGCATAAGTTACAGAGAATTGCTATTTTTGTTGTGGCATTAATATATTTACCGTTAACCGAAAGATTTGGATTCACAGACTTTAGTTCTTCAACAAATTGAGCGTGAGTCTTTTTTGTGTTCCCTGCACATTTTGGACAATTGCTTCCACGTAATAAACTGTTAGGAGTAGCGTGCCATGAGTGTCCACAATCTTTGTTTCTAACTTTGATTTTTGTGTTGGTGTTAAGATATTCACCTTGTACCTCAATAGAAGGTGAGACTTTTGCAAGTTGCTCAATAAATTCTTCTGTAGTTTTTTTCTTCAGCCCTGCACAAGAGACACACCCTGCTCCTTTTAATAGCATTGCGGGGGTAGTATTCCACTCATACCCGCATATAGCACATTTTACAGATATTTTGGTCTTATTTGCAGTGTAACGACCTATTATTTTTATTGTAGGCGTAATTTCACTAATTGCTTTAACAAACTCCTCATGAGAAAATCTGCTAGTTCCCTTGTGAGCATTTTCTATTACTTTATCCCAGAATTCTTCAGAAGGTGAAAATGTTTCATCCATCAACTTCAGTAAATTTGTAGTTAATTCCTTTAATCGAAAGAACCCGGGTTCGTTTAATTGCCCTTCGAAGACATAACAATCTGTGGAAAATGGTATTTTCTCTGTAACTGGAAATGTATCGTATACTGTAATAATTCTTATGCCTTTTGCTTTTGCCCGTAATCTTTTTTCAACATCACCTACAAAAGCATTTTCATGCCAAAACCAACTGCCTGGTTCAATAGCTAAGGATTTCGAGGGAATGTAGATATCCAATTCAACACCAAGCGTATCCCTATCGCGGCTGATTACTGCATCATCCCCCAACACCTTCTTACAAGCTGCAAGGATGAACTGTTCCATAAAGCTTGTTCCAGCTTTTGAGCATTGTGGACATCCGCGACCATTTAGCAAAGATTTTCCGGTTGGTGACCATATATGTCCGCATAATTGGCATCTCACTTTAATACAGGACCGATTTCCTAAATATTCCCCCAATACATCAATAGTAGGATTTATTTTACTTAAATCTTCTATAAATTCGTTTGTTGTTTTTTCTTAAGTCCCGCACAATTAGCACATCCGATTCCATTTAGCAGGGTGTTTGGTTTCACCATCCACTCATATTGACAGTGTTCACACCTTACAGCTATTGCATGTTGAGAGTTAACATACTGCTCCAAAACAATTATATGCGGATTAATTTGACCTAATCGTTCAATAAATACCTCGTGACTCATTCTGCTTCGCTTGCTATTATTTATATATCTGCATTTAGGACAACCATGACCAAAAAGCAAATCGCCTGGATTGCCCAGCCACGCATGTCCGCATATCTTACATTTAACTTGGATTTTAGTTCGTTGATTTTTATACTCTCCAACAACCTCAATATTAGGGTTTACTAAAAATAAACGATCAATAAACTCTTGCGTGGTTAATCGTTTCATAACAATACATCCGTTTCTGTATAACTTGTTTATGAGCACATTATACCATAAAAATAAAAAAGTACAACGATTTGTATTAAAACCGTTGTACTTAGGTGGTCGGAGTGACGGGACTTGAACCCATGGCTACCGAGAAAAATATAGTCGCAATCTCTCGCTTGGAGCACTTCGGATTGCTCCTTATTTTTCTCTTCCTGCGCCTCGCTTCTTCCGCCACAGGCGGCGCTCGGCTCCGTCACCTGGTCCCTCACATTGGTTCGTGTAATATTACAAGAGGCTATAGGTTCAATACCCTTCATATCAAACAAAAAAGACACCCACCTACGGTGGATGTCTTTTTTTGGTGCGAGTGTTCATAAGGGATTTACTAAAAATATAAGTAAAACCGGCTTCAAATATAGTATTCTACACTCCTGCTGTTGCTTAGTAGAGAAACATATGGAGGTACATAATGTCAAATATCATTGAAGATTTCTATTACGGGAACATTGAGCCGCAAGAAGTCAATTCAGAATTAACACCTAAACTCAAAAAGAAACTGAGCAACCTCGCCGAAAAAGAAGAACAACTTACTGCAAGATTGAACGGCGAGGATAAAGAATTGTTTCAAAACTATGTAAGTGCTTATGTTGAATTTTCAACAACAAGCAATGCTGATAGCTTTATATCAGGCTTCAGACTTGGGGCAAGATTTACATACGACACATTTGTTAAGAATACGAAAGGATGAGTGCTACTATGAAAAACAATACAAATATTCAATACAGACAAGTTGGAGATTACAACATACCTAACCTTATCTTACCAGACGAAGAAGCAAGTGTTACCCTCGGCAAATGGGGTATGTTACATAAAAATTATCTTATGAAACACAAAAAAGTGCTGTTTACAACACTGCTCACCCAAGGCAAACTTTATCAGCACTGTGCTGAAATAGAAAAACAGGCACGAGATATGTTCGATACTCTTGTTGAGCAGATGAAAAAGGCTGAGGGTGTAACCGAGCAACTGAAAGAGAATAATCAGATGGAGTGGGTTGCTCGGATGAACAACATCCATAGCAGAACTACCGAAATTGTAAACCACGATATAATTTACAACTAACCGAGAATGGCGGCAGGGAGAACTGTTCTCTCCCTACCGCCATCTTTATGTGCTTTTAATAATAATGATACTTATTTTTCTTGATTACAACAAAAATCGCACTTATTACAACTGCCGACACTTCCGCTACTACAATGGATATCCAAACACCGTCAATCTCCCACACAAGTGGCAGGAGCAGAACGGCAGCACATTGGAATACAAATGTACGCAGGAAAGAGATAATAGCAGAGGTTACACCGTCATTGAGTGCCGTGAAGAAGCCCGAAGCGAAAATTGCATATCCCATAAAACCAAAGGACAATGCAAAAATACGGAAGCCCGAAATTGTCAGATTCATCAGTTCTGTGTCATATCCCACAAATATATCTGCCAATGGCACAGCCAACAACTCGGCAGATACGGTCATAGCGACACCAAACAGACCGATCATAATAAGGCTTTTGCGAAGCAGACTTTTCAGCTCATCGTGATTCTGTGCACCATCGTGATAACCGATTACTGGTGCAACACCAATGGAATATCCCACATACGCCGCAGAAAATATCATACTGACATACATCATTACACCGTATGCCGCAACACCGTTTTCTCCGGCATATTTGAGCAGTTGTATATTATAAAGCATTCCCACAACGCTCATAGCAACATTACTCATAAACTCCGATGAGCCGTTGACACAGGCTCTTGCGATTGCTTTTACGTCAAAGTTTGCTTTACCCATCCGCAGAATGCTGCTGTTTTTGCGCCCAAAGTAGAACAGGGGGACAACGCCGCCGATTACTTGGCTCATTGCGGTAGCAACTGCTGCACCTGCTAATTTGTACTCCTGCGGCAAAAGTACAACGAGTATGGCATCAAGCACCATGTTTGTTGCACCGGATGATAGAGTGACAGCAAAACCAAGCTGAGGTTTTTCCGCTGTGATAAAAAAGGTCTGAAAATACACCTGTAGGATATTAAACGGCAGGGCGAGAAAAATAATACGGGCATACAGACAAGCATTATTCAGCATTTCTCCCTCTGCGCCTAAAATAGTAGCAATGGGGCGGATAAACACAATGCCTATAACAGCCAATATAACACCCAAAACAAAGGAAACGTAGGTGAACAAAGAAAAGTATCGGTTTGCTTTTTCCTTGTCTCCCTCACCAAAGGTTTTGGCTACAATAGCCGAGCCGCCTGTACCGAAAATAAAACCTACGGTGGCAAAAATCGTAATCAGCGGCATAATAAGATTTACCGCCGCGAATGGTGTTTTGCCTGCAAAGTTGGAAACGAAAAAGCCGTCTACAACCATATAAATCGAAGTAAATATCATCATTCCAACAGACGGTATTATAAAACGGAGTAGCCGTCCATAGGAAAAGTGATCGGATAATTGAATTTGCTGTTTCATTATTTTCTCCCAAACCAACGTGCTGCAAAATCGGCAACCGCCGGTACTAATTCTTTGATTTCCCATCCGGTTGTATTAACCGTCAAGTGGTATGCTTCACGCTGTCCCCAAACTGAACCGCCAATAACTGCTCTTGTCTGTGAACGGTTTTTATCAATCTGCTTCATTTGACGGACAAGCTCTTTCTCGGTAAGTGTTTCGCCTTGCGGTGCACGCTCCATACAACGGTTGATCTTGGCGTTTATATCGGCGCAAACAAAGATATTAAAGGGACGATATAAACGCAAAATAATATCCGCATTGCGCCCTACGATAACGCAGTTTTCGCCCAATGCGGCAATTTCTTCAATGACCTTCTTTTGTGTGAGTAGTAGATTTACTTTTGAGGCTTGAAGATAGGCAGAGGAACCAAGTGTCCCACGAAAACTGATTCTGTAATTCTGCCATCCGTGATTGCTGAGCGTGTTCTCCACATATCCGCTGTCCATTCCGCTTTTTTCGGCAACAGCGGATATAATCTCGCTATCGTAATAATCGTATCCCATAAAATCGGCAAGGCGTTTTCCAAGTTCTCTGCCGCCGCTGCCAAATTCACGACTGATTGTAATAATTTGCATAAGGCTCTCCTTTATAGTTTCTCGATCTGTACGCCGAAAGAGGTGTTGTATTTCTCTATGAGTTTCAAATACTGTTCAACTTCCTCGTCCGTCCAATCGTCAAAAGCATGACATTCCGCGTTAAACAAGCGTGCGCCTGTTTGCAATACATAAGTTTTTCCTTTCTCGGTCAAGCAGACACGCTTGGCTCTGCCTATGTCCTGCTCCAAGTAAAGAATCCCATCACTTTCCAACTTTCTCAGCGCAGAATTGATGGTTTGTTTGCTCATACCGCTTTCATTGCATATATCATAAAGCAGACAATTATCCCCCTTATCGTGAATCATATACAGTACGAACAAAGCGCTGTCTGATATACCAAACTTCAAGGCTGCCTGATGATAAAGTGCATTTAGATCATTTGTCAAACAATTGACTCTGTGAATTTTATCCTGATAAGAATTCTTCATAATAAACCTCCGAGTATGAAATCATACTTACACAGTATAGTACGATTTCATACTAAAGTCAATATGTTTGATAAAAAGTAATAACGACAGGGAAATTTCTCCCCCTGCCGCTTTGGTAGTGCTGAAAATTATTCGTATTTAGTTTTACGATAGTAACGGCAACATACACGGACACATATCAATTTTGGTAGGTGTCTTTGTTATGCTCTGTGTAAAATTCATATACGATACATTTGTTAAGGATACGAAAGGATGAGTGCTACTATGAAAAATAATACAAATATTCAATACAGACAAGTTGGAGATTACAACATACCTGACCTTACAATACCATCCGAAGAAGCAAATATCGCCCTTGGTAAATGGGGTATGTTGCATAAGAACTATCTTCTGAAACACAAGAAAGTGCTGTTTACAACACTACTCACCCAAGGCAAACTTTATCAGCACTGTGCTTAAGTGGAAAATCAGGCTCAGCAGATGTTTGATACTCTTGTTGAGCAGATGAAAGCAGCAGAAGGTGTAACCGAAGAACTAAAAGAACACGACCAATGGGAGTGGGTACAAAGAATGAGCAACATTGAGCAACGGGCAAGAGAGATTGTATGCAAAGAATTGATTTTTAACTGATAACGACAAACAGGTGGTCGCAAAGACCACCTGTTTTCCTGTATATGAATCATCTTGCTCAAAAAGTTTTTAGTCTATTATAATGTTGTCCTTTCGCTTATACAGTATGACTAAACTTGGAATAAACGAAACAACCATAAGCACAAACACGCTTAGTACAACGAACAGATAATCACTTTGCGTAAAGTAATGCGTTATTGTGCCTAAAATATTGAAGCCCTTTTTAATTATCAACCATGTCATTGGTACGGATAATGTAGCTCCGATGGAGAAAGCCGCTACTAACTGTAAGAGCAGGGATGCTATCAGTTTTCGGAAACTCAAGCCGTTGATTCGATAAAGTGTGTATGTCGAAAGGCTCAATCTTGTCTTTATAACAAGCTGAATCAGAAGCATTGTAAAAGTTACAACAGTTAGTATGGTCATAAATGTTACAGCAAAAATAGCTACAAGCAGATTGTATATCTTATATGTCCTGACATCACTTGACCAATTCTCAAATGTCATATTGGGGTAATCAAGACCCAATACTTGCAGTTCTTTCGCAATTAGTGTGTTGTTTGCATCAACATCGGTATAAATGCTAACCACGCTGTAAGCGGCGGGGATTCCCAACTCGTCCAATGCTTCATTTGCAGTCAGAATCGAACAAGCTGCTCCGGCTCTGCTTGAAATGAGTTTACCATCAGTACTGCGGATAATAGCTCCGATTTTTACCGTTACATCCTTTCGGTAAAACAGAGAAATATCCGATTCTGCGACACCGCCGTTTAACGGCTCGTCCGTAAGCAATCCCGAAAGTGTGATTTCATCACCGACCTTAAACTGTGTCATATTGATTGCATCCGGATCGTCATACTCTGCAGGGATAATTCCTCTTAGTATCGTTCCACCGAAATCTTGTTCCGTTATTTTGTATGCGGGAACACGGAGAATGACTTCTTCTCCCGACATTAGCTTGTCTATGTTGATTTCGCCCTCAATAACAGATGCCTTTAACTCTTCCAAACTTTGCTGGCTATATCCGACGATCTCGCTGCATATCAACACATCGTCATCTGCATATTGGAATGTATCCCAAATGAGATTATAATTGTTGATTTGCATAAATGTTTCCATACTATATCTGCCATCGGGCATCGAGTCGGAACCATCAAAATACGTATCAATACTGTCGGCTTTTACAAGGAGATTCATTTTTTGATTCTCTCTGTATGATAAAATCTTCGACACTCCCGGAATGGATACAATGGAATCAATAAAGTCTTGATTTGCACCGTTCTTTTCGTAATTGTTTGTAAAAAGCAAGGGGGTTAACTGTGCTCCCGTGACTTTATCTGTAAGAGGTGGTGCGTTGATCAGTTTTGAGGCAAACTGAAAGTCATAATCATTTTCCACATAGTTTGAATTAGTTTCTGTTACATCCTCGGTGAAATAGTTTTTATATGCGATTCCGTAGGACAATAACGTACACGATAATGAAACCAGCAGTACAATCGATATAATGGCTTTGCGATTTTTGAACAAATCCAATTTGAATATGCTGACTCTTGACTTCGTGTTTTTGTAATGTTTTCCGCTTATCTCAATGTCAAGCGCTGTCTGTTTTACGATGTATGCTGCATAGATTGTAAAAGCGATAATGAATCCTACGCAAAGGGAAAGTATCAGTGCCGTGTTCAACTGCATATCGAAATCAAACACCGGATAACTGTATTCGTTATTCAGAAGAAGGTGCAAACAAGCCTTTGATGCAAAGAAACTCAGCACACTTCCCACCGCAGCACCAATGATCAGAATGCAAATCATTTCGAACATAAGAATAAAGAAAATACTGCCCTTATTCATACCAAGCAAGAGGTAGTTGCGGATTCTTGCAAGAAGCTTCGTCTTGTTCATAATCAAAATCGTTGTTACGATCAATAACGATATTACATACATCAAGACCATAAAACTCTGAGGAATGGAGAAATTCTCACTTACATCAAAAGATTTATTGCTTGAAAACAGCCTTGTTGTATCATCATTGGAATTAACGATTTCCGCTTCTTTAATGATAACAATTTGTTGTGTGATACTGTGGGTTTCTTCAAAAACTTGTTCAAGACGGTTTTGGGTGATAAACGCATTGACAGGAGTAATGTTGTCCTTTATCTGCAACTCACCACGGGGCCATAATCTTCCGAAGTCATTTACGATTCCGCACAGAGAATACGTTTGATTTTCAATGGTAATTTCCTGCCCGACACTATAATTTCCTAATTCTTGTGCGACACCTTCAGTCAACGCAATTTCATTGTCGGTTTCCGGCAGGCGACCTTCTTTTATGCTTATACAACCGATCCGTATTGCTTCGGAGTCTGCAAAGCCTAAGTTGAGACTTTTGTTTCCTTCCAAGGGTAAGGTTTTAGCCGTATAGAACACACCATAACTTTCGTATCTGTAATTGGGCAGTAGTCCCTCAAATGTTTCATCGGTGAATGCTGATAATTCCGACACCTGCTCCCGATAATAAATTTCATCAAAGATTCCGTAAACGGCTGTTCTTTGGTCTTTAACGGTCGCAATAATACTGTTTGTTGTGTTATACAGAAACATAGGAACAAGCGTCAGAATACATATCGCTATGAGCAAAAGCTTGTTTCCGCTGTTTTTTCTGAGCAGACTTTTTGCAGATATTTTAATAAGACCTAATGTATGTTTCATTTCTGCACCTCACGCTCCAACCTTCCGTCACTCATTCTGTAAACTATATGAGCAATTTTCAGCCATTCAAGATCGTGAGTTACAATGACATAGGTTTGCCCTTGTTCTCTATTGGTACGCTTCACAAATGCCATCAGTTTGTTTCCTGATTCAAGATCAAGATTACCGGTTGGCTCGTCTGCAAGAATAATGGAAGGTTCCATAAGTAAAGCACGTGCAACGGCGGTACGCTGTCTTTCACCGCCGGATAACTGTGTCGGGTAAAAATTACGTCTTTTACCCAAATCCAAAATATCAAGCAGTTCCTTTTCTCTTTTTGTGTTATACGGTTTACCAGCAATATCAAAAGGCAGTCTGATATTATTTATAACAGACAATTCATTTATCAGATTGAAATTCTGATAAATAAAACCGCACTTTTGATTTCGGATTCTTGCCCGTTCTTTCTCGCTCATCGCATAAAGATTTTTGCCGTCTAACAGCACCTCACCCGAATCCGGAACAATAAGACCGCCGAGAACATTCAAAAGGGTGCTTTTACCCGAACCGCTTTTTCCGATAACAACGACAATTTCGCCCTTCTTGATTTCTAAAGTCGTGCTTTTAAGAGCGTGAACTTGTGTGTTTCCTACTTTGTAACTTTTGGATATATTTTTTACAGTCAGTATCCTATCCATAATTATTACTCCTTGAATTAGAAAAAATGACCCTGCTATCGTTAGTAGCAAGGTCATTTTAACATTCAAATATCAAGAAAATATCATAAATCAAAAACTATTTGCAGAAAAATGAGGCAATTACACACGCTCCAGTAGTGGAATTGTTTGTAAGTTTCAATGCGCCGTTATGCTTTTCGCATAGTATTTTGCATAGGTACAAACCAAGTCCAAAATGATGTTCACTATCATTTTGATTTCCCGTATAGTAAGGTGCAGTCGCTGTTTTTAATTCTTCTTCCGAAAAACCTGCCCCATCGTCCGACACAGATATAACTAAGTGATCTGCTGATATGTGGCAAGATACATCTATTGACTTTACGGCATAGCGAACGGCATTTGAAACGATATTCTCAAACACCTGCATAACTACATTCGTATCAACATTTATATCCCCGGATTCAGTTTCTGCTTCAAAGGTTGATACAAGTCCGTTTCCTTGACAGAGTATTTCCAATGATTTTTTTAGTTGGGCAGATAGTTTATTTGAACAGGTTTGCATTGGTTGTATCGGCTGATCTTCCAATTTGCTCATCGTACCCATACTGTAAACATAGCTTTCAATGCGTTCTATGTTCTTTGATACTGTTTTTAGCAGAGCTGCCTTTTTATCCTCCGTAACGTCCGACCTCATATAGACCTTTTCAAGAAGCTCTACGTTTCCTCTCATAACAGTAAGCGGTGTTCTGAGTTCGTGGGAAAAAGCCTTATTGAGTTTTTGTCTTTCTTCAATCATTCTCCACATCGTTCGGTTATTGTCCACAAGCGACAACCGCATTTTTTCAAAAGAAGAACAAAGCTGTCCAAGCTCGTCTTTGGCTCTGTAATCTATAACGAAGTCGATATTATCATCTAAAATGTTTTCAGAAGAGTTTATTAAAAGTTTTATTGGCTTTTTCAACTTACTAAAATAAAAGATAACTGCACCAATCGTAATACTGATAATACACCAGAAAAAAGAGGAATACTCATAGATTATTTTATAAAAAGTATGTGCTTGTTCGTCTTCCTCGGAAAATGGAAGAACATCTATATTAACATAATGAACAGCACCATGCTCGCTAACGTCGGTTTTTTCTTCAAACACAGTATATTTTGCTTGAATGAGTTGTATTTGGTCATTTGCGTAACTCGTCGTTGTTTTTGAAAGAATTACCGCCAATATGATAAAAAATGACATAACGATTATCAGTGAGGGCATTAGCGGTATTCTTGAAATAACTTTCTTTAGTTTTCCCATTTGTACCCACACCCCCATACTGTTGCAATGTATGATTTACAGCCTGCTTCAGTAAATTTTGCCCGAATTTTTCGGATATGTTCAACCACTGTCATAGAGTAGCCGTCGCTGTCAAATCCCCATAAGCGTTCATATATACGTTCTTTATCAAAAACAATACCCGCATTTGTGGAAAGCAGTTCTATAATGTCAAATTCAGTTTTGGAAAATGAAATTGGTGTATCCTTGAAATAGACGGCTTTTGAGGAATAGTCTATAACCAAATCGTCACTAAATTTCAAATCGGATTTTTTCTGCAATCTCATATCACGACGTAAGTGAGCCGAGACACGGGCGCCCAATTCATCAAGCGAGAAGGGTTTCGTGATATAATCATCCCCACCTGCAGAAAACCCATTTATTTTATCAACATCATCAACGTTAGCTGTTAAAAACAAGATCGGGCAAGAAACAAATTCCCGAATCTTTTTACACACTTCAAGTCCGTTCAATTTCGGCATATTAACGTCGAGAAGTATTATATCGGGCTTCTGACTTATTTTTTCAAGTGCTTTGTCACCATCGTATGCAAACAATACGTCATAACCACTAAGCTCAAAGTAATTGCGAAGAAGTTCAACAACATCTCGCTCATCGTCAACTATCAGAATTTTAGGCACAGCTTAACACCTCCTGTCTAATCAATCATAGAATTATAAACATTAAATATCAAAATTTTATCAAACAAGGTTATATATTATATTATATATTTTTTCAAGCGACAAAACAAGTATGCCAGCGTGAACATGGCGAACGAGGTTGGTTAAGTGAAAGTAAAATAATAAGTAACCCCGTTGAGATTGCAGAACTTCTGCATCAACGGGGATTTTCCTTTTGTTCACCCTTAAAATACTCCGTATCCTTAAACCTCTCCCACGTTTTTGCGTAATTTAATGGCAGTTTAGTATGTACTATTGATTAATTTGTCAAACAAGAGTATAATTAAATACAACGCTGTCAAAGCGATGTTGTTTTTGGCAGGTAATTTAAATCTCGACCTCCCTGCCGTTACGGTGGGGAGGTTTGTGTTCTAAAGACAAAATAAAGAGATTTTATAAAAGTTTAGGCACTAACTTGTTAGTTATAATTTTGTTAGGATTTAAGGGTGGTATAAATGAAAAAGCATACCAATGAAATTTATACTTTAGTAGATGAAGAATTTTTATCTAAATTTTCTTACAATCATCGTAACTTTATGGAAGACTACTATTATAAATTTTATCATAAATTTTGCGAACTATATAAAAGAAAACCACTAACATCAGACGAGTTTTTTACAAATATGCGTCGAAGACGTATTCAACTTTATCAACTTTGTTGCCCTTATTGTGGTACAATTTATGTAATACCTCGTGATAAAAAACTACATAAAACTGATAGTTTAAATTATTGCACACATTGCGGTAGGGGTTCAACTACCGACAATATTATAACGCAGATCTCAAGGTTTATCAGGATAAACAGTATAAATAGGTTGGGATTAAAGACAGCTAAAGAAACTCATCCTGATACTGAAGATTGGTTACTAGCGTACGACTGCTATCAAATGGAAATTATTGAATTAGCATCTATTATTGAGGTGTTTTTTAGAGATTATTTTGAAGCTATGATATTTATAAACAATTTAAACAGTCATTCTCATACTAACAACTATATTGTAAAAACAATAAAGAAAGACACTTCTAATGATTTTATGAACATCGAAAAAGCAAATAACATATATAAAAAAGCATTCGGTATTAACATAAGAGAAGAACTTGATAAAGATATATGGAATGATTTAATCGATATAGTATCCTTGAGAAATATGATGGTACACAATAATGGTCGAGTTGATGAAAAATTTAAAAGTTCACCAACATTTAATAGATATTCAGACCGAGTAACAGGAGCTCTTATTCGAATCGAGGATTCCGATATCGCAAAATTGCTTAAATCTGTAATAACGGCTGTTACAGACATTTCTAATGTGTTTTTAGACAAGTATTTTGTAGAAAGAAATTCTACAATAGCTAATTTTTATTTTAATAACACAGATATAAATTTTGAAGAGTTAGAAATATAGTTGGCTTAACACGAAACGTGATTTGTGAATAGCATTGTGGTGAAATAAACGCGGGTTATTTATAATTTTTTAATCAACTATATATTTCATAAACGAATGGAGGAAGATGAATGAAATTAACGCTTATAGAAAATGGATTAGACTCGCTAAGAAAAGGATACGAATCATTAAATACATATGATAGCCTTGTTGACTCTAAAAGTGATGATTATGATAAATCAATAGCACTGAAAGGTGCTATAATCCACACACATCACGGTGTTGAAATTCTGATGAAACAAATCCTATCGCAACACAGTGAATACTTAATATTTTCTAATATTGACAATAATATAAAAAAAGCATATAAGGAGAAAAGTCAAAAAGGTTTAAATAGTGTTTTTGAAACTTCAGTAATTGATAAGGTTCATACAGTAACTTATGAAGAAGCTTTTGAGAGACTAAACGATATATGCAATCATAAATTTTCAAGTTCATTCAAAGAAAAAATTAAATTATTAAACTTATATAGAAATAGAATAACACATTCCGAAATTATTATCGACGACAAAGAAATAACAAAACTTTTTGATGGCTTTATAGATGAATTGGATATCTATTTTTTTAATCAAATAGGAATAGATTATAAAACAATGAGCGGATATAGTGATTTAATAAACAACTACGAAAATTATAAAAGTTGGCTTTACGAACACGACCAATCATTGAAAGCTAAAGTAATAGATACGCTTGCAAACACTTTCAAAAAGCTTAAAATTAATATGGGAATTAATGAAGCAAAACGAATTCAAGATATTGATATTTGTACAAAATTTTTTGAAGAACTATATTCTCAAGGCTTTAGTTTTGGTACAGATTTATATGATGGTACTTGTTCAGGCAATGTTACAGAAATTAAAAGAATTGACCAAAATCATTTTTCACTGTTTTGCAAAGATAATTGTGGAGAAGAAATATTTAAATTTAAGAGTCTCATAATATATAATCCTGAATATCAATCTGACTTTTCGCCTATTTTTATTTTTGAATCTGATGAAGATAATGATTTAACCGAAGAGGAAGAAAATGTAAAAAGAAACGGGTATAGCAAAAAAGACACATATGTACTTGACGGTCTTAAAATTTCAAATGAACCCTCTATAATCTTTGACCGTCATAGATTGAATGAATTATATTACAAAATTGATAACGAAATTGTGGATTTCAAATTTCATCATGTTACAAAACATTTGTCAAGATGTATTTTTGCTATGATAAACATTCAAGGGTTAAATTATGGCAAGTTTGACTCATTAATAAACAAGGCATATCAGCATGACGGAGAGACATTAGAAAAATTATTATTAAAAAGTTTAAAAAAATAGCTGTATTTAAAGCGAAACTTCATATCGAGGTTTTAACAAGTAATCTAAAAAAATACTATACAATGCATTGTGGTGTCGGTGAAAACCGACACCATATTTTATTTTTCGAGAAAGTTCTTGACAAATAAACAAATGTTCTGTATAATAATAAATTGGTAAATAATGCATTTACCCTACAACTAAATATAATCTGAAACACATATTTTTACTTATTGGCTTTATGCCACACATATTATCTGGCCGAAGAAAGTATAGTCCGATACCCGGTCAGTAACATACGGACAATCAGAGCTTAAAGTTTAAGCCGTTACATAGTTTCAGTGCAAACTGTGCGAGAGGAAGAAATGTCCTCCCGCTATTTGTGCTGTCTATGTGACGGCTTTTTTTTGTTGTGCAATTTTAACGAAAATAAAAAAGTGTTAAAATTTGCTTTCATTTTTGCCTTTCTAAACCCTTACCCCTTGAGGGATGTTTTCTCTCGTGTACCTTGACAACTGAATGACCGTCCGAAAGTGATACGATTTTGCGATGATATGAGCGAAGCAACGTTGCGGTGAGATTCCGGGGCAGGAACTATTTCGGGTGAAACGGCAAAAGCCTGTATAAAGGATACTACAGCCACCTTGAAAATTTCAGGAACATTTAAAGGCATATAATTCCCATTTATATATAGAGCAAGTTTGTTCATTTTCCTGCGTACATACGTACACTTGTACGCACGTACGCAGCGAAATCGCTTAACTCTCATATATATTTTTTGATTATGGTGAGCAAATCATCAAAATTTGTGCGGTATATAAGTAGAGATACATATACTGACCTACCTTGCGGCAAGGAGGTCAAATAAAACGAAAGGAGCAAAAACAAAGGATGCCGAAGAAAGGAGGAAAAAGAAATGAGAAAAGGTTCAGATGATAAATTTTCAAATGACGAGTTTGGTGTTGAGGGGCCTGCATGGGCAGACGGAAAAATAATCAACGAGGCAATATTCTGTGAGGAGTTTCTGAGTAAGCATAAGATTATCTTCTCGGGAGGTTCGTTCTTTACTGCTGAAGGCAGAGTTGTTGACGAAATACCTCTTAAGAGAATGGTATTTGATGACCTGAAAATTTGTGCTGTTTCAAATGTGCCGCAGAAGATTTCAAATATCGTTGAGCTTTTAAAAATACAGGCACTTGATGAAACCTTTGCTCCTGAAACTGACAGAATACACCTTGAAGACGGCACACTTTATTTTAACGGTTGCTTTGTCGATATCAAAGAAAGTGTTGTACGAACAAGGCTTCCTGTAAGGTACAATCCTTATGCACCGAAGCCTGAACGATGGCTGTCTTTTCTCGACGAACTGCTTTATCCGGAGGATATACCGACACTTCAGGAGTTCATAGGCTATTGCCTGATACCGAGCAATAAAGGTCAGCGAATGATGGTTATCAAAGGTAACGGCGGTGAAGGTAAATCGCAGATAGGTGCTGTTATGACAACACTTTTCGGCAGCAATATGAAAGACGGAAGCATTGGCAAAATCTCCGAGAACAGATTTGCAAGAGCAGACCTTGAGCATATCTTACTGTGTATTGATGATGACCTTCGCATGGAGGGACTCAAGCATACAAACTATGTCAAATCCATTGTAACCGCACAAGGAAAAATGGATCTTGAAAAGAAGAACAAGCAAAGCTATCAGGGATATATGTATGCAAGACTTCTTGCTTTCAGCAATGGTGACCTGCAGGCTATGTTTGATAAAAGTGACGGCTTTTTCAGACGACAGCTTGTACTGACAACCAAGGACAAAAACGCAGAGAGAATAGACGACCCTCATATAGCAGATAAAATGCGTGAGGAAATTGAAGGTATATTCCTTTGGGCATTTGAAGGCTTGCAGAGATTACTCTCAAACAATTTTCAGTTTACCGAGAGTGAACGGGCAATAAGCAACCGTGAGACCGTCAAGCGTAATAATGTCAATGCAGTTGAATTTATGGAGTCAGACGGGTACTTCACATTCACAGAAGATAAGAGCATAACCTCAAAGGATTTGTATGAGATTTACAAGCTGTGGTGCGAAGAAAACGCACTGTCGCCTATGAGTTCAAGAAGCCTGAGCGACTTTCTGATTGCCAATGAAAATAAGTACGGTATTAAAAGCAGTAATAATGTTTACAACAGAGAGCATCGCAGAGTAAGAGGCTTTATTGGCATAGAGGCGACGGCATCACCATTTATGAATAATCTGTATGGTTCATAAATGGTGAGTATAAAGTTTTACGGGGTACAGGGTGGTTTTACAAAAACAGCCCTGTTGGGTGGCAATTAGCAAATTGTAGGGCAAAGCCCTATAACCCCCTCGGAGAGCGCAACAGCATCTTTTGATAGCCTTCCGGATGTCAAAAGTGCTTTTGCGTTACTTTTGACAAAAGTAACAAAACCAGACGAAAAATATTTTAAATAAGGATGTGATGAATATTAGAAGAAGTATAAGTTTTATGGTTGGAAAAGGCTCTGTAAGACATAATGAAAGAAAGTTTAATGCTCTCAATACCGACCCGACAAGAAGCTGTTTGAACACATCTTTCATAAACGAAGATATCAAGGATGTGTATCATGAGCTTTTTGACCAAGCACTGCAAGATTACAATGCCAAACAAAACAGAACTGACCGAAGAATAGATGATTACTATCAAAAGATAGTGTCAGGTAAACAGGAAAAACCTTTTCACGAAGTTATCCTGCAAATCGGTAATAAGGATGATATGAATGCAGAAACAGATGAAGGCAGACTTGCCGAAAAAATACTGACAGAATATATCAAAACATTTCAGGAAAGAAATCCTAATCTCCGTGTTTTCTCTGCGCATCTTCATATGGATGAAGCTACACCTCATTTGCATATTGACTTTGTACCATTCACAACCGGCAGCAAGCGTGGTCTTGATACAAGAGTATCATTAAAACAAGCTCTTGAAAAGCAAGGTTTCAAGGGTGGTACTCGTGGCGATACAGAGTGGAATCAATGGGTACTGTCCGAAAAAGAGGAACTCTCAAAAATTATGGGGAGATACGGTGTTGAGTGGGAACAGAAAGGTACTCACGAAAAGCATCTGTCGGTTCTTGATTATGAAAAGAAAATGCGTAGTCAAGAGGTTGAATCTCTCACAGAAGAAATAGCTGAAAAACAATGTGAACTGAATGCCGTCAGAGAGCAGATTGAAACCTATGATGACGGCAGAGGTATTGAAAACTTAATAGAGCAATTAAACAGTAATGAGTTCACATTACCCGAACCGACACCGCTTATGACAGCCAAAGCGTACAAAACAAAATATGCAGAGCCGTTGATATCGAAGTTGAAAACTCTCGTGAAAACAGTATTTGCAAAATATCTGAAAGCAGTTGAAGCACGAATAACCGCAAAGGGTCACAACAGTAGTTTACAGCGACGGGTTTCAATTCTTGCAAGGGAAAACAGTGAGCTTCGCGAACAGAACAGGTCACTTATCCGGCAGGTCAAGGATTATTCTCTCTTACAAAGGTTCTTCGGTAAAGAGAAAATCGACGAGCTGGTAAATCAGGCTAAAGGAAGAACAAAATCTAAGAAATTTGAAAGGAATAGATAAATGAATAAAGAAGAAAATTTTATTGATGAACTGTTTGGAAAAACAGAAGAAACAGAGACAGTAAAGCCTCAGACAACCGAAATCGTAAATATGGCTGTAGGTAGCATTGTACCTAACCTCAAAAATCCGTACAAATACCGTGAGGAGGATATGAAACCGTTGGAAGATAGCATCAGAGAAAACGGTATAATTCAGCCTCTTATGGTACGAAAGGATGATAAGGCAGAAGTATATGAAATCATATCAGGTCACAGAAGATTTCTCGCAGCTTCAAGGCTTGAAATGGCAGATGTGCCGGTGGTGGTTTTAAATATCACAAAGGAAGAAGCGGATATTATTCTTGTTGACAGTAACCTGCACCGAGAGCATATTCTCCATTCGGAGAAAGCCTTCGCATACAAGATGAAAATGGATGCCCTTAAAAAGCAAGGTAAACGCACGGATTTAACTTCGGACCAAGTCGGACCGAAGTTATCTGCAAAGGAAATCTCGGATGAAGATAGTGCTTCTCAGGTGAAAAGATATATCCGTCTGACAAAGCTTATCCCCAAACTTCTGACAATGGTGGATGAAAATAAAATATCTTTCTCTGTCGGTGTTGAGCTTTCGTATCTGACAAAAACAGAGCAAACTGATTTGTTTAAATTTATTGAAGCGGAGCTTTGTACACCGTCTCTTGCACAGGCACAGAAGCTGAAAAAGTTATCTCAGGACGGTAAACTCAATCAGGAGGAAATATCTTCCATTATGAAACAACCAAAACCCAATCAGGTGCTGACGGTTAAAATCCCCGATGATAAAATTAGTAAGTATCTAAAACCTACTGCTACAGTAAAAGAAAAAGAGGATTTTCTTGCAAAGGCCGTTGAGTATTACGGAAAGCATCTTCAGAAGCAGAAAGACCGAGGTGCGAGATAATGAAAAAGCTTAAAGATTTTTACGGTCTTATCGGTGAAGAAGAATATATAATTGACGGTGTACTTTACAAGGTTTCATCAAGGTTTGCACCCGTTAACATCTGTAAGATTGAAAACACCATAAGCGACAAAGCACAAAAATATGTTGGCAGTGATTTTGCACATTTGACAAGTGCCGATGATAGAAATACAATGAATGCAGAATATATATGTTTGACTGCCGGAAAGGAGGACTAATGCAGTCTGATGCAAATATCGGAATTACTGCTATCTACTGCCGATTATCTAGAGATGATGGCACGGAAACAGAGAGTAATTCAATCGGCAACCAAAAGAAAATGCTGACACAAAAGGCAAAGGAATTAGGTTTAACAAATACCAAGTATTATGTTGATGACGGATATACGGGTACAAACTTCAACAGACCTGCTTTTCAGGAGCTTCTTGATGATATTGAAATGGGATATATCTCAGTTGTTATCGTAAAAGACCTTTCCCGATTAGGCAGAGATTATGTTTCGGTTGGTCATTACACGGATAACTATTTCCCAGAGCATAACGTAAGGTTTATCGCTGTTAATGATATGGTTGACAGTGATGAGGGTGAAAACGAAATCGCACCCTTCAAGAATGTTATGAATGAAATGTATGCGAGGGATATCAGCCGTAAAGTCAGGAGTGCTCATCGTATTCGTGGTAATATGGGAGAGCCGCTTTCACAGCCACCATACGGATATATGAAAAGTCCTGAAAACAAGAAGAAGTGGATAATTGATACCGAAGCCGCAGAAGTAGTCAGGGACATTTACAGAATGTGTCTTGACGGTATGGGCAATGAAGCTATTGCAAGAGAACTACAAAACAGGCAGGTTCTTATCCCCATGGCATATTGGCAAAGCAAAGGCTTGAACCGTGGCGGAAAGAAAACACAGCCTAACCCGTATAAATGGTGTAAGACGACCGTGCAGAAGATATTATCACAGCAAGAGTATTGTGGTGATGTCATCAACTTCAAGACCTATTCCAAAAACTTCAAAAACAAAACCCGTATTGATAATCCCGTGGAGAATTGGAAAATCTTCAAGGATGTTCACGAGCCCATCATTGACCGTGATACTTGGGAAACGGTACAGAAGCTCACAGCAAGAACAAAACGCAGGGCACCTAAGAAAGAGAATGCAAGAAAGCATATCTTTAGTGGTCTTATCCGTTGTGCGGATTGCGGCAGTAATATGAGTTATCATACCAATACTGTCAACAAAGATATTCACTATTTCAGTTGCAGTAACTATGTAAAAGATACCCGAGGCACCTGTCAGGCTCGACACTATATCCGTGCAGATGCTCTTGAACAGATAGTTGTCTTTGAACTGAAGCGTCTTGCGATAATGCTACAACGAGATGAAGAGCTTCTTGTAGATATTCTTGAAAAGAAAACTAACAAGGATTTCTATGACGAGAAGAAGCATCTTGAAGAGCAGTTGCAGAAAGCAATAGTCCGTCAACAGTCAGTTGCTTCTCTATACGAGAAGCTGTATGAGGATAATGCAACAGGCAAGGTTACGGATGAATGGTTTACTCATATGTCTCACAAGTACGAGGTTGAACGAGCAGAACTGAAAGTAAAGATATTTAACCTGAGAGAACAGGTAGCAAATATGCAGACAGTTCAGCACAGCAAGGATATGTTTATCAGTGCGATACGAAAGTTCCTTTATATGGAAACTATCACAGCACCACTCATTCACGAGCTCATTGACCATATTGATGTGTATGAGGCAGAGGGCAAGGGTAAAAACAAGACACAGAGGGTTGTGATTCACTACAACTTTGTAGGCTATCTTGAAATACCAGAGAACGACGAGCCTTGCTTCACAGCAGATACCCGTCAGGGTGTAGCAATAGGCTATATTGCGAAACTTACAGAAAAGTCAGCATAACAAAAAAGTCGCACTCCGAAAGGAATGCGACGATACATAAAACTATTAAATTAAATACAAAACTCTATTTTAAGCAAAAAAATTGAGTATTCACAGGTCAAATCCCTTATGAATACTCAATATGGTCGGAGTGACGGGACTTGAACCCATGGCCTCTTGGTCCCGAACCAAGCGCGATACCAAACTTCGCCACACCCCGAAATATGTTGCCTTTCAAACAGCTTGATTATTATATATTAAACCGTCTAAAAAATCAAGTGTTTTCTATAAATTTATTGCAACATATTATTTAAACTTAACCAAACAACGGGTAATCACGGTAAAAGCCAAGTTTGGTTATATACGTACATCTGTTTTTTGCGAAAAAGTCGGCATTATCGGTTGCGTGGTAAACCATATAGATATCACCGTTGTCACGGTATAGGAAACTGCAATGGCCCGGATGATAAAGATCTTTATCGGGCTGAGCCGAAAAAACACTGACCGGACTTTTATACCAGCTGTTTTTGTCTGCAGGGTTATCACCGACAAGCGACAACAAACCAAGGCAATAATCGCCCGATGAATAACCGCTCGCAGAATAGACGATATAGACCTCATCATTTTTATAAAGCACGGCAGGTCCTTCATTTACCCACCAACCGTTTTTCTCCCACTTATACTGTGGCTTTGAAATGATTTCTGTTTTGGCATCCGCTTTGAGAGTATATGGATCTTCCATTTCGGTAACGGTAATACACTGATGCGCAGGTGCAAGGTAAGAAGAGCTGACATAATACAGCTTGCCGCCGTATTTAAGATATGTGCCGTCGATATTATTCATACCGCCTGGGGCAAGTTTGCCTTTATATTCATACTCGCCGAATATATCGCCCGTTTTACTTTCAAGCACAAAGCCGTAGCGATAGTAATCTGTATGCCCGTCATATTCTTCAGCATAAGGCATTGTACCCACAGGCACGGCTGAGGAATCAAACTGAGCACACGAAACTATATACCACCTGTCCCCTATTTTATGAATTTCAGGTGCCCAGATACTGTGTAATATACCATTGCTGCCTTCGGAGTACACTGTTTTTTCTTCAAGCACTGTAAGATCGTTAATACTGTTGACTTTTCTTATCACAATACCCGAGCCTGTTGTATAGGTATAATACGTGCTGCCGTTATCCTCTACAATAAACGGATCGCCTCCGTTTTGAGCATCGGCAGGTTTATATTCTTTTGTTGTACCGAACACACCTAAAAGCTGACAGATAAAAACGATAACAGCCACAAAAAACTTTGAAACAGCAGACATAATACACCTCCAAAATACAGTTATATTTCTATTTTAGCTCAATAAATCAAAAATCGCAAGACCTTAATAATATTGTTGATAAATTATTATGTTTTGTGGTATTATTTAATAAAAACAGACAACTCTACGAGGAGAAGGCTATGAAAATTCTTGTATTAAACGGCAGCCCTAAGGGCAAATACAGCGTAACGCTTCAGACAACAAACTACCTGCAAAAGCTTTATTCCGATCACAGCTTTGAGGTGCTTGATGTAGGGCACAGAATTAAGGCTCTTGAAAGAGATTTCTCCCCTGCTCTTGAGGCTATAGAAAAAGCAGAGGTATTGCTTTTTTCGTACCCGGTATATACGTTTATCGCACCGTACCAGCTTCACAGATTCATAGAACTTTTAAAGCAGAGCAAGATTTCACTTACAGGAAAATATGCAACTCAGATTACAACATCAAAGCATTTTTACGATGTAACCGCACTCAGATACATACAGGACAACTGTGCAGATCTCGGTCTTAAATATATAAAAGGTCTGTCCGCCGATATGGATGACCTGCTGACAGAAAAGGGTCAGAAAGAGGCTTGCGGTTTTCTTGAGTTTGTTGCATACAGCGTAAAAAACGACATATACGAAAAGCCGTCTGTAATTAACACGCCGGCAATACACAAATCTGTTTCAATACCTGCAGATAGCGAAGATAACAAAGACGGCGATATTGCAATCATCACCAACTGTGAAAAAGATGATGAACAGTTAAAAAGTATGATTGCTCGTTTTCAAGCTAAGTGTGCACGCAAAACGAGAGTTATAAACATTGCCGAATATAATTTCAAGGGTGGCTGTCTCGGCTGCCTAAACTGCGCCGTTTCCGGCAAATGTATATACCAAGACGGTTTTGATGAATTTTTACGCGGCACTATACAGACTGCAGAGGCTATTATAATAGCTTTCTCAATCAAAGACCACTCAATGGGTGCTTCATTCAAGCTGTATGACGACAGACAGTTCTGCAACGGTCACCGCGCCGTTACTATGGGTATGCCGTTTGGTTACCTTATCAGCGGAAATTACAGCGAGGAATACAACCTGCAAATGATTGTTGAGGGACGCGCACAGGTAGGCGGCAACTTCCTTGCAGGCGTTGCAACCGACGAAACTGACCCTGACAGCGAAATTGATAAGCTTGCACAAACACTAGAGTATTCACTGTCATCAAAATATGTACCGCCGCAGAATTTTTACGGTGTAGGCGGAACAAAGATCTTTCGTGACCTTATATGGCAGATGCAGGGTATTATGAAGGCTGACCACAAATTTTACAAATCACACGGTCAGTATGATTTCCCTCAAAAGAAACGAGGAAGAATGCTGCTTATGTATCTCGCAGGTATGGCAATGTCGTCTGATGCGATAAAAGCAAAAATGGGCAATATGATGAACGAAGGTATGCTGATGCCTTACAAGAAACTGCTTGATAAAACGGAGACAAAGAAATGAAAAAATCTGTAAAAGCTCTGATTTGCGTAATCGTCGCAGTTGCTGTGATTTCGGGTGCTTTTGCTATTTATGTATCTGACTACTACCGTGCAGATTATGCAGCTGTATCAGATTTTAAAATTGAAGAAAATATAACCGTAACAACAGCTGATAACAAGATAATTTATGCACCGCAGGAATCGGATTCACTGTTGATATTTTATCCCGGTGGAAAAGTAGATCACACAGCTTATGATCCGCTTATGGAAGCCTGTGCTTCAAAAGGTATAACCTGCGTTCTTTTTGATATGCCTTTTAATCTTGCCGTGTTTGACATTAATGCCGCAGATTCAATAAAAACAATGTTTCCCGATATTGAAAAATGCTACATAGGCGGCCATTCGCTCGGCGGCTCTATGGCAGCAGCATATCTTGCAGACTACACAGCAGATTTTGACGGACTTGTTTTGCTTGGCTCATATTCTACAGAAGATTTCAGCGATAGCGGAATTGAAGTGTTGTCCGTTTACGGCAGCGAAGACAAAGTGCTCAACAAAGAAAAATACGAAGAAAACAAGTCTAATCTACCTGAAGGCTTTGAAGAATTTATTATAGAGGGTGGATGTCACGCATATTTCGGTATGTACGGTGCGCAGGACGGCGACGGTACACCTTCAATCAGCAACAAAGAACAAATTATGATTACTGCCAAAGAAATAGCGGAATTTATATATGAATGAGGTGATCTGAAATAAAAAGGGTTATTTCACTTATACTTGCAATTATACAGTTTTGTTTCTTACCCTTGAACTCAGCATTGGGGAGGCATGAAATTTTGATTGACACAGCTACAAAATATCAAACCTTTGAAGAATTCGGTACCAGCTCGTGCTGGTGGGCTCAGACTGTAAACACAGCCGAAGAAGCAGATGAAATTGCTAAAAGGCTGTACAGCGAAGAAGAAGGACTCGGGCTCAAAATATTCCGATACAACATCGGCGGCGGTGAGGCTGACAACCCTGAGTGCAGAATATGGGATGTAACACGCCGCACAGAGAGCTTCTATGTGCTTAACAAAGAAACCGGAGAATACGAATACGATTTCACACGCGATGCAAACGCCAGACGTGTGATGGATTATGCCGTAAAATACGGTGCGGAAAAGATTATACTTTTCTGCAACAGCCCTCATTTTTCAATGACAAAAAGCGGCCATGCTTCTGGCGGGCTTGAACAGTATTCATCTAACCTGCCGAGAGAAAACTATATGGCATTTGTTGACTATGTGCTGACTATAGCCGATTGGTTCGTTGAGCAGGGATACCCGATTTATGCTGTCTCCCCTATCAATGAGCCGATGTGGAGCTGGGGTGGTGAATGGGTAGGTCAGGAAGGCTGCCACTACACCGCTGACGAAACTGTCGAGCTGCTTGAAATGTTCGCTTTGGAAATGCAAAAGCGCAACTCCCCCTATAGACTCAACGGACCCGAAAGCGGAGAAATGAGCTGGGCATATTATGAATATGTCGAGAAGTTTTTCGCAAGCGAAATACTCAACGATTTCTGCGACACATACAGTGGTCACTCCTACTGGATGGATACAAAGAGTGAAGAAAAAGAAGAAATCGGTAAAGATTTCAAGAAGAAATACCGCGACAAAAAATACGAAATGAGCGAATGGTGCGAATTACCTCTGACCCTTGACAGCACAACTATTGACAGCGGTATTTATATGGCACTGGTTATTGTTGATGACCTGACAAAAATGAATGCTGTTTCGTGGCAGAGCTGGACAGCCGTAAACGGTGACGGTCTGCTGGACAGAAACGCCGAAGGTGAGCTTATTACATACAACCGCTACTATGCTTTCAAGCATTTCACTTCGTTTATAAAATCCGGTATGGTGAGAATTCGTGCAATCGACAATTTCAAAGAGGAATCTTCACTCAAAGCCGTTGCTTTCAAGGACAAAGATACGATAGTTGTTGTAATGGTAAACTCTGCAGAAGCTGATGAAAACATCAAGCTCGGCGGCATGCTCGGCAATGCTGAAATATACCTGACAGACAGTACTCACAACTGCGAAAAGATATATGAAGGCGAATTTGAGCCGAATATAACAGCACCTGCAAAGAGTATTATGACGGTTTGTATAACCCTATAAAGGAGATTCACTTTATGAGACAAATAGAATTACTTCATTCAGTAGCAAGCCTTTTTGATTTCAAGGTTATTAATGATAAAGACGGTAACGAATATGTTCTTTTAAGTAAAAACCATATAAATCACATCGATGAAACTATCGAAGACAAAACTGCATTTGAAGCATTTGAAAACCACGAACATATTTCTGCTAATATTAAAAAGTCTGATTTTGAAAACGCTTGTTATATTGGAGAAATGCTTGGCAAAGCACTGCTTTTATCACTTAAGCAAACATTTCCAAATAAGAGTTTTATTGTTTTTTCCGATGTTCATTACGATGAAATAATCATCAGATTTCATCAAAAATGGAATAACGAACCTTTTTACTATGATGTATATACAGATTACGGAAACGAAAGCAAACTTTTTGCATTTGAATAATATCCTGAAAGGAGTTTAATAATATGTCCAAAAAAGATAACAGATTTGAAAAAGTTTACAGCCAAGGCTCAATAAGCGGAGTTGAAATACTCGTTGACAAAGAAACCGGTGTAAATTACATATTCAGCTTCAACGGATACGCAGGCGGTATGACAGTACTGCTTGACAAATACGGAAAACCGGTAATAACTCCGATAGAAAAGATTTAACATAAGGAACTGTAAAAAGATTTCGCTTTTTACAGTTCCTTTTATTTTTATTCTTCTATTGTAAAATAGATTTATTTTATGATAATATATTGCCATAAACGATAAGAAAGTAGTTGTAATTATGAATCCGCTTAAGTTTTATCTTGTAACAGATACACATTATTTTGAAAATTCGCTCGGTGCCGAAGGTAAGGCATTTGACGAATATATGAAACGCGAACAGTATTTTATGAAGGAAAGCGATGCAATTATTGAATCCGTATTCAAAAAAATTGCCGAGGATAAAGAAACGGATATTGTTATAATTCCCGGTGACCTTACAAAGAACGGAGAAAAAGAGAGCCACACAAGCTTCATCAAGCACCTTTATAAGTTGAAGGAAAGCGGTAAAAAGATATATGTAATAACCGCAGGCCACGATTACAACGAATACTCATTCGGATATAAAAATGACGAGCGTATTGAAGTTGAAGGTACCTCTTTCGATGAGCTTTACGATATGTATTATGATTTCGGATACAGTGATGCTCTTGAATTTGACAAAAGAACACATTCTTACATAACTGAAATTGTTGACGGTGTCAGAATGCTTGCAATAAACTGTGACAGCTTCAACAACCCCAAGGGTGCTATGGATGACGAGCTTATTTCCTGGGCAAAGGTACAGCTTGACAAAGCAAAAGAAGACGGCTGCTCCGTTTTTGCAATCTGCCACTACCCTGTTATCCCTTCTTTACCCGTATTCGACCTTGTAGGTGATGCTAAAATTAAGCAGTGGCGCAAGGTTGCTTCATTTCTTGCAGATAACGGCGTTGAGCTTATTCTGACAGGACATATGCATATACAAAGCATAAATGAGTTTTACAGCGAAAAAGGCAACAGACTCATAGATATCTGCACCTCCTGCCTTGTCGGCAGCCCTGCAAAATACCGTAAAATAACCGTTGATGAAAAATCGGTTATGAAGGTGGAGAGTATCGGCGTTGACTGTTTTGATCAGGAATACTTTGACAAGCAGTTCGGTGACGCTATAGTCAACCGTATTTCAAACGCACTCAGCGGCGGAAAAGGCATTGTAAAGCTTCTTAAAAAGCTTGGAAAAAAGATATATAAAAAAGCTACTCTCGGCGGACTTTCACGGGTGCTGTGGATAAAAATTGACAAGTCACTAAAAAAGAAAAAGCTCACCGAGATTGTCGGTGAAATCGGACTTGCAATTTTTGCAGGCGACCAGCCTTATGTTGAAGGCACGCCCGAATATGATATGATTTTCAAAGCACTTAAAAGATTCTCGTTCATTATAAAGAAATTTGAGCCGAAGCTTGAAAAAAACGGCATAAAAGTTAATCTTACCGAAATGATTATAAACACGATCGGAAATAATAAAGGCTATTCAGACCTCAATACTGAATTCATACTCAAATAAATACGGGTGATAAATATGGGATACCAAAGAGAGCTGAAAACAGACTGGAAAGCCAAGTGGATATGGCTTGATGAAGAAAAAGCAGGCAAAAACGTATGGATTTGCTTTAACAAAAAAGTAAATATCGACATAGTACCTGACGAGCTTACCGCACGTATTGCAGCAGAAAACAAATATATGCTGTACATAAACGGTGAGTGTATTGAGCGTGAGGGCGGTCTCAAGCGAGGTCCCTCACCTACGGGCTGCTACTTTGATGAAATTGATATTGCAAAGCATCTCACCGTCGGTGATAATCTTATAAGCATACTTGTATGGTATTGGGGTAATGAAGCAAGCTACTCAAGCTCTGACGCAGGTCAGGGCGGTCTGCTTTTCGAAGCAGAAAACGGCGAACTTTCAATTATATCCGACAGCAGCTGGAGCGTTCTGAAGCACCCTGCTTTTAAAGAGGACAAAGGCAAGCTTCAGCCTAACTACAGAATACCTGAAAGCAATATTTATTTTGATGCACGCTGTGATATTGCCGACTGGAACAAAACCGATTACGATTTTTCAAGTTGGGCAAAGGCAACCGAATACGCTGAAGGCTGTGAAGGCTGCTGGGGCGAGCTTTACAGCAGAGATATCCCGATGTTCAAAGATTTCGGACTCAAGGATTATATCAACAGCAAAGACTACGAAGGCAAAAGCTTTGCTCTCAAGAAAAAAATTACGCTCAAAGTGCCATACAACGCACAGCTTACACCTTACCTTAAGGTTGAAGCGAAAGGCGGCAAAAAAATTGTTATCACAACCGAAAACACTCACACGGGTGCAGTTCACAGCACATATGTGACAAAAGACGGAATTCAGGAATTCGAATCTCCCGCGTGGTTTAACGGCGAACAGATAACCTACGCAATACCGTCAGGTGTTAAAATAATCAGCCTCAAATACAGAGAAAGCGGCTATAACACAGAATTCTGCGGTGATTTCAACTGCGAAAACTCTGATATGAATACGCTGTGGCAGAAGTCGCTTCGCACTCTCTATGTTACGATGAGAGATAATTTTATGGACTGCCCCGACAGAGAAAGAGCGCAGTGGTGGGGCGACGTTACAAATGAAATGATGATGACGATGTACTGTCTTTCTCCGTCGTCATACTGTCTTTACCGCAAGGGGGTCAGCACGATGCTGTCATACATTGACCCTGCGACTAAAGTTTTGCAGACCGTTGTACCGATAAAGAATGATTACTTTGAGCTCCCCTGCCAACAGCTTGCAGGCGTTGTAGGCTTCCGGACATATTATATGTACACAGGCGACAAAGAGTTTATCAAATCTGTTTACTCTGCGGCTAAAGATTACGTAAACCTCTGGAATATCGGTGAAAACGGCCTTGTCGAACACAGAAGCGGCTCCTGGGATTGGCAGGACTGGGGCAGTAAAATTGACGTTATCCCCCTTGAAAATGCTTGGTATTACTACGCTCTGTCAAGTGTTAAAAATATGGCTGAGCTGCTCGGAGATAACGATACTGCTTCAGAATTTGACAGCAGAATGAAGTCAATTTACACAGCATATCAGACTTTGTGGGACGGCAACGGATACCGCAGTAATGCTAATGACGGATATGACGACAGAGGCAACGCCGTTGCAGTGCTTTCAGGTTTATGTCCCGAGAAAAATTACGACAAAATAAAGGATGTACTTTTCCGCGAAAGAAACTCCAGCCCCTATATGGAGTATTATGCACTCGAATCACTTTGCCGTATCGGTGAATTCGTACTTGCAGAAAAAAGAATGTGCGAAAGATACAGCGAGATGATTGAAGAAGATTACTCAACACTCTGGGAAAACTGGATCAAAAATGACGGCACGTCAAACCACGCGTGGTCAGGCGGTCCGCTTGTAATAATGAGCAAGCATATCGCAGGTATCAGGCCGCTCAGTGCAGGATATGAAAAAGCCGAAATCATACCGCAATATGATTTGCATAAGAACATCAGTTGTACTGTGCCTGCAATCAACGGCTTTATCAAATTCAGCTATGAAAACACAAGCGAAAAAGCGACAATTAACCTCGAATATCCGCAAGACATTGAAGTTACACTGCACACACCGGAAAACGCAACTGTTACTGTAAACGGCAAAACATTTGAAGCCGATAAATCTGTCTATATCTTTCAATAAAAGCTATTACTGAGGTAAGAAAATGAGAATTGAACTTGTCGGAGCCCCTAAAACGATTATGTCAAATCCACACAGCAAGCACAACTATTTCGGCTGGCCTACAGCTGTAAAACTGCAGGACGGCAGAATTGCAGTAGGTGCATCGGGATACAGAATCGAGCATATATGCCCTTTCGGCAAGGCTGTAATTTCATACAGCACAGACAACGGCGAGACCTATACCCTGCCCTCTGCCGTAATTGACACGCCGCTTGATGATCGTGATGCCGGAATATGCACATTCGGTAAAAGCGGAGTAATATTCACTTCATTCAACAACTCTGCCGATATGCAGCGAAATCATAACCGTGACAATACTTACGCACAAAGCTATATCGACACAATTACAAAAGAGGATGAAGAAAAATATCTCGGCTCAACATTCCGCATAAGTCACGACTGTGGCAAAACATTCGGCAAGATTTACCGCTCGCCGGTAACAAGCCCTCACGGACCTACTGAGCTTCGGGACGGCAGAATAATCTGGGCAGGTAACAATTTTTTTGACTGCCCGAGCGGAATTGAAATACATTTACTTAACACAGAAAACGGCAAAACCGAATTGCTTGGCAAAATAACTCTCGAAGAAGACAAAGTAACACTTTGCGAGCCGCATCTGATTGAGTTACCTGACGGCACACTGCTCTGTCAGATCAGAGGAGAAGACCGCATAGGAGACGACTCGATATTTACCATATATCAGAGCATATCAAAGGATATGGGTAAAACCTGGTCTAAGCCCGAAATGCTGCTTGACATAACGGGCGGTGCACCGCCTCACCTGTTAATGCTGAGCTCAGGTATACTGCTGTGCACATACTCACGTAGGAAACGCCCATACGGTATTATGGCAATGGTAAGTACAGATTGCGGCA
Source organism: Acutalibacteraceae bacterium (assembly GCA_045544155.1). Classification (GTDB taxonomy): domain Bacteria; phylum Bacillota; class Clostridia; order Oscillospirales; family Acutalibacteraceae; genus UBA8612. The sequence continues at coordinate 107,898 of JAZPYN010000028.1, forward strand.
AAACATGGCAAAAGGACATACGCCTTTATGAAAACCCATTCAGCGATGATCTCGGTTATCCGTCGACCGTTGAGCTTGACGACGGAACGCTGCTGACGGTATTCTATGCAAGAGACAGCGAAGATCCGCCCTGTGTAATCAAACAGATAAAGTGGAGAATAATTTAACAGCATAAAAACAGTAGCCTCAAACAGAGACTACTGTTTTTTCTTTCTGTTGTTCTTTATAAAACTTTTGTACCGAATTAAACGCACCAACCACACAATAAAGTGCGTAAACTCCATAGATAAGATAGGTTGTCTGGCTGTAGTCGACAATAACCATCTGTATATTGAGAAACAGACCGACTACCGCCTGCACGATCCAGAGATATGTATACTCGATATATGCGAGCATCGTAAGTATCGGCACAACAAACCCGAGTAGGAATGTGATACTGTCGAGCACTGCATATTCATATTCGAGGCGGTAAAAAATATATGCAAGCAAAGCCCACATTGCGGCAACACCTAAAAAGAAAGCCGCTCGCATTTTATTTGACATTTTTTTGAAAACAACAGTGTTTTTGTATGCTCTTTTGCGCCACCGAAAAAAAGTCAGCAGCTGAATCGGAAAGCTGAAAAGAAAGGCAGATGCCGCTGAGCCATATACACCCATATAGATATAACAGACGGTGTAAATTACTGCATTAATCGCACCACCAAGCGATGCAAAGCGGTTAGCCTCCGACTGAAATGCCATAATAAACAGTGAATTAAACAGCGGTATCATCAGAAAGAATTTCTGCTTACAGAGAATACCTGCAACAAGGATCGCAACACCCGTTATGAGAATAAGAATTTTTTTATAAAGCTTCATATTAAATCCTTTCAGCAAACAGATTGCCGAGCTTTACAGTACAATCCGAGTCATAATGAGCAAAATCGATTTCGGGCTCAGGCTCTTTATTTGTTACAAGACCTGCATTAATAGTATCGATATAGAATCTGTTATCGGCTTTTTCTGCTATAGCTTTTTTTACCTCATTCACCTCACGGTAAAGCGGCCATATTTCGGAAATACCGCCGTCAATAAAAACGCAGTTTTTACAATAGCTACCAAATTTCTCGGTAAAATCAGAAAGCAACGCTTCATAGCGTGCGGAATAGCCTGCAACGTGCTCTAAAGTATCGGCATCACTTTCTCCCTGCATCCAGCAAAAAGCAATAATTTCAGGCAAATACTGCCTGATTTTCAGTTCTGCTATACTTTCATTAATTATCGCGACAAGCTCGTTACAGCACCAGCCTGCTTTGCGGTTATTTTCACCCTCTGCACGGGCATTTTCATCGTAGTCACCGCCACATGAAGGCGGCAACCAATCATGATTCAGATTTGTACCGCCAAACGCACATTTTACGATAAAAAACTCTTCATCAGGATACTTATCGGTAAGTGTCTGAGCAATACCGATTTCGGGGCCGAGCGTATTTTTTGAAGCCTCAGTACAGCCTACAGCCGTCGGCACAAAGCCATCGCTCTTTTTATCGTGTGAAAAGTAATTTATAAGCACATTTTCATATCCGCTTTTGAACTTTGCAACCGTATCCGCATCAAAATGTATTGGCAGATACTCAACGTGACCTACTCCGACTGCGTTTGACTGACCTGCAAGCACAATTATTTTAGCTTTTTTCATTTATATCACCATCTGTTTTCTACATACTCGCAGAATGTGAAAAGATCTTTGATTTTGAGCTTTGTGCCGTCGTCAAGAGTTACATCACCGTTCCAGATACCGTAAACCTGATGGCAATTCATCCTGCCTATTTTCAAATCCACATCAGAATGGTTATCAAAAGTAGGCTGCATTGTCATATTGAATCTGCCATCCTCCGACACAAATTCCCATGGCTCAAGAAATCTGCCTTTGGGGAACTTCTTAACATCTACAGCACCGATCTTATGCACTTTTCCGTCATAGAAAAGGCATGTTTCCGTAGCGTGACTTTCATCACCTATTGCCCACGTAATCTCAAAGCCGAAAAGGTGCTTTTGACCCTTATCGTCTGTTATATACTGACTGCCGCAGCCCCAATACCACACCATTTTATGTACGGTATTGACTCTGCCCCAATCGAGCGCGCAAAAAGCTTTATCCTTAGTAAATTCGTAAACATAGTCACCTACTTTAAACTTACCTTCGCACGGCATACAAACCTGCTTGGTCGTCATAAAGTATTTTTTGTCGTAACCGTCAAAGGGAAATACCGTTGTAATACTTTCAAGCTCTTCGGGAATTTCCATAACAGCTGTAACTTCAACGGGCTTGCCTTTATAATTACCCTTATACCATAGTGTGCGTTCAGTTTCTTTAGTATAAAAATCAAGCTCTGTTTTGCCGATTTTATCTTTATAGCGAGACGGTGAATCGGGCTTAGAGCGGCAAACATGCTTATTTCCACCCGCAAAATATGCAACAGAGTCACAAATAACCTCACCTGTTCTGAGATTTATAAGTCTTGCCGCAGCATAACCGCCTATATTAATATTTGCAAAACTGACAAGAATCTGCATCTCATTATCGGCAATAGTATAAAAATCCCACTCTTTTCTGCTGATTATACCCTTTTTGACATAGTCACGGTTATATTCAAACAGATTCTTTCTTGCCCATCCCTTTGCAAGCAAAGTACCGTCGGGAGAGAGCAAGGGTGTAGGCTCGGTATACTCTGTCTGCCTGGATTTTTCTTTCCAATCTGTAAAGGGAATATATGTCCTTTTCATTTCACCGCTCATTGCTCTTCTCCTTTTTCGATTGTTCGGCATTCGTTATGTCATCATATTATTTTCGCACAATTAATAATACCGCTTCTAAAATAATGATAATTTTTTTAGCGATGAAATTAAATCGCGGTTTGAAACAGGCAAAAACTCAATCCGCTCATAATGTTTTTCAGGTACACCTTCAAGCATTGAGCTTTCAATAAATATAACAGCTTTACTGCATCTGTTTTCGCCTAAAAATTCATTAACCGCTTCGATTTCTTTCTTAATTTCCGACTCAAGCAAGACACAGTCTTTTGCATCATAAGCAAACCACTCTTCTCTTTCTTTATCGAAATAAACCGAATCCGAATCATAATCACAAATAAGCAGCGTATCTTTATAAACAAAGTACCCGTATCCGGTTTCTTTAATCTGATTATTTCTGTAATACTCAACGGGAAGTTCAGCAGCTTTTACCGCATTATAAAACACTACGTATTCCGAAGAAGCACACATCCACGTGTATTTTTCGTGAGTATCGTAATAATACCGAGATTTTTTATACTTAATAAAATCCGATACGGTTTTAATCAAAAGAACAATTAAAATAATCGGTGAAAACACAACACATAATATGCAAATCAAAACAATGCCCAAAGCTTCACAGAGCTTTTTTAAGAATAGTTTCACAGAAATTGATCCTCCGTAAAGTCTTATCTGCTTTTAAATATCATATTTCACCGAATACAAACTAATAAGAATAGCAAAGCCTTCCGTAAGGGGCAGTATCGCCTTTTGTATAGAATGAATAAATATCATTTTCAATATAATTATCTGCCCATTTAAAATTAAAGCCGTCGGCAGAACCCACAAGAGATTTTGAAACACTTAGCATTATCTTATTATCCTCATAACGAATTACCGCTTCACCTGTTTGTGCCAAGGAACCGTTGGTGATTTTCTCAACAACAGCCTTGCCGTTAACAGGTGCGGTACGGTTGATAACAATGCTTTCATTGATGAAAAGAGTCATCCAACTGCCGCCATCGGGAGAAGAAAGTACGTCGGCTGTGTCAACATAAAAATAATAGTTTTCCGCATCCTCGGCAACCTTCATATTGACAATATCATTTCTGCCTGACGAATCAGTTATAGGTTTCTGAGCAAAATCAACCGAATTTCTGTCGGCTGTATCGTTTCTGTAATCTCTGTATATCGAGCTGATCTTCTCCGAATCCCATTGCGAAAAGCTGCCGTTGATATCTATGGTCACGTTCGGACTTTTTGACACCTTAGCTGTTGTACCCTTGAACTTTGCGATATAATTCACCATCTGCAGATAATAGTTATCGCCGAGAATGCCTGCTGAGGGTTCAACGTCACGAGAGGCATTTTCATCAGCACAGTCAACGAAAACAATAGGATATTTTTCTTCGGGAGACTGCCTTTGTGCGACCCATTCGTTAAAGCCCGTTATAAAAATAATATCGGGATTCATTTTTATTGCAAACTCCCATTGCTCTGCAAAATTATAGCCGTAAAGCATTGCGTTTTCGGATGAATCGTTTTCACCGTTATGCCAGGAACGGGTGCGGTCGTTTGCGCCGTACCATGCGGTTTTGCTGAATGCGCAGGTATCCGAATGCTGAGCAACGGAAACATTCATTATTTTAACACCGTCTTTTTTGAAAACAGACTGATAAGTGAGCGAACGGTCAAATTCCATCCACGGGAAGCCGTCATCGACCTTGTCTGCATTCGGCCATTGAGATTGCTTTATTCTGAAATATTCTTTGGCCTCGGGTTTTATTTCGCCATCTTTTTCGTTGCCGATAATCAACGGCTTACCGTCAAGACAGAACCAAAGCTCATTAAGTCGAGGATATTTTGCCTTGAGCTGTGCATTATTATAAATCTCATCGTATATTCTGTTGACAGTGTCGGCAGAATAGGAATTGGTGTAATATGCGATTTGCGGAACATCAAAGCCCTGAAGCAGATATTCATACCATACACCGATTAGCTTTTTGGCAGGTTCAGAATATGTAAATGCATTTGTTGTATCAATAACAATGAAATCAACCTCTGCATCCGTAAGCATCTGAAGATGCTTTCTGAAAACCCATTCATCGTTTGAAGAGTAATACCCGAAAAGCGGCTCTCCCCAGAAATGAAATTCCTGCTGATTACCGCCGCCTGCCGCAAGCCATTCTTCTTCAGAATTTTTCGCCTCGGGATGTTCATTAATAAGCTTTGTGTTGTCAATGATCCGTGTACTGCCATGCTGACCTTGCCATAGAAAATAGAAAACACCAACCAGTTTTTCACTTTCGCCGGCAGAAACAACCTTCCTGCCGAGAGCATCTGTACAAACAAATGAGCCGTTAATATCGGCAGTTTTTTCCGTAATTACTCCAACACCGGTAACGCTGTTTATAACAGTCATAAAAACCAGTATGACTGAAGTTATTATCCTGACAAAAAACATTGCGAAATTACTCATTATTCGTTCATCCCGTCTTTATTAATATTTATAACCTAAAGAAGCTAACTAATTTATTCTTATAACAAGATCAGTTTCGGGATAGCAGCAACAAGGATGAATAAAATTAAACTGCATATCACCTATACGGCGCTTATCCTCGCCCTCAGGTATATATACCTTTCCGCTTACAAGCTTGCTTCTGCAAAAGCCGCATTCACCCGTATGGCATCTTGCAGGCACCTCAATACCTGCTCGTTCAAATGCACAGAGCACGGTTTCGCTGCTGCTTGCTTTAATCACCTTTTCATCACCGCGGTTAATTACGGTAATGCTGTACTCCTTAGGCTCTTCATCTGCTTTTTTACCGGATGAAAATACTTCAAAGCGGATATATTTACTTTCTAATTCCAACTTCGGAAGCTCAGTTTCAAGGAATTTGTACATAGCACCGGGGCCGCAAACAAAAATACTGTACTTACCTTCGGGTGCATATTTCTTGATAATATCTGCACCTACAAAACCTTTTTCGTAGCCTTCCTCATTGCTGTGGCTGAGCACATAAATAACATTGATTTTTTCACTGCGCTGAGCTAAAGAGTCAAGCTCTGCCTTGAAAAGAATCTCATCTGAATTTCTGCAGCCGCACAGCAAGGTAAGCGAGCAAGTCTCATCGCCGCTGTCTATTGCTCCGGCAAGTGAAAGGAAGGGTGTAATGCCGCTGCCGCCTGCAATGGCAACTATATTTTCTGCATCACGTAACGGGTTATATGTCAGATTACCCTCCGGTGCGTAAGCTGTGACCTTATCACCAACATTCCAATTGTCAAGAATATAATCGGAAACAAAGCCGCCGTTAATTCTTTTTACGGTAATCTGATACTCGCCGTTCAATGCACTTGCAGGTGAAGAAGCTATTGAATAAGAACGGGTTACAACCGAATTGCCGATTTCAAGCTTAAATGTAAGGTACTGACCTGCTTTAAAATATGCAAGCGGTGCAGATTCGCTTTTAAAATAATAGCTTTTTGCAATATCTGTATGCTCTTCAATTCTGCTTATAACAAGCTTTTGTTCTTTTGGATGAAGACTCTTGGCAACCTTATTTACGCCAAACTCATCCGTACGTGTGGGCAACACAGCTTCAGCACTGTTTACAAACTTAATTCTCTGTGTCAAAAACTTTACTGTATTTATGCCGTCATTGAAGCTGCCTTTTACAGAAAACTTTTTCTTATTCATTACTTTGACTCCTTATCCATAGCGAGAATTGCAGCCTTTGCCGCCAGATTGCCGGTAGTATAGCTTGGGGAATAACCCATATGCCTTACAGTATATCCGCCTGCAAAATAAAGTCCGGGTATACCTTTATCCAACATATCAAAAACAATTCTTTTAACAATGCCGTCTTCTTTGCTTGCTTCATATCCGTATATTGTACCTGCGGGTGCATCAGTATAACGTGCATAGGTCATAGGAGTAGCAATTTCAATTTCTTCAATGTAGTCCTTAATTGCAACGCCTGTTGCTTTTTCAAAATTATTTATCATTTTTTCTGCAAAATAAATTTTTGTTTTATGGTAATCTTCAACAGAAACCTTACTCCATTCATCGCCTGCAAAAATAGATGTCATATAAAGAATACTCGTACCCTCGGGAGAACAATCCTCAAAAGCTCTGTTAAGGCAGACCGTTGCCTGAACGTCATTTGTCTCAATTTTCTTGCTCAACTCGTAGCACTTTCTGTTATCATTATTCGGATAAATAAAATATGTGTGGTTATTAAGACCTAATTCGTCAGCTGAACGGTTAAGACCCAGAAAAACAGCAAAGCCCTTTGCACCAAGTGTTTTTGCGTTAACTTCTTTCTTAAGCTTTTGAGGAATATCCTTTTCATCTATAAGCTTGGTATACGCATTATAAGGTGATGCATTACAAATTACAGCCTTAGCATTTATTTGTGTACCGTCATCAAGTATTACACCTGCTGCTGAACCGTTTTTGATAATAATTCTCTTAACACTTGTATTAAACCAAGCTTCACCGCCGTTTTCCGTAAAAGTCTCAAGCAGAGCAGTGCTTATCTGATGGCTTCTGCCGCGGGGAATAACAGCACCGTCAATAATATATGCGTGAAGCATTGTAAAGTAGTGAATGGCATTGAGCTCATCCGTAGGTTGTCCGAGATAACACCAATATCCGTTAAGTATATCTCTTGTTTTTTGGCTTGCTCCCATTGATTTAAGCACTTCATCGACCGAATAGTTAGCTGCCTTTAGAAAATCTGTATGCTCAGAAAAAATCTCTTTTATCATCGACAGTTGAAAGTCTTCAATTTCTTCTACAAAATCCAAGGTTTTTTCAACGCTCTCTATAAGCATAAAGATATTCGCAACTACCTTTGCAGAGCCGGGGTCATATTCCTCGAGTTTTGACATAAAAGCCTCTTTACCCAAAGGCATAACATAATCGCATTTTTCTTTTTCATCCAACGTGATCAATCTGTACGCTTCATCGAGTGAGACCCACTCTATTTTATCCGCAGCACCAATTTCGCGAAATATCTTCTGCAACGGTGCTTTGCCGGTAATAGGACCGATACCGCAAAGCTCGTGAAGCGATGCCTCAAACTCAAACCTACCCCTTACAAAGCTTGTAGCAAATCCTCCGGGAAGATTGTGCCGCTCTATAAGCAGTGTTTTCTTACCCTCTTTTGCAAGGCGTGCCGAAGCTACAAGTCCGCCATTGCCTGCACCGATAACGACCGCATCATAATTCTTTACCATAATTACACTTCTTTCATTTTGATATTTTTATCAAATCTTAAAAATTCGCTAAGGATATATTACTTAAAACCGATTTGTTTTACTGTTCATTTAAAGCTTCTGACCCAATTAAGCAGCGATCCGTGATGTGTATTTTCACGCACCGTGCCCAACATATAATCGGTTACGGGACCGTTTTGTCTCATTTTATCAAGGATCGCTTCCTGCAGCTCTTCTACCGTCATCTCATCATACGGCTTATTGAGATCAGGAATTGATTTTTCGATTTTCTTTTCTTCTACTGTTACAGTTTCCGGAGGAGTCTCGATTTTCACAGCTTCTATTGGTAAAAGTTCTTTATTGACTATACCTTCAGAAACCCAAATGTCACCGAAATTCGCATTCACCGTAATCCTGATATGTCCGTCATTCACAACCGCCTCTTCACCTGATAAAGCACCGATATACTTACCGTAATTACCGCAAGGAAGAGTCAAATTTATATCTGCATCGCCGTTGTTGACAGCAACTATAACCGACTGACCATTGTGTGTTCTCTCGTAAGCAAAACAATTTGTCTGAAGCCAAAGCTTCTTATAATCGCCAAAGCAAAGAGCAGATGTGTTCTGACGGATTTTACCGAGGGCCGAAATAAGCCTTGTAAAAGAATTGGTTTCAGATAAATACCTGTAATCATCAAAATTCAATGCAGGTCTTAAAGAATCATCCGAACCACGCTCTTTTCTGCCCTCAATACCAAACTCAGAGCCGTAATATATTGACGGAATGCCGGGCAACGTATAAAGCAAAATATGAACCGGCACAAAATGTGCTTTGTTTTTAAGCTTTGTATAAATCCGCTCAACATCGTGGTTATCAACAAAGGCATAAAGCTTAAGGCGGTCTCCCGTCATATTTTTGACATACTCGATCGTATGTGCAATCTCAAAATAATTGTGGTCATTATGCGCGGAATACAAAGCCTTGTGCAGCATATAATTTGTAACGCTGTGAAGAGTACCGTCATTTGCCCAGCGCGAATAGTTACCGTGAATTACCTCACCCATAAGCCAAAAATCGGGCTTGATTTCATTAGCCACTCGACGTATCGCCTGCATATAACCAAAATCCATAACATCTGCAGCATCAAGGCGTATTCCGTCAACATCAAACTCCTTGACCCAGAAACGAATTACATCGCAAATATAATTTACAACCTCAGAGTTATGCTGATTAAGCTTTGCCAACAGATCATATCCGCCCCAGTTATCGTAAGAGAAGCCGTCATCAAACGAATTGTTACCACAAAAATTCACATTGCAATACCAATCCTTGTAACGTGAAGCCTCTCTGTTTTGTTTGATATCTCTGAATGCAAAAAAATCACGACCTGTATGGTTGAACACACCGTCGAATATAACGCGGATTTCCGCTTTATGACATTCGGAAACAAACTTGACAAGATCTTCATTTGTGCCGAGTCTTGAATCTAATTTTTTATAATCCGTCGTTTCGTAGCCGTGACCGACAGACTCAAAAAGCGGCCCTATATAAATTGCGTTACATCCTATTTCTTTAATATGAGAAATCCAGGGCAACAAAGTATTCAGCCTATGTACAGGCTCAGTATATGAGTTTTCTTTAGGTGCACCCGTCATTCCCAACGGATAAATATGATAAAATATCGCATTATCATACCACGCCATATTTTTCCTCCGAGTCACATTACAATTTTACAGTTTTTATTATAAAAATTAATCAATACAATATCAATTCTTATATATTATAACACGTAAATACGAACGTGCAAGTAAAAAACAGGAAGATTTCAAACAAACCTTCCTGTTCTTTCACTTAATATAATATTTACAGCAACGACAGTATGCTTCGCTTGTATTTAAGGAACTCAGCCGTCAGGTTAAAATCATCACTGCGCGGCTTTGACTCTTTGACAATTATCTCACCTGTTATCTCTCCGGGAGACCCTGACAAAATATAAATTCTATCCGATATAAGAATTGCTTCATCAATATCGTGGGTGATAAAAAGCGTTGAAAGTTGGATTTGCTGCATAACATTGAGATACCATTTATGCATCGAGCTTTTTGTAATGGTATCTAAAGCTGAAAACGGCTCATCCAAAAGGGCAACCTCTTTTGAAAACATATAAGTACGCAAAAGTGCCGCACGCTGACGCATACCACCTGAAAGCTGAGCGGGATATTTCTTTTGTGTTCCTTCAAGTCCGAATTGCTCAAACATAGGTGATACTTGCTTACGTGCCTCTTTTTTCTTGGTACCTTTCAGTAAAAGCGGTAAAGCAACGTTATCCTCAATCGTCCTGTAAGGCAGCAACAAATCTTTTTGCAGCATATAGCTGATATGTCCAGGCTGATTGGTTATATCTTTTCCGTCAAGCAACACCTGACCGCTGTCAGGCGGCAAAATACCGGAGATTATGTTGAACAGCGTTGTTTTTCCGCCGCCGCTCACACCGAGCAGGCACACCAACTCACCTTGGTTCAGTTCAATGGAAATATCCTTCAGAACGTGATTCCCGTCAAAGCCTTTATTGACATTTTTTACTTCTAACTTTTTCATATTACTTGGGAAGATAGTTATTTGTAAAGCCGAAATCAGGGTCGATTTTATCTTCAAGAAGATTCTTTTCATTCAGCCAATTATAGAATGCAGACCAACGTTCAGGGTCGAACTCACCCCATTTTGATGCATCGGCTATATATTCAGCTGCCAGATATTCCTGACTTGCATATACAAGCTCGCTGTTCGATTTGAGTTCAGGTGCGGCATTCATCAGAATATCTGCGGCATCCTTCGGGTTTTCTGTCGCATAGGTATATCCCTTTGAAAGTGCTTCAAGAAATGCTTTTGCAGTTTCGGGATTTTCTTCGAGCCAGGTATTATTTCCGATAATAACGGGAGTGTAATAATCAAACACAGGATTTATGTCTGCAAACTCAAAGTAATCTGTTTCAAGACCTGCTGTTTCGCAGGCTACACCTGCCCAGCCGTAGAATATCCATATGGCATCAACACTGCCGCTTTTGAGAGCCGACACTTCATCTGTAACCGTTGACGGAATCAGCTCAACAAGGTCAAAATTTCCGCCGTCGGCTTTCATTACCTCACGGATTGTTTCCTTCTCAACGTCCATATCCCAAGTTGCATATTTCTTGCCTTCAAGACCCTTTGGTGTGTGCATCCCCTCGCCTTTACGTGAAATAATACCCGAAGTGTTATGCTGAATAACAGCGGCAACTGCAGTAACGGGAATTGCATCCTCACCAATAAAAGCAGGTGCGAGAGAATCCTGGAACGAAACACCGAACTGGGCTTTGCCTGATGCTACAAGGGTTTCTGCGCCGCCTTCAGGCGGCTGAACAACCTCGACATCAAGACCGGCATCATCAAAATAACCGTTAGCCTCGGCGACAAATATTCCCGTATGATTGGTGTTCGGTGTCCAGTCAAGAACAACTGTTATTTTGCTCAGTTCATTGTTACTCTCTGTTTTTCCGCAGGCAGACATACAGAAAGTCAATGCAATGCAAAGTATTAATGCGGTTAATTTTTTCATGCTTTTTTCTCCTTTTTTATCTGTATTACGGTAAGGCATACATTTCTTCTCTGCAAATCCGACCAAAGCCATAAGTGCCAGAGAAATTGCCGATATAAGAAAAATAACGGCAAACATTTTATCAAAAGCGAAGGCTTTTTTTACTCGTGTCATATAAACACCCAGACCGCCGAAGCCACCGAGCCATTCGCTTATAACTGCTCCGACAACGCTGTATGCCGCAGCTATCCTCAGACCTGAAAACAGTTGAGGTAATGCCGAAGGGAATTTAATATAACGGAAAATCCGTGTACTGTTTGCACCCATAGAGCGCAGTAAGCCGATTGCATCTTTATCTGCACTTCTGAATCCGTCAAGCAGTCCGACTGTTACGGGAAAAAATGTTGATATAACTATCAGAACAATCTTAGGAGTCATTTCATAACCGAACCAAAGCACAAGAAGCGGTGCGATGGCAACGGAAGGGATCGTTTGCGTGATAATAAGTAACGGATAAAATGCTTTGTACAGAATGTCAAATGTATCCATAAGTACGGCAGCACAAAATCCCACGCTTACTCCGAGAAACAAACCAATAAAAGCCTCTTGCAAAGTAATAACGGAATTTTTAAGAAGCAAAGGCAATTCGCTCACAAAGGCCTTTATTACCTCTATGGGCGACGGCAGCATATAGGACGGTACAAGCCCGGTTGTACAAAGCAACTGCCATATAATCAGTAATGCGGCAACAGCGATGATTGATGCTATATTACGCTTCTGCATGTTTTTTTATCTTTTTGTCAATGGTCAATATTTCCCCTTCCGGTCTGTAAACAACCTTCACATAAGCAGAAACATTTTCTGCACCTGCTCTTATTGCAACGTGCTGACACTCTTTGACAATATCCATCAGCTGGTCATAGTCTTCACCTTCAATTGTGGTTTCAAACGGACCTACATGACAATGCAAACCGCTGCTTTTGATAAATGCGATAACCTCATCTACGATGCGTATAAGATCATCTGTGTCTTTTGCTTTGGGAAGAACCTGAATTGCGATACTTGCTTTCATAAAATTACCTCCAAAAATAGAAATTGCCTCCGCCGGATAATAAGGCGAAGGCTTCCTGAAGTACAGCTTTAATTATTGTAAAACTACAATATACTTTTACTATGCTTCCTACGCCGGCATTATCCGGATCAGGTTTGCGGGTCGCAGGTTTACCTGCCTCTCAGCCGTTTAAAACGGCTCCCCGGGATTTGAAATGCGAAACAAAAACAGGAGGACAACCTTTCGGAAGCCTCCTGTAAAAACACATTTGTATGACTTCCTACGGCGGCATTATCCGCATCAGGTTATAGGGTCGAAGTTTGATTACTTCCTCTCAGCCTGCTGTCACAAGCTCCCCTGTATTTATTTCGCTTAATATTATACACTCATTTATTGAAAAACGCAATAGGTTTTTGATTTTTTCTTTACATTGTTATGTTAAATAACATTAATCATTGATTTTTATTACTTTTATATATTCAGACGGTGTCATTTTATAAAACCTTTTAAACACTGTTATAAAATACGCCTGAGACGAAAACCCCAATTTGAGGCTTATCTCTTTTACATTAACACCTTTGAGTAATAAGATTTTAGCTTTTTCAAGCTTTTGTCTTAAAATGTATGTACTAAGATTTTCATCCATTTCTTTCTTGAATATCTGTGACAAATAATCTGCAGATATACCACAATAATCTGCAACAGATGATACGCTGATTTTTTGAGAAAGATTTTCATTTATATATTTGATACAGTTTCTTATATGCGGAGAAAATTCAGGTTGTTTCTTATTCTTTTTAACATCCTGCGTCAATTTGATTATCTCAATTCCAAGACACATTAATATTTCATTTTTATCATTGAGTGAATCGATTTTCTTAATTACTTTGTCCGAAAATTCATAGGCTTTGTTTTCATTAATTCCGCCTTGGATTGCATATCGGGTTGCAAGAGTAATTGCGCTGACAGCCATATACTTATGCTGCATAAGTTCATCATCTGACATTCGTCCCATAACGATGATAGAATCAAGATCTTTGAGTTGAGCTATCAGCGATTCAATATCTCCTTGCTGAACACAGGATAGCAGCCGTATTTCAGCACTGTACGGAGTATGTTTTTCATTGAAGGCATTTTTATTCTCAATGGTCTTAACGGTTACAAGTTCACCTATGTTCATTAAATCACATCTTTTCTTTCAGCTTATTCATCTCTTTTTTCAGACGATTATTGCATAAAAATTCCCAAATCGGCATTATCAAACCGCCGGCCAAACGACAATGTGCTTCGTTCATTGCGCCGTAATATGCAACTCTGAAATCAGCATATTCGGATAATTGGTATTTCTGTTTGTATGTCTCGTATAAGCCGTAAGCATCTCCCCACATATTACGAAGCTGGAACAAATCATATTCTCTGTCTGCCCACATACAGGCACAAGGGTCAATAAAAGCGTTGAGCTTTAACGTTTTGGGATCGGCCATAATGTTCATTATATTGAGGTCGCTGTGAATTAAAACGGGAGATGTGTTTTCTCGAGGAAGATTATTGAAAATCTCAGTTGCTTCACAGAGAAGTTTTATTTTTTTCTTGCTGAATTTTCCTTTTTGAGCTAACTCATTCAGACCGACAAGCCACGGCTCCTGCTTTTCTTTTTTGTAGTATTCGTACCAACTATCATAAACAGGGTTTTCCAGAGAACCGAATTTGTCATTAGTTACGCTGTGCCATTCAAGCATACCTGAAATAACATCCTGGGCAAATTTCTGTTTCTGCTCTTTATTTTTCAACAAGAACATCGGATTCAATACATTCTGTCCGGAGCAAAAGCTCATAGCTAAAATTGCTGTATATTCATTCTCATAAGTAAAAAGAACCTTCGGCATATTTACACTTGTGTTTGCAGACAGAAGCTTTAGCTGTTCCGCTTCTTCGTATTGTGAACCCTGTACTCGGTAAGCTTTTACAGCAATTGATTCTCCATCGGAAAGTACGGCCTTATAAACTCTGCCAAAGCTGCCGCCACCGATAAACTTAATTTTATCGGCATTCTTACCCAGCTCTTTCGAAATAATATCCGGTAAAATGGGTAATAAGTGTTTATCGCTATTATCAAGAATTTTCACTGTTATTCCTCCGATATTCTTCTTTTAACGATTTGGTATGCTTTTTTACTTTCGGGCAAAAACGAAAACAACTGAAAGCAATGGCACATACCTTCAAATTTATAAAGCTTAACATCAATATTTGCATTTTTCATTTTATCATATATTCTGTCGCTGTCGCTCTCATCCAGATCTGCAGTTCCGCATATCAATGTTACCTTAGGGAATTTTTCAAAACTTCCGAACAAGGGTGAAATATACGGATCCGTCCTATCGACATTTATAACATACTTGGATATTCTTCTAAGTAAATGAATATTATCTTCTGTCTTTTTGTGCTTTGAGATTCCGTAAAACGGATCAGAATATGCATTTGTGATTCTTGAATCGCCGCTTGATGTTGCATCTGCCCAAAGAGAAAAGCAAACAATGTGATTAGGCAAAGGATAACCGTTATCCCGAAGCCACAAAGCTGATGTCATTGCTAATGTTGCACCTGCGCTGTCGCCGATAACTATAACATCTGAATTGTTAATTCCCTCATTTAATAAATGTAAATATGTTTTTACGACATCGTGCATCTGCGACGGGAGCTGATGCTCAGGGAATCTTCCGTAGTCTGCATTTATTACAGTTGCACCGCCGAAAATATTACTGTATTTCTCGGCAAGCTTGCGGTAAAAATCATTCAGCTCAATTCTAAATCCGCCACCGTGGATATTTAATATAACTTTTTCTGTATTGCAATTCTTATTAACAATCTTTTCGTACTTAACATTTTTAATGGAATGCTTTGTATAGGTAAAATTCTTTGATGGCTTATATTTTGACTTTTTATCTTTTGTCAGTTTTGCCGCATTGTCAGATAACATTGAACTGTCAAATAACGGCGAATGAAAGACCAAACGCAAAATTGCCATAAAGATTTTTGAAGTTACGGATTGCATATCATCACCCGCCTTTCTATCTCAAATCTTATCATAAGATTTTTGGAAATTCAATCACTCCGAAATTTTCATATCTGCAAATCAAAACAATCAAGGAAAATAAAATAACCGACAACTCAGATAAACAGAATATCGGTAAAAATATGTGATTTAATTAAAATATCGTAGAGTTAGGCTGAATCAGGATTCATTTGATCATTATATGAAAAACAAAAAAACTTAAGACTTGACTCTCGCGCGAACTGTGCGCTTTGGTCATTCATAGCTGGCGAAACACGGTTACACATTTTAATTCCGATTAAAGAGTAAAAAGAAAACGACCACTCTTTGAGTGATCGTTTCCTTTTGGGGACCTCTACACCTTTTCGTATCCCCTATATTAAAAAATTTTATTCGGTTCAAGAGAAAAGCCTTATGTAACTATTTATAGTTCTATAAATTGGAATTTGTCAATCAGAAAACACCGTTATTATATTTTTTCTGCACGCAAAAAATGCAGATAAATCCGATTATTAATCCAACAATTAATACTGCAACCGCAACCAATGTAATCTTTTCCGAATCTCCCAGCAG
>JAZPYN010000029.1:0-17756 GCA_045544155.1 Acutalibacteraceae bacterium
CATACACTTTTACAACAACGAAAGAATCCAATTAAAAACAAAACTGACTCCGCTTGAAAAACGAAGTCAGTATGTCGCTTAACTAAATATTTCTGCCATAAGGGCTTTTTTGTACTGTCCGCACAATTTGGGGCAGTTCACGTTCGGTTGGTGCCTTTTTTCATTTGCCGTTTTTTGCTCGCTCGCAGTATCTTCGTGCGATTGAAAATATTATGTTGAAATGTTAATAATAAAATGATATGATAAGGGCAGAAATATTTTTTGCGAGGTACGGCAATGAATAAAAAGGCAATCAAAAAAATAATAGCCTTTATTAAGATGCTTAAAGCACCGGCACAGATGATACCTTATATAGTCTCGCTGGTTATCACTGTGATCCGTCGTCATACTGACGGCGATAAGGCGGCACTTGTAAATATTGAGCAGCAGGGTTTTGTTTGCCGTAAGAGCCTTACGGTATCGGGCGGCTGCGGTTCGCCTGCTGTTGCGGTGCGTGCTGATGGCAGTGTTGATATTGTTTTTGCCTGCAGCCGTGTTGTTGAAGGCACTCTTATTTACTCGCTTTGCCATATTCACAGCCGTAATCCGCTGAAAATTTCTTCTGCGGATCGTCAGTTTATTTTTGATTCACCTATGCAGATAGGTAACGTTACTGCTACCTCTACACCTTATGGTGTGCTCATAAGCTGGCGAACAAAGCTGGCATCAAGTCTTCACGTACCGTCGTGTGACAAGACTGTTGCTCTCAGTTACAAACGGAAGAACGCTGAGCTTTTCGATTCACTCTCTGATGACGATAAGCAGGGTGGCACATATTACGCATTCCTGCCTGAGGGGAAAAACAGTGAGCTTCAAATCAAAAAATCACCTTGCGAGATTACTCAGGGTGCGATTATGCTATCAAGTAACGAGATTTTGCTGATGGGCAACCAAAACGGTGTTGCTGTTGCATACAAAAGCATTGACAAGTGCAACACCTTTACAAAAATTGGCAGCGTGCCTCTGATTCCCGGAGGCAGGGTTGTTTCTCAGGTCAGCTGTGCGAAGCTCAAAAACGGCAGGCTCATCTGTATCTTTTCTTCGATGGGCGAGCTGTTTATTTCTTACTCTGATGATATGGGTGTGCGTTGGAGCTTGCCTCATATGCTCAACGTGAAGGGCGTTGCGCCAAACCTTTGTGTGCGTTCTGACGGAATAATGGCGCTGACCTATGTACAGCCTGATAAAAAGGTTTCGATCCGCAGTATGCTCAGCCTTGACGGACAGTACAAATGGCTTGAGGAAAGGGCTTTGGTCATTTCTACGGCTGATAATTGCCGCAGACCTTATACTGTTGAGTTTGGTGGAAAATTCTATACTGTGAGTCGTCAACGCTTTGCAGGAGAAAAAGAATCAAGTGTTGTTTTCACACTTTGGAATCCGCATCCCGATGACGAAAAAATCATAAAAGAAAAGGCTGAAGTTAAAAATGGAAAGTAAAAATATACTGCTGACCGGTGCAGCGGGCTTTATTGGCAGTCACCTTGCAAAGCGTTTGCTTATACTCGGCTGTAAAGTTACAGGGCTTGACAATTTAAATGATTATTATGAAGTCAGCCTTAAGGAATCCAGACTTGAAGAACTTAAAAAATATGATGGTTTTACATTTATCAAAGCTGATATTTCCGACAAAGCTGTTATTGATAAAATTTTTGCTGATGTTAAGCCCGAGGTTGTTGTCAACCTTGCAGCTCAAGCAGGTGTTCGTTACAGTATAGAGAATCCGCAGGCTTATATTGACAGTAATGTTACCGGCTTTTTCAATATTCTTGAGGCTTGCCGCGCAAATCCCGTTGAGCATCTGGTTTATGCTTCGTCAAGTTCGGTTTACGGTAACAGCAAAAAGGTGCCGTTTTCGGTTGATGACAGAGTGGATAATCCTATCAGCCTGTATGCCGCAACCAAAAAGACAAATGAGCTTATGGCCTACACCTACAGCCATCTGTTTGATATACCCTGCACGGGCCTTCGCTTCTTTACCGTTTACGGCCCTTACGGCAGACCTGATATGGCATATTTTAGTTTTACCCGAAAAATTCTTGCAGGCGAGCCGATAAAGCTGTTTAATTACGGTGAACTTGAAAGAGATTTTACCTATATAGACGATATAGTAGAAGGTATTATAAGAATTATTCCGTCACCGCCCGAAAAGCAAAACGATGCAAGAGCAAAGGTATACAATATCGGTAATAATAATCCTGTGCCGCTTAAAGAATTTGTTTCTGCAATCGAAGAGGCGATAGGCGTCAAAGCGAAGGTCGAATATCTGCCTATGCAGCCGGGTGATGTTTACCGTACCTATGCCGATATATCTGCTTTGCAAAACGATTTTGGCTTTACTCCCAAAACCGATATACGCACGGGTATGAAAAAATTTGCAGAGTGGTATAAAGAGTATTATAAATAAAGGATAGTAATATGTCTTTCTTAAATAAAATTATAAGCTTCCTGACAGCTTTGGCTGTTATGCTTTTCCCTTCTTTGGGTGAAAAACCGGCAGCTCCCGAATACACTGAAGACGACCCGCAGTACGTTGTCTTTATGGTTACCAATGTTCATTATTTTGATCTTGAGCCGTATGTAAAGCAGATGGTTGAGCTTCACGGTGAAATTGATTCCGATTCCAAACGTATGTATGCTTTCGGTGTAGTCGGTCCGATGTGCCTGACACAGTCAATCGAGCAGATGAATGAAGAAGTAAACCATGTTTTTATGCTTGCCGAAAAATACAATGTACCTGTTTATTTTCAGATGGACGACTGCACTAATTATTCAACTTATTTCGGCGACGGTGCAGTAACAGCTGACGGCGGTAAGTTTTATAACGACCCCGAAATGTGCGAATGGATAGCATTTCCGAAAGAGGGCGAAGAATGGGGCGGCCAAACCTACGGAATGCTGCCGAGGTGGCATTGTGACTGGAGCGGTGTGCCGTTTGCCACTGCAGGAGGTTTTCCGTGCTTTAACTCAGAAAAATATTTGAAATGGTATTCAAACCAGGTGACCAAGGGCTTTATTGAGCCGCTTGTTGAGAATTACACAAGGCTCAAAGAGCAAGGCAAAGGTTATCTTTTTGCGGGAATCAATACGGGCTGGGAAACTCAGATTCCCGATTACACAGGCAGTGATTACGCATCAATGGAGGATTTTGAACGCGCTCAGTACGGTATGCACGCACTGCACAATATGGGATATGATGAAGAAAGTCTTAAAAAAGAAGCACGCAAAAATCTTATGTCTGTTGAGGATTATACAAAGCAGCTGCTTTACGGTGTGCTGGCAGATTATATTGAATTTACCTGCAAGATGTTTTACGATGCGGGAATTGAGCGCCATAAGATTATTTCACATATCGTTTCGCTCTCTTCTCATACAGAGGAATACAGTACAATGCGGCCTCCCGTTGAGGTGTGTATTAACGATTACTGTACACCGGGCTGGACGATGAGCCCCAAAACCTGTCCTTATGACCTTGATGTGCTTTATATGCACCTTGCTCAGAATGGCAGAAACGAATATGCAAATGCAGAGGGATATGCACATTATGACAATGAGGAAACCTGCAGAGCATATTTTGAGGAGAGCTTACTCGGTAACGCAAAGCTGATTACTGTTTACGGTTATGACCAGGAGACAGGAGCATACGGCTATGTTAAGAACGAAGATTTCTACTTTGTCAAGGTAGTTAAGGAGTGGCTCAGTTATGAACTGGGTGCCGAATACAAATGGAATGAAAGACCGGATTTATCGCAGGAGTACGGCGGATTCAGACCGTTTGTGGAACTGAAAATAAAAATCAAAAAGCTGTTTGAATAAAATTATAACCCTCGGCTCAGCCGGGGTTTACAGTTTTTATATGACAAAACAGTGCCAACGGTGTAATGTTTAAGATTCTTCGCTGCGCTCAGAATGACATGTAGGGGCGCCCATCGGGCGTCCGCCGTGAAAAAGATATGACAATGAAATTGATATATTACAAAACTGTATCTGCTGTGTAACCTATTGTAACTTTACTTGTCTGCTGTGCTGATGTTAGAATATTGTAAGGCAAAGAAAAGGGGAGTAAGGTATGAAAAAGCTGTGGGTAATATTTAGTTTTGTAATTTTGCTGTGCTTATGTTCATGCGGTGAAGCTCAGCAACCGGATGAAACCGAAGCTTCAACTCAAAAGGTCACGCAATCATCTGAAGTTGAATCGTTACACCCGTACTGGGATGTTCATGCGGATGAAATCGGCAGCTATGCGGGCTTGTATCACGGTCAGCGTTTCTCGGGCAGTTTCAGGGAGCAGTGGATAGAGTGTCAGACAAAAGACGGCAGTGTTATGTTCTACACTCCGTCGATAGACGGCTTGACTGAAAAAGAGGGCGAGGTGCAAAACGCGGAAGACGATTGCATTACAGGTCCTCAGACGTGGTGGGAATATTATTACGATAATACTGCAAAACAGATTTATCTTATATATGACGTAGAGTACAGCAAAGATGAAGAAGGATATGACGTACTCAAATTCAAACGCAGCAGAACATATTACAGCGAAACAGATTATGAATGGGAAGACGATTACTATAAGATTACAATTGAAACCTATGATAAGTTTGTAGTTGCGGAAGCTGAGGCGAAATTACCGGGCAACGATTATCTGAGGTTTTATTGGAAGAAAAACGCAGGGCTTATAGGCGTTTATAGAGGGCATTATAATGAAGACGGCGAAGTTGAGTGTTGCACAAATCTGCGCTATACCTCAAGGACGGCTGACGGATGGAATATGGCAGGCACGTTACAGCCCTATCCGTTTCCGAATACTGAACCGAAGTGGCCGGATAAGCTCTGGCCGGATGAGCATAAAGGTCTTGATGACCCTGAACTGAGAGAAATACTCAGTCAATATTGATATAGCAAAAAAGACGGTGATTGAATAATCACCGTCTTTTGATGTATAATTTTACTTTTCTATTGCGGCGGGGGCTGCGAATGCATCACGGATTTTTTTGAAGTTTTCTTCGCTGAATTTCATTGAGCGGTCATAGTAATAGATACCGTTCTGCTCCTGCTCGATGTTTGTGAGCTGAGTGTAGCAGTATGCACAGCACTGGTCGCAGTCAAGAATTGCCTTTGTAAGGCCGCAGATACGCTCAACAGCTTCGTCCTCTGTCTTGGGAGTTTGGCCGTAGCCCCAACCATCTTCCTGGCCCGGTGCCCACCATGTGCCGCCGTACTCGCTGACAAAGTAGGGCTGACCGCCGTAGCTCTGGCGGTGCGGATGCGGCTCGTGAACTTTGCCCGCGGCAAGGTCGTTCTCCGCCATCATTTCAGCAAGTTTAGCGGGATCGGGCTCATACTCGTGGATATCGTAAATATCGGTTAAAACGTGGTAGTTACCGCTTGTGTCGATACACGGACGTGTGTTGTCAGCAGCCTTTGTGATAAGGTAGATGTTTTTGAGAACATCGTCATACTGCTGACGGCCGAACATATCCCAGGTTTCGTTGAAGGGACACCAACCTACGATTGCAGGGTGGCTGTAGTCGCGGTCGATTTCTTCGAGCCACTGCGGAGCAAACTGTGCAAGTGAATAGGGCTCGGTGTGGTTTGTGCCCCAGTTTGCGTATTCGCCCCATACGATGTAGCCGAGGCGGTCACAGTGGTAGAGGAAGCGCTGCTCAAATACCTTCTGATGAAGTCTTGCACCGTTGAAGCCTGCTGCGAGAGAAAGCTCAATATCCTTTACAAGTGCCTCATCTGTAGGTGCGGTGTAGATACCGTCGGGGTAGAAGCCCTGATCAAGTACAAGGCGCTGGAATACAACCTTGCCGTTGATGCAGATTGCATTTTTGTTGAGCGATACGGTACGGAGTCCGAAGTAGCCCTTTGCGGTATCAATTACTTCACCGCCCTTTACAAGCTCGTATTTGATATCGTAGAGTCTGCCGTTGCCGACTTCCCAGAGATGAGCTTCGTTGAGTGCCATTGAAACGTTGACAGTGTTGCACATAACGTCTGCAACTGCTGTGCCGACCTCTTCGCCGTTATAATATGCTGTGAGCTGAAGTTCCGTATCTGTGATATCGCCGACAATTGAAATATCACAGTTGATGATACCTGAAAGGTCTGCAGTTCTGATTTTTGAATTTGAGATATATGTATCGGCAACCTGCTCGATCCATACAGTCTGCCAGATACCTGTTGTTCTTGTGTAGTCACAGCCGTGTGAGTAAAATTCTTCGCTCTGCTTACCTCTGGGTTGTGTGCCGGGGAGCAGACGGTCAACAGCGTTTACAACAACAGTGTTTTCACCGTCAACTACAGCCTTTGTTATATCAAGCACAAAGCCTGTGTATCCGCCGATATGTACGGGGAACTCAACACCGTTTACCCATACGGTTGTTTCATAGTCGCAGGCCTCGAAATGAAGCAGAGTTCTGCCTTCGCCTTTTGTGATGTTGAACTTGCGTCTGTACCATACACTGTTCATAAAATCCTTATAGCAGATTCCTGAAAGCTCGCTTTCGGGGCAGAAGGGAACGGTTATCTTCTTTGTGTACTCTGCATCGGCTTCGTACATTTTGCGCGCCTTGCCGCTTACACCGAAGTCAAATTCAAATTCCCATTCGCCGTTGAGGTTGATATAACTTTCACGGACAAATTGGGGACGGGGATATTCTGAACGGGGGATGTTATTCATAATTTTATCACTCCTGATTTATTTTTTTGTTTTAGCAGCAAGCAGACTGTTTTTCTCTTCCCAGAGAGACTGAGAAAGGTCCACATAATACTTGTGCGGATTTTCAAAACGTTTTACTTCATCCCAAAGAGTTTCAACCTGTTCTTTGCAGAAGAGTTGAGTTTCTTTGAGATTGGGGCATTTGTAAATGCTTTTGCCGTCTTCAAATATCTTTACACGTAAACGCTTCGCAGTGTAGTTTGTGACGCTTTTGCGTTTCCAGGTGTATACGGGGTCAAACAGCTCGTAGGGTTCAGAATCGTCAATGATCTCACCGTTGAGGGTTATGACATCGGCAATGGCCTTGCCTGTTTCATTGTCATAAAGTCGCCACAAGTCCTTGAAACAGGGGGTCGTGATTTTTTCAACGTTTTCGCTGATTTTGATTTTGGGTATGAATTTACCGTCACGCTCAATTGCAACAAGCTTATATACACCGCCGAAAACGGGAGCTGATGAAGCGGTAATGAGACGCTCACCGACACCGAAAGAGTCAACCTTTGCACCTTGGATCAGCATATCGCGGATGATATTTTCATCAAGTGAGTTTGATGCAACTATTGCACAATCCTCAAAGCCTGCTTCGTCAAGCATCTTGCGCATTTTCTTTGAAAGGTAAGTGATGTCGCCACTGTCGATTCGCACACCCTTGGGTCGGAATCCTCTTGGCAGTACTTCTCGTTTAAAGGCTTCGATCGCGTTGGGGATACCGCTTTCGAGCACATTATATGTGTCAATAAGCAATGTGCAGTTATCCGGGTATTCACGTGCATAAGCACAGAAAGCTTCAAGCTCTGTGTCAAACATCTGTACCCAGCTGTGAGCCATTGTGCCGAGTGCGGGAATGTCGAAATCACGTTCACTCATTGCACATGCTGTACCGACACAGCCGCCTATATAAGCAGCTCTTGCACCGTAAATTGCACCGTCAAAGCCTTGAGCTCTTCGTGAACCGAACTCCATAACGGCTCGTCCGTCAGCCGCACGTACAATACGGTTTGCCTTGGTTGCAATAAGGCTTTGGTGGTTGATGCACAGCAGTACCATTGTTTCAATAAGCTGAGCTTGGATAACAGGTCCCTTTACCGTGATTATAGGCTCACCGGGGAATATAGGTGTACCTTCGGGTACTGCCCATACGTCACAGGTGAATTTGAAATTCTTGAGATAGTTGAGAAAATTCTCGTCAAATCCCTTTCTGCGAAGCATTTTTATATCGTTATCGCTGAATACAAGTGACTCAAGATACTCGATAAGCTGTTGAACACCCGCCATAATAGCAAAACCGCCACCGTCCGGTACACGGCGGAAAAACATATCAAACACAGCCTCGGTATCACCCATATTATTGTTGAAGTAGCCCTTTGCCATAGTCAACTCATAGAAGTCCATAAGCGCGGTAAGGTTTCTGCCGCGTTCGCCGTCGCGTTTGAACGTCATCTTGCAACACCTCGTATATATACTTCAGTTTATTAATTTAAACCGATTTGTAAAGTATTATAACATAATTAATAAAATTTACAACAGTTTTATTTATAATACAATGTGTATAGCAAATTCTCCTCGCTGCGAAAAAGCTTAAATTTTCAGTATAAAAATTTAATATTAAAAGCAATTGACATTTGTTGTAATAGTGTTATAATTATGCTGAAATGAAATATATAACAAATTGCAAATAATATTTTGCGCTTAATATACAAAAAGTATATATTGTGAAGGGGATTTAACAAATGAGAATAAGAAAGCAGTCTCTTGGTGACAGAAATATTGTCGGCGCGAGAATAGAACAGCGCCGTAAGGCTATAGGTCTCAAGCAGAAAGACCTTCTTACTCAGCTTCAGATAAACGGTGTTGATTTGAATGCTTCGGGTCTTTCCAAGCTTGAAGGTCAGCTTCGTTATGTTACCGATTTTGAGCTTGTAGCTATTGCAAAGGTACTCGATGTCAGCATAAACTGGCTTGTCGGTCTTGAGGATGAAGAATAATTTGATTATTGTCTCTACATAAAAACAAGGTAACACGGATTTTTCCGTGTTACCTTGTTTTTATGCTGTGATAATTGGTTGCAGCTGCTCTGCGTTAAGAGCTGAATATATTGCTTGCTCTGTAAGTGAAAAATCTGCTACGACAGATCTGGGTTTAGCCTTGCAGTTATCCTGTCTCATGGGTAAGAAGTATATATTTTTGCAGTTCAGAAGATGGCCGATATTTTTGGCAGAATTTCCGAGAGCATCGTTTGTAGATACTGCAAGTACGATCGGTCTGGCGTTACGAATGTGAGATTTGCATGCCATTGTAACAGCCGTGTCGGTTATTCCACAGGCGAGTTTTGCGAGAGTATTGCCGGTGCAAGGCTCGACAAGCAGAACGTCAAACATTTTCTTTGGGCCGATCGGTTCGGCATCTTCTACGGTATGAATTATATTGCGTTGGCATATGCTTTCAATGCGCTTGATGATTTCATCGGCTTTACCGAAACGTGTGTCAGTGGAATATGCGATTTGTGACATTATAGGCGTTATTACTGCACCTTTGTCTGCAAGCAGACTCATTTGCTCGATAGCTTTGTCAAAGGTGCAGAATGAACCGCACATGGCAAAACCTAAATTTATTTTGTTCAATTTAAACTCACCGCACCTTTCTGTAAGCTCAGTATCGTTTTGGCGATTGCTTCTCCTGCGCTTTTAGGTGAAATTCTGCCTGGCAATGAAGGAGCTTTTTTTACCCTTATTCCATACCTTTCGGCTGCCTCGAAATCTATGCCGTACGGTGCTGATGCAATCTCCAGCATGAAGCAATCTTTTTTGAGCTTTGATATTACTTTTTCGTCTATTACAGTAGCAGGCACGGTGTTTATTGCAAAGTCAAGGCTGCTTGCAATGTTGCTTATACTGTAAAGCTGTACAGCTTTACAGTAGTGTGCTTCAGCAGATGCTCTGTCTCTTTCGGAGCGTGCTGCAACTATCACTTCGCTGCCTAATGAATACAGTAAGCGCGAAATGGCTGAAGCGGCTTTACCGTAGCCTGTTACAAGGGCTTTTGAGCCTTGCAGATTAATGTTGCTGTTGCCTATGAGCTCGTAGATCACACCCTCTGCCGTTGATACAGAATTAATTATTGCGAGTGACTCAGATTTGTAATAGTCGTAAAGCACAACACCTTTACTCAAGATTCTTTCAGAAATATCGTCGCTGACTATACCTGCCATCAGAATCATACCTTTGCCGAGCAAAAAAAGCAACTCTTCTATGGTTATAAATCCTTTTTCAGGTTCGGCGTTTATATGTTTTCCGTCGCGTGTCAGGGGTAAAGGTAAAACAATGACATCTGCTTCATATATTGCTTTTTTCAGTTCGTCGTAAGTGTTAGCAAAGCGTGCCGAATTACCGCAGTTAGTTATATATTCGGCGGCAAATATCTGACGTTCGTCACCGCCGACAAAAAGAAAATTTTTCATTTCACCGCCTCCGTTTTTGTCGAAAAATATTATATAAAATAAATTGCCCTAAACCATAATATGTGTTATAATAATAAGTTGTGAAACAGATATTACCAAGAGGTGATGACTTTTGAAAAATATAGATCAGCTTCTCAAAGAAATAAAGCGAGTACACTTTATCGGCATAGGCGGAAGCGGTATGTGCCCGCTTGCTGAAATTCTTCACGCACAGGGCTACGAGATATCAGGCTCTGATGTCAATGAGAGCGAAACCTTAGCCAGAGTACGTGCACTCGGAATTCCCGTATCAATGCCGCAGAAGGCAGAGAATATCGAAGGCGCCGAGATGATAGTGTATACTGCAGCGCTTCTGCCCGATAATCCTGAGCTGTGCGCGGCAAAGGCCTCAGGAATCCCGACCTTTGAGCGTTCCAAGCTTTTCGGTGCAATCACAAGGCTTTATAATAATGCTGTATGTGTATGCGGTACTCACGGCAAAACTACCGTAACTTCAATGCTTACACATATTATGATTAAAACAGGTCTTGACCCGAGTGCTGTTATCGGCGGCAGACTTCCTATTACCGGCTCAAACGGCAGAGTAGGCGAGACCGAAAACATAGTATGCGAGGCTTGCGAGTTTGTTGACACATTCCTCGACCTTTCACCCGATGTTGCGGTAATTCTCAATATCGACGAAGATCATATGGATTATTTCAAGACAATGGATAATCTGATTGCTTCGTTTACAAAGTTTTGCAATCTTACAACGCGTACGCTCGTTATAAATGCATCTGATCCCGAGGTGCTCAAGGCAGTTGAAAACGCTGATGCTAAGCAAACGGTAACCTTCGGCTACTCGAGTGATTGCGATTTCTATCCCGATAATATTAGCTATACACGAGGTGCATACGCAAAGTTTGACATCTGCCACCGTGGTGAATCGGTATGTACTGTTCAGCTTGCAGTGCCGGGTGAGCACAATGTGCTCAATACGCTTTCTGCTGTAGCGGCGGCTTGGGTCAGCGGCGTTGATATTAAGGATAGTGCTGCTGCAGTCGAAAGCTTCGGCGGTGCAGGCAGACGTTTTGAAAAAATCGGCGAGTGGAACGGTATTACGCTTGTTGATGACTATGCTCATCATCCAAAGGAGCTTGAGGTTACTCTCAAAGCCGCCAAGGAAATGCAGTACAGAAAGGTATGGGCTGTTCATCAGCCGTTTACTTACACCCGTACATCACTTCTTATGGATGATTTTGCTCGTGTACTCAGCCTTGCAGATGAGGTTGTTATGACCGAAATTATGGGCTCACGCGAGGTGAATACACTCGGTGTTTATACATCACAGCTTGCCGAGAAAATCCCCGGTAGCGTGTGGTTTAATACATTTGATGAAGTTGCCCGCTATGTAGTGGATAACGCCGAGAGCGGTGATCTTGTAATTACCCTCGGCTGTGGCGATATATACAAAGCAGGTAAAATAATGATAAAGCTCTGGGAAGCAAAATAAGAAAGGAAATTAAAAGAATTGATTCAGGCGATTAATGTTACACTTCAATACGGCGGCAGAACCTTGTTTCAGGGTGCCGACCTTACTTTTACGCGCGGCAATTGCTACGGTATTATCGGTGCCAACGGTGCGGGTAAGTCCACATTTCTCAAGATTCTCTCCGGTGAAATCGAGCCCAATAAGGGCGAGGTTGTAATTACCCCCGGTGAACGTCTTTCTATTCTCAGACAGGATCACTTTGCGTTTGACGATTGCGACGTTATACGTACGGTTTTGCTCGGCAACCCGAAGCTTGTTGAGATTATCGACGAGAAAGAGGCACTTTACTGCAAAGAAGAGTTTACCGAAGAAGACGGTATGAGAATAAGTGAGCTTGAGGAAACCTTTGCCGAAATGGACGGCTGGAGTGCCGAGAGCGACGCGGAGATTCTTCTCAACGGTCTTGGTGTTACAAATGAGTACCACTACGAGCAGATGAAGAATCTGCCCGGTGATATTAAGGTCAAGGTGCTTCTTGCACAGGCTCTTTTCGGTCAGCCCGATATCCTGCTTATGGACGAGCCTACCAACCATCTTGATGTTGATGCTATTCATTGGCTTGAGGAGTTCCTTATAGATCTGCACAGTACGGTAATCGTTGTATCGCATGACAGACACTTCCTAAATAAGGTATGTACCCATACTGTCGATATAGACTACGGCAGAATTACAATGAGCGTAGGTAACTACGACTTTTGGTACGAATATACACAGATGGCTCAGCGTCAGCTGCGTGAGCAGAATAAAAAGGCTGAGGCGAAGATTAAAGAGCTTCAGGAGTTTATCGCACGATTCAGTGCGAATGCTTCAAAATCCAAGCAGGCTACAAGCCGTAAGAAGCTTCTTGATAATATCAATGTTGCGGAAATTCCCGTTTCGTCACGCCGTTTTCCGTTTGTTTCATTTAAGCCCGACAGAGAGGTCGGCAACGAGGTGCTGACGGTCAGCAATATCAGCAAAACTATCGATGGCAAAAAAGTTCTCGACAACGTTTCGTTTACGATTCTTCCCCGTGAAAAGGTAGCGCTTATAGGTAGCGATACTCTTGCTAAAACAACTCTGCTGCAGATCCTTGCTGAGGAAATTGAGCCTGACGAGGGTACGATCAAATGGGGTGTTACAACCTCACGCTCATATTTCCCGAGCGATAACAGTGAGTATTTTGACGGTGTTGAGGACAGCCTTACCGATTGGATTCGCCGCTATTCAGACCTTGTGTTTGAAACCGATGTCAGAGGCTGGCTCGGCAGAATGATGTTCTCCGGCGAAGAGGCAACCAAGAAGGCAAAGGTGCTTTCCGGTGGCGAGAGAGTGCGCTGTATGCTTTGTAAAATGATGCTCAGCGGTGCAAACGTGCTCCTGCTTGATGAGCCTACCAACCACCTTGACCTTGAGTCAATCGCTTCTCTCAACGAAGGTCTCACCAAGTTTACGGAGAGCGTTATCTTCACTTCACACGACCATCAGTTTATCCAGACTATTGCAAACAGACTTATCGATGTCACACCCGGCAGCTTCTTCGATAAGAAAATCACTTATGACGAATACCTTGAGGAGCTTGCCGCACAGAAACAGAACTGATGAACATCCCGTGATTTATTCACGGGATGTTTTATGTGAATTTAGGGCAGAGTCTTGCCTCAGCCGCAACTTAATATTGAAAAAATCCGATGCTTATTCATATGAACAAGCATCGGATTTAATATTTAATTTATTAAAATTATTTATCGAGGTTTCTTGTGCAGACTGTTACGTTCTTGAATACGTCCTCAAATCTGTTGAGTGCTTCGTCGATAACATCGTCTGTATCAGCAAGAGATGTGTAGAGACGGCTGCCTGCAAGAGTAACGATACCGTGTGCCATGTAAGCAGCGCCCATTTCCTCCATAGCAACCTTGCGGCGAAGCATTTCGGGCTTTGCCTTGAGGAGGGGAAGAACAGAGCCGAGGAGGTTCATTGAGCTGAAGTCGTAGCTCATTGCACCTGTACACTCGAGGTGAACGATTGAGCCCTGGTTGTATACAACGTAGGGGAGAGAATACTTATCAACAAGCTGCTGGAGACCTGCTGTAAGTCTGTCACCTGCCTGACCTGCCTTGACACAAGCGTCAGTCTTCTCGATTTCCTGGATTGCGCAGTAGCCTGCGTAGGATGAAAGCGGGTTAGCTGCGAGTGTACCGCCGACGTATGCACGCTTCATCATTGTGCCGACACCTGCTGCCATACCGCTGACAAATTCCTTCTTACCGCCGACACCGCCTGCTGACGGATAACCGCCTGCAACAACCTTACCGAAGATTGTAAGGTCCGGAACAACGTCAAAGTAGCCCTGAGCACCGCCGAGACCTACGCGGAAGCCTGTAACAACCTCGTCGAAGATGAAGAGACAGCCGTACTTGTTGCAAAGCTCGCGAACACCCTTGTTGTAGTCCTTATCGATCGGGCGTGTACCGCTTTCGGGACCTACGGGCTCTACGATAACAGCTGCTGTGCCGCCGCGCATCTTGTTGAGCTTGAGCATTTTTTCGAGCATGTGAAGGTCATTGGGTCTGACTTCGTCAGTTGTGCTGTATGAGCCGCTGGGAATACCGTGTGACTCAAGGAACTGACGGCTGCCCGGAATCTTAAGACCGTAAACCATCTGATCGGACCAACCGTGGTATGCACCGCCGACCTTGATGATCCTCTTTGCCTTTGTTGCGTTACGTGCTACACGGATTGCAGCCATAACGGACTCTGTACCTGAGCCGAGCATACGGAACATCTCGACGTTGGGCATATGCTTGTTGATTTCCTTAGCGAGAAGAAGCTCACCCTCGTGGAAAAGACCTGTTACGGGGCCGCAGGTATTGAGAAGCTCCATAACCTTCTCACGTACGGGCTCGTAGTTGGAACCGAGAATTGTCGGTCCGCCTGCCTGGAGGAAGTCAATGTACTGGTTGCCGTCAAGGTCGTAGAGGTATGCACCCTCTGCCTTTGTTACACAGATGGGGAAGGGATAGTTGAAGGCGAGGTTGTGCTGAACGCCGCCGGGGATATACTTCTTTGCCTCTGTTGTGATTTCCTTAGATTTTGCACACTTTGTCTCAAAGTGCTCAAGAACTCTTTTAAGCTCATCATCCGAAACACTGTAGATGGGCTGAGATGTGAGTTTGGCAAGCTTAGCGTAAATGGTTTTAGCGTCCTGCCAGTTGCTGATTGCGTAACCGTTGCTCATTGTTGTTCCTCCTGATTCTTAAAAAATTTAATTAATTTTTGTATTTTATCGTTAGTTTCGGTCGGGTCTTCAAAAGGTTCATTGTTCATAAACTTTTGAAAGATAAGACCGAAATAAGCTCCGAATATAAAAGCTGAAATGTCTTTTGAGTCGAATACTTCAAGCATTTTTTTGTAATTGCCTTGGCTGATCTCTGTACGCAACAGGTGATCGACTCTTGCTACGGCACTTTCACCGGGAGAAAGGATACTCCTCATAAAAAGCTCACCCATAAGGTAGGGGTAGGCATATGTGTCGGAATTCAGCTGACGGAATACCGCTGCAACACTCGGCTCAGCCTCGTCTGCTTCTATTGCAGAGAAGATATCGTTGATCTCTTCTGCGGCAATTTCGGTAAGCAGGCTGTCAAGCGAATCGAAATGCGAAAAGAAAGTCGAACGTGAAACGTCGGCGTTTTCGGCAATCTGCTCGATGGTGACGTTGTTTATACCGTATTGCTCGAAAAGTACCTTTGCGCTGTGCATTATTGTGCGGTGGGTCTGTTCTTTTTTGCGTGAACGTCTTGCCTGCTCCATTACACACCCTCCGTAATCTTCTGCTTTTATTATATAGTCTGTTTTTTTATTTGTAAAGAGTTTTTTGTACTTGAGTACAAAAATAGATTAAAGTTTATAATTTGTTTATTAATTTTGTGTCCTTCTCCAATGGAAAAGGTATTGCTGTGCTATGCCTTTTACTCCGTCGGTGCATTCAGGTAATCCGTCAGGGTACATTTCTGACATAATGCGCTTTACCCATACGTCAACAGGGAAAGCATCGACTTTATAAAAGCCGTAGAGCAATGTGCATTCTGCAACCTTTGCGCCGACACCGCATATTTTCTGCAGCTCTTCTCTGCCAAATTCAATAGGTGAATTTTTGATTTTATCAAAATTAACTTCACCGTTTGAAACCTTGCGTGCCGCGTCAATAATATATTTGGCTCTGAAACCTGCCCTTAGCGGGGCAAGGTCTTCGGGCTCAAGTTTTGACAGTGTAGCCGCATCGGGGAAGGTGAAGCCTCCTTCAATCTCATTTCCGAAGTTTTCGCAGAGCCGCTCGATTATCCCTTTTATTCGGGGGATGTTGTTGTTTTGTGAGATTATGAATGAGCACAGTGCTTCCCACGGTTCTTGCTTTAAGATGTGAATACCGGGACAGCAGGTGACAGCCTTAAGCAGATTATCGTCTGCAGAAATTTTTTTGCAGATTGCTGAGTAATCTGTTTCAAGGTCAAAATAACTCTTCCAAAGTGATTCGAAATCCTCAGCGGAAGTATAGAAAATCAATTCATTTTCTGCTTGTTTTACTTTAAGGTGTTTGCCGAAGGCTACACCGTACCATATTCCGTTTTCATCCATCTTCCAGCGGAAGGCTTGACCGCAATCGGCACTCAGCGCAAGGTCAAAAGAGCCGAAATCTTTAACGGTAATAAAAGCGTCGTTTTTTATAATCTTCATATGATTAACCCCAAATACAAGAATGCATGTATTAATTATAAATTTATATTATGTATGCATTGTGACAAAAAAGAAAAAACTAAAGTAATTTTATTCAAAT
The DNA here is from genome assembly GCA_045544155.1 of Acutalibacteraceae bacterium. Classification (GTDB taxonomy): domain Bacteria; phylum Bacillota; class Clostridia; order Oscillospirales; family Acutalibacteraceae; genus UBA8612. The sequence goes on from JAZPYN010000029.1 coordinate 16,568, forward strand.
TTTGTTATATATTGTAAAGAGTAAATAACTTACTGTAATTTTACAATATGTAAAGAAAATACCTTTTCAACCTTCTTTTTGGTGAAAAACTAACGCTGAGAAGCGTCTTTTTCACATTTTTCACACGGTTTTCCACATCGAACAAATGATTTTCACTATACTGCCTGTAAATGTTGAAAACTTTTACAGTTAAACAAAAGTGCATAACGGTAATCAAATAAGCTAAAAATAACTCTGCGACAGACCGAAAAATACGGCAAGCAAAGAAAGGGAACAAAAATGCTCAGAGGTGTTAACAGACAAGTGATCGAGATAAGTGAAACAGATTGTGAATATTTTGAGCGCGTGCTGTTTTTTGTCAAACCGGAGTGTGTGAGTGTCAGCGAAGGCAGGCTGAGAGAGCGTGCAAATGCCATCGCGGGTAAATCAGACAGACCGCCTATGACAAAAATTGTACGAAGCAAAATTCGCACGGCAGCTTATCTGGTGGCGGCGGCAGGCGCCGGAGCGGGCGTTACAGCACTTGTAACGGCCTTTATTCATTGAGAGGAGAAGTTTACGTTGATGTACGACAAAAACGACAGAAGGACAAAATTCAACAAGAATAAGCACATTGTTGAAAGCATGGTGTCGCTTTGGGAAACAGCAGGCGAAAGCGACCCGATCGATGTTTTGGGAAGTTACAGAGGCACGCCTTATGATGCTGACGACCTTGTTCCCGAACAGGATGCCGATGATCTTTAAGAAAAGAGGTTTTATACCGTGAAATTGAAAGCAGCGTTGGTCGGTTCCGTGCTTGTGCTGATGAGTGTTATGCTTGCCGCTTGCGGTGGTGCAGACGACGGCAAGATAACAACGACGAGGGCGCAGGCTACATCTGCGGTATCTACTACAAGAGACAGCACAACAAGCGGTGGTATAATGAATGAAATGAGCAGTGCGGCAGGAGAGGTCAGTGAAGGTCTCTCAGATGCTGCAAGTGAGCTGAGAAGCGACATCAAGGATATGCTTGATTAGAGAATGTCAAAAAAAGAGCTGACTCACTGAGAATGAACAGGTCCGTTAAAAACGGACAATGAAAAAAAGCTCCCTCTATGGTAGGATTAAAGAAACTACCATAGGGGGAATTTTTATGTCAAGAGAGTATAGACACATAAAGCAATATGAAACAGAGATATTAGGTTTGAAA
>JAZPYN010000030.1:0-113984 GCA_045544155.1 Acutalibacteraceae bacterium
AGCGGTCTTGTTTCCGCCATACTCTGCGAAATCCTTCTCAACTGATGAAGCTGCAGCGAGTGTTACGCCGTTAACATCATCGATGAGCTGAGCATAGATATGCTGAAGGGAGCGGAATACGCTGAGACGGGGGCACTCCGGAGTACCGGAGATTTTCTTACGCACTCTTGCGTGACGTGCGTCTCTTGCCTTTCTTGTTTCAGGCCTTTTAACCATTTCGTTTCAACTCCTTCAATCTTATTTACCCTTACCGGCTTTACCTTCTTTGCGGCGGATAACTTCATCAACATACTTGATGCCCTTGCCCTTGTACGGCTCGGGGGGACGCTTCTCGCGAACTTCCGCAGCAAACTGGCCAACCTTCTGCTTATCGGGACCGGAAATAACGATCTTGTTAGGTGTCGGGCACTCGACTGTAACACCCTCGGGAGGAGTCATGTTAACGTCGTGTGAGAAGCCGAGCTTCATGCACAGTGTGCCGTTCTTTACCTCTACACGGTAACCAACACCGTTAACATCGAGCTCCTTCTTGTAGGACTCGTTAACGCCTGTAACCATGTTTGCGATAAGTGTACGGGTAAGACCGTGAAGTGATCTGTTGAGCTTGTTGTCATCGGGACGAGTAACAGTGACAAAGCCATTGTCGAGCTCGACCTTCATATTGTTGTGTACGGTTCTTGTAAGAGTACCCTTGGGACCCTTTACAGTAACAGTGCTGCCGTCAATTGTAACGTCAACGCCTGCGGGAACCGCAATGGGCAATCTGCCTATTCTTGACATTTTGCAGCACCTCCTTACCAAACGAATGCAAGGATCTCGCCGCCAACGTTGGCTTTGCGTGCATCCCTGTCTGTCATAATACCCTTAGAAGTTGAGAGGATAGCGATGCCGAGGCCTTTCATAACCTTGGGCATATCCTCGCAATTTGTGTAGATACGCAGGCCGGGCTTGGAAACTCTGCGCAGACCAGTAATAACCTGGGACTTGTTGGGGCCGTACTTGAGGGCGATTTCGATCATGCCCTGCTTGCCGTCATCCTCAACCTTATAGCTTTTGATATAACCCTCATCAACAAGAATCTGAGCAATTGCTTTCTTCATGTTGGACGCGGGAACCTTCACTGTATCATGCTTAGCGGAATTAGCATTACGGATTCTCGTAAGCATATCAGCGATTGAGTCAGTGATTTGCATAGCGTTACCTCCTTTGCAATTGCCTTACCAGCTTGCTTTCTTTACGCCGGGAATCTGGCCGTCGTGAGCCAGTTCTCTGAAGCAGATACGGCATACGCCGTACTTACGAAGATATGCGTGGGGTCTACCGCAGATCTTGCATCTGTTGTACTGTCTTGTTGAGTACTTAGCGGGTCTTGCCTGCTTTACTTTCATTGATGTCTTAGCCACAGTATTCCCTCCTTACTTCGCGAACGGAGCACCCATGAGTGTAAGCAGCTCACGAGCCTCTTCGTCTGTGTTTGCTGTTGTTACGAAGCAGATATCCATGCCTCTGACCTTGTCGATCTTGTCGTAGTCAATTTCAGGGAAAACAAGCTGCTCTTTGATACCCATTGAGTAGTTGCCTCTGCCGTCGAATGAGTTGGGGTTGATACCTCTGAAGTCACGAACGCGGGGAAGAGCAAGACCGAAGAATCTCTCAACGAACTCGTACATTCTCTCGCCTCTGAGTGTGACCTTTACACCGATGGGCATACCCTCACGAAGCTTGAAGTTTGCAACGGACTTCTTTGCCTTACAAACGATGGGCTTCTGACCGGTGATCTGTGAAATGTCGGAAACGATAGCGTCGATAACCTTCGGGTTAGCGATTGCTTCGCCTGCTGCGACATTGATGATAACTTTGTCAAGCTTCGGGATCTGCATGACGCTCTTGTAACCGAATTTCTTCATAAGAGCAGGCGCAATCTCGTTCTTGTACTGTTCTCTAAGCTGTGCCATTTCAGTCATGTCCCTCCCTTAAAATTCTGCTCCGCAATCCTGCTTCTTGCAGGTGCGTACCTTCTGACCTTTAGCGTTTACCTTGCTGCCGGTTCTTGTGGGTCTGCCACACTTGGGGCAGATAACCTGAACCTTGCAAGCGTAGAGTGCGCTCTCAGCCTTAACGAGGCCGCCGGGCTCACCCATTCTGCGGGGCTTTACGTGCTTGGTTACTACGTTAACGCCTTCGACGATAACCTTACCCTCTGAAGGGGAAACCTCCATAACCTTGCCTCTTGTGCCGCGATCTTTACCATTGATGACGACGACTTCGTCGCCCTTTTTAACGTGAAGTTTATTCATTGTCCAAGTACCTCCATCAAAGCACTTCGGGTGCGAGAGAGAGAATCTTGAGGAAATCCTTCTCACGAAGCTCTCTTGCTACCGGGCCAAAAATACGGGTGCCTCTCGGGTTCTTGTCTTCCTTAATGATAACAGCTGCATTTTCGTCGAAACGAATGTATGTGCCGTCATCACGGCGGATGCTGAACGCTGTACGAACTACTACAGCCTTTACAACATCACCCTTCTTGACAACTCCGCCGGGTGCTGCTTTCTTAACAGAAGCAACGATGATATCGCCTACGTGAGCGTATCTTTTCCTGGTACCGCCGAGAACACGAATGCACATAATTTCCTTTGCGCCCGTGTTGTCAGCTACTTTCAGGTAAGTCTGTTGCTGTATCACAGTGTTTGCCTCCTTACACTTGCGCCAAAATTATTTAGCTTTTTCGATGATCTCGACTACGCGCCATCTCTTGTCCTTGGACATGGGGCGAGTCTCCATTACGAGAACACGGTCGCCGATGCCACAAACGTTGTTTTCGTCGTGTGCCTTAAGCTTGATCGTGTTGTTGATGATCTTCTTGTAGAGCGGGTGCTGAATCTTGTCCTTAACGGATACAACTACTGTCTTATCCATCTTGTCGCTTGTTACAATACCAACTCTTGTCTTTCTAAGGTTTCTTTCGCTCATTGAACTTGACCTCCCCTTCTTTAAGCCTCTGTGCCGTGAAGTTCGATATCACGCTGAACAGTCTTAATTCTTGCGATATCCTTCTTAACAGCACTGATGCGCATCGGGTTGTCGAGCTGATTAACGGCTTGCTGGAAGCGCAGTTTAAACAGCTCGTCCTTCAGCTCAAGCAGCTTAGCATCCAGCTCTTTAGCGGAAAGCTTTCTGATTTCACTGGCTTTCATTATTGCTCACCATCCGTTTCTTCTTTAGTTACAAACTTGCACTTGATAGGAAGTTTGTTTGCAGCGAGACGCATTGCCTCACGTGCTACAGCTTCGTCAACACCGGCGACTTCAAACATAACTCTGCCGGGCTTAACAACTGCTACCCAATACTCCGGAGAACCTTTACCGGAACCCATTCGGGTTTCAGCGGGCTTCTCTGTGATCGGCTTATCGGGGAAAATCTTGATCCATACCTGACCGCCACGCTTTGTGTAACGGGTCATAGCGATACGGGCTGCCTCGATCTGGTTTGCGGTGATCCATGCGGGCTCGAGAGCAACGAGACCGAACTGGCCGTAAGTAACCTTGTTACCACGGTGAGCGGTACCCTTAAGGCGGCCTCTCTGTACTCTGCGGTATTTAACACGTTTCGGTAACAGCATTATTTTGCTCCCCCTTCCCTACGAGGCTTGCGAGTGTCGTGAAGAACCTCGCCTTTGTAAAGCCATACCTTGACACCGATGATGCCGTATGTGGTATGTGCCTCTGCAAAACCATAGTCAATATCTGCACGAATTGTCTGCAGCGGGATTGTACCCTCATGATAACGCTCTGTACGAGCGATTTCTGCGCCGCCGATACGGCCGGAAACCTGAGTCTTGATACCCTTTGCACCAAGCTTCATTGTACGGCTGATAGCCTGCTTAAGAGCACGGCGGAAGGAAACTCTCTTCTCAAGCTGTGCAGCAATGTTCTCAGCAACGAGCTGTGCATTGAGGTCGGGCTGCTTAACTTCTACGATGTTGATGAAGACTTCCTTATCACCGGAGAGCTTCTTCTCGCAGATCTTCTTGAGCTTCTCGATTTCGGAACCGCCACGGCCGATAACCATGCCGGGCTTTGCGCAGTGAATGTTGATACGAACGCGCTTAGCGTCACGCTCGATCTCTACCTTCGGAACACCTGCAGGAGCAAGTGTCTTGAGGAGGTATTCACGAAGATTATAGTCCTCGACGAGTGTATCGCCGAAAGAGCTCTTGTCCGCATACCAGCGGGATTCCCAGTCTTTAATGACACCGATTCTAAGACCGGTAGGATTGATTTTCTGTCCCATTATTCAACCTCCTCCTTTCTTATTCTTTCTCAGCCAGAGTAATGGTGATGTGCGAAGTTCTCTTATTGATTCTGTTCGCACGACCCTGTGCTCTGGGTCTGATTCTCTTGAGGATGGGGCCCGGGCCTACGTTGCAGGATGCAACATAGAGCTTGGAAACATCCATATCGTTGTTATTCTCAGCGTTAGCGATTGCTGACTTGAGCAGCTTGCCAACGGGCTCACACGCGGCCTTGGGCGTGTATTTGAGAATTGCAATTGCCTTATCAACAGGCTGATTGCGGATTAAATCAAGCACGATCTGTACCTTACGGGGTGCGATACGCACGAAGGTAGCCTTTGCTGTTGCTTGCATTTCTTACACTCCTTTCGACCTTATCTGTTTGATGTTTTTGAACCGGCGTGACCTTTGAATGTTCTCGTCGGAGCGAACTCACCGAGCTTGTGACCAACCATATCTTCTGTTACATAAACCGGAACGTGCTTACGACCGTCATGTACAGCAAATGTGTGACCTACGAACTCAGGGAAAATTGTTGAGCTGCGGCTCCAAGTCTTGAGAACTGTCTTCTCACCGGCAGCATTCATAGCGTTGACTCTTGCTGCAAGCTTAGCTTGCACGTAGGGTCCTTTTTTAACACTTCTACCCATTTCTAATAGCTCCTTTCGTCAACTTACTTGCCGTTACGACGCTTTACGATAAGCTTGTCGGAAGGCTTCTTGTGAGCTCTGGTCTTGAGACCGAGAGCAGGCTTGCCCCAAGGTGTGACAGGGCCGGGACGGCCGATGGGGGATTTACCCTCACCACCACCGTGCGGGTGATCACAGGGGTTCATGACGGAGCCACGGACTGTGGGTCTCCAGCCCATGTGGCGCTTACGGCCGGCTTTACCGATCTTTACGTTCTCGTGTGTGCCGTTGCCGACAACACCGACTGTTGCCATACAAGCTACGGGAACGTTTCTCAGCTCACCTGAGGGAAGTCTGAGAAGAGCGTATGCGCCTTCCTTAGCCATGAGCTGTGCAGAGTTACCTGCTGATCTTGCAAGCTGGCCGCCTCTGCCGGGATAAAGCTCAACGTTGTGTACGAATGTACCAACGGGGATGTTAACAAGAGAAAGTGCATTACCTGCGATGATGTCAGCATCTGCACCGGATCTTACTGTTGCACCAACCTTAAGGCCTTCGGGAGCAAGAATGTATCTGAACTCGCCGTCCTCATACTTGAGGAGTGCAATGTGAGCTGAACGATTGGGATCGTACTCGATGCTCTGAACTGTTGCGTTCATGCCGCCCTTATCTCTCTTGAAATCGATAATACGGTACTTTGTACGATTGCCGCCGCCACGATGACGAACGGTGATTCTGCCGTAGCTGTTACGGCCGGACTTCTTGTTCATAGGAGCGAGAAGACTCTTGTGAGGTGCTACCTTTGAAAGTCCTGAGTAATCTGTAACCGACATGTTACGTCTTGCGTTTGTTGTCGGGCTATAGATCTTGATAGACATAACTTTCACTCTCCTTAAAGCGGCTTTGCGGAGTATGTCTGACTCCATACCTTACCGCCGGATAATAATTGTTTTAAATATTTATTACTATATAATAAACATTACATCATGCCGTCAAAGAACTCGATTGTCTTAGAGTCCTCTGTAAGAGTAACAACTGCCTTCTTCCAGGAAGCTGTCATACCCTCGAAACGGCCGTATCTGCGGAACTTGCCGTTACAGTTAACTGTGTTAACCTTAGCAACCTTTGTGCCCTCAAAAAGAGCCTCGACTGCCTGAGCAATCTCGATCTTGTTGGCATCCTTAGCAACTACGAAGCTGTACTTCTTGTATGCTGCGCCAGCCATGCTCTCCTCAGTGATGAGGGGGCGAATGATAATATCCTGTGCTAACTTGCTCATGCGTAAACCTCCTCGATCTTAGCAACAGCATCCTTGAGAACAAGGAGTGTGTCGCAATTAAGGATGTCGTATACATTGAGAGTGTTTACAAGTGAAACCTTGACACCTGCAATGTTACGTGCGCTTCTGTAGATGACGTCATCCTTCTCGGGAAGAACGATGAGTGTCTTCTTACCGGTGTTGAGAGCGTTGAGAACCTTTGCAACTTCCTTTGTCTTGATTGCGTCAAGCTTGAAGGAGTCGAGAACTACGAGCTCATCACCTGCTACCTTAGAAGAAAGTGCAGACTTCATTGCAAGTCTTCTGACCTTCTTGTTGATGTCGCCGCCGTATGTGCGGGGCTTGGGTCCGTGAGCGATACCGCCGTGATACCACTGGGGAGCTCTTGTTGAACCCTGACGAGCACGGCCTGTGCCCTTCTGGCGCCACGGCTTCTTGCCGCCGCCGCTGACTTCTGAGCGTGTACGGGTTGACTGTGTACCCTGACGCTGGTTTGCCAGATAGTTGACTACTACGAGATGCATTGCGTACATGTTCGGCTCGATAGCGAAGATGCCGTCTGCAAGCTCAATATCGGAAACTTTCTTTCCGCTGATATCAAAAACTGATACTGTAGGCATTTAGTACACTCCCTTCCTTACGCTTTCTTGCATGTGTCTTTGATTACGACGTAGCTGCCCTTGGGGCCGGGGATAGCACCCTTGATAGCGATGAGGTTGTTCTCAACGTCGATCTTGACAATGCTCAGATTCTGAACTGTGACCTTCTCATGGCCGAGGTGACCTGCGAGCTTCTTTCCCTTGTAAACGCGGGAAGGATCACTACAAGCACCGAGGGAACCTGCATGTCTTGCAACAGGACCTGTACCGTGAGTTTCCTTAAGGCGAGAGAAGTTCCATCTCTTGATTGCGCCTGCTGTGCCTTTACCCTTGCTTGTGCCGGTAACGTCTACACTGTCACCAACAGCAAAGATGTCAGCCTTGATAACGTCGCCAACGTTTACTGAAGAGATATCGGAGAGTCTGAACTCTCTGAGAACCTTCTTGGGAGCGACGTCTGCCTTAGCAAAGTGACCCTTGAGGGGCTTTGTAAGACGCTCGACCTTTACATCCTGGAAGCCGAGCTGAACGGACTCGTAACCGTCGTTCTCAAGTGTCTTCTTCTGTGTTACGGGGCAGGGACCTGCCTCAACAACAGTAACCGGAACGACCTTGCCGTTTGCATCGAAGATCTGTGTCATACCGATCTTCTTGCCGATGATACCTTTTTGCATTTTGACTTTTCTCCTTTCGGTTATTGGTTGGCTTTCAGCCAACATGACCTGTGAGAGCTATATTATGATGTATATAATATAGGGAACAGGCAATTTTACAGCTTGATTTCGATCTCAACACCTGCGGGAAGTTCAAGTGCTGTGAGAGCCTCAACAGTCTTGTTTGAGGGTCTTACGATGTCGATAAGCCTTTTGTGTGTTCTCTGCTCGAACTGCTCACGAGAATCCTTATACTTGTGAACAGCACGGAGAATTGTGACGACCTCTTTTTCGGTCGGCAGCGGAACGGGACCGGAAACCTGAGCGTTTGTACGTCTTGCTGTTTCGACGATCTTCTCTGCTGCTTTGTCTACGAGGTTGTGATCGTAGCTCTTGAGTCTGATTCTGATTTTGTTTTTGACTGCCATTTTTGCGCCTCCTAAAAATTTGGCGGGCAACACTTTCAGCACACGCAGCCGGGTGTTTCCAACAGCTGCATTCAAAATCCGGAAAAGTATTCTTCCCTGAGTACTTTCCGGCTGGCTAAAGTGCAATTTCACCTATACCGCATCCGTGAGATGAACGCGCAGTACACCCGTGAGATGAGCGCACCTAAGGTGAGAACTATTACTAGTCGCCCGGTTCAATGATCGGACATGCTCCACGGAAATTCCCTGCTTCAAAGAGCAGCCACCTTCCGTTTCCACGCATATCTGCACACTATCCTATTTAGCATGCTCTGTAATTTTATCATAGTGCACAAAGAATGTCAACTAAATTTGTAAAAAAAATCAAATTTTTTTATTTTTTATTATTATATATAAAGGAAAGGTTTTTCTGCACTCTGATTTGTTAAAAATAACACAAAAATCACTATACTTTTTGTTAAAACCGTGTTATAATCCTTTTTGTTATTAACCTTTAAACTATTGAGATTGGAGATATCAACCTATGAAAACAGATATTGAAATTGCTCAGTCAGCCGTAATGCAACCCATTACAGCTATTGCCGAGGCAGCAGGTATTCCTGTTGACTGCCTTGAGCCTTACGGTAAGTATAAGGCTAAGATCAATCTCGGCGACATCCCTGCAGACTATGATAAAAAAGGCAAGCTTGTACTTGTTACAGCTATCACGCCCACACCTGCAGGCGAAGGTAAAACAACTACAACAATCGGCCTTGCCGACGGTATGAAAAAAATCGGCAAGAACGTTATGGTCGCTCTGCGTGAGCCTTCACTCGGTCCCGTATTCGGTATCAAGGGCGGTGCCGCAGGCGGCGGTTACGCTCAGGTTGTACCTATGGAGGATATTAACCTTCACTTCACAGGTGACTTCCACGCAATAGGTGCGGCAAACAATCTGCTTGCAGCTATGCTCGACAACCATATATATCAGGGCAACTCACTCAACATTGACCCGAGAAGAATAACATGGAAGCGCTGCGTTGATATGAACGACAGACAGCTTCGTTTCGTTACCGACGGTCTCGGCGGCAGAATCAACGGTGTGCCCCGTGAAGACGGCTACGATATCACCGTTGCTTCCGAAATTATGGCTGTGCTCTGCCTTTCAACCTCAATGACCGACCTTAAGGAAAGACTTTCAAGAATTATTGTAGGCTACACATACGATGAGAAGCCCGTAACCGCAGGCGAGCTTAAGGCTGCAGGTGCTATGGCGGCGCTGCTCAAAGATGCTATCAAGCCCAACCTTGTACAGACACTCGAAGGCACACCCGCACTTGTACACGGCGGTCCCTTCGCCAACATTGCACACGGCTGTAACTCTGTTATGGCAACAAAGCTTGCTATGAGACTCGGCGACTACGCTATCACAGAGGCAGGCTTCGGTGCAGACCTTGGCGCAGAGAAATTCCTCGACATCAAGTGCCGCTACGCAGGCATTGCTCCGAGCGCTGCAGTTATTGTCGCAACAATCCGCGCACTCAAGATGCACGGCGGTGTACCCAAGACAGAGCTCGGTACAGAAAACCTCGAGGCTCTCGAAAAAGGTATACCCAACCTTCTCCGTCACGTTTCCAACATCAAGGATGTATATAAGATTCCGAGCGTTGTTGCAGTCAACCGCTTCCCGACCGATACAGATGCAGAAATCGAGCTTGTTATCAACAAGTGCAAGGAGCTCGGTGTTAACGTTGTGCTTTCAACCGTTTGGGCAAACGGCGGCGACGGCGGCGTAGAGCTTGCAAAGGAAGTTGTAAGACTCTGCGAGCAGCCGAATGACAATTTCACATTTGCTTACGAGCTTGAAGGCAGCATCGAGAGCAAGATTGAAGCAATCGTCAAGAAGATTTACAGAGGTGCAGGTATCAGTATTCTGCCTGCCGCAAAGAAACAGATCGATATGCTCACTTCCCTCGGTTATGCAAATCTTCCCGTATGTGTTGCAAAGACACAGTACAGCTTCTCTGACGATGCAACAAAAATCGGCGCACCCGAAGGCTTTACAGTCACAATCAAGAACATCAAAATTTCAGCAGGCGCAGGATTTATTGTTGTGCTCACCGGTGACATTATGACAATGCCCGGTCTGCCCAAGGTACCTGCCGCAGAGCGAATTGACGTAGACGAAGCAGGCGTAATCACAGGCCTGTTCTGATATCAAAGATAAAAATTATGAGCCACAGACAAAACTGTGGCTCATTTATTTTTTTATTTTTCAATAAGCTCGGTGAGCATAAGGTCAACGAGAGAGAGGCATCTCGGCACGTGGAAGGGTCCCTTAAAGGTACTGCCCTTACAAGCAGGCTGTGTGGGCTTACCGTCACGGCGGAGATAACCGTACCATTCGCCGTACGGTTCATCAGCAAAATACTGCTTACAGTAATCGAGCACCTGACAGAAAATATCGAAGTATTTTTCGTCGCCGGTGTCACGGTAAATCATAAGCGAAGCAATAAGCGCTTCGTTATGCGGCCACCAGAGCTTCATATCGTGCTCATAGGCTTCGGGGGGATTACCGAGGCAGTCGATAAAATAGAGAATACCGCCGTATTCCTTATCCCAGCCGGCATTGAAAGCGAGGTCAAAAATCTCGACAGCCTTTGCGTGAAGCTCCTTGTTGCCTGTTTCGTTTGCACGCTCCATAAGGAACCAGCTGCACTCAATATCGTGTCCGGGATTAACCATTCTGCCATCGGTGTAGTTGAGTCTTGCAGTACCGTCGGGTGCTACGTTTTCAAGCGTACAACCGAGCTCGGGCTTGAAGTGGTATGCAAATATATCGTGAACACATTCATCGGATCTTGAATCGTAAAGCTCAGCATTTTCGGGATCGACACGCTTCATAACGGCAGTAACGTTGAGAAGTATCATCGGGATACCGAGTGCTCTGCCGCTGCGTGTTTCGGGCACGGTCTTGGGTCCCATGCCTGTCGGGTCGGGCATACCGTGGTTGAGATTCCAGTACATCTCGTATGCTCTTTTGGCACGCTCAAGGTGCTCTTTCTCGCCCGTAACGCCGTAATACTCGGCATTTGCTATACAGTAAAAGGCTTCGGAGAAGCAGTATCTTCTCTGGCGCAGAGGCTGTCCGTCCTCGGTGACGGTAAAATAAAGTCTGCCGCCTGCATCACGGTTGACACAGTGCTCCTCAAGGAAATCAAGACAGCTCTTCGAAGCAGCAAGCCACTCTTCCTTTACGCCGTATGTACGGCAGAGCCACACATATATCCAGCCGCAACGACCCTGCATCCACACGCTCTTGTCGGTTGAGAAAACCTTACCCTCTCTGTCAAGGCAGGTATAAACGCCGCCGTGTTCACTGTCCATACCGTTTTTAAGCCAAAAATCAGCACAGTCATTGAGCTGAGAACGGACCCAGCTGCGGATTTTAATAAGCTTTTCTTTATTCATAAAACTTTCCTCCGATTTATATTACTTACTTTACTATAGCACATTTATCTTTTTTTGAGAAGTGCATTTTTAAAAATGCGGATCTATAAAAGCGGCCAATTCGTGAATCGACCCTGCATAACAAAGTATTTGTTTTTCTGAAAACATATTGATGTTGACTTGTAAGACATTTTTAGTTAATATTATTCTATAGCACAAAGAAAGGAGGCAGGCAGATGAAAATTAAGAAAGAAAGAATTGAGTGGATAGACACTGCACGTGCACTGACAATGTTCTGTGTTATTGTCGGACATATAACACCCGGCGGCGATATCCACACATTTATGTACAGCTTCCACGTACCTGCATTCTTCTTTCTTTCCGGCATATTCGCTTCGTGCAGGGATTCTTTTTTAAAGCACACTGTCAAACGCTTTAAGAATATAATGGTGCCGTATTATTTCTTCGGCATTGCGGCAATTGCCGTATATCTGCTGCTCGGGCACCTCATTCCTCAGAGCAGTATGCTGACGCTCAAAGACTGCCTCTACGGTCTTGCGGTAGGCTCGGCCAAAACAGACTGTATGAGATTTAACCTTCACCTGTGGTTTTTGCCCGTACTGTTTGTGATGAATATTCTGATATACCCTATACGCCGCATTGCAGACAAGCTGCGCAAGCCACACACGGTAATGTCCGTTGCGGTTTTGATCTCTCTGGCTGTTTCTCTTGCGGTTTTTTCATACAAGCCCATATCCTTTTTGCCGCTGGGCACAGACACTGCGATAAGACTGTTCCCGTTTTTTGTTGCCGGCAACGCCGTAAGCTGCTTTGACTGCATAATGAAGCCCAGAAAAAAATCAGCAAAATCGGCAACGCTTTATTCGGTTGCATCCGTTCTTCTTTTTACACTTACCGCAGTACTCGCAAAGCTTAACGAAATAAAAACATCCGAAGATTTTCATATAAACTATTTCCGTGATTATTACGGCAACCGTTTGCTTTTCTGGATAACAGCGATATCGGGTATATCCGCAGTTGTCATAGCTTCAAAGCTGATACCGCCTGTAAAGCCGCTCACCTATGTAGGACAGAAAACACTTGCAATACTCGTTATGCAAAAATTCCCGATAATGCTTTTCAATTCCGTCATACCGTTTACGGCAGCACTTCTTGACAACTCAAACATTGCCGCAATAACCGTACTTTCTGCAGTAACTGTTATATGCTGCCTTGCCGCAAACCTTTTGGCAGAGAAATATTTTCCGTTTGTATACGGCAAGAACTCTAAAAGGGCAAAGTAAAAGACCGCAATATAACATTGCGGTCTTTTACTGCTTCTACCCTTAACGGGCTACACAAAAAGGGAATATAGAAAGGCATTTGTAGGACTTCAAATAGCCTCTTGCAAAAACAAGCTTCTGCCACACTTGCTTTTGCGAAGCTATAGTAAATCATTTCTGTAACATAACTGTAAACGGTTTGTAACACAGCAGTAAACGGAGTGTTGCATTTATTTGACGTTAGTGATAGAATGGATGTAAACTAAAGTAATTAAAACAGGTGATAAAAATGGCTGTAATTCTTGTAGTTGAGGATAATAAAAACACACAGCTTCTGACCGCAACAAGGCTAAAGCCGTATTTTGAGGTAGTATGTGCCGATGACGGACTTGATGCACTTGACGTTTTTTATTCGCGTCACATAGACCTTGTTATCAGCGATATTATGATGCCTAATATGGACGGCTTTGAGCTGCTGCAGCGTATACGCAGTGAGGGCTTCAACACCCCTGTTCTTCTGCTTACCGCCAAGCAGGCCCTGCAGGACAAGCGTGAGGGATTTAATCTGGGCACCGACGACTATGTAACCAAGCCTGTAGATTACGACGAGCTTTTACTGAGAGTAAATGCTCTTCTGCGCCGCGCAAGAATTGCAACCGAGCGTCAGATAAAAATCGGCAAGCTTTCTATTGACGATGCCGAGCATACAGCAATCTATGACGGCGAATCCATTCCGCTTTCGCGCAAAGAATTTGACCTGCTGTATAAATTCCTTTCATACCCCGGAAAGATCTTTACCAAAAAGCAGATACTCGACGAGATATGGGGCATCGACTCGGAATGCACCGAAGACACCATAAAAACTCACATCAACCGTCTGCGCAATAAGCTGAGCGGATGCAGCGAAATTGAAATAGTAACTATCAAAGGCTTTGGCTATAAGGTTAAAATAACAAAATGATAAAAAAATCAAAAAAGAAAAGACAGGTACCTGCAGCAAAGGATATTCAGCTTAACAGAGGTCTTTCCCGTTGGTACACTCTGCAGACATTTATTATGCTGGGCATCAGCGGATTTACAACCATTGTTATGGATATGCTCAGCAAATATCTTCGTGACACTCCGGAGTTTGACATACTGCGTTTGCTTGGCTATGTAGGAGTATTAATTGTAATTCTCGGCATCTTTATGCTGCTTCAGTACAGTGCGACAAAGCGTCACCTTGAAAAGATATACAACTCGGTTGAAATGCTTGCACACGGGCATTACGGCCACAAGCTCAAGGTAGGCAAATATACTGTTTTCCGCAACCTTGCGCTCGATATAAACCGACTCAGCGAAGAGCTCGAAAAAGTACATATGCTCCGCACGGATTTTGTAAACAGCTATTCACATGAGTTTAAAACACCTATCTCCTCTATCAGCGGATTTGCACAGCTGCTGCTTGAAAAGGGCGACGAGATTACAGACGAGGAAAAAAAGAAATACCTGAAAATAATTGTACAAGAATCCGAAAGGCTTTCAAAGCTTTCAAGCGACTCTATCTTACTCTCACAGCTTGAGTCACAAAAAATACTTGCCGATACGGCACCTTACTCGCTTGACGAACAGCTTCGCCGATGTGTCATAATGCTCTCAAACCAGTGGAGCGAAAAAAACATTGACCTTGTCGGCGATATTGATGAGGTAATCTATAACGGCGACGAGGATATGATGCAGCACCTCTGGCTGAACCTGCTAAACAACGCAATTAAATTCACACCCGAAGGCGGTACGATAACCGTAAGCCTTAAGAAAGACGGAGAGAAAATAATCGCATCAATTGCCGACACAGGTGAAGGTATGAGCGAAGAAATGGTACAGCGTATTTTTGACAAATACTATCAGGGCAACTCAAGTAAATCAGGCAACGGTCTCGGACTCGGTCTGTCGATTGTTTACCGTATAATTGTGCTCTGCAAAGCAAGAATCAAGGTTGACAGCAAGCTCGGTGAGGGCACAACATTTACAGTGGAACTGAAAAGCAAATAATATACCCCAAGCTTGTAAATGTGATTTACAAGCTTTTTTTTATATGTTATACTGATTATCGGATTTACAAATAGAGGTGTAAAAAATGGCAATTTATAAAAACAGAACAGACCTTCATATGCATACTATAAGCTCATTTGACGGCAACTACCCTGCCGCAGAAATGTGCGAGGCCGCAGTAGCAAACGATCTTACTACCATAGCTTTTACAGACCACTTTGATGTGGATTTTTACGTTCAGCAAAACCTCGGCACACGTCAGCAGACAAGTTATGACGATATTATTTCTGCACGCGATGCATTTGCTGACAGACTTCAGGTGCTTGTCGGTATCGAAATGGGTCAGCCGACCTATGACCTTGAGCTTACCAAAAAATCGCTGGACAGGTATAATTACGATTTTGTAATAGGCTCTATACATAATCTCCGCAATACACCTGATTTCTGCGAGCTTGATTATACAACGCTTACTCAGGATGATGTATACGCTCTGCTCGACAAATATTTTGAAGAGGAGCTTATACTTGCAAAATGGAACGGATTTGATACACTGGCTCATCTGACATATCCTATGAGATATATTGTACAATCGGGCAGATTCAATACCGACCTTTCACGCTACGACGATATAACCGATGAAATATTCAGGGTGCTTATTGCAAACGGTAAGGCACTCGAGATAAATACAAGCGGTCTGCGTCAGCCCATTGGTAAGACAATGCCGACCGACAATTACGTGCACCGTTTCAGAGAGCTCGGCGGTGAGCTGCTGACCCTCGGCTCCGATTCTCACTTTACCGCACACGTCGGTGCAAACATTGACGACGGCTATGCAATAGCTGAAAGTTGCGGATTTAAGTACGTTACATATTTCAAGAGCAGAAAGCCGCTACAGGTGAAAATTGAAAAGTAAAGGAGCAACACCCATGCCTGAAAAAAGAATCACGCTTGATGCGCCCGCTAAAATAAACCTTATTCTTGATATTATAAGCCGTCTGCCAAACGGATACCACAGCCTTTTTATGGTGATGCAGACAGTAGACCTTTACGACACGGTAGAGGTATCGCTTCGCAATGACGGTAAGATAAATCTGACCTGCTCCGAAAAGGCTCTACCAACTGACAGTAAAAATATAGCTTACCGTGCTGCAGAGAAATTTTTTGAAGCAGCAGGTGTTGACTTCGGCGCAGACATTTCGCTCACCAAGCGCATACCTTTTGCCGCAGGTTTAGCCGGCGGAAGCACGGATGCCGCCGCAGTGCTCAAGGCACTTAACACACTGTGTGACACCAACTTTACAGATGAAGAGCTTTGTTCAATAGGTGAAAAGCTCGGTGCGGACGTTCCGTTTTGTATAAAGGGCGGCACAATGCTCGCACAGGATATAGGTCAGGTGCTCTCACCCTTGCCGAAGCTCAAAGATTGCTACATTGTGCTTGTAAAGCCCGATGTCAGTGTTTCGTCAAAGGAAGCATTTGAAGCGTTTGACACCTGCAGCGATATCCGTCACCCCGATTGCCTTACAATGCTTCACGCTGCAGCAACTGCAGATTTTGACGGTATAATTTCAAATGTCGGCAATGTGTTCGAGCAGTTTATTGAAGTACCGCAGAGAGCTGAAATAAAAGCGGTTATGCGTAAGCACGGATCACTTGCCTGCTGTATGAGCGGCAGCGGACCCACAGTATTCGGCATATTTGATACAAAAGAAAAAGCAGAAGCCTGTATTGCCGATATTCCGGATAAGCTCGGCACGGCATTCCTTACAAAACCGATATAAAACAAAAAGAACAAGGGTTTTGCCCTTGTTCTTTGCTTTTATCTGCTGTTTGCCATATCGACCATACCGAAGTAGAAGTCTTCAAACGAGGTCGGGTAATGTTTCGTACCGCAGAAATCAAAGTGGTCCATACCGTACATTGTGTCGAGGTAGTACCATCTGCCGGGCACAATTTTTTCGCCTGCGGCAAGTGCTTCCTCATAATCCTTTGCCGTTGCGGCATCAACATCGGGATACAGTGCGGAGGCAAGCGGCACAATACCGTCATTTACTGCCCAGTCACCCTCAATTTTAATACCGTCTATTGTCATGCCCTTTGTTAAGGCAAGCATTGCACCCGAAATAAAGAATATCGGGTTGAGCGTTTTAATGCTGTCATCAGCGGTTGTGTAGGAGTAGTAATATGTGTTTTCGGAAAGCTTTATTGTTTTATTGAGCTCCGAAGCACCGCGTAAAGTCATATCGTATGCACAGTTATCGTTTGAGCGGTAGAAATTCCATATACCCTTGAAATCGGGCAGAGCGCGAAATTCATCCTGTGCAGGTGTCAGCCCGAATTGACTGAGCTGAAATGAGAACACAAGGAAATTATTGCCGAATATGCCGCCTATCATATTGATTGCCGCACTGATAAGCAGTATTGTAAACTGCGGGTCGGTAAGAATATTTGCAACCTGCGAGCCGTTATGAGGTGCGGAAAGAGTGATGCACGAATGAACAAGGTCGTGACCTCCCTTGAAAAGCGCACTTGTTTCTTCGCCTGTTGCCTCAAGCTCCTGCTCGCTGCCGTAGGCAAGCAGAGACGTTAGCAGACGCACCGTCGCACCGCCGAATGAGTGGCCGACAAGGTTTATTTTTGTCTGCATATCCCACGGCTCACCCATAAGTGCTTTGCCCTCATAGCTGAAGCCGTATCTTGAGTGACCGTGTGCCTTTGCGTGAGCCTCGCCGTAGTCGACAACCGTACCCATAAGCTGAGCATAGACCTCGCACGCTCTGTCCCAAGCACTGCTCAGAGGTCCTACTGCAGGAGCATATGTCTCAACGCCCTTTTCATTAAGCATTTTTATCATATCGGTATCACTCAGCCCAAGACCGCCGCCCCAGTAAGGTGACATTGCATACATTGAATTATCGGGTGCCCAGCCACCCATACCGTGAACAAAAACGTACGGGTAGTTACTGCCCTTGCCATCGTTTGCCGAAGCAGGCACGGCTACCATACAAAAAACAATAGCAAAGCTCAAAAATAAGGCTGTTAATTTTTTCAGCATTTTTATTCCTCCGTTTTATAAGTCATATTCATATTATATTTTTTCCTCGTTAAATAAAAGTAAACTTAGGTATACAGTATACCATATATATCAATTCAGCACAATATATCTCTTTGCCGCATAGCCTTCTCTGCCGCCGTAGTTTACTCTGTACCAATCGCCGTCTTCACCGAGCACCTGTACCTTTTCGCCTGCATAAGCACGTGCAATTATCGGCGCCGAAGCTGACGGGTTGCGGCGAATATTGAGAGAGCCGCTTGTGATATTGACAGTGCCTACCTGACCCATAATCGGGTTGACAAACGGTACACCGAAATACTCTGCAACCGATTCGGCGAGGGTTTTTCCTATAGTGTCTATATTGTCGACTATCCAGTCTGCATCGTCCTCGTTGTCGTGGTATGCGACCTCAACAAGTACAGAAGGCATTGTCGGCTGACGGACTTCACCGAGTGCGGTTGTCGCTCTTATATCCACAAGCTCCGGATAAGGATAAATCTCCTTGAAATTGTCGGCAATGATCTGTGCAAAGCGTCTGCCGTTGCGGCTTGTGGGATAATAAAAGACGTCAGTACCCATAAGCTGACCGTAGATTCTGTCCGGAGAAGCATTTGAATGAATTGCAAGATACAAATCGTATCCACCCGCATTACCTTGACGAATAGAGCTTGCAGCAGTCATATCGGGTGTGTTGCGCCCGAAATCTATATTGCTGGCTTCAAGGTACGGTTCCATTGCATCAGCGACAAGATTCATATAGTACTCCTCTGTACCGCCTATTACATAGAGATTACTCTGCTGGGTTGACGGACTTAAGTATACGCTTGGCATTACTTTTTCCTCCTTGAAAATATTTACTGAATATATACTATGCAACAGCAGTCACAGAGTTTACCGTAAAGCTTGTTTGCTTTACAAGCTCGATGATATTGCTATAACTTTTGATTTATGATATAATAACAGCAACAGGAGGTGATGCAAGTTGAAAATAGCAATACCCGAAAACGTAATGACAGCACTTTATACGCTCAGCCAAAACGGCTATTCTGCTTATGCTGTAGGCGGCTGCGTACGTGACAGCCTGCTTGGCAATAAGCCCGATGATTGGGATATTTGCACCTCTGCTTTACCTGAACAGACTGCCGAATGTTTTGCGGGTTACCGTGTTATTCCGACCGGTGTAAAGCACGGAACCATTACAGTTATTATAGGAAAACCGCTTGAAATAACTACCTTCCGCATTGACGGAGATTACCTCGATAACCGTCGTCCGAGTGAGGTTTCATTTACACGCAAACTTGAGGATGACCTTTGCAGACGCGATTTCACGGTAAACGCAATGGCACTGAGCGCCGACGGCGAAATAACCGACCTTTACGCAGGACGTGATGACCTTAATGCAAAACTTATACGCTGTGTCGGCTGTGCAGAAACAAGGTTTGACGAGGATGCGTTGCGCATAATGCGTGCCCTTCGCTTTGCTTGTGTTTTGGGATTTGGAATAGAGAGCGAAACATCAAAAGCAATACACACAAAAAAGCATCTGCTTAAAAACATTGCTGTAGAAAGAATCGTTAAAGAATTTACAAAATTGCTTTACGGCAGCTGTGCTGAAATACTTCGCGAATACTCCGATGTTATAAAGGTATTTTTGCCGCTTGCGGATATATCTGAAAGCACATTGAGCTTTATCGAAAAATCACCTGCTGACCCTATGCTGAGGCTTGCCTTACTCCTGAACAAAGCATCTGCCGAAGAAGCCGAAAAAATGCTTAAGGAGCTGAAATACGACAACCGCACCTTGAGATATATTACACTTATGCTTAAGTCAAAGGAGATTCATCTTACCGATTCAAGGCCGCAGATAAAACGGCTGATCAACCGATTCGGCACAGAAGAGACTCAGCGGATAGCTGATTTCTTTTTGCATACCGAAAAGATTTCACCCGAACTTCACCAAATTATACGAGACACTATTGACAGCATATACGCAAGCGATGAATGCTGTACACTTACAAAGCTTGCGGTAAACGGCAGAGATATAGCAGCTCTGGATATATTTGAACCGAGTAAAATCGGCAAGGTGCTTAATTTTCTGCTTGAAAAAGTAATTGACGAAGAGTGCGAAAACAATAAAAACTCGCTGATCAAGCTCGCCGAAAAGCTGAATTATTAAATTTTTTTGAATAAATTATAGTCAAATAATGTTGACTATGTTTACTTTTATGGTATAATGATAAAAAATGCTGGAGCTTACAGCAAATATAAAAGAAAAAGGAGAAAATGGATAATGAAAGAAAAGTTACTTAAAGCAATTATCTTAGTAATGGCAGCAGTTATGGTTTTCGGTATGACGACCATGATGTTCTCTGCTGTCGAAGCCGGCGATAACATACCTACAACTACAGCAAAGCCCACCACAACAGAACCCCCCACAACCGAAAAGCCTGCCGACAATTCCACTACGGCAAATTCAGACAACTCAACAACAGCAAATGCCGATACCTCTACTACGGCAGCACCCACTACAACAGAGCCCACAACTGTTCCGATAGTTACGTTTGATGATAAACCCACGACAGCACCTCCTACACAGGCTCCCACCAAGGCTCCTTCAAAGACTCCTTCAAAGACTCCTACACAGAAGCCCGCAACACCTACCAGAAAACCTTCAAGCGGCACACCGGTAGTTGCAACCACTCTTCCTGAAGAGTTATCTTCCGAAGAGTTCTCAACAGATTATATCTTCGAAGATCCCACAACGCAGTACGTATGGACCTTTGCTGATGAAACAACAGAAGCAGAGAAGGACGACGACGGTGTTAACGTAAAGAAGATAATCATTATTGCAGTAATTGTTGTTGCGGTTGTCGGCGCAGGCGTATGCCTCATCATCCTCGGCAAGAAGCAATAATAACAGCTGACCGATAAAAATTTAACCTTATTCCGGTTGCAACCAATCGGAATAAGGTTTTTAAAATTAAACTTACAGTCTGTAACAAGATAAGGAGCCACATATTATGAAAAAGCTCGTATGTATATTGACCGCTCTGCTTCTGCTCTGTGTGTATACAATCCCCTGCCTTGCGGCTGATGTTGTTTTCACCGTAAAGGCTGAGCAGGAGCTAAAAGAGAATGTTGTCGTTACCGTTTACGCTTCCAAGGATTCGGCACTGTATACGACCGAGTTCTATCTGTCCTACGCTCCTGCTGACCTCAGATTTGTTGAAAACAGTATTAAGGCCGGGCAGGCTGTTGCCAACCTTAATTCATATGTAAGTGCCACCAAAGTTTCTGACGGCAAAATCAAAATCAGCTACACGGCAACAAAACCTCTTGACGAAGCAGGTGCAGTCTGTCAGCTTGAATTCAGAGCCCTCAGAAGCACAAGCGCTCCGATCTTTATAGAAATAGAGCACGCCGAAACCTTTGACGGAGAGCATATAATTGCACTTGAAGCAGAAGGCGAAGGCACCAGGGCACCGGTTACTGAGCAGCCTGTCGAATTGCCCCTCGTTGCAATTTTTGTTGCGGTTATGGTCGTCGGCATTATTGTGCTCATTGTACTTATTAAAAAGAAAAAACTCAAAAAATAAACAGCTCTATTCACTTTTTCAAAAAAACTATTGACAAAACAAAGATAATTGGTATAATTATTTTTGTTGCGGTTCTCGCAACGCCGCTTAAATGCGGCCCGGTAGTTCAGTTGGTTAGAACGCTAGCCTGTCACGCTAGAGGTCGACGGTTCGAGCCCGTTCCGGGTCGCCATATTTTTGCTGCTATGGCTCAGGTGGTAGAGCACATCCTTGGTAAGGATGAGGTCGGCAGTTCGAGTCTGCCTAGCAGCTCCAGAAAAAGCACTTGCAAAAGCAAGTGCTTTTTTAACTAAATAAATCTTTTTCAAGATTTGTGAAAAACGTAAAGCCATGAGAAACTCATTAATTTCAACGTTCTGCCAAAAAGAAAGAGTTAAAATAATTGAATAAGCAAATATAACAATAATCCGAAACCGTCGCCGATCGGCAACAGTTTCGGATTATTTGCTTTTGGTGGAGATGGCGGTAGTCGAAACCGCGTCCGAAAACCCATTACCACAACTTTCTACGAGTGTATCCGTTCTTTTAGGATTCCCCTCAAGTGACGCCGGACGGCAGGCTTCACCCTACGGTAGCCTTTAATTCATGGCACCATACAAGGCTAATCTGATGCGCACGTTCACCGCTAATCGACGCCGTTATCCGGGCCGCGGTACTCCCGGTAACGACGGCTGCTAAAAGTTAAGCAGCTTTAAGAACTGTATTGTTGTCGTTTATTTTTAATAAACTGCAGCTTTTATAGCGGGTCTGCACCGCTACTCGCTTATCATGACTCTGAATCCCCGTCGAAATCCTTTCATCCCCATGTATCACACTTGCGTGTGAGTAAACAGATAATAATATAGCTATTACCTGCACTCAACGCAAGATATGTTATTAACTTATTTCAATTACTATATGCTGTCCGCCTTCGTCAACAAAATTCATTATTTCACCCGTTGCACCGTCATCAATAAGACTGAAAATATTGTCAATCTGATTATTATCGAGAGAAGGTGATTCGAGATTGACTATACCCGAAATCCCTAAGCCAAGCTTTGTGAATCTCTTCACCATTGTCAACGGAAAAGAAACATTGACAGGCTTTTTGCCTTCGGCCGTAATTCTGATTTTAAGATTAAGCTTGCTCAGATCTGCCGGCTCTTTATTTTCTTTTGCAGGTGGCTCCGGTTTGTCTTTTTTTTCAGGTGTTGCACCGCCCAACAGCTCATCTGTACTTGTGTCGAGAAGTTGTGCAATTTTTGGCAGGAGCATTATATCAGGACAGGAATTATCATTTTCCCATTTCGAAACAGCCTGTGCCGTTACGCCAAGGAGCTGTGAAAACTCCTCCTGTGTGTAGCCCTTTTGCTTTCTTAGCTCAGCGATTCTTGAACCGAGAGTAGAAGTCTTTTCTTCTTTAATCGGTTGATTGAGCTCATCCTCTTTCCCTTTTTTGCCCATATTAAACAGTGTCATTTTAATTTCTCCTTTCGGCTTTTGTTGCCTTCATTCTAACGGAGAATGCTTCGAAAATGAAGCGAACAAAGGTTGATTTTACTAAACCAACAGTTAAATTCACTGCCTCAACCACTCAACCGTTGGTTGTTTATTGATTTCGTAGCGATAAATTACGCTCAATATCACGTTGCGCATCCTTCTTTGCGGCGACTGCTCGCTTGTCGTAGAGCTTTTTACCCTTGCAAAGGCCGATTTTGAGCTTTGCTCTGCCCTTGACGAAATAAATCGAAAGAGGTATTAACGAAAGACCGTCTTGCTTGACTGTACCGTAAAGGTGATTGATCTCACGCTTATGCATAAGCAGCTTTTTTACCCTGAGCGGGTCACGGTTAAAAATGTTGCCCTGCTCGTACGGGCTGATATGCATGCCGTTTGCGAAAATTTCACCGTCTTTGATTGAGCACCACGAATCCTTGAGGTTGACTCTTCCCTGACGGATTGATTTGACCTCTGTACCGAAAAGCTCGATACCTGCCTCGTACTCTTCAAGGACAAAGTAATCGTGATATGCCTTTTTGTTCTGAGCAACCGTTCTGCCGTTTTGTGTTTCCAAGGCACTATCACTTCCTTTCTCTATGTCCTTGGAAGAATCATTTTAACATATTTTTTTGCATTGTCAAGAAAAATAATCTGACAAATTTTTTGCCTGTTTATTTAACAATGAATTGATTTATCAATTCAAATCATGTTGCGCTAAGCAACAAATCATGGCTTTACGCCAAATCATGCGAAGCAAATCATTTTATGTTTACTTTTATGATTTGCCTTACGGCATGATTTGCAAAATTTCATTTTGCGTGATTTGCATTTTGGCAAACGCATTATTATTCGACAATATATTCCTTATTCTCATCGAGAAGATACATCTCTGCAATTACCTCAAGGTAAATACCCTCAGCACGGTAATCTTCACAGAGCACCTTGCCTTCTGTGCGGAAACGCGCCGCCATAGCAGATTTTGAGTAAGGCAGTATGAGCTTAGCCTGCCTGCGTGTTGGCGGAAGTGCGGCGGCAATTTCACTCAGAAGCTTATCAAGCCCGGTGCCGTTTTTTGCACTTATCATAACACTCTTGCCGACTGTGGGCAGGTCGCCTGTAGAGTCAATAAGGTCACATTTATTCATAACAGAAATTATCGGCTTGTTCATACAGCCGAGCTCTGTGAGCAGGTCTGCCGTAACACGAAGGTGCTCGGCACATTCGTCAGACGATGCATCGCACACGTTGAGAATTACAGTTGCACTCGCTGCCTCTTCAAGCGTAGATTTGAACGCTTCAACAAGGTGGTGAGGAAGCCTGCGGATAAGACCGACGGTATCAATCAGCATTACACGTCTGCCGTCGGGCAGGTCAAGACCTCTTGACGTAGGGTCAAGCGTTGCAAAAAGCTTATCCTCTGCAAGCACACCTGCCTCGGTAAGCGTATTCATAAGAGTTGACTTGCCAGCGTTTGTATAGCCAACGATGGCAACGGTCTGCACGCCGTCTTTGGCACGCCTTGAGCGTAGATTACCTCGCCTTTTCTCAAGACCTTCAAGCTGCTCCTCAAGTGCAGAAATCCTGCGGCGGATATGACGTCTGTCACTCTCGAGCTTTGTTTCACCGGGGCCTCTTGTACCGATACCGCCGCCCAGACGAGAGAGCTGTACACCCTTACCCGTAAGACGCGGAAGAGAATACTTGAGCTGTGCAAGCTCAACCTGCAGCTTACCCTCACCCGACACTGCACGGCCTGCAAAAATATCGAGAATAAGGGTTGTACGGTCAACAACACGCACACCTGTTTCATCTTCAATATTGCGGGTCTGCGACGGAGTAAGCTCTGCATCAAAAATCAGCAGATCCACTTCGTTATCCTCGCAGAACATCTTCAGTTCTTCAAGCTTACCCGAGCCGATATAGGTTGCGTTGTCGGGCTTGTCACGCTTTTGTATCATTCGCGCAACGACCTCAGCGCCTGCAGTTTTTGCAAGCTCCTCAAGCTCATCAAGTGAACTGTCGGGGTCGTACTGCTCGAAATCAACGCACACAAGCACCGCTTTTTCGGGCTGCTGAGAGTTTTCGTAAAATTCTTTCATAAGCTTATTCTATGCCTTTTAATGCTTCCAATTCAGCTTTTTCAACTTTTATTTTGCTGTCTTTAATTACATTCACATCGTGTCTGTGCACGCTTATGGGTGCAGCATTGGGGTTGCGGTCAAGAGTAACCTTAAGCATACCCGTAAGAAGGTTGACATCGCTTACAACGCCCTTGCCCTCTCTTGTATTTACAAGTGCACCTACCTTGGGAGTTACACGGAGCAGATGCTCATAAGACTCCTGCTCGTATTTGAGACAGCACATAAGTCTGCCGCAGGTGCCGCTGATTTTTGTCGGATTGAGCGAAAGGCCCTGCTCCTTAGCCATTTTAATAGAGATAGAAACCGACTGAAGGTCGTCGATATAGGTGCTGCAGCAGAAAGGTCTGCCGCAGATACCCAGACCGCCGAGCATTTTCGCTTCGTCACGCACACCGATTTGTCTGAGCTCGATTCTTGTATGGAAAACACCTGCAAGATCCTTTACAAGCTCACGGAAATCAACTCTGCCGTCAGCTGTGAAATAAAACAGAATCTTACTGCCGTCGAGTGTATATTCAACGTCAACAAGCTTCATACCGAGACCGTGCTTCTCAATCTTCTTCTCGCAGATTACAAGTGCTTCAGCCTCTTTCTTTCTGTTTTCTTCAAGCTTAGCTATATCTTCTTTTGTAGCTTTGCGGATTATTTTTTTAAGGGGCTTTACGATTTCGCTTTCGGGCACGTCAGTCGGCTCAGCCGCAACCTCGCCGCACTCGATGCCTCTTGCCGTTTCGACAACTACCTTTTCGCCGACCTCAAAATCAAGACCGATAGGGTCAAAATTATATACCTTGCCCGCCTCTTTGAAACGGACACCAACTACTATAGCCATTGTTTTACCTTCTTTATATATTATTTATCTACAGCCCGTCTCAGCATACTGCAAAAGCGTGTTACGAGAAGGGTCTTATTTGCGTTCTGTGCGGCATTTTTCTCAAGCTCTGCCACTGTGTCGAGCAGCCGTATCAGCTGCTGCACTGTACAGGTGCGTGAAAGTGCCGTAGCTTCGTTGACTGCACCCGAAAGAAAAACCGCAGACGGGCTCTGCTTACGTGCAACGGCATCCCTGAAAACAAGCCTGAGCTGAGCAAGAGTGAGCACAAGCAGCTCCTGGTCACGCTCGAATATGCCCGTTTCACTCATCAGATCAAACTCATTGGGAGAAATGAGCGCTGCAGCTACGAGCCTTGCCTTTTCGCAGGCATCCTCATGCTTCTTGTTCAGCGAATCGCTCAGCTGCTGACCGAGGCTGTAGACAGCCGCACGGGAGATTATTGTTTCAAGCAGTACCGAAGCATTCGGAAGAGTGAGAACAAAGCGGACATACTCCGGCGGCTCCTCAAGTATTTTCAGCAGTGCGTTCTGTGCCTGCTCGTTTGCAAACTGCATATTGTGAAGCAGAAACACACGTCTTTTTGCTTCATTCGGAAAAACAAACGCATTACTGCGTATTGCACGCACGGCATCAACCTTAAGCGGTGCCGTGTCGTCCTGTGATGCAAGCGACTCTGATATATCGGGATGAAAGCCCTTGCCTGCCTTAACACAGTCGGGGCATACACCGCACGGCTTTTCGCCGGCACCCGAGCATACGTGAGTACGGCTGATGAGACGTGCCAGAGCAAGCCTGTCCTTTTCGTTTCCGCCTTCAAGAATTATTGCGTGAGGCAATCTGTCAGCATCTGCTGCAGTGCTGAGTAGACCTTGCAACTCTTTATTTATTTCAAGACCTTGAAAATTCATTGTCAGTCCCTTACAGTTTTACAAATTTATCTACGTCAACCACAAAAACGGTTGCACCGCCGACCTTGACCTCAAGCGGCATTGAAGCAACCGAGCCCTCACCCTTTGCGGCAGAGGTAACAACCTGCTTGTGGCTGTGAGCCTTTTTGCCTATAAGTGCAATTACGTCGTCAACCTGCTCCTCTTCAACACCAATAATCAGTGTAGTATTACCTGCACGCATAAAACCGCCCGAGGTAGAAAGCTTCGTTGCACTGTAACCTGAGCGTGATATTTCGGTCAGCACAGCCTGTGCATCGTCACTGTGAACAATTGCGATTATCAGCTTCATGCTCATATTATCCGCTCCTTAAATCAAAGATTATTCTGCTCTTTGTATTCCTTGAGTGCTCTTGCAAGCTGGTCAGGGCAGGAAGTCGGCTTAAAGCCGCAGGTAATGCCCGAAAGCTTTGCTATCGCATCGTCAATATTCATGCCCCTAACAAGAGCAGCTATACCCTTAAGGTTGCCTGCACATCCGCCCATAAAGCTGACATCTTCTATAACCTTGCCTTCAACAGCGATATTGATAAACTGTGAGCAGGTACCCTTTGTTTTATATGAGAAAGTCATTGTTTTTATCCCTCACTTGGTCATTATGATAATTCTAGCCCATTATTAATTAAATAATATACTAATGTGGCGGTTATGTCAAGTAAAAGGGGAACAGGCGGCACAGCACGAAGCTGTACCGCCTGCATCAAAAATGGGTGGGGAAAAATAGTAATTTATCGTATTATGCAATATACTTGCTGTTTGTTGAGCTTTTTGACGATGTATTATCGGTAACTATGTGAAGCTTGCTGCGTCTTGCCTTTGCAATTTCGTTAGCTCGCAAATTACGCTGAGCACGGAGCTTTGCATTCTTCTTTTTTCTGAATGTTACATAAACGCGTGCGGCGATATAGCCTATTCTGTCTGCAAGAAAATCCCATAGTCTTTCTTCAAAAGCGATAAGCTTTTCCTCGTGCCATATACCGACGAGTATGAGTGCAAGAGCAAGTGTTAAAAAAGCAGTCTGTAACCAAAACATATTTGTACTTCCTTTCTTTACTGACACAGTTTCTGTCGAACATTCATGAACGTTTGTTCTTTACAACTATGATTATAGCACATTTTTCAAGTATGTCAACACAAATGTTCGAAATTTATCGCATTTTCGGTACTAAAAAAAGGACTAAGCAAGAGATTGCCTTATTAATTGGATAAACAATATATTTAATATAACAAAAAACAGACAGCCTAAAAAAGTATTTTTCGACAGGCTGTGAGATTTCGAGAAAGGTGACGAGATGCTGTGTACTTTGCCCCGAAGCTGTACAAAAGGTACCGCGAGAAGGCAAAAGCACGGCAAACGCACAAAATCTAATATAATAAATATAAACATCAGGAGAATTTACTTGAAATTCTCCTGATGTTTTATCGGTTTATTTGCGGAACGGTCAAAGACCGTTCCCTACATTTTTCTTTGTGCGTGTTCTCGGTGACTTTATCGACAGTCTCAGACAGCCAAAGTTGCTCTTTGGCTGTCTGCAAAACACTATACAGCCTTCTTGGAATCGAGGAACTTATAAACAAGTGCTGCAAGCACGCCGCCTACAAGCGGAGCTGCGATAAACACCCATACGCAGGAGAGAGCATCGCCGCCAACAAAGAGAGCGGGACCGAAGCTGCGCGCAGGGTTAACGGATGTACCTGTAAAGTGGATACCGAAGATGTGAACAAGTGTAAGTGTGAGACCGATAACGATGCCTGCAACAGCACCGTTCTCCACCTTTGAAGTGACACCGAGAATTGCGATTACAAAAACGAAGGTGAGAATAACCTCAACAAGGAAGGACTTACCTACGCTGCCTTCAAACAGACCGTTTGCACCGAGGCCGTAATCCTTACCGATGATGCCCATAAGAGCAGCTGCACCTGCAATAGCACCTGCAAACTGAGCAACGATATAGCCTATAAAATCCTTTATTCCGAGCTTACCGCTGACAAGCATTGCAATTGAAACGGCAGGATTGATGTGGCAGCCTGAAACGTTACCGATTGAGTAAGCCATAGCAACGATTACGAGACCGAAAGCAAGTGCTGTAATAAAGTAAGCAATGTTCTTGTTGTCTGTTGCACAACCGCTTACCGCTGCCGTACCGCAAGCGAAGAGCACCAGCACAAATGTACCGATAAACTCTGCAACATACTTTTTGACTGAGTTCATATGTATAACCTCCATAAAAAAATTAAAGCAGCCTTCTTTCAAAAGCCACTTTAATGATAACAGCGAAAAATAACTAAGTCAATACAAAAGATTATTTTTTAAGCCCCGAAAAAAAGCCTGTGCCGAAAATCCTGTGAAGCGGTCTTGTGAATTTACTTCTCAAGCGCTTACCTTTACTTACCGCAGACTTTGAAAACCAATGTACGGACACTGTATTTTCTGTTTTAAACATTCTTCCCGTAAGGTCGTCGTAAGGATTAAGAAAATCCACCGGCAGAATTTCCGCACCCGCCACATTCTGACGAGAGCCGTCCTTTATAAGGCCAAGAGGCACAAGTGCCGCAGTGTTGAGTGCGGGACAATTGACGGTTTTATATATTCCGTTTTCGTCAGGTGTAAGCTTTTCGTACTCCTGCTTCATAGCCTCAACTGTGGGATGATGTGCGACCGCACCGAAACCGAGCCCTGTATTGATTACAATACTTTCCTTCTCCTGTGTACCTTCCGTACGGGTTTCAAAGCCGTAATATGCTTCGTAAGTTAAAAGCTCGTCAGGCTTTTTGAGCAGTTCAACGTCGGTATCAAAATATATACCTCCGTGCTCCGCAACAACATAAAGTCGCACGAAATCGCTAAGATACGCCCACTTCTTATTATCGTGGCAGTAACGTGTGTAGCAGTTTGTATCAAGGTCAAAATTATCCTCATTCCACTCGATTATCTCGTAATCGGGGCAATATTTTTTCCAGCTTTCTATACATTTTTCGGCAAGCTTGGGCTTTGCCCCCTTGCCAAACCAACAGTAATGTATTTTTTTCGGAATCATAACCGTTTCTCCAATCAGCCTTTTTTAAGTATATAAAAATAAAGAAGTGTACCGAAAGGAATTGCACAGAAGGTCAGAAGCTTTTTCGGCGAATTTTTAAACCACTTCTTTTCTTTTTTCAGGAAACACTCTGCTACATAATGAATACAGAAGGTAAACTTATGCTTTAGCGTTGCATTCGGGTAAGTCATTATAAACTTGCGATAATAGATAAAGCTGTTAAGATTCTTTTTATACTGCTTGATGATATTGCGTGTAAAGCCATCCTCCGCATACTCAACGATACAAAGCGGCTTATTGAGTACAAGCATATCATACTCAAGGTCGAGAAGGAAATATCGGTAGCAGGTAGGGAAAAGCCTTTCTCCCTCAAACTCGGGAGCCTTTATCGGGCGCATAAGCTCTGTGCGGTATGCCATCTTCTTGTCACCTGTGCCGTGATATCTGTTATAGAAATCGTAAACCTTTATTCTCTCGACATCGGGAAGCTCTGTACCGATAACCTTACCGGAAGGATCAACATCCAAACCGACTATACCCGCAACATCGGGGCTGCCGTTTTTCTTCCAGAAATCAACTACAAGCTCAACCGCATCATCAGGCAGAAAATCATCCGAATCGATCGACATAGCAAGCTCTGTGTCGATATTGTCATATGCCGCGTTATATCCGCTGTGCATTCCGCCGTTGGGCTTATAGAAATAGTTGATTTTAAAATCGGTGCATTCACTCTGCCATTTCGCAACAAGCTCACGTGTATCATCCGTTGAGCCGTCATCTACAACAAGCCACTCAAAATCGTCACTTGTCTGCCTGAGCAGACTCTCATAGCACTTGTTAAGGCAGTATGCACGGTTATATGTAAGTGTAAACACTGTCAAGGTTTTCATTTGATATCACCCTTCAACATATTGATAAGTACGCTGCGGCCCTCTTGTGCTTTTGTAATATAATTTTCTATTATACTGCAAATATCCGCCTTGTTCTGCACAAGATATTCAAAACGTTCTTTAAGGGCAGACAAAGTCATATCTTCAATAGAGATTGCAAGATTATCAATGCCGATATCCTTCATTATTCCCTGGCCCTTGTTGCCGCCGTATGTTATCGCAACTGCAGGCACACCCGAAGCAAGAGAGAAAATTACAGAATGAAAACGTGTACCGACTATATAATCAAACTTGGAATATACGTACTTGAGCTGACGGCAGGTAAGCGACAGGTCACTGTAAACCGTATACTCGCAGCTGTCACCGAGGAGTGTTGCAACATCGTTGATACAACTCATATCCTGCTCGTGCTCATTGTCGGCATACGTATGCTCGATAAGCACGGGATGATAACCCTCTCGACTGAGATAACGCACGAACTCACAAAGCGTATTTTTGTATTTATCATACTCTGCAGCAGGGTCGGCTGATCGAGGAAATCTGTAAGGGCGCATAGTAAGCGCAACGCACTTCTTTTCACCGAAAGGAATCTGTGATAACTTATCAAGTTGCTCGGATGAAAGCTCGGCACACGGCTCAAGGTAAAATGCGAGGTCGGGAAAAAGCTGTGCCGTCACACCCGTTGCCTGCTCAAGACTCTCTTTTGAAATGCTCTCGCGTGCGGTTATAACTTTACATTTACCGAGCACTTTTTTTACAAGCCACGCACTGCCGGGCCCCATAAACGGACCGTATGAGTTGGGCATAACATAAACATCCTTACCCATAGAAAGTGCGAGCTGAATATGATAAAGCTGATAAAAAACGGTATATGTCGAAACTATACCGCCATAGGCATGCAGAAATCCGCCGCCCTTTACAAACGCGGCATCGGCACGCTCAAAAGCACTGAGACTTTTTTTAAGCTGAGACGAGCCGAGTTTAATTGCAAGCTTACGAAAAAGCGGACAAAGCACAGATACAGCCCTTACACAGTCGATAAGTGAGACAAAAGCCCACTTGAGCTTCAACCGCACACCGTAACTTATATTATTATTCTTTTTGAAACGGGTTGAAGGATGCGGCAAAACAAGATTAATGCTTTCAATTTTTTCTGTCTCTGACTGCTTGCTTTTATCGGGATCTGCAAGCATAAAGTATCTGCCGTCAAAGCCTGCTTGCTTTGCAAGAGTGACCGTCTCCCAAATCAAAGCCTGGTCGCCACGGTTTGTATCGTCACAACCCGGCAAGATAAGATAAACTTTTTCATCTTCATTCATTACCGTTTCACCTCTTTTGCCCTTTTGATTTAACTAATTTTATATTATAGCATAATAATCAGTTAATATCTATAGTTTTTTATAATAATAAATAAGAGTTGTTATCAACCGTACATTTGTGATATAATGTAGAAAAATTAATCTCAAAGGAGATACAGATAATGAGCGAATATAAAACCACCTGGCGTGAAAAGCTCGGCTACGGTGTGGGTGCCGTGGGTCTCGACCTTTCATACGGCCTTTTCTACTCTTACCTTTCCTACTACCTTTCGAGCGTGCTTCTTTTGCCCGAAGCATTTCTGCTTATTCTTACACCGCTTGCAAGAATATGGGACGGTATCAACGACCCGATGATGGGTTCAATAGTTGACAGCACAAAGACCAAGATCGGCAAATACAGACCGTGGCTCCTTATCGGTGCAGCATCCAATGCGATTGTGCTTTCACTGCTCTTTACATCATTCGGTATGAGCGGTATGAAGCTGTATATCTACATAGCCGTTATGTACATCCTCTGGGGTATGACAAACACTATGGTCGATATCCCCTACTGGTCAATGGTGCCAAGTTTCACTAACGACCCCAAGGACAGAAACCTTGTTGCAACAGTTGCACGTACTTTCAGCGGTATAGGTCAGGGTCTTATCTCCATCCTCACTCCCATCATTCTTCCTATACTTTCAAACGGCATGACAGAGAAGGTCACCGAAGACGGCTACAGTGCAACCGGCTTCTCCCGTTGGGCAATGATATGCGGTGTATTCCTCATAGGCTTTGCACTTATCTCATTTTTCTCTACTAAAGAGAGAAATGTTGTATACAATAGCGATAAATTCAGCTTCAAAAAGGTATTCAAGGTTATCAAAACAAACGATCAGCTCGTTGTATTTATGATTTTTGCTATGATTTCAAATGCAGGCTGGTATCTCACAAGCGGCACTGCAGTTTACTTCTTCAGCGACGTGCTCGGCGATCCCAAGGCACAAAGTCTTTTTTCTACGATAGGCGCAGTCGGCTCGGCACTCGGCCTGCTCGTAATTCCGATACTCAGCAAAAAATTCTCCAACCGCATTATCTATATGATTTCGCTCAGCACTGCCATTGTCGGCTATATCCTTATGTTCATCTTTGGCCCTGTGCTCAGAATAAATATCGCACTTGACCTGAGCTATACGCTTGCAAGCATAGGTATCGGCTCAATGTTTGTCAACCAGACGATATTCCTTGCGGATATTGTTGACTACGGCGAATACAAAAACGGCACAAGAAATGAAAGCATCACCTTCTCAATGAAGGGCTTTTTACAAAAGATGGCATACACAATGCAGACTGTATTCCTATTCGGCGGTCTGGGCATTATGAATTATAACGCACAGATAAAGGAGCACGCTCTCAACTCACAGACAAAGTCTGCAATCGGTATCATATGCTTTGCGATACCGCCCGTGCTTATGGTAATTTCACTTGTAATCTTTGCAACAAAATTCAAGCTTCACGGCGACCTTCGCACCAAAGTGCACGATCATATTACAGAAAAAAGAGCGAAAGCGGAATAAACTATGCAGCTGAAATTCAAAAATTCGCAGTTTAAAATACTGCAGGTTGCGGACACGCAGGAGGGAAAAAATGTCAGCCCCGATACGCTGGCTCTCATCAATACCGCAATCGAAAAAGAAAAGCCCGACCTTGTTGTATACTCGGGCGACCAGATATGGAATTACGCATCATTCAAAGGCAACAGAGATACGGTAAAAGCTGTACTCTCAAAGCTTACCGAGCCCGCATATTCGAGAGATATTCCTTTCACAATATGCTTCGGAAACCACGACAGACAGGTAGGCTTATCAAACGAAGAACAGTTTGAAATCTA
This sequence comes from Acutalibacteraceae bacterium, assembly GCA_045544155.1. Taxonomy (GTDB): domain Bacteria; phylum Bacillota; class Clostridia; order Oscillospirales; family Acutalibacteraceae; genus UBA8612. The sequence goes on from JAZPYN010000030.1 coordinate 33,793, forward strand.
CCGCACTCTTCCCTGCTTTGTCGGCGAAAATACTGAGGGGATTGACGGCTGCGCAAACTACGTTATTGAGATTGCCGATGGGGATGAAATAAAGTTCCTTCTCTACTGTATTGACAGCAACACAAGCCTCAAAACCGGCTATGACAATGTGCATCCGAATCAGATTGAATGGTATAAAAGCACACGTGACGAATACGAAAAGAAATACGGAAAAGTTATACCGTCAATCGTAATTCAGCACATACCCGTGCCCGAAATATTTGAGCTTATGGACGAAGTAAAAAAAGGCACCAAGGGTGCCGTACAGGGCTTCCGCAACCATAAGGGCAAGTGGTACACACTAAAAAAAGACAGGGTAAACCCGACAGGATTTATGAAAGAGTCACCTGCCGACCCGATGGAAAACAGCGGCGAATTTGACGCAATGGCTGAAAAGGGCGACGTTGTCGGAATGTACTTCGGACACGACCACATAAACTCATTCAACGGCAAGGTGCGAGGAATTGATTTAGGCTACACCCAGGGTGCAGGCTTCCATATCTACGGCCCCGGGCTTGACCGCGGCGTACGTATGATAAATTTAAACACCGACGGCACATTTGAAACATACGACCTGCGTTACCGTGACATAGTTGGTAAAAAGGTAAAAGAAAAACTTTGGTATGCCTTTTATCAGATAATGCCGACAAATGTATATGATGCAGTGTCAAGGGCACTCAAAGCACTCGCAATTCCTGCTGCAATAGCGATTATTGCAATAATTATCAAGCTTATAGGATGAATCAAGCCCCCGACCTTATCAGGCCGAGGGCTTGTCTTTTGTTTAGGTTTATTAAAGATTATAGTACTTATCAAACTCTGCGGGGTGAGGAATAGCAGCAAGCTGGCTGACCTCTGCACGCTTTGTCTTGATGAAGTTTTTGATAAGCTCTTCGGGGAATACGCCGCCCTCTGTAAGGTAATCGTAATCCTTCTCGAGGCAATCAAGAGCCTCATCGAGAGATACGGGCAGACCCTGAAGCTTTGCCTTCTCCTCTTCGGGAAGGTTGTAGAGATTCATATCGTAGGGACCCCAACCGTTTGCGTGAGGATCAATCTTGTTCTTGATACCGTCAAGACCTGCCATAAGTATAGCAGCATAGCAGAAGTAGGGGTTACAGGTAGCATCGGGGTTACGAAGCTCGAAACGGCGCTTGTCCGGGCTCTTTGCATAAGCAGGGATACGGATAACAGCACTTCTGTTTGATGTTGCGTAACCTACTGTTACAGGAGCCTCAAAGCCGGGTACAAGGCGCTTAAAGGAGTTTGTGCTGGGGTTTGTGATAGCGCAGAGTGAACCTATGTGCTTGAGAAGACCGCCGATAAAGTAGTGAGCTGTTTCACTAAGATGTGAATAGCCGTTATCATCGGAGAATACGGGCTGACCGTCCTTGAAAAGGATCATATGTACGTGCATACCGCTGCCTGCTTCGCCGTAGATGGGCTTGGGCATAAATGTTGCACTCTTGCCGTACTTGAGAGCTGTGTTGTGAATGATGTACTTGATCATCATTGTAGCGTCAGCCATATGCACTACTTCGCCGAGCTGAGGCTCAATTTCAAACTGACCTGATGCAGCAACCTCGGGATGGTGGTAGTTGATTTCAATACCTGCATCCTTCATAAGCATACACATCTCACTGCGGCACTCGTAAGAAATATCAAACGGCTTTGCAATGTGGTAGTTCTTCTGCTTGGGAACAACAACACCGAGACCTTCAACACCTGAATTCCAGTATGACTGCTGTGCGTCAACTTCAACAGCAATCTCTCTGCCCTCAATGTTCCAAGTGACATTGTCAAACAGATAGAACTCAAACTCGGGCAGAATCTTCATCTCGTCAGCAACACCGCTGTTCTTCATATACTCAACAGCAGCCTTGATGATGTTACGGGGATACTGAGCGAGAGGACGGTTTTCGGGAGAATCGATAATCATTGCGTTACCGGTCATTGAAAGAGTCGGAATTGAGCAGAAAGGATCGATAACTGCTGTATCGGGGTCGGGAATGAAAACCATATCGCTCTTCTCAACAACAGCATAGCCGTAGTTGGAAGCATCGAAACCGATACCGCTCTTCATTGTGTCCTCAGAGAAATTCTCTGCAGGAATAGTAACGTGACGGTACTGACCGTTGATGTCAACCATCTTGAAGTCAACCATCTTGATATCATTTTCTTTGATAATTGCAAGAATATCCTGAACTGTTTTTGCCATTGATAACACCTCTCCTATTAGATTAACTTTATAATATAGCAGAGATTTATTTTTGTCAACAATTTGCTTTTATACATTAAAGAGAAGTTCACTGTATGACGGATACGGCCAGTACTTTTCTGCAACCATTGTCTCAAGCTCGTCTGCAACCGCACGGAGTGAATCCATTGCAGGCACAAGCTTATCACGGCAGTACGCTGAAGCCTCAAGGCTGTTGTTGATACGCTCGAGCCCCTTGACCGCACTGTCAAGCTCTTTGGTCTTTGTATAGAGCTCGTCCGTGAGCTTTGTAAGCTTCTTGCAAAGTCTGAGTGTAGCATCAGTTTCGGAGCAAATGCCGATATCCTGCTTGAGCTTAACGCTCTCGGCAACCTCATTTGTATATGTGATAACAGCGGGAAGTATCTCCTTACGTGCCATTTCGAGCATTGTAAGGCCTTCGATATGAAGCACCTTGCTGTAGCTGTCGAGCATAATCTCACAGCGTGAAGCGATTTCGCTCTTTGTGAAGATCTTGTGCTTTGTAAACAGCTCTACATTCTTTTCGCTGACAAAAAGCGGCACTGCATCAGCGGTAGTCTTCAGCTCAAACAGACCTCTGCGGTGAGCCTCGTCAATCCAGTCCTGAGTATAGTTGTTACCGTTGAAAATAATACGCTTATGGTTAGTTACCGTCTCTGACATCCACTTATCAAGCTCGGCATTGATATTGTCAGCCGCCTCAAGTCTGTCGGCAAGTCGGTCAAATGAATCTGCAACAGCAGTGTTAATAACCGTATTTATATCAGCAATAGAGAAGGATGAGCCGAGCATACGGAATTCAAACTTATTGCCTGTAAACGCGATAGGTGAAGTACGGTTGCGGTCGGTCGTATCCTTCTTGAAATCGGGCAGCACCTCAACACCTGTAACGACCTTCTCTGCCTTTTTGTTTTCGCCGTGCTCGCCACGCTCAATAGCGTCGAGAATTTCAGTCAATTCATCGCCGAGGAAGGTTGACATAATTGCGGGCGGAGCTTCTGCCGCACCGAGACGGTGGTCATTACCCGCGGAAGCGGAAGCTATACGCAACAGATCCTGACTGCGGTCAACAGCCTCAAGCACTGCACAAAGGCAGACAAGGAAAGTTTTGTTGTCCTGCGGCTTTTTGCCGGGGCTGAAAAGGTTTTTGCCGTAGTTAGTGGAAAGCGACCAGTTGTTGTGCTTACCGCTGCCGTTAACACCTGCAAAGGGCTTCTCGTGAAGCAGGCAGGCAAGACCGTGGCGGTCAGCAACCTTTTTCATTATCTCCATTGTCAGCTGATTGTGGTCAGCCGCAATATTTGTGGTAGTGAAAACGGGTGCAAGCTCGTGCTGAGCAGGTGCCGCCTCGTTATGCTCAGTCTTTGCATATACACCTAGCTTCCAGAGCTCTTCGTTGAGTTCCTGCATAAAAGCCTTTACTCTGGGCTTGATTACGCCGAAATAGTGGTCGTCAAGCTCCTGACCCTTAGGCGGCTTTGCACCGAAGAGTGTACGACCGGTTACAACAAGGTCGCGGCGTTTTTTGTAAAGATTCTTATCTACAAGGAAGTATTCCTGTTCGGGACCTACGGTTGAGTTTACACGTGTGACCTGATCGTCACCCATAAGCCTGAGCAGGCGTGTTGCCTTTGCATCTATAACCTCCATTGAACGGAGCAGAGGAGTCTTTTTGTCGAGCACCTCACCGCCAAAGGAGCAGAAAATAGTCGGAATGCAGAGGGAATCATCCTTGATAAATGCGTATGATGTCGGGTCCCATGCAGTATAACCGCGAGCCTCAAAGGTCTCACGCAGACCGCCCGAAGGGAATGAAGATGCGTCGGGTTCGCCCTTGATAAGAGCTTTACCCGAAAACTCCATTATAACCTTGCCGTCGCCCTGAGGCTCAAGGAAGCTGTCATGCTTCTCGGCAGTAATACCCGTAAGCGGCTGAAACCAGTGGGTATAATGGGTCGCACCTTTTTCGAGTGCCCAATCCTTCATAGCGGCGGCAACAGCATTTGCAACCGTAATATCAAGACTTTTACCCTCTTCTATAGTTTTGTGAAGCGATTTGTAAATATCCCTTGGCAGACGTGCACTCATAACATCGTCATTGAACACAAGGCTGCCGAATATTTCGGGGACATCCTTCAGCATAAGAAAGCACCGTACCTTTCTTTAAATAAGAGAATATAACAAAAATACGCTGTAATTCTATCACAAAGAGGTATCCATTTCAATTAATAATTTTAATTTCGGCAATCTACAAGCAAAAGCCCACCTCAGTCGGTGAGCTTTTGTTGTTTTTATATAATACTTTATGAAACTGTACTATTTCACAAATTTAATTCAATGTCATTCTGAGAGACAGCGAAGAATCTTAATCCGCCTCCCTCTTGAGGAATTTTAAGATCCTTCACTGCGTTCTGGATAACATTTTTATTGATATGAAAATCGGGCGACCACACAGGGTCGCCCCTACAACGTAGATTTTACATTTTTTGTAGTATTAAACTATGCTGTGACTTTGAACGGAGCAGGCTGACGGCATACAAACCTCTCCCATACAGCTGAGCGAGTGTCCGTCGGCGTAAATTAAGCTTTCAAGTCTGCTTTGCTTTAATAGCCGTAACGGTAATCGGAATGCACTTTTGCGTTCCGATTAAACGAGCGGAGCAACGTCCGTCAGCCGTTGCGGAGTGCTTGTAACTCAAAAAATTCTTTTGGTTACTTTTGTAACGCATGACAAAAGTAACTGCGACGTGCCGCATATAAAACTTATTTACGTTCCGCTGATATAGATATCAACCGCGAATATCGGGACATCTTTCAGAGCTTTATAAGCATCAGATTTTCTAATATCTTCAAAAAACTTTGCGTCGCCACTGTCGCCCCATTCAAGCTCACCGACAAAATCGTTATAAGCATATTTATCAATATAGCGAACCTCCATACGAAGCTGGAAAAACTCGTCATCATATCCGTTAGGTATTTGACGGGTAAGTGAAAAAACGAAATCACCATCCATTTTATATATTTCAAAAAGCACTCCGTCCCATTCCGGGTCTACAGACTCAAGCGGATTTCTGCTCATCTCCTCAAACACATCCACAACCTGAGCGATCGACATATCTGTACTTATATTTTCTTTGAGATAGTCTTTCTTTTCGCACAGCCTCAGATACTGCTCATTGGTTTGAGGCTCGATCAATCCGTCCATATAAACAAGTGTGTTGGTTACCGCTCCGTCATAAAGCTCAACCCTGATTTCGCAGTCTTCGTCATACATATTCTCTAATTCGCCGTTTGGTATATATTCCCCTAACTCCAGCAAAAACGTATAGCATTTGTATATCTTCTCAGGATTATATGTGTAATCTATGCTTTCATTTATTGTATTCGGATAAAACTCCTCTTTTGCGAGTAGCTCAACCAATTCTTCATCACTCATACCAACACGGAAACTCTGACAAATTACAGCCAACTCGTTTTCGGTCATAATTTCATATCTTTTCGTTCCTGTTTCACCGCTGGCTTTTATAAAGCCAACCTCACCGGGATATGCCGACAATTCGTCGAAATTTATTTCAATGTACGACTCGTATTCTTCACCTAAAATATAACTGTTAAACACATTTGATACAAACGGCTGTGCACCCATCTCGTTAAGAGCTTGATGACATATTTCCATATCTGTTCCTGCAATTGCTTTATTACAGAACGCATAGGCAAAATTCATCATGTATCCCCGTGTCTTATCTATATGCTCTGTCGTTCCGGGTAACTCGTAATGATTATCATAATCGTATTCTTCGCCATTCCAAGGAGAAATCGAATAATTAGAAAGCTTGCCGTCTTCTACTATGAATGTTACATATTCAATTTCCAATTCCTTTGTTATTACGTTTTCATATACGATATAAACAATATATTCTCGGTATTCTGCCCCGTAATAATAAGTACCCTCACTAAACTCTTTTACGGGCATCCCCTTCTCTTCGAGCAGGTTTAACAGCTCAAGCTCGCTGATACCGCTTTCAAAGCCCGACCTGTCAAAATCCATTTCGCTATCGTCCGTTACGGCTATATACTTAGCCTGACAGTCGCTGTACAAAGAAAAGCCGCCCGAGATATAATAACCGGACAAAGTTCCGTACTTGCTTGAGCACGCCAGATTACCGAGTTCTGACAAAAGCCCCTCATCAGCCCAGGCCTTAAGGCCTGCCTGTTCGAGTATGGATTTGGTTTCTTCACTGTCTTCTTTGCATATCTCTTTACCCACAAGCTTTCTGAGTGCTTCGTTCATCTCAATATTACTCAATTCTTGCCGATTAGTGGTTTTACGGTAATTATAAAGCAAATGAATAACCGTTTTATCATCCGTATCTATGAAGCTGTTAAAGTTTAAAAATGTATCAAAATCAATAATCGGCTCGGGTATCAGCCTGCCCTTTACTCCGAGCACTACGGTAGATAAGCAAATGATAACACCAAAACACGCAGCTGTTGCCGCTATGCTTTTTCTTACTTTCGGCTTACGTTCAAGCTTCTGGGTTGAGAAATGAACCGTAAGCAGATACGATATAAACATTACTGCAACACCTGCAAGCAACACAACAGCTATCATCCACTTTTCAAAAGCCAATATTGCTTTGAAGCCGACAACCCAATATGCCGTATCCATAAACAGTAAAAATACCCATTCGGAAAAGGTTATAACAGCAAGTATACCCATCGGTATTCTTAAGCCCCTCTGGGGTATATTGCTTACAAGCAGTACCGATGCCATTCCCAACGCACCGATAAAAAACAGTATTACCGTATCGTTTACAGCATTCGCCAAAAATTTCTCGCCCGGCACTATATTAAGTACCGACGTAACCACCGTAGCAAGCAACAGCTCTGCACAGCAGATAATGTACCTTGCCGCAACACGCTTTGCCGTGCTTACAGGCAACGCTTTTACTATGTTTTTCCATCCGTGCCGCTCATCATTTGAAGCGTAGGTCAGCGGTGCTGTAAAGCTGAGCACAAACAAAACAAGCGAGAACCAAGGAGTAGGAACGATAATACTAAGAACTATAACAACTGCATATACAATTATAAGAGCAAGCATACGGCTCGCCTTGAAAGCATACAATTCTTTAATCAATGTACCCTTCATACCGTCAGGCCTCCTTCTTTTCTTCGTTAATATACATCACAAACAGCTCTTCAATTCCGATAGAGTTCACCTGCATACCCTCGGGCACAGCACAACGTTCAACGATAGCCTCAACCGAATACGGAGTAACTTTTTTGCTCTTTATCGCTTCTTCGGGCAGGGCTTCAAGCTCCTCTTCGGTACAGCAGACAGTACAGTATTGCTCAAGCAGCCTGTCCTTTTCTTCACAGAGCATAAGCTGACCGCCTCTCATAAACGCCACGTAGTCACAGATTCGCTCAAGGTCACTGACAATATGTGACGATATCAACACGGAATTGCCGCCGTCTCTTGAAAACTCGTTGAGCAGCTCAACTATTTCCTTGCGTATTACGGGGTCAAGTCCGTTTGTAGGCTCATCGAGAATCAACAGCTTTGCGTTGTGCGACAGTGCGACCGCAAGGCTGAGCTTCATCTTCATACCTGTTGACAAACGCTTGAACTGTTTTTTCTTCTCAATACCGAACTGTTCAAGCAAGCTGAAATACACTTCTTCGTTCCAGCCCGTATACACGTGCTTCATAATGGAATTCAGCTGTGCCGCTGTCATGGAATCCGAAAAAGCAGGTGTATCCATAACAACGCCGATCTCATCTTTAGCAAGCAGTTTTTCCGCTTCTGTGGTTTTGCCGAGCAAGGTTACACTGCCACCGTCGCGCGCAATTATATCAAGCATCAGCTTTATAAGTGTGCTTTTGCCTGCACCATTTTCACCGATCAGTCCCATTACACAGCCCTCGGGCAGCTCAAAGCTGACATTTCGAAGCACAAACTCCCGTCCGCCTTTACTTGCTCTGTAAACTTTGCAAAGCTCTTTTACTTCAATTGCATTCAACTCTTATTCCTCCTCACTTATTATCATATACATTTCCACAACCTCTTCTCTGCTCAGGTTACAGGAAGCTGCAAGCTCGTTTATCTGCTGCATAAGCGACTCTATCTTACGCAGGTTTTCTTCACGAAGCAAAGCGGTATTCTTCTGTGCGACAAAGCTGCCCTTGCCTGCAACCGTATAAATAAAGCCCTCACGCTCAAGCTCCTCGTAAGCACGCTTTGTAGTTATAACGCTTATGCCAAGATCCTTTGCAAGGCTGCGTATAGACGGCAGAGCTTCATCCGCACCTGCCGCACCGCTTATGATCTGGTTTTTAAGCTGAGAATATATCTGCTCATATATCGGAGCTGAATTTTTATAGTTAATAATTATCTTCATTCCCGTCACCTGCCCAACTGTATATATACAGTATATACAGTTGCGTATACTTTGTCAACCCTATATTGAAAACAATTTCAATATCACAGCTTAAATTTTTGTAATGAATAGCATTATGCTTTTGCAGGAAATCCTGCAAAACAAATTTTGCTTATGTAGTTTTTCTTGCACATTTTGCACACATCCTGCATAATTTATGTATTAAAACCTTTCTTTTTCACCAAAAATGAAATTTCTTTAAAATAATCTTGCATTTTTATGCAAGCCGCATTATAATTTGTTACATTGCGTTATATATAAACTCGCAAATCTTATTTAACGGAGAAATGTACCATGAACTATGTTGACAGAGTAATAGCAAACGTTGCTGAAAAACACGCAAACGAGCCTGAGTTTGTTCAGACCGTAACAGAGGTCCTTACTTCACTCAAGCCCGTTATTGATAATCACCCCGAGTATGAGAAGTACTCACTGCTCGAAAGAATGGTCGAGCCCGAAAGAATGATCACATTCCGTGTAACATGGGTTGACGACAACGGCAAGGTAAACGTAAACACAGGCTACCGTGTACAGTTTAACGGTGCTATCGGCCCCTATAAGGGCGGCCTTCGCTTCCATCCTTCCGTTTACAGCGGTATCATGAAGTTCCTCGGCTTTGAGCAGACCTTCAAGAACAGCCTTACAGGTCTCCCCATCGGCGGCGCAAAGGGCGGCTCCGACTTCGACCCCAGAGGTAAGAGCGATGCCGAGGTTATGCGCTTCTGCCAGGCTTTCATGACAGAGCTTTACAGACACATCGGTCCCGATGTTGACGTTCCCGCAGGCGATATCGGCGTAGGCGGCAGAGAGATCGGCTACCTCTACGGCCAGTACAAGCGCATCAAGGGCGTATTCGAGAACGGCGTTCTCACAGGTAAGGGTCTCTCATACGGCGGCTCTCTTATCCGTCCCGAGGCTACAGGCTACGGCGCAACATATTACGCAGTTGAGATGCTTAAGCACTTCGGCGAAGACATCAAGGGCAAGACTGTTGCTCTCTCCGGCTTCGGCAACGTTGCATGGGGCGCTGCAAAGAAGATTGCTGAGCTCGGCGGTAAGGTTGTAACAATCTCCGGTCCTGACGGCTATGTTTACGATGCAGACGGTATCACAACCGACGAAAAGATTGAATATATGCTCGAAATGCGTGCTTCAGGCCGTGACAAGGTTCAGGATTATGCTGACAAGTTCGGTGCTGAGTTCCACGCAGGCGAAAAGCCCTGGGGTGTCAAGGTTGACATCGCAATGCCCTGCGCAACCCAGAACGAGATCAACATGGCTGAGGCAGAAAAACTCGTTGCAAACGGTGTACCCTACTACATCGAGGTTGCAAATATGCCCACAACAAACGATGCTCTCGAGTACCTCAAGGAAAACTGCAAGGCAGTTGCTCCCTCCAAGGCAGTAAACGCAGGCGGCGTTGCAACATCTGCACTTGAAATGAGCCAGAACTCAATGCGCTACAGCTGGACAGCTGAAGAGGTTGACGCAAAGCTCAAGCAGATTATGAAGAACATCCACGACTCCTCTGCAGCAGCAGCTGAAGCATACGGCTTCGGCTATGACCTTGTTGCAGGCGCAAACATCGCAGGCTTCCAGAAGGTTGCCGACGCTATGATGGCACAGGGCCTCATCTGATTAAACACAAACTGACAAAGCAGCAATCACCCTCTCGGATGATTGCTGCTTTTTATTATTTTCAATAGTTGCCCAATCCATATGTATATGTTATAATTCTTTTGTCATTGTCGGGGAAGCAGGTGAAACTCCTGCACGAGCCCGTCGCCGTGAGGTATATATTTAACGCCGCTCCTGCCCGATGCCGCAAATCGGGGACAAGCCATTGAGATGAAATTCTTGAGAAGGCGGAGCTTGCGTATACCGCAGTCGAAATACCCGGATGACAATTGCCTGCGAACAAAGGTTGCGAGTGCTGACCGTTCAGGGACAAAACGAAATAATATTATAAGGAGACACAACTATGCAAAAGACTCAGATTAAAAAAATGTTGTCTGTGCCTGTTTGTGCGGTGCTCATTGCGGCTGTAGCACTTTTCACATCCGGATGCAACAGTACAACCCCAACCGAAAATCCCGACACGTCCGAAACCTCTGCAGTAACCTCTGAATTCAAATTCAGCGTTACCGACGCAGACGGTAAAACAACCGACTTTACAATCACTACCGACAAAACAATCGTCGGCGAAGCGTTGCAGGACGAAGGACTTATTTCAGGTGAAGAAGGTCCGTACGGACTGTATGTAAAAGCCGTAAACGGCATCACGCTTGACTACGATAAAGACGGTATGTACTGGGCTTTTTACATCAACGATGAAATAGCTCCGACAGGTGTTGATATGACTGAGATCAAACCCGGCGAAGTTTACTCATTCAAGGCAGAAAAATGAAGCTGAACGTTCGCGAAATTGCAGTTTTCAGTATGCTCGGCGCTATGATGTTCGCATCAAAAGTACTGATGGACTTACTGCCTAACATTCATCTTATCGGCACGTTCATCGTCGCAATAACAGTTGTTTACCGTAAAAAAGCACTGTATCCGCTTTATGTTTTTGTATTCATAACTGGCCTGCTGGGCGGCTTCGCAACCTGGTGGATACCGTATCTGTATATATGGACTGTGCTGTGGGGTGCAGTAATGCTGCTGCCGAAAAAGCTGCCCGAAAAGGCAAAACCGTTCATTTATTCAGCAGTATGTGCTCTGCACGGCTTCCTTTACGGAATCCTTTACGCTCCTGCCCAGGCTCTGCTTTTCGGATTAAATTTCAAAGGAATGCTTATCTGGATTGCCGCAGGACTTCCGTTTGACGTAACACACGGTATAAGCAACTTTGTCTGCGGATTGTTGATATGTCCGCTCATAATTCTGCTCAGAAAGCTAACCCCCAAGAACAACAGTTATTAAAAATCCCCGTCTGCGATTTATCATCACAGACAGGGATTGATTATTTACAGTGGAAAATTATTCTTCTTCCATTCTTGCCTTTGCGTCTTCGATAACCTTCTGCTGAACGTTCATCGGAGCATCCTCATAACGGACAAACTCAAAATTAAAGTGACCTCTGCCCTGAGTTACCTGACGGAGAACAGTTGCAAAATCGCCCATTTCAGCCATGGGAACTTCAGCAACAAATTCCTGAAGAGCAGGCTCATCGGACGGGCCCATACCGATAACACGGCCGCGGCGTTTTGTGATATCGCCCATAATATCGCCGAACTTTGACTCGGGCATATAAACCTTAAGAAGACCGACAGGCTCAAGAATTGTGGGCTGTGCCTCGGGGATAGCAGCCTTGAATGCAAGAGCAGCTGCAGTCTTGAACGCCATTTCGGAAGAGTCAACAGGATGGTAAGAACCGTCGTGAAGAGCAGCCTTGATACCTACCATCGGGTAGCCTGCGATAAGACCCTTTGCGATGCACTCGCGAAGACCCTTTTCAACTGCGGGGAAGAAATTCTTCGGAACTGCGCCGCCGACGACTTCGTCAGATGTGAACACAAAGTCCTCTTCGCCCATATACGGCTCAAAGCGAATCCAAACATCACCGAACTGACCGTGACCGCCGGACTGCTTCTTATGACGACCCTGCTTATCGACAACCTTACGGATAGTCTCTCTGTATGCAACTCTCGGCACTGTGAGGTCAACCTCTACGCCGAACTTAGCCTTGAGCTTAGACTTGACAACGTCAAGGTGCTGCTCACCGAGACCGCTGACAACCTGCTCACGTGTTTCTTTATTGATAGCAAACTTGATTGTGGGATCTTCTTCTGCAAGACGGAGCATACCTGCCGCAACCTTTTCCTCCTCGCCCTTCTTGCGTACGTGTACTGCCATTGAGAAGCAGGGTGCGGGGAATGAAACGGGCTCAAGCTCAACCTCATTCTTCGGTGCATAAAGTGTATCACCGGTAACTGTGTTAGCAAGCTTTGTAGCAGCACCGATATCACCTGCAGGGATGCAAGCGGCATCTTCCTGCTTGCCGCCGCGTACCGTAACAAGCTTACCCATACGCTCGGGCTCGCCTGTACGTGAGTTGACAGCCTGAACGTCGGATGTGAGCTTACCGGATATGACCTTGAAGTAGGACATCTTACCTACGAACGGGTCAGCAACAGTCTTGAAGCAGATAGCTGCAAGAGGACCGTTTTCGTCGCAGACAACATCGCCCTCGCTTGCATTTGTTGCATCGGGAGCAAAGTTTGCTATACCGTCAAGAAGCATATCAACAGCATCCATTGTATAACCTGCACAAGCAAATACAGGCACAACTGCACCTGAAGCGATACCTTCCTTAAGGCCGTTTACTATCTCTTCCTGAGTAAATGCTTCACCCTCGAAGAATTTTTCCATAAGAGCATCGTCAGCAGAAGCAACAGCCTCGTTGAAAATGTCTTTCATGGCATTAACGCGGTCGTCATCAGGCATTTCGATTTCGTTTGCGTTGCCGTATGTGTATGAATAAGCCTTGTTTGTAACAAGGTTTACGTAGCTTACAATCTTACCGTCAACGATCTGCGGTACTACCATCGGGCAAGCAGATGCACCGACCTGAGCAACGATTGTGTTGAATGTGCGGTAGAAGTCGTTATGCTCGGTATCAAGTCTTGTGACAGCGAACATCTTTGCGATGCCTCTCTTGTCAGCTGCCTTGAGTGCTTTTTCTGCACCGACGTCAAACTTCTCCATACTGCCGCCGACTACGATAAGTGCGCACTCAGCTGCACGGATACCCTCGGCAATACCGCCTGCGAAGTCAAACATACCGGGAGTGTCGAGAAGGTTGACCTTACAACCGTTCCACTCGAGGGGAGCAACAGCAGTAGAGACAGACGCTGTGCGTCGCTTCTCTTCGGGGTCGAAGTCAAGCACTGTGTTTCCGTCAGCAACACGGCCGAGACGGTCTGTTGCCTTGGCAATATAAAGCATAGCTTCGGCGAGAGTTGTCTTACCTTTGTCGCCGTGGCCTGCAAGAGCTATGTTACGGATGTCTTTTGCGTTATACGCTTTCAATGTGGTTTCCTCCTTACAGTCAGAGTTTTGTTCTGACCGATAAAAATACAAAAATGAAGTCTATATTCGCCAAAAGCGAATACTATGGTGAATTATAACATAACCTTTTCGCCATTTCAAGAATTTTTTTAGAATTTGCACAAAAATTTTATACTTTTGTAACTTCTTTTTATGTACTTCTTTCTCACCAAAACTGTTTAAAAACATTTGCCATATCGCCTATAATGATATATAATAGAGATATTATCAACAAAACCACAATATAAAGCGAGTGTATCAAATGCAAAAAAAAGCATTTAAGATAGTTTCAGCTGCCCTTACAGTTATAATGATCTGCTGCTCTTTTACCGCCTGCTCAAGCACGGTGAAAGATGCTGAGCTGCGCTGCCCTATGACAAACGAGCCTGTTTCGGTCGATCCGCAGATCGCAGACACCTCCGAAAGCCTTACTATAGCGGCTAACTGCTACGAAGGTCTGATGAAAACCGACAGTGATGGTAAGATTGTGCCCGCCGCTGCAAAAGCCGTATCGTCCTCGCCTAACGGGCTTGTTTATGCCTTCAAGCTGCACGAAGGTAATAAATGGCACATAAACTCAAACCACGAGGAAATTTTCGGCGAAGGCTATGAAACGGCAATTGACCTTCGCGTTACGGCGCACGATTTTGTTTTCGGTCTGCAGCGTGCGCTTTCTCCCGACACAGAGGCATCGCAGGCTTACCGACTGTATATGATCAAAAACGCCGAGAAGGTAAACAAAGGTCAGCTTCCTGTCAGTCAGCTCGGAGTAAAGGCACTCGACGACTACACACTGCAAATCGAGCTTGAATACGCAAGCTCAGAGTTTATGCAGATACTCACCGAGCCCGTTGCCGCACCGTGCAACCGTGCTTTTTTCGAAGCCACCAAGGGCAGGTACGGGCTCAGCGCCGAAAACGTGCTGTGCAACGGTGCATTTTACCTTTCACGTTGGTATAGCGGCAATAACATATTGCTCCGACGTAATGCAGACAACCTGCTGGCACCTGCCAAGGTATACTCCCTGACCTATGCTTTCACACAGGATGAGCAGATAATTCTTGATAACCTGCTTGAAGAAAAATATGCCGCTGCACCCTTGACAGCCACCCAGGCAGTGACAGCAAGAGATGAAGGCTGTAACGTATATGAGATTCAAAATACGGTATGGGGCTTCGTTTTCAACTGTTCTGATTCTGTAATGAGCAATACCAGATTCCGACTCGCACTCGTAATGTCAATGAAATTTGATGATATACGCTCGTCGGCGAAGGACAACCCGAAACAAGCGACAGGAATAATCCCTCCATCCTGCACGGTTGACGGCAAACCATACGATCAGGTCGCACCTGCCCTCGGCTCTCTAAGGTATGATACCACGATCGCAAAGAGATATTTTGACGAATATACGCAGGGCAAAGAATGTTCCTTCAGTATCCTGTGCACGGAGGAATACGAAACAGCAATAAGAAGAATAATACAGGAATGGCAACAGCTTTTCGGCATAAAGCTGTCGGCAAAGGTTGAGGTCGTAGCAGCCGATGAACTTGATTCACGGGTGCACAAAGGCAATTACCAATGTGCATTTGCACCTATAACAACAAGCGCACAGACAGCAGTTGAATTTCTTTATTCGTTCCGTGATGCGAACAATATATGCCACTATAACTCAAGCAATTTCAACACCCTGCTTTCACAGCTTCTTACAGCAGGCTCAACAGAAAGTGTAGTAAAAGGCTGTACTGCTGCTCAGGAATACCTGATACAAAACGCTGTTGCAGTACCGATTTTTTTCCACAGCAGATACATTGCAACAAACTCAAAAATAACCTCAGTAAGCATACTTAATTCCGGTGATGTTATCTCTCTTTGCAACACAGAGCTTCTCAAATAAGGACGAATTTTATGAGTAAAAAGCAAAAAGCAACAGCGACATTAAGCTGGGTACTTGTCGCTGTATGTATGGCAGTAATATTTGCGCTGTCACATCAACCTGCCGAAGAATCCGGCGAACTCAGTATGGCGGTAATGGGATTCTTCGCAAAAATATTCACCGCGTTTATAGAATTTATCGGGCACGAGACCTTCCGCTCTATTGCACACGCACTCGAATACTGCGGACTGAGTCTGCTGCTGTTCAACGCATTTTACCAGACAACACACAAGCCTAAGATAATACTTACGTTTGTAATAAGTGCATTTTATTCGCTGACAGATGAAATACACCAGATATTTATTGATGGCAGAGCGTTTCAGCTCACAGACCTTGCGGTAGATGCCGTCGGCAGTGCGATCGGCGTTGCGGCAGCTTACACTATTTACAGATTTATTAATTACATTATTAACCATCGCAGAGGTAACCGACTTGAAAAAGAACGATGAATTTGAGCTTGAAATAACAGGTATGACAGCCGAAGGCAGCGGAGTAGGACACAAAGACGGAATGGCCGTTTTTGTTGCAAACACTGCAGTCGGCGATACAGTACTCGCTCACGCAATAAAGGTAAAAAAGAGCTATGCCATAGCAAAAGCAATTAAGATAATAACACCGTCTGCCGACAGAATAGAGGCAGACTGCCCCGTATTCAACCGTTGCGGCGGCTGTGTATACAGACATATCAACTATGAAGCAGAGTTAAAAATCAAGCAGCAACGTGTCGAGGACGCATTCAGGCGAATCGGCGGACTTGATATAAAGCTTCAGCCCATAGTAGGCTCGGAGAAAACAGACTGCTACCGCAACAAAGCACAGTTACCTGTAGGCAGTGAAAACGGCAAAGTGAAAATCGGATTTTATTCATTCCACAGCCACAATATAGTTGACTGCAGCTGTTGCAAGCTGCAGCCCGAGCTTTTTTCTGCCATAGCTGAAAAATTCAAAACCTGGACAGAGGAAAACAGCATATCCGTTTATAATGAAGCGACCCACAAGGGACTTCTCCGTCACCTTTATATACGAGGCTCAAAGGGTAACAAAAACATATCCGTCTGCGTTGTAATCAACGGCAATACTCTACCCGAAGCCGAGGCACTGTGGGACAAAATTTCACCTCTCGGCGTAACGGGGCTGAGCATAAATATTAACCGTAAAAAGACAAACGTGATCCTCGGCAACACTGTAAAAGAGCTTTACGGAAAAGCTTATATTGAGGACACTCTGCTTGACACTGTCTTTGAGATTTCGCCGCTCTCTTTTTACCAGGTCAACCGTGATCAGACAGAAAAACTGTACTCGATTGCCGCAGAATACGCTGAGCTGACACCCGAAACCGTACTGCTCGATATGTACTGCGGAGTCGGCACGATAGGACTTACAATGGCAAAAAAAGTAAAAGAGCTGATAGGTGTCGAGATTGTAGCACCTGCCATAGAAGACGCAAAAAAGAACGCTTCACTTAACTCAATAACTAACGCACGCTTCATATGCAGTGATGCATCGGCAGCGGCAGAGCAGCTTAAAGCTGAAGGCATAAAACCCGATGTAATTATACTCGACCCGCCCAGAAAAGGCTGTGACGAGGCACTCATTAAAACGGTCACGGAAATGTCACCGGAACGCATTGTATATGTATCCTGCGACCCTGCAACACTTGCACGCGACTGTGCCGTGTTTGCCGAACACGGCTATACAGTTGCACAAAAATCCGACGGCGCTCACCTCGCAACCCCCGTAGATATGTTCCCGAGAACTGCCCATGTAGAATGTGCCTTGCAGCTTCGCCGTATGCATCGGTAAATAAAAAGCAAATATTAAATTCGGAGGCACACTTTTTACCGAGTGTGCCTCCGAAAATTTACTCAAACATCGCTGCGCAGCAGGCAAGCAATATATAGCCGCAAATTATATAATTCAACTGATACTTTTTATTCTCAGGTATTAGCTCAATAAGTTTGCGTATAATTTTTGACTATTACATCGTCGCCCAGGGTATGCGAAAGATAATCGGCACATTTTTTTGTCACCATATTTTCGCTGTATGAAACAAGCTTATAACCGACACCTAAATACTCTTCAAGTACTTTATCCATTTTTTCATTTAGCTCACCCTGTATTATCTCGTAATCCGAACTGCTCGGGTTGCCGTAATGTACAATATTTCCTTCATAGGAAACTTCTTCGCTTATAATATTATATTCACCCTTGGCACTGTCAAAAATGTATATTGTAACAATTCCATAGCCAAGAGTGCCGCCGCTGTTGCCGAGCTCACGAAAAACCATTGCCGACGTGCCTTCTACAAAGTAAACGTCGTGCTTTTCGGCAGAGCCTGTAGAGGAAGTAAAGCAGGTATCGATAACCTTACCGTCTATATAGTGATAAACATGGTCGGGAGTCGGCCATATATCAAACTCGTGAAAATTACCGTAAGCAAGCACCGGAGCAGCACCCTTATTCTCATAAAAATAAGCATTATAAACAGTAGATGCCTTTTCACAATCCTTGTTAAGTTGTTCTAGATAAGCTTTCTTTACATCGATTTGTGCAGGCTGTGTAGAATCAGCAATAATCAATTTATCAGTTTGATTTTCCTTTTCCGATACTGCTGTATCCGCCGCTGTTATGGCAACTGTTGCAGTTTCTTCCGATTTACCGTAATTTGTGATTTTGCCGCAAGCTGCTGCAAGCAGCACAACCGCTCCAACCGCAATCAATGCGATGATTTTCTTAAAACACATTTCTTTTTTGTTCATAAAAGTTGCCTTCTTTCCGCTTTATTTGTCAAATATTGTATCACTTACAGCTAATTTGTCTATCAATATAGACAATATATCTTTAATTAAATATATAATTTTATTAGGAGAATATTTGAAGGAGTGATGCTTATAAAAGAGTTTGACAACAGAGCCGTAGGCACCGTTGTCCGAAGCTTAAGAAAACAGAAGAAGCTTTCTCAGGAGGTTGTAAGCGCACTTGCCGGCATTGCAAGAAGCCACTTATCCATGATCGAAACAGGTACAAAGCAGGCGAATTTCGAAACGCTGTGGAAGCTCGCCTACGCATTGGAGATCACACCTCACGAGCTGGTCAAGCTCATTGAAGACGAAGCTGAGAAAACCTCTTCCGATAACTAAAGATACGAACAACGGCAAACAGGTTCACTTTTTAAAAAATTTTTTCAAAAAACAGTCCCACGGTTGACGGCACAACCGTGGGACTGTTCTTATTATTTTACAAGATAAATATCTGTGCTTGAGTCTGCATTTTTAGCGTAGACATAAATGCCTTCGCCCTTATCAACAGCAGTATTGAACTGCTTGTAACCGTCTATTATTTTTTCGCCGGAAATTGTGTCATAGATAAAGTAACTTGAGTAATCCTCCGTACCTTTGACAAGCCATGGTGCAATGCTTTGACCCTTTATTGTGTAATCCTTATCTTTGTAAGAATAGCAATAAGTCTCACCGTTTATTTTCTTACTATCAACGAAGTTGTAACCGTCGAAATCGTTACAGTGCACAAGTATATTTCCTTCAGCGTCCATAACAGCTGTATTGTCACCGGATTTTACAGACCATGCAAAACCAAAAACATCTTCAAATGAACTGAATCCATAGCCATCAGGAGAAAGCTTCTGGCCATTGAGCTTGTACAATCCGTCGATGTTAAGTAATGTATAAAGGCCACCGTATGCTGTTACAATATTTTTTTCAAATTCGCCGGATACAATCTTGCCATTCATATCCATAAGTGCATAGCTGTATGTACCGTTTGTATACTTTTGGGCCTTTATATACTCGCCTATCATACCGTTGGGCACAAAGTCGTTAGTGCTGCCGGTGAAAATTGTTTTGCCTTCAGAGTCGCAGAATGTATATGCATCGTCTGCCTCTACAACATAACAACCGTTGTCAAAATAGCTGCGATGTTCGAGCGACTCTCCTTTTTCGTTAGTATAGGCATACTCTTTTTCATCCGTTACGTAGCAAATAATATTACCGTAAACGTTCATAGAGAATGCTTTTGTGCCTGATATACCTTCAATCGGTTTACCTGTAACCATATCGAAAATTTCCCACTTACCGCTTAAGAGCGTATCGTTATCATCGGGGAAGACTAATGAAAGTTCGTTGTTCTGCTGTATAAATACCAAACCGTCATCTCTGTTCTCAGTAACATTATCTACGGTAGAAACTCTGACGTAACGTTCACTGATAACGTCAACGGCGGCGTATTCCATCGGCACTATAACTCTGCCGTTGACATCAACAAGGCCTAAACAGTTAAGGTCTGAAATATCTTTGACAGAGTCGGGCTCAACAGTAGCAACGCTGAAATATTTGCCTTCGGATTTGCAAACGGTATACTTTGCACCTGTATCGCTCTTGCCGTCAAGAGACATTATACCGTACTTACCGTCTTTTGTATGGTAATAGAAGCCGTCTGCATTGTCTGATGATGACGGAGTGTATATGTACACATCATCGGTTATTGTACCTACCTTCACGGCCTTGAGAGCTGAAGGCATTTTATCGGAATATTCTATTTTTTCGTCACCGATTTCGATCGTTTCACTGTTTGCGTTGGTGACTTTATCGGGTGTGTCGCCGTTGCCAGACGGATTTTCATTTTTGCCGCAGGCAAAAAGAGTGAGTGCCATTGAGCAAATCAACATAAGTGCAGTTATTTTTTTGAGCATTGTTATTTTCCTTTCGTTAATAAGATTTATGGTGGTATACGGTATTATCCTCAGCATCAGCTCCTTTATTGATATTAGAAATAATTATTTTCATATATTTACAACGTAAACATCATAAACATAATCCTTGTCTTTGACAGCGTAGACATATACGGTGTTATCATCATAAGGTGAAAATATATAATCCGGATATCCGCTTATAAGCGTTTCGCCTGTAACGGTATCGATAATTTCAGAGCCGTTTTTGACCAGCCATTTTGAGCTTTCCTCACCGGCTATTGTAAAATCATTTTTTGCGTAGCAGTAATACATATTTTTTTCGCCGAAACAATAACATAATGTGTGATGATATTCAGACACAACATTAATATGTTCATCATTTTTGCTGTACAACACCTTACCGTCTTCTTTTATAATCATATCGAAATTTGTATAAAGTAAATTTTCTTTCAGACCATAGCTATCAACCCTTTTGTTATAATGCAACCAATCAAAGTCGCCGTCCACAACTTTTTGGCCTTTTAAATTACACACACCACCTTCATAAGTTATCAACAGATTACCTGCAGCGCTTTCTATATAATCTTCAAACTCAACACTTATAACATTACCGTCAAGATCCATTACGGCATATTCTGTTTTCCAGCCTGTTGTTTTTTTCGCAATAAAGCGGTTGCTGTCTTCGTTCCGCTCACACGGTACATAACCATTTGAAGAGCAGGAAAACAAAAAATTACCGTCTGCATCATAAACATTTGTACCGTAACCGCTGTTTACGGCATAGCTACCGTCTTCAAACACAGCCGTTCTGCTTGTATCAATGAGATTTCCGTTTGAATCATAAACTATCTCCTCACCAAAAATCAGATCATTACTCGGAATGCAGCTTATAAACTGACCGTAAGCAGTTATTCTTCCGTATTTCTTGGTATCGGAAACTTTTTCAAGCAATCGACCGTTCAGCATATCGTAAATGTACCAGACTCCGCTATAGCTGAAAGATTCATAATCGGAAAAAATCGATTTCTTTATTGGAATAGTTACAAGTGTATTATTGGTGTTATATGTAATACCGGTTGCCTTCACGACCTTTGCATAACGATCATTGAGAATTGATATTTCCGCATACTCCTGAGGTATTATCTCTTTACCCTTTCCATCGATAAGGCCTAAAGAATTTACACATTCAAGAGCCGGATCTTTCAGCTCAACTGATGAAACTATATGAAAAACAGGATCATAATGAGCTCCGAAACCAAACCTTTCATATTTTCCGGTATCGCCGTCAAGTGATACAACACCGCCTTTGTTATTACCTCTTCGCGGAAATACATATATTATACTGCCGCCTGCGCCGCCATAGTTAGCGTTACGTGACGGTTTGGTTTTGATAAACGGATCCTCATAAAGGTTCAGCTCTCCTACTTTCTCGACAGCAGAAAAAATATTTTCCTCGTCAAATACAAACTCATTACCGCTGCAAGCAAAAAGGATGAACACCATTGAGCAGATTAACATAAGTGCAGTAGCCTTTTTGAACATAGTTTTTCCTCCTTAATTTTTAAAAGTATAAAACTCTATATAGTATAGATACTGTTATTTCGTTTCAGGTTCACTTTTCAGCTCAGTTTTTTAAAATTATAGCATCTTCGATAAATTTTGTCTACTATAATATACAATAATTAATTTTTATATCCGCATTAAACGTTGTTGACGGGAGATAATAAAAGTTATATAATTTATTTAACTGTACAAAATTCATTTTTCGCACAGGAGGACAAAAAATGAGAAACATTGTAAGCTTCAACAGCGATTGGCTTTTTTCAAAATCAACCGAAGGTATCCCGTCTGCCGCACCTGCAGAGTGTGAGAAGGTAAACCTGCCCCACACCTGGAACGCAACCGACGGACAGGACGGCGGCAATGACTACCACAGAGGCACCTGCTGCTATGCAAAGCAGTTTGCAAAGGCTGACCTTCCGCAGACCGACCGCATTTACCTTGAAATAAAAGGCGCAAATTCCTCGGCTGAGGTCTACCTCAACGGCACAAAGCTCGCTTCGCACGACGGCGGCTATTCAACATGGCGAGTCGATATGACTGATGCACTTAAGGAAGATAACCTGCTTATAATTACTGTCGACAACTCACCCAACGACTATGTTTATCCGCAGATGGCTGACTTCACCTTTTACGGCGGTCTTTACCGTGACGTAAACATAATCGGTGTAAACGAGTCTCACTTTGACCTCGACTATTACGGTGCACCCGGCATCAAGGTTACACCCGAGGTTAAAGGCAAGGATGCAGAAATCGATATTGAAGTCTATGTAACAAATAAAAAAGACGGTCAGACACTGCGTTATACAATCACAGATGCTGAGGGTAACGTTGTCGCAACCGAAACAACCGATGACACCGACGAAGACTTTGACATCAAAAATGTCCATCTCTGGCACGGCAAGAAAGACCCCTATCTCTACACTGCAACTGTCGAGCTGCTCGACGGTGACACAGTGCTTGACAATGTAAGTGCACGCTTCGGTTGCCGCACATTTAAGGTTGACCCCGAAAAGGGCTTCTTCCTCAACGGTGAGAGCTATCCGCTCAGAGGTGTATCACGCCATCAGGACAGACTCGGCATAGGTAACGCACTTCATCACGAGCACCACGAGGAGGATATTGAGCTTATTCTTGAGGTAGGTGCAAACACAATCCGCCTTGCTCACTATCAGCACGATCAGTATTTCTACGACCTTTGCGATGAAAAGGGTCTCGTAATCTGGGCTGAGATTCCCTACATCTCAAAGCATCTTCCTGACGGCAGAAAAAATACAATCTCACAGATGACAGAGCTTGTTGCACAGAATTACAACCACGCATCAATCTTCTTCTGGGGACTTTCTAACGAAATCACAATGGGCGGTGCAGAAGACCCTGACCTTATCGAAAACCACAAGCTTCTCAATGACCTTGTGCACAAGATGGATAAGACCCGTCTTACAACTATCGCCGTTGTTTCAATGTGCGGTATTGATGCATCTTATATTAAAATTCCCGACCTCGTTTCCTACAATCACTACTTTGGCTGGTACGGCGGCGACACCACAATGAACGGCCCGTGGTTTGATAAATTCCATGCAAAGTATCCCAATATTCCAATAGGTATGAGCGAATACGGCTGTGAAGCTCTCAACTGGCACAACTCCGACCCGAAACAGGGCGACTACTCCGAAGAGTATCAGGCATTCTACCACGAAGAGCTTATCAAGCAGCTTTTCTCACGTCCCTACATTTGGGCAACTCACGTATGGAATATGTTTGACTTCGGTGCAGACGCACGTGCAGAGGGCGGCGAAAACGGTCAGAATCACAAGGGTCTTGTAACCTTCGACCGCAAGTATAAGAAGGATTCCTTCTACGCATACAAAGCATGGCTTTCCGATGAGCCTTTCGTACACCTTTGCGGCAAGAGATATATCGACCGTGTCGAAGACAAAACAAAGGTAACAGTTTACTCAAACCAGCCCGAGGTTGAGCTTTTTGCAAATGGCAAATCCTTAGGCAAAAAGACTGCGGCTGACCACTTCTTCTACTTTGACGTGCCCAACGCAGGCGAAACAACACTCACTGCAGTTGCAGGCGAATGCAAGGACGAAAGCGTAATCCGCAAAGTTGATACATTCAACGAGGATTATCTGCTGCGTGAAAAGGGTGCAGTGCTCAACTGGTTTGACGTAACCGAACCGGAAGGCAAGCTTTCGCTCAACACACCCATCGGCGAAGTTCTCAAAACATTCCGCGGCAAGTTCGTGCTTCTTTCATTCGGCAGAGTCATAATGAAAGAAATGAAATCAAACTCCAAGTCAAAAGAAAAGAGCGGCGGCGGATTTTCAATATCAGGCTTCAAATTCTCGCCCGATTTGCTCAAGATGCTCGGCGGATTTTCTATCCTCAGAGCGTCAAGCATGTTGGGAATGGTCAACGTCAGCCTTACAAAGGAACAGCTCCTCTCAATCAATAAGAAGCTCAACAAAATAAACAAGCCTAAAGCCAAAAAATAAGGAGATAATAAAATGAAGCTTTCATTCCGTTGGTACGGAGAGTCCGACCCGATTTCTCTCCAATATATCCGCCAGATTCCCAATATGAAATCAATCGTCAGTGCTGTTTACGATGTAAAGCCCGGCGAAGTATGGCCCGAAGAATCAATTGCAAAAATGGCAAAGCAGTGTGAAGATAACGGTCTTGTCTTTGATGTTGTCGAGTCAATCCCCGTGCACGAAAACATCAAGCTCGGCAGAGGTAATGTAGACGAGCTTCTTGAGGTCTACTGTGAAAACATCCGCCGCTGTGCAAAGTACGGCGTAAAGTGCGTAACCTACAACTTTATGCCCGTATTCGACTGGACACGCACACAGCTCGACAAGGTTGCGGCTGACGGCTCAACAAGCCTTGTTATGTATTGGGAGCAGATGAAGGGTCTTGACCCGCTCAAGGACGATATTCACCTGCCCGGCTGGGATTCAAGCTACACTCAGGACGAGGTAAGAGAGCTTATCTCTGCCTACGGTGAAATCGGTGCAGACGGCCTCTGGGCAAACCTTGAGAAATTCCTCAAAAAGGTTATTCCCGTAGCAGAAGAATGCGGTGTCCGAATGGCAATTCATCCCGATGACCCGCCCTACCCCATTTTCGGCTTGCCGAGAATTATCACAAACGAAGAAAACCTTGACCGTATGCTCAGCATTGTTGACTCCCCTGCAAACAGCCTTTGCCTTTGCACAGGCTCACTCGGCTGTGCGGCGACAAACGATGTTGTTGCTATGGTCAGAAAATACAGCGAGATGGACAGAATCGCTTTCATGCATATGAGAAACATCCTCATTATGGAGGACGGCAGCTTTGAAGAGAGCGGCCACCTCTCATCCTGCGGCAGTCTTGATATGTACGAAATCACAAAGGCACTTGCCGAAACAGGCTTTGACGGCTACGTAAGACCCGACCACGGCAGAATGATCTGGGGTGAAACAGGTAAACCCGGCTACGGGCTCTATGACCGTGCACTCGGTGCGGCATATATCAACGGACTGTTTGAAGCCTGCGAAAAAGCGGCAAAATAATAGGGAGGAATAATAAAATGCAGAAGAATGTACTCAATACAGACCTTACCGGCAAGGTTGCCGTAGTTACAGGTGCAGGCGGCGTACTTTGCAGTGCGTTTTCCAAAACACTCGCACGTGCAGGCGCAAAGGTTGCTTTGCTCGACCTCAATGATGCTGCCGCTGAAGAAGTAGCGGCACAAATCCGTGCAGAAGGCGGTGAAGCTAAGGCATACAAGTGCGACGTGCTCAACAAGGAAATCTGCTACGAGGTTGCCGACACAGTTGAAAAAGAAATTGGCAAGTGTGATATCCTCATTAACGGTGCAGGCGGTAACAACCCCAAGGCTACAACTGACAAGGAGTATTTTGAGCTCGGCGACATTGATGCCGACACAAAGAGCTTCTTCGACCTTGACAGTGCAGGTGTAGGCTTTGTATTCAACCTCAACTTCCTGGGCACACTTATTCCTACACAGGCATTTGCACGCCAGATGGTAGGCAGAGAGGGCTGTAACATAATCAACATCAGCAGTATGAACGCTTACACACCGCTCACAAAAATCCCTGCTTACTCGGGTGCAAAAGCTGCAATTTCAAATTTCACACAGTGGCTTGCCGTACACTTCAGCAGAGTCGGTATCAGAGTCAACGCAATCGCACCCGGCTTCTTCTCTACAAAGCAGAATGCCGCACTTCTCTGGAATCCCGACGGCTCACCCACAGCACGTACAGGCAAAATTCTTGCCGCAACACCTATGGGCCGATTCGGCAAGAGCGAAGAGCTTGACGGAAGCCTTCTCTTCCTCTTAAACAACGATGCCGCAAGCTTCATCACAGGCGTTGTAATCCCCGTTGACGGCGGCTTCTCGGCATACTCAGGTGTTTAATTTAAAATTAAAAGGAGCAGTAAAATGAATCCTATTTCTGAAAAAATTTCATCAATCGGCGTTGTGCCCGTAATCAAACTCAACAATCCCGAAAGAGATGCTGCTGACCTTGCAGCCGCTCTCTGCAAGGGAGGTGTACCCGTTGCAGAGGTAACATTCCGTGCGGCAGGTGCGGCAAAGGCAATCAAGCTTATGAGCGTGGCTCAGCCCGATATGCTCGTAGGTGCAGGCACAGTACTCACTACAGCTCAGGTTGACGAA
The DNA here is from genome assembly GCA_045544155.1 of Acutalibacteraceae bacterium. GTDB lineage: Bacteria > Bacillota > Clostridia > Oscillospirales > Acutalibacteraceae > UBA8612. The sequence goes on from JAZPYN010000030.1 coordinate 60,451, forward strand.
GCAATCGAGGCAGGTGCAAAATTCATCGTAACACCCGGTCTTGATATCGAAATCGTTAAATACTGTCAGGGAAAAGGTATCGAGATTTACGCAGGCTGTACAACACCGACAGATTATCACGCAGCATACAAGCTCGGCCTTGAAGTGCTCAAGTTCTTCCCTGCAGAGCAGAGCGGCGGCCTTGCCAAAATCAAGGCAATGAGTGCTCCCTTCCCGATGTTCAAGGTTATGCCCACAGGCGGTATTTCGCTGAAAAATCTCGGTGAGTACGTTTCCTGTCCCGTTATTGCGGCTTGCGGCGGCTCATATATGGTAACCGCAGACTTTATTGACAACGGCAAGTGGGACGAAATTACAGAACTCTGCGAAAAATCCGTACAGATTGTCAAGGAGGCACGTGCAAAATGAAAAAGGTTGTAACCTTCGGCGAGCTTATGCTTCGCCTTCAGCCATACGATTATCTCCGCTTTGTGCAGGCAGATTCTTTTGAAGCTACCTTCGGCGGCGGTGAGGCAAACGTTGCTGTTTCGCTTGCAAACTACGGCTTTGATGCACACTACGTAACAAAGCTCCCCAAGCACGCAATCGGTCAGATGGCTGTAAACAGCCTTCGCAAATACGGTGTTAACACCTGCGACATTACAAGAGGCGGCGACAGAGTAGGTATATACTTCCTTGAAAAAGGTGCTTCACAGCGTGGCAGTGTATGTATTTATGACAGAGCACACAGCGCAATCGCAGAAGCTAAGGCAGAGGATTTTGATTGGGACAAAATTTTTGACGGTGCCGAGTGGTTTCACTTCACAGGCATCACACCAGCACTCGGCGGCGACCTTGTTGAAATCTGCAAGCAGGCTTGTATTGCGGCAAAGGCACACGGTGTAAAAGTAAGCTGTGACCTCAACTACAGAGGTAAGCTCTGGACACGTGAGGAAGCAAGAGCAGCTATGACCGAGCTTTGCAAATACGTTGACGTATGTATCTCCAACGAAGAGGATGCAAAGGACGTTTTCGGCATCGAAGCAGAAAACACAGACATTACCGCAGGTGAGCTCAACAAAGAGGGCTACAAGTCAGTTGCACGTCAGCTTGCCGACAAATTCGGCTTCGAGAAGGTTGCAATCACACTGCGCGAGAGCAAGAGCGCATTTGATAACGACTGGAGTGCTATGCTCTACGACGTTGCAAGCGACGAATACTGCTTCTCAAAGGTGTATCATCTGCACATCATCGACCGTGTAGGCGGCGGTGATAGCTTCGGCGGCGGTCTTATCTATGCACTTCTCAGCGGCAAGGACACTCAGGCTGCTGTTGAGTTTGCAGTTGCGGCATCCGCACTCAAGCACTCAATTGAGGGCGACTATAACTTCGTAACGGTTGACGAAGTCGAAAAGCTCGCAGGCGGCAACGCATCAGGCAGAGTACAGAGATAAATTTTCATATTTCACAAAAAAACGGCGTAATTTTCGTTACGCCGTTTTTTATATTTATGTTGCTTTTTTATTTTACGGTTGTTAAACTGTAATTATAAAATTTCAAGGAGACTTGCCCTATGTTTGAAAAAGCAAAGTGGATATCCAAAGGCACAAAGCGTGACGACGGCAGCAGACTTTTCCGCAAGAGCATAAATATCGAAAAGCCTGTAAAAAAGGCTGTTATGCACACCGTTGCACTCGGCTACGGTGAATATACAATAAACGGTAAAATCATAACTGACGAGGTGCTTCCTACTCCGTTTACCAAGTTTGATTCGCGCACACTTTACCTTACCTACGATGTGACCGATTTTATAAATCAGGGTGAAAACGTGCTTGGTGTTTTCGCAGGCAACGGCTGGTATAACGATGTCGGCAAGACCTGGCACTATCAGGCTGCAACCTGGAGAAACAACATTAAAATGATAATGCAGCTTGACATTGAATACACCGACGGCACAACAAACTGCATCGTATCCGACAGCAGCTGGAAAACCGAAAACGGCCCCGTTACATACAACCACATCCGCGAAGGTGAAACCTACGATGCAAGGCTTGAAATCCCCGGTTGGAATCTGCCGCGCTTTGATGACAGCGGTTGGATAAACGCTAATGTCTGCGCAGGTCCCGGCGGTATAATTGAGCCTGCAGACTGGGTACCGATTAAAAAAATCCGCACATTAAAGAGTAACTATCTCGGCAACGGAATTTATGACTTCGGCGAAAATGTTTCGGGCTGGGTGAAAATTAAAGCAAGCGGTGAAAGAGACACCGAAATTCAGCTCGTTTATGCCGAGCAGCTGAAAAAAGACGGTAGTGACATAGATAACGAAAACATCAATTCATTCACACATCAGCAATTTCACACCGACAAATATATTCTCAAGGGCGAAGGCACAGAAGAATGGGAGCCGAGGTTTGTTTATCACGGTTTCCGCTATGTAAAGGTTGTAAATGCACCTGAGGATTTTGAGGTTGAGGGATGTGTTGTACACACGGATTTACAGAGCATCGGCTCGTTTGAGTGTTCAGACGGGATGCTCAACAAAATCCACAATGCCACGCGTCTTGCAACGCTTACAAACTTTATGGGCTTGCCGACCGACTGTCCGCACCGTGAGCAAAACGGATGGACGGGTGACGCACAGCTTTCGTGTCAGCAAGCACTCCATAATTTTGATATGGTAAAGGCATATAAAAAGTGGCTTAACGATTTCAAAGATGCACAGCGTGCAGACGGCTCACTGCCTGCAATAATTCCCACAGCAAGCTGGTATGACTGGTATATAGGCCCTGCGTGGGATGGCGCAATCATCAATATACCGTGGCAGATATATCAGCTCACAGGTAACGACAGCGCAATAAAGCAGATGTGGGAAAATATGAAGCTTTATATCTCATATCTCGACACAGTGCAGGATGACGGAATACTCTATATCGGCCTTACCGACTGGTGTGCACCTGAGCACACAGAGCGTTGCCCGAACTTTGTCACCAGCACGGCAGACTACTCCGACCTTGCAAAAACAATGTCGAAGTGTGCGGTAATAATGGGCGAAGATCCGAAACCGTATGAAGTGCTGTCCGAAAGAATCAGACTTGCGTGGAGGAACAAATTCCTCGGCGACGAAGAACTTGAAAAGAAGCAGACCTGCCTTGCCTGCGGTATTTATTTCAGAATGTACGAGCCTGACGAAATACCGCAAAAAGCCGCCAAGCTTGCAAAGCTCATAGAAGAAAACGGCTGGCATATCGACTGCGGAATACTCGGTGCAAAATATATTTTCTCCGCCCTTGATGACAACGGATATGCAGATGTGCTGTATAAAATGGTAACCGAGCCGACCTATCCGAGCTACGCATACTGGATAAACTGCGGTATGACAACGCTGTGTGAGGACTGGGAGATGAAAAATTCACTTAACCACCATATGTACAGTGAGGTTGACCACTGGTTTTACCGCCATATTGCAGGCATTAAAATCAACGAAAAAGGCATTGTAATCGAGCCGAACTTCTTATCTGCACTCGATTGGGCAAAGGCAACGCACAAAGATATAAGTGTAAGTTGGGATAATGAAAACCTTACCGTAACCGTACCGAAAAATGCGGTTGTAATTATCGGCGGTAATTCGTTTGATATTGAAGCCGGTACTCATACATTCAGGAGGTAATAAAATGCTCAGAAATATTTTAAAAAGAGGCGTCAGACTTCTCATAGCAATCGTCACACTTATCAGCCCCTCTCTTCTCGGCCCACTCGACCTCGGCAGAATCCCCGACGAAACCAAAACCGTCGATATGAGCAAGTTTACAGACGAGCCTGTATGGGAGGACAACTTTGACGGCACTGAAATCGACCGCACTAAGTGGAATTTCCCCTGGTGGGAAACCGAGCGTAAGGGCGGTTACTGGCACGAGGATATGGCAAGCGTAAAAGACGGCAACCTCATTATCCGTGCTGAATATCTTGACGAGCCGCTTGAAAACAGATATTACGAAGATTGGAAAGACGAAATAGACTTCAAAGAATACAAGCCCGGCTGGTATACAGCCTGCCTTCGCACAGCCGACCTTTACGAGCAGTGCTACGGCTATTTTGAAGTACGCTGTAAGCTTCCTGCCGCAACAGGTATGTGGAGTGCATTCTGGATGATGAACCACAACGTTGAAGACGTTGACGGCACTGGTCAGGACGGCACAGAGGTAGATATCTTTGAGTCAATGTACTACAAAGACTACTGGTGGGGTAACGACGCTGTTATCAGCGGTATTGTCTACGACGGCTACGGTGCAGACAAGAAGGGCGACTCTATAGGTAAGGTTTATGTCGGCGGTGACCCCTACAACGAGTTCAACACCTACGGTCTTGAATGGAGCCCGACAGAGTATATATTCTACATCAACGGCGTTGAAACAGGCAGACTCTCTACAGGAGGCGTTTCGCAGAACCCCGAATACCTTATTCTCTCCTGCGAGTTTGCAGGTCAGAACGGTGTTCAGTGGTCTGACAGACACGGTACGGGCGAAATCAGCAAAACGCCCGAAGAAAACTGGCCCGCAGAGTTTGTTGTAGACTATGTAAAATGCTACCAGTACAAGGAATTCGTTAAGTAATATCCTTGACATATAAGGTTTTTTAATATATTATAAATTGAAATCAAAAATACTAAGGTTGGTGAAACTGAATGGATGGTACATTCAACAACGGTAGCCTCGGTTTATACCTCATAGCCGGTGCTATTATCCTTTTTGTCCTTGTTCAGTCCATCTTCTTCCTTGTAAAAGCATGGAAGCAGGGCAAAAAACTCGGTCTCGACAAATCAAAGCTGCGTAACGCAGTAACATCAAGCGCACTTTTCACAATTCCGTCAGCACTTTCCGTACTCGCTACGGTTATTGCTCTCGCACCCTCTCTCGGTCTTGTTATTCCGTGGGTGCGTCTCTCCGTTATCGGTAACCTGATGTACGAAACAACAGCTGCTGAGGCTGCTATGGAAGCTTTCGGTCACGAGGGCGGTATTTCAAACACAGTTACAGACCCGACAGTTTACGCGGGTATTGCCTGGGTTATGACTCTCGGCATCTGCTTCTCTCTCGTTATTCTCCCCTTCCTTGCCAAGCCTCTTCACAAGAAGTTTATGGCAGCAGGTAACAAAGAGAAAACAGCTGATGAGGCTACTCCCGCAGACGGCAAAAAAAAGAGAACAATCGGTGAATTCATCAACAAGTTTGCAACACCTGCAATCTTCATCGGTCTTATCGGTGCATTCATTGCACGAGCTATTGCAGGTGAGGGTACTGAAGAAAATCCTCTTGACGGTGCAGGCGTACTTTCAGTCAGCACACTTGCAGTTGCAGTTATTTTCTCAATCGTACTTGAGGTCATCGTAAAGAAGCTCAAGCTCACTTGGCTCGAGCCCTTCGTTATGCCTATCGGTATGATTGTTGCAATGATAGCCGCAATTGTACTTTACAATGTCCTTCCCGAAGGCATTGCAACAACTGAATGGAGGGTTTAAGAAATGACTAAGAATACAAACAAATCTTATTTTGACCGCGTCCATTCATGGGGCAGAATTTCATCCGTTACAGCACTCTGCATACTCCTTATGTTCCCCATGGCAATCTGTCTTTATCTCGATGTTTCACCTGATATTAAGTTTATCCTTCAGGGTCTTCTCAAGCTTATCCCGACTTACTGGACAGTTGCTGTTGTAGAAGTTCTCGTCTACACACCTATGCTCGGTGCAGGCGGTACTTACCTCTCATTTGTTACAGGTAACATCGCTAACCTCAAGCTTCCCTGTGCTATCAGCGCAATGGAAGGTGCTAAGGTAAAGGCCAACTCCGAAGAAGGCGAAGTTATTTCAACAATTGCTATCGCAACTTCAGCAATCGTTACAACAGTTGTTCTTGCAATCGGTATCATTGCATTTGCTCCTTTCCTTAACGATTTCACAAACAATCCCGTACTCAAGCCCGCTTTCGATATGGTGCTTCCCGCACTCTTCGGTGCACTCGGTGCGGGCTACTTCATCAAGCACTGGAGAATTTCATTCTTCCCGATTATCGTTATGGTACTGGTGCTGTTAGTACCCGGTATGGGCACAACAGGCGCAAGCACACTGCTCTTCATCGGTATTGTTGCTTCCGTCGGCGGCGCACTTGCAATGTACAAGATGGGTATGCTTGACAAAGTTAAGGATTAATTTTTAATTTTTAATTTTCAATCTCTGCTCAATCTCTGTTTTACGCAGGGATTGGGCAATTTTTAAAAGGTGATAAATATGGAAAAAATACGTATTGGCATATTCGGACTCGGACGAGGCGAAAACTTCATCGAAAACCTTGTGGCAAACGGCGGTGATATTGTTGCCGTTTGCGAGCAGAATGAAAAGAAGATAGAAGAATGTAAAGACAAAATTGAAAATGCTGCTGTTTACACTGACTTCGATAAATTTATTGAGCACCCTATGGATGCGGTTGTGCTTGCAAACTACTTTGCCGAGCACGCACCCTACGCAATACGCTGCCTTGAAAAAAATATTCACGTGCTCAGCGAATGCACATCAAACGGCACAATGGCGCAGGGTGTTGCACTTGTAAGAGCGGCAGAAAAAAGCAACGCAATTTATATGCTTGCTGAAAACTACCCGTTTATGCTGTTTAACAAGGAGATGAAGCGTGTATGCGACGGCGGTACGCTCGGCAGAATCCTATATGCCGAAGGTGAATACAACCATCCGTTTGATATGTACGATGCTGAAGCTTGTGCAACGCTCGCACCTAACGAAAGACACTGGCGAAATTTTCTGCCCCGCTCGTATTACATCACTCATTCCCTCGCACCGATTATGTACGCAACAGGCTCTGTGCCCGTAAGAGTCACTGCAATGCCTGTCGCAAACGAAATACCTGCCGACTGCTCTGCTGCAAGATACGTAAACGATGCGGCTGCAATTATCACCACACTCAATAACGACGGCTCTGTTTTCAAGGTAACAGGCTGTTCAGGTTTCGGTGCACACAGCAACTCCTACCGAATCTGCGGTGTAAACGGTCAGATTGAGAATTTAAGAGGTATGGGCGAAAAGGTTATGCTCCGCTATAACGGCTGGCAGATTCCCGAGGGTATGCAGGAAACGAACTGCTATTACCCCGAGCAGAGTGCTGAGGATGCCGAACTTGCCAAAAACGCAGGTCACGGCGGAGGCGACTTTTTTGTAACACGCGAATTTCTTGACTGCATCCGCACAGGCAAGAAGCCGCCTTTTGATGTGTACTTTGCAACCACAATGGCATCAGTTGCAATTCTTGCTCACCGCAGTATTCTCAGCGGCAATCAGCCGTATGACATACCCGATTTCCGCAAGGAGGAGGACAGAGCAAAATACGAAAACGATCACGCTTTGCCAATACCGCTTTCCGACGGCACTGAGCCTGATATTCCTTGCAACTCACACCCCTATACGCCGACCGATGAACAGAAAGAAAACTATCGCAAGGCACTTAAAACATACGCAAAATAAAAGAGGATATAAAAAGCAGCTGCAAAAACAAAAGTTTTTACAGCTGCTTTTAATTCATACCCTGAGGTCCTACAGTTTCATAAAGTTCAAGCACTGCTTTTTTGAGCGGTGCATTTTTTTCGCTCCTAAGTGCAGAGTCAAGGTCAAGCGTTTCCCTTGCGGCACGCTGTGCCTGCTTTAGAAGCTCCATATCACTCGAAAGGTCGGCAATTCTCATTTCAGGTAAGCCGTGCTGACGTGCACCGAAGAAATCACCCGGACCTCGGAGTTTCAAGTCCTCGTCGGCAATTTCAAAGCCGTTTGTTGTTTTGCACATTGTTTTGAGCCGGTGCTGTGCGGTTTTGCCCTTTGCGTCAGATATGAGTATGCAGGTTGATTTGTGCTCACCTCTGCCTACTCTTCCCCGAAGCTGATGAAGCTGCGACAGACCGAAACGCTCGGCATTTTCGATAACCATTATTACGCTGTTGGGTACATCAACACCAACCTCGACAACGGTTGTCGAAACAAGAAGCTGTATATTGCCTGCGGCAAATTCACTCATAACGCTGTCTTTTTCTGCCGCTTTCATTTTGCCGTGAAGCAGACCTACGGTGTAGCCCTTGAAGTCCTCGTTACGAAGCTTTTCGGCAACATCTTCTGCGGCTTTCAGCTCGCTTACCTCACTCTCTTCTACAAGCGGACAGACTATGTAGCCTTGCCTGCCTGCGTCAAGATGCTTTCTGACATAGCCGTAAGCGCGTTGTCTTATTTCGGAATCAATAGCAAAGGTTTCGATTTTTTGTCTGCCTGCGGGTAATTCGTCAAGAATCGATATATCGAGGTCACCGTAAATAATGAGTGCAAGTGTACGCGGAATAGGTGTTGCTGACATAACAAGCGTATGCGGATTAAGCCCCTTACCACCAAGTGCCGAGCGCTGACCAACACCAAAGCGGTGCTGCTCATCGGTTACGACAAGACCGAGATTTTTGAACTGAACATCTTTTTGTATAAGGGCATGAGTGCCTATTACAAGGTCAATTTCACCCGAAGCAAGACTCTCTTTTATTCTTTTTTTCTCTTTTGCGGGTGTTGAGCCCACAAGAAGCTCGACACTAAGGTCGGTGCTTTCGAGAAGCTTGCAGAATGTACGGTAGTGCTGTGCGGCGAGAATTTCCGTCGGTGCCATTATTGCACACTGGAATGAGTTAGCCGCACAGGTGTGGGCAACAGCCGCTGCAACTGCAGTTTTACCAGAGCCGACATCGCCCTGAAGCAAGCGATTCATCGGCTGCGGCTTTTTCATATCATCTATCGCTTCTTTTACGGCACGCCTTTGCGCACCTGTAGGTGAGAAGGGCAGAATGCCGAAAAATTCTTCCGAGCAATCTTTTTCTATCCGACAGCCTGCCTGCTTGCGGTTTCTGCCGCGAAGAAGCATCATGCCCGTCTGTAACACATAAAGTTCTTCAAAGCTGAGTCTGCGGCGAGCAGTCATAATGTCGGCTTCAGTTTTCGGGAAGTGTATTTTTTCGAGTGCGGATTTGTAGTCGCACAGTGCATATTTATTTCTGATATCCGTGCTGAGTACGTCTGGAGGTAAATCTTCAAGACTGTCGAGTGCACGGCGCACACAGCCCTCGATCATACGCGATGAAAGAGACATTGTCTGCGGATAAATCGGTCGGATTCTCTCGCCCGTAGTTGTTTTTTCTATCTGCGGGTTGAGCATTTCACGGGTGTAACCGTTTTGCTGGATTCTACCGAAAAAAAGGTATTCTTCACCCTCTTCAAGCTTTTCGGCGGCAAAGCGGTTGTTGAAGATAGTTATCTTCATTATGTTTTCGCCGTCTGTTACCTGCGTCTTATATATTGTCATACCCTTGCGCACAAGTGCGTGAGTGACAGGTGAGCAGACCATTGCTTTGATACAGCACTGTTCGCCCGGTACAGCACCGAGAATTGTCGTTACCTTGCTCCAATCCTCATAAGCACGCGGAAAAAGGCGCACAAGGGAGCCGATGTCAGCCACACCAAGCCGTCTGAACAACTTGGCACGGGCTTCACCGACTCCCTTGAGATATTTGATATCGCTTGAAAAGTTAAGCATTTTATTCAACCGCAATCGTGAAATAGTATATCGGCTGACCGCCGGGGATTACGGCAATCTCTGCATCGTGACAGCGTGAAGCTATCATCGTGCTGAGCGCCTCCGCCTGCTCCTCATTAGAGTCAGTGCCGTAGTAGATCGTAATCATTGAAGCACCCAGCTTCTTGTAAAGTCGGCGAGCGACCTTGTAGCCCGCCTTAACAGGGTCGTGCTCAAGCACTGTAATCTTTCCGTCCTCCATACCGAGGATCTGTCCCTTGCGAACACGCTGATTGTTGACCTCGCTGTCACGTGCGGCAAAGGTAACAAGACCTGTGCCTACTCTGCCTGCCGCTTTCATCATTTCAAGATGATTCTTCTCTGCAGGCTGAGTTTCATCAAAACTGAGCATTGCGGCAATACCCTGCGGTACAGTTTTTGTGTGGAGCACGCTGATACCTTTTTCACAAAGCGGTACAACCTGCTCAGCTGCCATAATGATGTTCTTGTTATTCGGCAGTATGAATACGTGCTCGGCAGGTGTTGCAAGTACAGCACGGAGAATGTCGTCAGTGCTGGGGTTCATTGTCTGACCGCCGCTTACTATTCTGTCTGCGCCGAGCTGGCTGAACATCTCTTCAAAGCCTTCACCTGCACAAACAGCAACAAAGCCGAATTGCTTCTCTATTTCTGCAACCTGCAGTTCTTCTTCCTTAGGTTCGGGAAGCTGAGTCTGCTCGATTACGTTGTTGCTGTGTTGATATCGCATATTATCAATTTTGATATTGACAAGTGCACCGTATTTGAGACCTGCCTGAATCGCGTTACCCGGATCATTGGAATGAACGTGTACTTTTATGATTTCATCGTCATCAACTACGACTACGCAGTCACCGATAGTTTCAAGATAAGCACGCAGCTTTACTGCATCGGTAGGCTCGGGATTTACTCTGTTTACAATAAATTCGGTACAGTAGCCGAATTTTATCTCTTCATTGACTGCAGCTGCGGCTGATACAGTCTGTACGGGAGCTACGGGATTGTCGCCCGAAGAAATTATGCCTTCACCCTTGAATACGCTGAGCATACCCTGCATTACGAGAAGGAGACCCTGACCGCCTGCATCTACAACTCCTGCTTTTTTCAGCTGAGGAAGGAGCTCAGGTGTTCTGTCAAGTGACTCTTGTGCGGCTTGGCAGGCTTTTTCCCAAAGCTCAACGGCATCAATATCACCTTCAGCGAGCTTTGCGGCAGCTTCACCCGATTCACGTATAACGGTGAGTATCGTGCCCTCTGTCGGCTTCATAACTGCGCCGTAAGCGGATTTCGCACCCTCTTCAAGTGCTTTTGCGAAAGCCTTTGCATCTATTTCAGTATGGTCTTTGAGTGCTTTTGAGAAGCCTCTGAAAATAAGCGAGAGTATAACGCCCGAGTTTCCTCTTGCACCTCTGAGCAAAGCAGAAGCGGCTTTGCCTGCAACCTCACCTGCGGAGAGACCCTCCTGCAAAATGGAAAGCTCTCTTGCGGCGGCACGCATCGTCATAGACATATTTGTGCCTGTATCACCGTCGGGCACAGGGAAAACGTTGAGTGCGTCAACAGCGGTTTTACTGTTATCTATATTGTTTGCTGCGGATATAATGGCATCACGCAAAATATTACCGTTAATCACTTGTCTTTACCTCAGCTTTCTGCCTTCATACCGTCAACAAATACTTTTATTTTTGCAACCTTCATACCTGTTGCTTCTTCAACGGTGTACTTTACTTTGTTTGTTATGCTCTGACAAATCGCATTTATGTTAAGGCCGTAGGTTACGATTATATGCAGCTCAATAAGAAGACCGCTGCTTGACTTCTGCACCAAAACGCCCTGGTCGGGAAAGATAATACCCTTCTTCAAAAATGCGCGAAGCTGCTGACGAGCATTTGAGTGAGCCATACCGACAACGCCGAAGCAGGAAGATACGGTGTTACCGATAAGGTTGGCAAAATAGGTTTCGGTTATTTCTATTGTGCCCATATGATTTTCTGTCTTAATCATTTGCTTTCCTCCGTTTTAACAGACCATGTGTCTATATTATAAAAGTTATCATAGCAGGTGCCATTGATTTGCGATGAAAAATCGCGGGAATATATTTCTACTCCGCAGCGGTAGCATACGGGAATAAACGGCATTTCGGATTCAAACATTCTGCAAAAATCGGACATTGAGAGTGAGCCCGAAAGCAAAGCTGTGTACTCGTCACGGCATAAGACAAACTCTTTTTCATTTTCATCAACAAGACGAAGTGCCGATCCGACTGTACCACCGACAGTAAAGAACTGCGCTATATTCATGTTTGCAGGAATCTTAACCTCTCCAAGATACATTTCGTAATTACCCTTAGCTATCGCTTCTGTATACTCTTTATATGACAGCTCAATTATCTTTACGTTGAAATTCAGCTTTGCAAGCTGTTCTTTGATCTGCTGTGCAGCGGCAAGCTTGAAAGCGTTGTCCTTACACACCGTAAGAGTACAGGTAAGACTCTTGGTATTACTGCAACGGTAGCCGTAGTGGTTTATCGAGGTATAGCCTGCCTTTTCGAGTATGGCTTTTGCACCGTCGGTGTTAGCGGAGGTCTTGCCGCTGAGCGGAATATTTTTCATAGCGCTCCATGACGGATTAAAAGGTACTACAGCCGATACTGCGTGGCCCTGAAATCCCTGCGAGCTTATTGCATCACGGTCAAGCATCATTGACAGTGCACAACGAACGGCATTCTCGGTAAAAATTGCTTTATCATCGTTGAAGGCAAGGTAAACAAGACTGTTTGTCGGCACTACGGAAAGACCTGCATTTACTCTCGTATACTGACCTGAGGAAAGGTCATTATACCAACAGTCGTAATTGCCTATCTGCAAGCCGTATGCCATACCGTCTGAATCGTTGACTTCGAAAAGTGCAATTGAGCCTATTGACATTGTCTGGCTACGGTTGCAGTGAGGGTTAGGTACAAGAGTTGCGGAAGGAACGGTACCTTTTATTATATATCTGCCTGCACCTATGGGAGGTAATATATTGAACAGATTTTCCTTACTGTCAAGTGTTTGCACAGTACCTTTTTTTACAATCGGAAAGTCAAGGCTTGCAAGAGCATTGAAATCTGCGGCACGAAGCTCAAAGCTTACCGTATTGCCCGAAGCGGCAACGGATTTGATATTTGAAAGGCGCGCAGAGTAATAGCTGCTTGCCTTCGCCTTTTCGTACGAATATGTTACGTCGTCTGCTGTTATTGCAGAGCCATCCGAAAAACGGATATCGCTCCTGAGAGTTACACTCATCAGAGTACCGCTGTTGGAGTATCCGCTGATAAGCAGAGGCTGAGCGGTGAAGCTCTCATCAATATAAACAAGTCCGTCATACAGTAGAGTGACAAGCGAGCGATTGACTGAGCTGATATCTTTAAACGGATCAAGCGTATCGTTATGAGCAACCGGAAGTGTAATGCTGTAGGTCGGTGCAGGTGTTGCCGACTGCGAACCCGACGGAGTTTCGTCTTTGCCGCCTTCGCTCTTATCGGAGCAGGCGCAAAGAGAAAACACAGCCGCTAAAACCAACAGCACGCTTAATATTTTACGAGCGTTTTTCATAAATTACCCTCTGATGTTGATTCTTTCTGTGCTTACGGTTTTACCGCTTTGCTTGTCAATTTCAAACAGACAGCCGTTAAGCATACATTCGCCCTCGTTATTATCAAAACGTGAAGGCATATTTGTTTTGAGCTTATTGATAATGATCTGCGGAGTAACGCCCAGAACGGATTGTACCGTACCCGTCATCCCCAGGTCTGTAATATAGCCTGTGCCTTCCGGCAGGATCTGTTCATCAGCAGTCTGCACGTGAGTATGTGTGCCGAAAACAGCACTTACTCTGCCGTCAAGATAAAAGCCGAGTGCACGCTTTTCGCCTGTCGCCTCCGCGTGAAAATCAACGAGCTTTATTCGGCAATCTTTAATTTCTTCAAGGCATTTGTCAACGCAGGTGAAGGGATTATCACCGTCCATAAAAGCGTTGCCTGCAAGGTTGATTATGCCTATTTTAACGCTGCCCATATCTGCAACGGCAAAACCCTTACCGGGATTGCCTGCGTAGTAGTTTGCAGGGCGGATTATGTCGCGGCAGGTATCAAGCCGCTCGTATATTTCACGGCGGCGGTAAACGTGGTTGCCCGTTGTGATAAGGTCTGCACCGCACTCAAACAAAGTGTCGGCAGATTGCGGAGTGATACCGTTGCCTGCTGCTGAATTTTCGCCGTTTACAATGCAGAAATCGACACCGTATTGCTTTTTTATTGTCGGCAGACGGCGGCGGAGATATTCACAACCCGGCACGCCTACAACGTCACCGATAGCAAGTATATTCATTGTGTTATGTCACACTCCTGCTATATAATCGTTAAATATATAATCGTTGTAAATTGCACTGTTTTGTATAAGTATTGAGTCGTCTTCGGTAATCGCTCCGTCACAGTTTGCATCTGCAGCTATATTATATGCTGTATGATTGAGTTCAAGCAGACCGACCGCACACATTCTTGCAAGGAATGCATCGTTTGCATCTGCCTTTCCGTTGCCGTCTATATCGCCGAGTACAGCTACGGTATAAACAATATCGTCATAGCCTGCTTTGCTCATTGTTACGGTTGCACCTGTCGAGTCCGTACCGGAGCTGTTGGGCTCAAAGGATAATAAATATCCGCTGCTTGCCTCAATAGAGTCAGCATAAAAGTCTATATATTCTGTTGTGAGTACTATCAAACGGTTTGTATTATCGGCTATAATATTTGAATCGGCCGTGCTTATTTCAGCCTTGAGCACAAGTGCTGATATTGCACTGCGTATAGCCTGAGCCATACTGTCAACCTGAGCCTGTTCGTCGGAATATTTGCCGTAAACGACTGCATTTACTGCTGAGGTGACACCGCTGAAATCGACGTAATCGTCAGGATCGAGTGCAGCGGCTTCAGCTTTGGCTTTTTCCACATCGGAATAGTCGGCAGACGTACGCTCAATCAGCTTATCCATAGCATCGAGAAGTTCGATATATTTTGCGTCTACCTCATCCTGCTGATATGCGTAGAGGTTATAGTCAATGCTGTCAATAACAGCCTGAACAATCTCATAGTTTGTGAATGTGTTGGGGTCAAGACTCTGTGCGGCGGCAACGATTCTGTTGAGCTGGGTGTAGTTTGCCTTGCCGACTATGGTACGCATTGCCGCCTCGGCAACAAGTTTCATGCTGAGCATTCTGCCGTTACCTGTTGCGGGATGAAGCTCGTAATATTTATTGTCGGTGCCCTTCTGGGTCTGCGTGTTGTCCTTGACGTCACAGCGTGTATTTTCCTTTATCATTGTTTTGACCTGAGCACCCGTAAGATTGGGGTTGATTGCAAAGCAGAGCGCTGCAACGGCAGTTACCTGCGGAGCAGCCTGGGAAGTACCCGTTGCCATACCGTACATTATCGTGTAGTTGTCATTTGAGTCTGCCTGCGGAGTGACGGCACCCATAATTCTGTAGCCGGGTGCATATACGTCAACTCTGTCGCCTGCATTACTGCGGTAGTACATTGTGAAGTCGGCATATTTTGAAACGTTGCTGTCATTTTCCGCGGCACCTGCGACGATAATACGGTCGTAAACAGCCTGCACCTGAGAGCGCGTAAGCGAGCCGTAAGAGCCGTTTGTGCGTACAGAGCAGTAAAGTCCGTTCTGCGTCGCATCAACACTGCGGTACATATTGTTGCCGAGTCTTGTGTCAATAACGCCGTTACCTGCAGACTGTACGACAACAAATTCCTTACCCGACTTGATAAGAGTGTACATACCTACGGCACACTGTGTTGCCGTTGCATCAAGATCCTCTGTTGAGTAGGGGTTAAGGTAAGGATTGTCTCCCGTTGTATTGTTAAGACCGAGCGAGAGGTTGACGGCTGTTGCACCGTTTGTGACCTGAGATGAAACGGCAGATACAATATAACTTATTGTGTTGCTTGCCGCACCGAAGTTAGCGGCATAAATATCAACGTCCTTGAGCAGACCTGCAACACCGAGGCTGTTGTTCTGCGTTGCTCCGATGACGCTTGCTACGTGTGTGCCGTGGAATTCGTTTGCTTTATCTTTTGCTGCGGAGGAGAAGGTGTTGTCGCTCTGATAGCTTCCGGAGAATTTGACTTTATTGAGCATATCCTCGTGGTCGGTCATAACAGGACCGTCGATGATTCCGACAGTTGCCTTGCCGAAAAAACTCTGATAATCCCACGCACTGTGTGCCTGGATTGCCTCAACGTGCCAGTTGTAGCCGTCGGGAATTTCTTCGTTGCGTGTTTCCTTGTTGCCGACGTATGTACTCCACGGGTCATTTGTGACAGCGTTGATATCAAGGGGCAGAATCTGCTCGATACCTGCGGCAACAACCTCGTCGTATTTTTCGATGTCTTCACACTTTTTGTTGAGTGCAGCAAGGCTTTCCGCTTCAACTCTTGCCTGCACCATAACTATATCGTTTACTTCTCCGACACGCTCTGCGCCGATTTCGGAAAGGATTTCAGCAATTCTTTCGTCGGTCGTATCAATATCAAAATAGATATTGACAATCTCTTTTACATATTCTATGCCGTTTTCTTCAGCTTCTTCAGCAGCGGTACGGTTATACAATTCGCCCCTGTCATAGTAAATATTCTGCACCTGAGTGCGCATTTCACCGTTGGCAAGTGTTGCGGTAAAAGCTACTTCGTTTTCACCGGATTTGAGTGCAAGGTTATCAACGCTCCATTCGCAGCCGTTGAGAACTGCTGTGCCGCTTGAACCCACTTCATAATCGTCAATATCGCTGCGGACTTCGTATGTAACGGATACAACGGATGAGTCTGCAACAGCAGTGCCGCTGAAATCGGCAACAGGTCTGTTGACTGTTTCGGACTTTTTATCGGCTGTTTCAAGCTCAAAGTAGCTGTTTTTTGCTGTGCTTGCGGTGTAGCTTACGGTAATGCTCAGCGGATATTCCTTGCCGCCTATGGTTATGCTGTCTTCAAGAGCAAAGCTGCGCGCTTCGTCAGCACCGACAGCATGTACGCCGAATACACCTGCAACGGGTATAAGCATAGTAAGAGCAAGAAGGATAGCTGCGGTTTTCTTGTGCTTTCGTGCAAGGATCATTATGACTACAGCAGCTGCGACAGCCGCAACAATCGCCGCAACAATAAGCGGAGTATCTGACTTTTCGGAAACAGTAATATCTCCTGTTATAACGGGAACATCGATAGCGGCAAAGACGAGCTCTGATGAATATGCAGCACCTGCTGCAAGATTGCCGACCGGAAGTATACAGCCGTTGCCGTCTTTGTCTGTTGCTTCAGACTTCATTTCAAGTCCGTCAGGAACATTGTAAGTAATTTTTATATCGCTGACATCAAAGCTGTTTGAGTTTTTAAGACTTAACTTCACTGATGCCAAGCCGTCCGAAGCCTCTGAAGCAGCAGATAGACCGAGACCATATTCATTGGTGCTGAGTGCAGATGAAAAAAGGCAGAAGGGGCCGCAGAAGATGCAACCGATTACAAGGGCAAGAAGCCTTTTAACTGCTTTTTTCATTTTTGACGCCACCTCTCCAATTTAATTTAATTCACATATATTATACTTAAATAATAATTATATGTCAAGAACAGTAGTTTTGCATAAAAATTAACGTTGTGTTAACTGCATTTGTAGCGTTTTCTTTACTTGACATAAAGCGAAGTTTTTAATATACTCAAAGATAGGAAATTAATGAAATTCCAAAATCAGAAAAGGATGTGTGCATAAGCTATGGATTCCAAGTACGAAGCATTATTTACGCCTTGGAAAATAGGTAACTGCGAAATCAAAAACAGAATTGTTATGTGCCCTATGGGCGGTACATCTCTCTTCGGTTGGTTTGAGCTGGGCGGTTGCCATTTCGACAAAGAGGCCGCAAAGCTCTTCCTCGAAAGAGCCAACAACAATGTCGGTCTCATCATCCCCGGTATCGCTCCCCTTCGTGATACCTTCTGGGGCAAATGGCTCTGGCAAAACCCCAAGATGTTTGAAGAGCTCAAGGAGTTTATGGATGAGATTCACAAAACAGGTGCAAAGCTATTTGTTCAGCTTACTGCAGGCATGGGCCGTTCATGGGCTATTACCGAGCTTGTTGCACCCCTTCACAAGAATAAATTCACACGTGCTCTTATAAAGCCGATTCTCGACACATCACACGAGCTTGCATCTCCCAGCCCGCAGAAATCACGTTGGGCTCACGATATCGAGTGCCCCGAGATGACCAAAGAGCAGATACACGAGATCATCGAGGCTTTTGCCAAAACAGCCAAGCTCTGCCGTGATGCAGGCGTTGACGGCGTTGAGGTTCACGCTGTTCACGAGGGCTATCTTCTCGACCAGTTTGCAATCGAGTTCTTCAACAAGCGTACCGATGAATACGGTGGCAGCTTTGAGAACAGATACCGTTTTGCAGTAGAGGTCGTCAAGGCAATCAAAGAGGCTTGCGGCGACGATTATCCCGTATCTCTCCGTTACTCCGTAGAGTCCAAGATGAAGGGCTTCTGCGAAGGCGCTATGCCCGGCGAAGAGTACACAGAAGTCGGCCGTGCTATGGCTGAGTCTGAGAAGGCTGCAAAGTACCTTCAGGATGCAGGTTACGATATGCTTAATGCCGATAACGGTACATACGATTCATGGTACTGGGCACATCCGCCTATGTATATGCCTCAGAACTGTAACCTTGACGATGTTGCTCATATCAAGAGCATAGTTGATATTCCCGTTGTATGTGCAGGCCGTATGGAGCCCGATGTCGGTGCCAAGGCTGTTGCAGAGGGTAAGATTGACGGTGTCGGTGTAGCACGTCAGTTCCTTACAGACCCCGAGTGGATCACAAAGATCATCGAAGACAGAATTGAGGAGATCAAGCCCTGTATTTGCTGCCACAGCGGTTGCTTCAACTTCTCATCCTCCAAGGGTCACGCAAACACTCAGGACCTTAAGGATACAATGGGTCTTGCACGTTGCGCCCTCAATCCCAAGACAATGCAGTCCAAGAAATATAAGATCGAGCCTGCAAAGAAAAAGAAAAACATCGCTATCATCGGCGGCGGTATCGGCGGTATGGAAGCTGCTATCGTCTGTGCACAGCGCGGCCATACAGTAACTCTTTACGAGAAGTCAGATGTTCTCGGCGGCGTATTTATTGCAGCAGCTGCTCCCTCTTTCAAGGAGAAGGATCGCGACCTCATCGCATGGTACAACCGTGAAATCAAGAAGTATCCCTCCATCACTGTCAAGATGAACACAGAGGTTAAGGATGTAGCTTCTCTCGGTGCTGACGAGGTTATCGTTGCAACAGGCTCCGTTGCTAACAAGATTCCCGTTAAGGGCGCTGCAGAATACGGCATTGAGGCTGTTGATTACCTTCTCGGCAAGAAGGAAGTCGGCGAGAATGTTGTTGTCGTCGGCGGCGGTCTTACGGGCTGTGAAATAGCATATGACCTCTATCTCCAGGGCAAGAAGCCTGTCATTGTTGAAATGCAGGATGACCTTATCACAACACCCGGCGTAGCTCTTGCAAACACAAGCTTCCTTCGTGATTTCTTCAAGGCAAACAAGGTACCCGTATACCTTGAATCAAAGACAACGGAAATCACAGAGAACAGCGTTACGGTTGCTACAAAGGACGGCAAGACTGTCAACGTACCCGCAGACAGTGTGATTCTTTCTGTCGGCTACAAACCCGCTCCCATTGCAGAAAAATCAAAGCATGTACACATTCTCGGCGATGCTTTTAAGGTAGGTAACCTCCGTACTGTCATCTGGCAGGCATGGGATATTGCAATGAAGCTGTAATTCAATAAACAATTGAGGCTTTGCAGTCAGAGTTTACCGCAAAGCCTCGTTGCATTTGTTTTTTATATTGAATTATTTCAAAAAATATGATAAAATTATTCTGCAGATCTCAGATCTGCGGAAAAGAAACAATAAATTTAAAGAAGAAGGAGGGAAAAAGGAATGTCACTCAACGATATCATCATCCAGCTTTTCGATATACTCGATAAGGTCAAGAACTTCCTTTTCAGCTTTGGCGATATTGCTCAGAAGTTCTTCGATATGCTTCCGTAAGCTACGGTAAATGCGGCCATATTGTCTTCGGGCAATGTGGCCTGTTATAAAGTTTGTCAATCTGATTTTTCAGATTTTAGATACAGCTAATATTGAACCTTATGAAAGGGGAAAGAAATATAATGAACTACAAAATGCAGCTCACACCCGATGAGATAGAAATTCTCAACGGTGCAAAGGGCGAAACAATGGCAAAGGTTATGAAGACCCTTGTTATGTACGGCGAAGCTTTCGGTGCTACAAAGATGGTACCTGTTGAAAGCAAAATGGGTCACCTTGTTACAAGCTTCGGTCTCAAGGTTATGAGCCCTGTTTACGACCTTATGGATCAGCTTATTGCCGGCGGTGCACTCTCTCAGCAGAAGTTTTCCGTTGACCCCAAGCCGCTTGACCCCAACGTTCCGGCTAACTTCCTTCAGAAGCTTATTTTTAATAAGTTTATGTATTCAAAGCAGGATCAGTATGATGCACAGCTTGCAAAGCTCGGCCTTATCGATGACAAGTCTTATACATGTACCTGCTATATGGATGAGGTTGGTAACCTTCCCAAGAAGGGCGAGGTTCTTTCATGGGCAGAGTCTTCGGCTGTTGTTTACGCTAACTCCGTAATCGGCGCAAGATGTAACCGTAACTCCGGTATTATCGAGCTCTTCGGCTCAATCGTCGGCAAGGTTCCTTACTTCGGACTTGTTACAGACGAAGGCAGAAAAGCAACTTGGATTGTCGAAGTCAAGACAACAAAGAAGCCCGAGGCACAGATTCTCGGTTCCGCTATCGGTATGAAGGTTATGGAAGATGTTCCTTATATCAAGGGCCTTGATAAGTGGATCGGCACAGAGCTTGACGGTGACACAAAGGCATACCTCAAGGATTTTGGTGCTGCTACAGCTTCCAACGGTGCTGTCGGCCTCTACCACATCGAAAACCTTACTCCCGAAGCTGTTGAGCAGGGTGAAAGCCTTATCGCAGAGGGTGCTCAGGTTTACGTTGTTGACGATGCTGAGCTTGAAAGAGTTCAGAAGAGCTACCCCGTTATGTGGAAGGATAAGAACGCTACACCGAAGCTTTGCTTCGTAGGTTGCCCCCATCTTTCACACGCACAGCTTATCGAGTGGACAGACAATGTTGTTGCAGGCCTCAAGAAGAACGGCCTCAAGAAGGTTGCAATCCCCACAGTATTTACTGCTGCTCCTGCAGTTGTTGAGGAGTTCAACAAGACTCCCAAGGCAAAAGAGCTTGAAGCAACAGGCGTTGTTCTCAGCTACATCTGCCCGCTTATGTATATGAACAATCCGCTCTGCAAGAAGATGCCCGTAATCACAAACTCCAATAAGCTCAGAACATACACAACATCCCGTTACTACAAGAGTGACGAGATTCTTAACATCATCACAGGAGGTAAAGCATAATGAAACAGTTTAAGGGTCGTCCCGTAGTACCGGGCAAATGCTCCGCTCCTGCTCTTGTTTCCCACGGCGGTTTCAACACACTTGCTTCCTTCCAGAACGCTCTTCAGTTCGGTGACAAGCAGGCAAAGTGCGGTGACCAGAACAATAAGGATCTCTACCAGAAGCCCATGGTTAATACAGCTCTCTGCCTGCCTCAGACTATCGGTTCAACAACAGGCGGCATGGTTCTCTACTGTGCAAAGGTTATGGAGAGAAACCCTGCTTGTATGCTCTTCTCCGAGCATATTGACTCACTTGCTTGCGCAGGTGCAGTTCTCGGTGCTGTCTGGACTGAGTCTCCGATGCCCGTTATCGATTGCCTCGGCGATGAGTTCCTCAGCTATGTTAAGGACGGTATGAAGATTACTGTTGCAGAAGACGGTACAGTTACAGTTGAATAATTAAAGCTTTCTATAAAAAAGACGGTGGGAGAAATCCACCGTCTTTTTTGTTGTTATATCAATATAAATTTGTTTATCAAAAGCTCCTTTTTAAAGGAGCTGTCGAAATCGCTTGCGATTTTGACTGAGGATTGTCGTAACAGGAAAATCAACATAAATTTTTCAATCCTCCGTCTTTTGCTTCGCAAAATCCACCTCCTTTAAAAAGGAGGTTATTATAACGTCATATTTTCTTTTCGTGTCTTGTCAAATCCCTGATTCCGCATTCCGAATTTTTAAATGATTCCGGGTATACAAAGTGACGAAAGCGTTTAAAAATTTCGCACAAACTTTTTTGACGTGAATTTGGCTGGATTTGTTGTGTTTTGCACATATGGAAAAATGCATTGTGAAAACTGCACAAAAACAATACGCAAGGATAGTGTAATATGTCGAATGACTTACTTTTTTAGTTTAAAAATCATTGTGCATAATGCACAAATACGGCGTTTAATATTTGTGCAAAAAGTCTTGACAAAACGCACAAAAAAGACTACAATGCAGATGTAAACAAACGAAAGGAGAAATAAAAAATGTTTTCAAAATTCTTAATCAAAAAGGAAAAAGAGCTTATCAAGGAGATCGGCAAGGAGAAAAATTTCTTCCGTATGTTTACAAAGGCTATGGAAATTGAGGGTCTTGTAAACTATATGAGCAACGCTCAGTAATCTCCTGAGCCAAAAGCTCACCCTGACGGGATTTCAATCGGGCATATGCCTGTTAATATATATCGCAATTCCCCTTTTCGACAATCCCACTGCATCTGCAATTTTTGGTTTTGTGGTTGTATGATGCGTTTTATTCCCCTTTTTACCCGTGACGTGCAGTCGCGGGCTTTTTTATTTTTAGGGCGACAATTTATAAT
Source organism: Acutalibacteraceae bacterium (assembly GCA_045544155.1). Lineage (GTDB taxonomy): Bacteria > Bacillota > Clostridia > Oscillospirales > Acutalibacteraceae > UBA8612. The sequence continues at coordinate 82,969 of JAZPYN010000030.1, forward strand.
AAATTCAGCCTGAAATGAAATAATTCGGCATATAACTGCGTTAAAAATATGAAAAACAAAAAGCAAGCAACCTTTTTATGTGAGTTGCTTGCTTTTAATAGTTTAAAAATTATTTTCGTCGCTGAGTACGGCATGTGCGCAGCGTATGCCGTCAACACCTGCAGAAACGATACCGCCTGCGTAGCCTGCACCCTCACCGCAGGGGAAGATGCCGCCGATGTTGCACTGGAAGTATTCATCACGTGTGATTCTGACAGGGGATGATGAACGGCTTTCGGGCGCGGTCAACACTGCATCGGGCAGTGCAAAACCCTTTAGCTGCTTGTCCATTTTAACGAGTGCATCGGCAATCGTGTCTGTTACCTTCTGCGGCAATACCTTGCGGATATCGCCGGGCGTAACACCTGTCGGGCAGGTCGGTCTTACACTGCCGAGTTTTTCTGACGGACGGTCTGCGAGAAAATCGCCTACAAGCTGTGCGGGTGCACGGTAGTCGGAGCCTGCCGCCTCAAAAGCTGCACTCTCGATTTTACGCTGCAGATGCATACCTGCAAGCGGATGCTCACTGCCGAAATCCTGCGGCTCAATGCCTACAAGTATTGCTGAGTTTGAGTTTTCACCGTCACGTGCGTATTCGCTCATTCCGTTTACGACCATTCTGCCTTTTTCGCTCGATGCGGCAACAACCGTACCGCCCGGGCACATACAGAACGTGTACGCACCTCTGCCGCCCTGCGGATGGCAGGAGAGCTTATAGTTTGCAGCGCCGAGCCTCGGATGACCTGCAAATTCACCGTACTGTGAGCGATCGATAAGCTCACGCGGATGCTCAATTCTTGTGCCGACCGAGAAAGGCTTCTGTATCATTTTTACTCCGCTTTCATACAGCATTTCTACCGTATCTCTTGCCGAGTGACCTATTGCGAGTATAACTGTATCGGTTTCGATTTCTACAGTTTTGCCTTCAGCGTTTTCATAAACAATGCCGTGGATAAATCCGTTGGCTACTATAAGACCCGTAAATCTGCAATGGAAGTTGACTTCACCGCCGAGTGCTATAATTTCTTCACGCATTGATTTAACAACACCGCCGAGTCTGTCTGTACCTATATGCGGTGTTGCGGAGTAGAGTATCTCCTGCGGCGCACCGTGGCGGACAAATTCGAGGAATACCTGACGGCAGAGTGTATCTTTGATACCTGTTGTCAGTTTGCCGTCGGAGAATGTACCTGCACCGCCTTCGCCAAACTGTACGTTGCTGTTTTCGTCAAGCTCTTTGGTTTCCCAGAAGGTCTTTACCCTTTTTGTGCGCTCTTCAACACAGTCGCCACGCTCAAGCACAATAGGCTTAAGACCGGACTTAGCAAGAGTCTGAGCCGCAAAAAGACCTGCAGGGCCGAAGCCTACAACAACGGGACGCAGTGAGGATGTTCGGCGGTTTTCGGGTAAGTCATACCTGAAGGGTGTGTATTTCTCTGCCTTGCCGTCTTTTGCCTTGGCAATCAAAGCATCTTCATCGCCCTCAACGGTAACGTTTACATTATAAACAAAATATACATCGTTCTTTTTTCGTGAGTCAACTGCACGGCGAGCAACCTCAAGCGTGAGGATTCTGCGTACAGGGCAGCGCAGAATTTTAGCGGCGGCGGCACGAAGCTCAACCTCGCCTGCATCAAGCGGCAGTTTGATCTGGTTGATTCTTATCATTTGTTCAAATCCTTAAAACGAGATAGATATATTGTATTATATTTATCTTCCTTTTTCAACTGTAAAAACAAAAAGCACCGTAAAAATCGGTGCTTTTTGAATGTAATATTATTTCTTTCCTGCAGGGGGTTGCTGTGATGCGTTCATCATACGCTCCATAAGACCGGGACGCTTTGCCCTTTTAGGCTTATATACAGGCGGATTTTTGAGCTTTGCTCTTGCACTCTTGCCTCTTGACGAGTGGAGATACTTATTGACCTTAATTACGGGACCCATAAGGTCATCGCACATATAGTCTACGCAGTTTGCAAGCAAGGACTGGTCAGCACCGAGATTGCCGAGAAGTGTTACGGCAATAATACTCTGCGTTTCATTGGTGGCATCAAGATAAATTTCATTTAGGAGATTAAAGAGCTTCTTCATCTCAGCGGGATCATTGCGACGGATAGTATCCAGTACTGCATCAGCACAGCCCTGAGCAAAGAAATCCTCGGGAAGAAACTCACCGTAACGGTTAATGTTTGCATTATACTCTGCACGGAACTGAGGGTAGAGCGAAGCTGTAAGACGGCTCGCGAGAGTATTGGCATCGTAATATACGCCGCCGCTTCTTGCCGCAGCCTTGGAAACAGTCTTGGGAGCTTTTATCTTCTGCTGAGTTGCCGATTTGCAGAATTTTGACATTACAGTGTCTGAAATCTCACCGCTGATCGAGCGGATATCCTTTTCATCGCTCGTCTCGGCGTCGAGAAGAGAAACGGAAACCTCTTTATAGTCTGTAAAGTTACCGTCACCGTCAACCGTAGTTGAAAGCTCAAAGGTAAGCTTATTGTCAAAATGCTTGACCGCAACAGCACTTGCCTCACCTTTAAAATCGAAACGGTAGCCTACACCGTTATCGCCTTTGACAACAGGTGCCTCGCCCTTTTCGAGACCCTGGGGACGTACCGCAGCCATACCCGCCTCTTTCATAGCAGGCTCAACAAGAGTATAAATTTTAACGAGAGCTTCTTTAATATCTAACATATCTGATTTCACGGCAGTAAAACTGCCGTAGACTCCTTCCGTAGTTATACATACATAAATTAGTATATCACATACAAAGCGGTTTGTCTATTGTTTTTTAATATGTGTTTTCAGCATTTCATTTCTTACGGGTTTTATGAGTGAAATAACAAGAGCCGCGGCAATCGAAGTCAATATCAGTTCAGGTAACATATATGCACCGTTGTAAATAACTGAATAGATAAGTCCAAGCATATTAGGTGAACATTTTTGCATAAGCTTTGCAGTAAAATCGTTCACCATTATCTCGCCGAAAAACCAATCTGCATAAGATCTGTAAAAAATAAAACCCGATATTACGTGAGCAATATAGCGTATGAAAACTGCAAGTGCCGTACCGATTGCAAAGGCTGCAGTGTGGTTCTTGATTTTGCCCTTTAACATACCCGAGAGGCCTACCGCAGAGAAAGCGAAAAGGTAGTCTATAATTATTATTGCGAGAGCACTTCCGGCATTCATACCTGCAAAGGCGGAGCTCATAGCAGCCCCCGTTATTGCCTGAAGAATACCGTGCACCGTGCCGCAGAGCAGACCCCATTTAACGCCGTAGGTATAACCGAGCAATGCTACAGGCAGCATTGAACAGGCAGTTATACTGCCGCCGAAAGGCCATTCGAAAACCTTTATAAATGAAAGCACAACACTCATTGCAAGCATAATACCGCTGAGTGCAAGTCGTTTCGTTTCCTCTTCCTTAGCTTGTGTCATTTCAAAACACCTTTCATAAAAAATTGCAGCAAAAAATGCCAAGAGGAATTTCTCCTGTTGGCATTTAATTATTGCAACTTTTAAAATTCCTACGCCGGCATTACCCGGATCAGGTTCAAGGGTTACGGACTTAAAAGCCCGAATCTCAGCCGATAACATCAGCACCCCATTTGGCATTTTCAATTGTCAAAGTGATTATAGTATTGCAAAGAGATTTTGTCAAGTTGTTGTGAAAGGCAAGTTTAATAATTAGTGAAGTTTGGCTGCGCCACTCACGCCCGCAGGTGCTTCACGATGCGTAGCATCGATTCACACACCGAAGGTGTGCTTATCGTGCTGTAAGGCACACTTAGTTGAAAAGAAAAAGCCTTTGTCGATTGACAAAGGCTTTTTCTTTTCTGGAGCGGATGACGAGGCTCGAACTCGCTACCTCCACCTTGGCAAGGTGGCGCTCTACCAGATGAGCTACATCCGCACAAACAACAGTTGCTATTATACATAACAGCACCGTGTTTGTCAAGAGTTTATTTTAATTTTTTTCTTTCTTTTTTCGACGAACAAAAACAGCGTCAACAAAGAGTGCGGCAGTTATAAACATAACGGGCAGATACGGGAAATGATACCTTGCCGCACCGACAGTATACAAGCTCGCCGCAAGACCGATAAGAAAGATTCCGTAAAGAAATGACATTGTGCGCCAATAGCCTTTTTTCATCGAGTATATTACGCCGAATAAGAAAAGTGCAAATACTACCATATAGAAGCCCTGGGTATATATCATAACCGCATCGCCCAAGGCGAATTCACGCTCACCCCTGCCCAGAAGTATATCAAACAGCGAGAATATATAGTCTCTGCCTGCTGTCCTTATATGGTTGTCAAAGTAAATATCACCCGAATAGGTTTCCGTTGCAAGGAAGTAGAAAATCTTTTTAGGCATAAGAGATAGATATTTACCGGGGTTAGCCTTTATCCAGTTGATACCTGTTTCACGATAAAACTCGTTTATTTCGTCATATTCCATCTCAAACATTTTTTCGCGCGGAATATAGCCTGCGTGGCCTTCTTCAAACACAGCATAGTTATAGCTTCCGTCAGCATCCTCATTTGCACCCATAAGGAAATTACCGTCAGCAATAGTCGGTTGGAATATAGCCTCACCGCTGTTGAAGTATGTGAATGTCGTAAGCAGCACTACCATCGCACAAAAGCCGGCAAGCAACTTAATATAATTGCGAAGCTTATCACCCCTGTATATAAACAGCCATACTATAGAAACAATAAATGCAAGAGCGAGCGGACGTGTCCACTGCGCGTAGGCAAGAATTGCGCCCGCACCTATAATGCTGAATCTGCCGCCCTTTACCGCAAGAGCAAGTGCCAGCATAGAAAGTGCACTGAATAAAATCTCAGTACGCGGTATGCATATTTCGCCCCAGTAAGTGCCGAAAAGACAGAATATAATACAGGTCAGATATCCGGCAGTAGCTGAGCCGGAAATCTTCTTTGCGATATATACGGTTGAGAAAAGTATTACCTGCACAAGCAAAAGCTGACCGATGTATATTATCCTCAGGTCAGTAGTTATACGCAGCAGAAGAGCGAGAAAATTTACGTAACCGTTGCCGGCTACACCGCCAAGGTCCATAAAACTTTCAGCCGTAGGGTACCACGTACCGTTTGTTGCGTGGGTCATGCCGTCCGTAACGTAGCGTACAGAGTCGCCGATTATCTCACCTTTGAAAACGATTACGTTTCTTATCTGCATAAACAGCATAATAATATATGATATTATCGCAGCAGCCTTCAGCACCTTTATTCTTCTGTCGGATATGAGCGGTGCTTCACTGCCGAATAATTTTGATTTTACGGCGTCTTCATTTCTGAACAGAAAAAAGCTTTCTTTTTTGAATTTAGTTTTAATCTTCGACGCCTCCTTCCGAGATTATATATTCTATTATATCATCAAAGAAATTAAAGTCAATGCTACCTAACTGTTGATTTGCAGATTAAAATGTACTATAATATGAAACAAGAAATTACCTGTTCGGAGGATTTTTTATGAAACGCTTTATTTCGCTTATACTGGCGGCGGTTTTACTCTTTGCCTGCACCTCGTCGGCTTTTGCCGTGCAGGAAGAAGAGGTTACACCGCTCATTATCGTACGCGGCCTTGATTTTGCCGCACTTACCGTAAACCTCGGCACAGAGGATGAGAAGCCTGCGCTCAGAGCAGAAGCATTGCCGATTATTTTCGGTGTCTGCAATACCGTTATATCGGCAGTTTTCGGCGGTATGGACGGTATGGTAGATGCAGTATGTGATTTTGTTTCCGACCTTTTTGCAGATATGGCTTGCGACAAAAACGGCGACACTGTTGCAAACGTGTCTGTTGTCGAGTATCCGCTTGCTATGAGCAACTATCCCGAAGCACTTGAGGAGTTCAGAGAGTACGGTGCAAGCGAGCCCGGCTTGGTTGCACAGGCGGCTGACGAAATCGGTGCAGAAAACGTATACTATGTTACATACGACTGGCGTCTTGACCCTTATACGGTAGCAGAGAAGATCAACGACCGTGTTGAGCTTGCACTTGAAGAAAGCGAAAGCGATAAGGTCGATATTATCTGCTGCAGTCTCGGCGGCGTTATGACGCTTGCTTATCTCGACGAGTACGGCTACGAAAACATTGAAAGCTGTATGTTCCTTTCTTCTACAATCTACGGCTCATACGTTGCCAACGATGCCCTTTCAGGCAAAATAGGCTTTGATAAGGATATTCTCAACAACTTCCTCAATTACGCAGTGCCCGACCTGCAGATTCTCTGGAAGATACTTGACTTCACGGGTATCACAGGCGGTCTTCTCAACTTTGTAAATAACCTGACAGAGAATTACAAAACAGAGATTTATGAAAACACCATGCGCGATAACTTCGGCACAATGCCCGGTCTCTGGGCTATGGCACAGCCTGAAGAGTACGAGGATGCAAAGAAATTTATTTTTGGCGAGGACAGTGATGAATACGCAGGACTTATCAAGCGTATCGACAAATTCCAGCAGTTCAGACTCGGCAGAGATGAGTTTATTAAAGAGATGATGGATGACGGTGTTGCGGTTTCGGTTTTAACATCCTACAACGCTCCTGTTGTTCCCGTTTACGAGCGTTCATATGTCAACGGCGATATGGTGCTTGAAACCGAGCTTATGAGTGCGGGTGCTACCGTTGCCCACTACGGCAAAACTCTCGGTGACAGCTATACTCCTGCTATGCCCGGCAAGCTTTCACCCGATAGAATTATCGATGCTTCAACCTGCCTTCTGCCCGAAAACACTTGGTTTATCAAGGATGCACCTCACGTGCCCTGCAACTACGGCTCCGAGCTTGCTGAAATGCTTTTCTGGCTTATCAGCTATGAGGGTCAGCCGACTGTTTCCTCTGACGAGCTTTATCCGCAGTTCCAGTATGCTGATGCTGAACAGAATCTCTATCATTTCTGATACTGTTTTGTAACCGATATTACATCTTTGTAATCGGCGGTAACAATGTTGTAAGTATTGTTGACTTCCTCCCTTTGCCTTGCCTATAATGCAGGTGAAGGGAGGTTTTTTGTTATGCTAAAAAAGCTGATTTCTTTTTGTATTATTGTTTTGGCCATTTTCAGCTTTGCGGGATGTACGAAAGAGCAAAAAGAATTTGATGAGTCACAGTGCCGTTGGTATGCCGATTATACCGATACGCTGATTCCCCGTGATGATTACGGTGAGCTGTTTATTTTCAGAGGCGGATATATAAGCGATAAAAGCGGATATTCCGATGTAAGATACGGTCTGATGACGCTTGACGGCAAAATCGTTGTGGACCCTGTTTATACAAGTTACCGGCATATGACCTGTGGTGATACGGAATACTATTGTATGAAATATACAATCAATGAGCTCTATGAGGGCGGTGAGTTTTACTGTGAATCTACGCTTATAAAGACAGACGGCTCGTGGATGCTGAAGCTTGAAAATGAGATTGAAAGCCTGAGCGAAAACAGGATTATTACAAGCAAATACGGCAGTGAATATACGGTTTACGATTACGAGGGCAACGTAATATTTAAGGGCAAAGGCAAAAGCAGATCTTCGCAAGCAGGCTACCAAAACGGTATTCTTCTGACGTATGACAATGTTGGAAACGGCTTTAAAGACGTTATAGCTTTTGATGAAAACGGCAATAAGCTTTTCGGTGACGTTGCTTTCTGCGAGCCGTTTTATACCGACAAGGCTGTTGCAAGCCCTGACTATAATGTCTACGGAATAATTTCCGCAAAAGGCGAATGGCTGATGGAGCCCATATATAAGAAAGTAAGATTTGTTGATGACAATAAAGAGTTTCACGTTACTGTTGAAGATACGGTAGAAGTTTATGATAACGGGCTTAACTTGCTGAGAACTGAGACGATTGAAGAAACCGATAAAAAAGACAGGTCTGAAAAAGAATACCTTGGTGAAACAGAAGAATATTACAGATACCGTGACAACAAGCCCGACAGCTATATCCGTAACGTACTGACGGATGAGCTTGTCATATGCAAAAGCAACGGCTTACCTGCTACGCAGATGGTAAGAACAGACAGCGAAAATCCGTTATTTTCCGCAGTTGATGAAAGCAATACGCTGTGGGCTTTTGACAGAAACGGTGAGATTTTTGCAGAGCACAAAAATGCACAGACTATGGGATTTACAGCCGACGATTTCTATTGGCTGTCAAACGAAGGTGTGACTACTTACTTCAACGCAGAAACTCACAAAAAAATCTTCTCAGCCTATTCCGATGAAGAAAAAGTTACAGAGGTATATTTACTTTCTGCTGAATGTGACTATCTCTGCGTAGCCGAGCTTGCAGATTATCACACAAGCCAATATAACGACGTAAAGTATCACCTTTATAATTACAAAAAGGGCGAGTATGTTTTTAAGGATTGTGAAATATGCACCATTGAAGAGTTTGAAGGGAAAATTTTCATAACAGTTGTATATGAAGACTATGTCACAATATATGATGAAAACCTTAAACCCTTGATGAAAACAAAAAATGCGTGCAAAGGAATGACAGCCGTAAAATCAGAGTACATGAAGCTCGATTATATCCACTCACGCTATCTTTCTCTTGAAACTAAAGACTACACTGACAGTATAAATCCTCTTATTGAGGAAACAGAAAAGATACTATTTTATATTTCACATTTTTCCGGTGATAAGCAAAGTGCTTATTATAACAATGTAATGCAGGCAAAGGATGAGGCAATGTCAGCCTTTGAGAGTTTGCTCGAGTGTGTTTTTGATACCGGCTCGATAGGCAAAACGCTTTATCCGTGCTATGAATACTTTGTTGTAAGAAATCTGACAGAAAACGTGTATTCTACGGTTGAAGGTGAATATACACCGACTTTGGTTGAGTATCAGGTATCGGATATGTTTGACGTATCAGACAGCGAATATTATAATAATCTTGTATCGCTCAAAGAGAGAACAGATAACTGCACCGATATAAAAACCGCCGAGGCTATCATAAGTGAGCTTGATGCGATTATTGTGTCTGCCAAGACCAAAGCGGCTGACGAATTAAAAAAATCGTATCAGCCTATGGGTGAAAATGTTGTTGAGCGTGCCGTTAGCTCGCTTGATAAGTATTTTACTTACAGAGAAGCGGCTGAAAAAGGGTATACAGCTGCTGCCGAATGTTTTGAAAACGAAATGTTTACATTAAAAACTCAGCTTTACGCAAAATATGAAACCGCTCAATGGCTCGCTGCAATAATAAAGGAGTGATTTTTATGCTTAAAAAGTCAATTGCTTTTATGCTTATGGTTTTACTTGTGTTCACCTTTGCAGGGTGTATGAAGGAACAGAATCCTCAGCCGCAGAATGAGTCGGCAAACCTTGTGCCGTATTTGTCAGGTTATAAGTATGACGAAGAAAACGGGTACCGGACAGAGAAATATTACGGACTTATGACAGCCGACGGCAAAAAGGTAACCGAGCCTGTTTACAATACTTACCGTACCTTTGAGTGTAACGGCAAAACATACTACTGTATGCAGATTCTGGAGGATGATTGGGAGGCGACTTGTCACAAATCACTGCTTGCATCTGCCGACGGTATATGGCAGCTTGAAATAGCAGACAATATACTTGCTATATCCGAAAACAGGATTATATGCGGTCAGCATGATAAACCGTTTACGGTTTATGATTACAACGGTAACAAGATGTTTTCGGGTAACGAAAATCAGTCCGTCGATACAAACGGCAACGGCTTTTATAACGGTTTGATTGTAGTATTCGATTTCTTCAGCGAAAACGGTTATACAACGGTTGTTGATGAAAACGGTAAATTAGTGCTCGATAAGCTTGACTACTGCGGTCCGTTTATCACAGGCAAGGCTGTTGCAAGCTACAACCGTGACGAGGGCTACGGCATAATTACTCCTGACGGCAAATGGCTGCTTGAGCCGAAATATACCGATATCAAGGACGTTGACGGCAAGTATTTTATTGCTGTTGATTTTGATAGGGAATATATCTACGATTCCGACCTTAAGCTGCTTCGTGAAAGAGAATGCGGCTGGGCTGTGGAAGAGCAGAATTATTTCTTTGAAACTCAGGGTAAGCTCGTGCGATATTATTCGCATATGGATTCACCCGACGATTACTACCGTGATGCATTTACGGATGAAAAAATTTCCTGCGGTGACGTTTTTGCAACAAGTTATGACGAAGAATCCGACCTGTTCTACGGAATAAATGACGGCAAATTATGTATATTTGATGTCAACGGCAAGCTGCTCAATGAATGTCAGGGAACAGAACGTGCCGAAATGAATGACGGTGCATACGCAGCGGTTACTTCTTCAAAAGAACAGATATGGTTTAATTCAGATTCACACGAAAAAATAATTAATCTCAGTAATGCCGAAAACGAATGGAAATACGTTACAACCGCAGGTGATTGCGGTATTGCGGTTATAGCGGATCTTGAAGATAAGCAGGACAGCCGTATGGACGGTCCTTATCACCTGTATGATTATAAAAACCGTGAATATATTTTCAGAGACTGTGAGTACTGCGAGATCAATGAATTTGACGGAGAGGTTTACATAACGGTAGTCTACAAGGACCGTGTTGAAACCTATAACGCTGACCTTAAGCTGTTGATTAAAACAGAAAACCTATGCGAAAATTAAACACAGCGAATATAATGTAATATCACCGATTGTAAAAGTATACAGAAAAACAATATTTTGCAGGTAAAATATTACTTAATTTGAGAATTGTAATAGACTGCAAATTAAGCTATAATTTAAACTGTTTTATTATGCGAAACTTAACCACTCCGAAAGGTGATATTATATGGTTTGTAACAATATTTTAGAGGCTATCGGCAACACGCCCATAATCAGACTCTCTCATATGGCAGACCCTGACAGTGCAGAGATACTTGTAAAATTTGAAGGTCTCAACGTAGGCGGCAGCATCAAAACAAGAACCGCTTACAATATGATACTTGATGCTGAAGCAAAGGGTCTCATCAACAAAAACACAACAATAGTCGAGCCTACAAGCGGCAACCAAGGTATAGGTCTCGCCCTCGTCGGTGCGGTAAGAGGCTATAAAACAGTCATCATTATGCCCGACTCCGTAAGCGAGGAACGCAGAAAGCTCGTAGAGCACTACGGTGCAAAGGTCGTGCTTGTGCACGATGCAGGCAATATCGGCGACTGTATTGAGGAGTGCCTTAATCTTGCACTTAAAATGAGAGATGAGGACGAAAACGTATTTGTACCTCAGCAGTTTGAAAACCCTGCAAACGTTGCAATTCAACGAAGCCGTACAGGTGTAGAGATTCTTGAGCAAGTAAACGCTCCGATTCACGGCTTCTGTTCAGGAATAGGCACAGGAGGTACAATAACAGGTATAGGCGAAACTCTTAAAGCCGCTAACCCCGATATCGAAATATGGGCTGTCGAGCCTGCACACGCCGCTATTCTTTCAGGCGGCTCTATCGGCACACATGTGCAGATGGGCATCGGTGACGGTCTTATTCCCGCAATACTCAACACAGAGATATACAACGATATCTGTATCATCAACGACGACGAGGCACTCCAGACCTCCCGTGACCTCGCATCAAAAGAGGGTATCCTCTGCGGCATATCGAGCGGTACAAACGTTGCAGCAGCAATTAAGCTTGCAAAAAAGCTCGGCAAGGGTAAAACAGTTGTAACCGTACTCCCCGATACAGCAGAAAGATATTTCTCCACTCCCCTTTTTATCAACGAATAATATAAGCAACCGACCTGTCAAGTATGATTGAACAGGTCGGTTGCTTTGCTGAAGTGAATAAATATCGGCGATCACTCAACTATATAAGCCGATTTTATTACGATATCCTCCATAGGTTTGTCATTGTAATCACGCTCAACCTCAAGGAACGAGTCGACTACCTCCATACCCTCAATAACCTTGCCAAATGCGGCATACTGGCCGTCGAGAGAGCTGATATATTTATCATTATAACAGATGAAGAACTGGCAGCTGCCCGAATCGTAGCTGTCAGGGCGACGAGCCATTGAAACAACACCTCGTGTATGTGAGAGCGTATTGTTTACGCCGTTTGCCGCAAACTCACCCTTAATCGGTTTTGAGCCGCCCGTACCGTTGCCCTTGGGGTCACCGCCCTGTGCAACAAAGGGACCGTATCCGCCCTCGGCAATACGGTGAAATGTAAGGCCGTTATAAAAACCGTCTTTAACAAGACCAATAAAGTTTTCGACCGTAATCGGTGCATACTCGGGATAAAGCTCCATTGTGAAGCTGCCTGCAGCCTCTCCCGCTATCTCAATATCAAACTTAACCTTTGTGTGCTCTGCGTTGGGGTCTGTTACCGCGGGAGCATCATCCTGCGGAGCTGTTGTTACGTCATCTCCCTTGTCTGCACCATCATCATTTCCGCCGCAGGCTGAAAGTACGAATGCACCCATAACCATAGCAAGAAAGACTGCCAGCATTTTAAAAATAAAACTTTTTTTCAATTTCCGTCACCTTTTCTCAATATTTATTTGTTGTAATAATACCATATAATTAATATATTTTCAACCGACTTATTTTTTCTTGACTTAAATTTAATATAAGCATAGAATATAAATACATTATTTCAAAAGGAGTATTCCCGATGTCTCATCTTATTGAAATCAAAGATGTATATAAGATCTATAACCCCGGCGAAAACGAGGTACGTGCACTTGACGGCGTTTCACTGACCATCGACCGCGGCGAATTTATCGCAATCGTCGGTCAGTCAGGTTCGGGCAAATCAACGCTGATGAATATGCTCGGTCTGCTCGACGTATGTACAAGCGGCTCATATATGCTCGACGGTGTTGATGTTTCCACAATGAAGGATGACGAGCTCTCTTCAATAAGAAATGAAGAGATCGGATTTATCTTCCAGGGCTTCAACCTTATACCGAGCCTCACCGCGCAGGCAAACGTTGAGCTTCCTCTCGTTTACAGAGGCGTTAAGGCGGCTCAAAGACGTGAGCTGAGCACGAGCGCGCTCAAGCGTGTAGGTCTTGAAAAGCGAATGAACCACCTGCCCAGCCAGATGTCAGGAGGTCAGCAGCAACGTGTTGCAATTGCAAGAGCTGTTGCAGCAAAGCCTCCTGTAATTCTTGCAGACGAGCCAACCGGTAACCTTGATACAAGCTCAGGAAAAGAGGTTATGCGGATTCTTCACGAGCTTCATGAGGAAGGCCGCACGGTAATACTCATCACACATGACAACGGCATAGCTGAAGAAGCTGAAAGAGTAATACGCATACAGGACGGCAAAATAATCGAAGACTATAAAAACGCAAAACCCAAAATGTAATTTTATTTTATATTTTGAGTTTATCAAGAGGTGTGAGAGTAATGAGAAATCCGCTTGCAGACAGGCTTCGACCGCAGAGCATTGACGATATGGTCGGTCAGAGACATCTGCTCGGCGAAGGCAAAGCACTGCGCCGCATAATTGATTCGGGTGAGGTGCCTAACCTTATATTTTACGGTCCCTCGGGTGTAGGCAAAACAACGCTTGCCGAAATTCTCGCAAAGCGTACAAACAAATATTTCTGCAAGCTCAACGGCACAACAGCCTCTACTGCAGATATCAAAGATATAATCGCACAGTCACAGACATTAAGCGCAATAAATGGCGTGTTGCTGTATCTCGACGAGATTCAGTACTTCAACAAAAAGCAGCAGCAGACCCTGCTCGAATATATTGAGGACGGCTCAATCACACTGATTGCTTCCACTACGGAAAACCCGTATTTTTATGTTTACAATGCTGTACTCAGCCGCTCGACCGTATTTGAATTTAAGAGCGTTACCCCCGGTGAGATCGAGCCTGCAATTTTGCGTGCCTTTGACTTTCTCGCAAAAGAAGGCGGTATGGAGTTTGAGCTTGAAGAAGGCGTGCTTCATCATATCGCCTGCGGATGCGGCGGTGACGTACGCAAGGCAATGAATTCTGCTGAGCTTTGCGCTATGGCTTCACAGACTATAGACAACAAGCGTGTTGTAACGCTCGAAATTGCCGAGCAGTTAACTCAGCGAAGTGCGTTCAAATATGACAAAGAAGGCGACGAGCACTATGATATTGTATCGGCTTACCAGAAATCTATGCGAGGCTCCGACCCCGATGCCGCCATTCACTATTTAGCCCGTCTGCTTGAAGCAGGCGACCTGCCCTCAGCCTGCCGCAGACTTCTCGTATGCGCCAACGAGGATGTGGGCCTCGCTTACCCCCAGCTTATACCTATCGTAAAAGCAGCTGTCGATACCGCACTGCAGGTAGGTATGCCCGAAGCGCGAATCCCGCTTGCAAATGCCGTAATACTTGTCGCAACTGCGCCTAAATCAAACTCGGCCTACGAAGCCATTGACTCCGCACTCAGCGACATACGTGCAGGCAAAAACGGTCCTATACCGAGAACGCTTCAGAATATGCACTATGACGGTGAGGATAATGACCGTAAGGGTCAGTTTTACAAATATCCTCACGCTTTTGAAAATCATTGGGTAAAACAGCAATACCTGCCCGATGCAATCAAAAACCGTACTTATTACAATTACGGCGACAACAAAAACGAGCAGGCAGCAAAGGCCTATTGGGATAAAATAAAGAAGTAAATTAAAAGGAAGATAAAGGGCTGTAAAAGAGCGCAGACCGCATAAAACAATATATAACAAGGGTTCTGCAGGAATTAATATCCTGCAGAACCCTAAAATTTTACTCTAAAGGCAAAAATGAAGAAAAAACAATGTTTTATGCCACGAACAAACTTCGCCACTCGACGTACCTTTGTACGCCTTCAGGCAAGCATAACAAGGCTGAAGCCTTGTTATTGCTCAGTTTGTCCGTTCTGCATCTTTTTTCCTATCCCCTTAAAAAGGCTGCAAAAAAACTTGCGTTTTTTTACAGCCTCTTGTTTTTTAGCTTTTAATCAGAAACGTCGCAGTATCTGCCGATATTGAACATCAGCTTCGGAAAAGCTTGCTCTTTACCGCATACGGTAATACCGTCAAGCTCAACCTGCACGGTGTTCGTGTCGCTGTCGTTGCCTGCAATTTTAGGCTGCATATATGAGGTGTAGGAAATGTTTCTGAAAACAATGTTTTTAATCTCAAAATTCTCCGCTTCTTCATCGTAAACTTTTACCAGAATCGGTCTGCCTTCGTCACGGAATATCTCAATGTTTTCAAAAAGCACTCCGTCAATGCTGCCTTTAGTCTGCTCTGCAACTACAACGAGCGAACCTATTCGGTCATTGTCCCATATACCGTCACGGTAAACAACAGCACAGTCACGGAAGGTGACATCTTTAATCTCTTTGTTTACTTCGCCCGTAATACCGAAGCATCTTGCATAGCCGCCCCAGGCAATACAGTTTGTGAAGGTGATATTTTTACTGCCCATTGAGCCGCCGAGTGCTTTTACTTCAAAGGTGTCATCCGCTACTCTTGCAAAGCAGTTATCTACGGTTACATTGTGGCTGTTGCATATTGCAAAGCCGTCGCAGTTACCGCGGTTGCCGATAATGTCTACGTTGTCAATATCAACATCCGTACAGCCGTAGGAAATAAATGACCACTCGGGTGAATTGATAATTTTAACGTCTCGAACGGTTACGTTGTTGCAGGAGGTGAATACAACGCCTCTGCGTTCTCTTCTGTCAAGGCGTGTCATATCTATAACACCCCTGCCTGCAAGCGTTATGTTATTGCAGTTGTAAAAATTGATAAAGGGATATCTCGTAAGTCCTATTGAGTTATCACCGGGTGCAGTAGGCTCAAAATATTTGTTTTCATCCTCTGCACAGTCAATATCGTAAAGGTGGTTTGCCATTATATACGCACCCTCACGCAGATAAATCACAAGGTTTTTGTGTGCAACAAGGTTAACATAGTCGTACTCATACACACCTTTATCAATAACCCATACGCTATCCTCGCCGTATTCCTCTATGTAGGCGGCAATTTCCGCATCCTCATCAACTTTTTCGCGTACCATAAGCGTGTAGCCGTAATACTGATTTGCATTGTTGAAAAGGAAGGTGTATATGCCCGTCTTATTAATCGAAGCAGTTACCGTGTTGTCGGAGCACTGCGCTTTTACACCGTGAGATTCGGGCAGAACAATTGCATTCTTAAGCTCAACGTCAGCACCTGTTATTTCGATATTAAACGAAAACTCTTCATCGGGCTCAACATAAATTTCGGAGAAGGAGTGAAGCGTGCCCGTATCGTCAACACGGATGAACACGACCGAAGCGTAGACGGGGATTTCCTCACCGCTTACCTTTGCCGTGTAATACGGAGAGATTATAATTCCGTTTATATCGTCATATCCGCCGGACTGAACGTATTCGGGCAGCTCGGCAGAGGCTCTGCCTACAAGCTCCTGCTCGGTAAGCCCTGCTTCCTCAAGCGTGATTATTGCTTCGTCGGGATACTCAAGAAAATCAAAATCGAAGTTTTCGCTCTCGGGATAAATTGTTGCAGGTGAAAACAGATTTGAAAAGAAAATAGAAACTGTAGTGAAAACAGTAAAAATAAACTTGATAATTTCTTGCATTGTGCATTACCTCCGTACTTTAAGAATTCTACCGTATCATACAACTATAAATGAAATTATAAATGCGAGAATCTTGCTGAAGATATCTGACAGAAACGCAAATACTGCTGCGATATAGTTTTCTTCCGCAGGCTCGTTTGATTCGGGAGCTGATTCTTTGGGAATCTGCTCAATCTCCACACCTGCACTCTGATCGATAAGGCTCATATATTCAATATATATCGCATTAGTCTCAAGCTCAGCCTGAGTTGCCGACTGGTCAATACTGTCAAGCAGTACGCTTGCGTTATTGAGAATTTCAAAATCAAGCTCGTTGACTAAGCCGTCGTGGTTACAGTCAGCAGCCCTCCATACAGCTTCGCCCAGTCTGTCTTTTTCAACAAGACCGCTGGCAATCATATGTACAAGGAATGCATCGTTCGCATCATACCAGCCGTTACCGTCAATATCACCGAAGATTATTACGGTATAGCTGTCAACAATCTCACCGTCACGGACAATATTTGTTATTGAGCCCGTGCCGATTTCACCGCTGAGTGTATCGTATTCTAATGAACAGCTGTTATCTGTAAGATTGATGTAATCTTCTATCGAATCAAGACCCGCATCAAGTCCGTAAATAAAGCCGTTTCCGGGATCAATAACTGTATTTGAGTCCAAGCTTGCCGTAATACCTACAACACGTATGAGGCAGAAATCCTTATATCCTCCGTCAACAGCTGTTACGGTAATCACAACGCTGCCTGCCTTCTTGCCTGTGACAAGTCCGTTTTCGTCAACCGAAGCAACTGTCGAATCGCTTGAACTCCAGATTACAGACTTGTTCTGTAATTTATCCGGTGCAAAAGTTACCGAAAGCTGAACCTTGCCGTTTACGGAAATATATTCGCTGTGGCTTGTCAGTTCAATACCTGTTACGGGGTTTGTAAGCTCGCAGGTGATTCCGTGCTCTGTCGCATATACGTGTGCGTAAGAATTTTCGGAACAGGCAAAAATAACATCCGTATCATTAAACGCTGTCGAAGCAATCGTTGTAACCGATTCGGGTATTATGATTCGCTCAAGGTTATTACAGCCTGCAAATGCACCCGTGTAGATATCCGTTACCGTATCGGGCAGAGCAATACTTACAACCGTGTCATTGTTCATAAACACATAACTGCCGATTGCCGTTATTCCTGCAGGAATTACTATGTCAGTTTCTGTGCCGCTGTATGCGGTAATCATACCGTTCATTACGGTAAATCCTGCTGTGTTTCCGTCAAACAAAGTATAGGCAAGGTTGTAGCGTTTTGCGTATGCGTGGGCAGATGAACCTGAGTAACAGTTGATATTGACATCATAGCAGTCATCAAAAACGCCGTTTGCAACAGAAACGTCATAGCCGTAAATATAAACGTTGGTTATATTTTCACACTCTGCAAATGCATTTTTACCGATACTTGTTATGCCGTCAGAGACAACCACGGTTTTTATTTTGTCTCTGCGATCGTACCACGGTGCATTTTCAGCAGCAGTATAGCTTGCCATATCGCCTTCGCCGACAAAGCAAAGCTCGTTATCCTCGTACAGATACCACATTATATTTTCGCCGATTTCACCTGCAGCAATATAAAGCCGCTCCGACTCCGTGCCGAGCAGAAGTGCATATGTAAGCTCTGTATTGCCTTGCTCTATGGTTACTTCTTTCCACTGGTCATATGTCATTTCACAGCGTGCGACAGTGAGGCTTGAACAACCACTGAACGCAGCCTTATCAATATTTGTCAGGTTTTTGCTCAGTGTTATTGCGGTAAGTCCCGTACAGCCGAAAAATGCGTTAGTACCGATTCTTGTAATGTTGTCAGGCAGATTGACAGCTGAAATATTCAGGCATCCGTAGAATGCATAATCGCCGATTGATGTTACACCGTCGCCTATCTTAACGGATGAGATTATATCCTTGTGCTTATGCCACGGTACATTTGATGTAGAGGTCCACACATTCATATCACCTGTGCCCTTGATTTCAAGCTCACCGTCGGTGTACAGAATCCAATCAAGGTCAGCTCCGCAATTGCCGGGTGCATAATACGGTCTGTCGGAATCTGCTCCAAACAGAATCATATCAAGCAGAGCATCGTTGCCCGCGCCGACATCTATTGCAAGCCACTGCTCAGGTGTTCCGTTGAAATAAGCCGCAGTGAGATACGAGCATGTATAGAATACGTAGCTGCCGATTTTTGTGATAGTTGCGGGTATGATAATTTCTTTTACAAGCTCACCGTTAAAATAAAGGTTGTCACCGCTGTGCATCGGGTTTGCATAGCAATCAGCAAAGCTGATATTACACCAGTCGGCAAGGTCGCCTGTAAAATAAATATTTTTAATATCATTACAGCCATAGAATGTGTAATAGCCGATTGAAGTAACATCTTTATCAATAATAATCGTATCACACTGACTCTTGTACCACGGTGTGTACTGATAATAAGTTGATTCTGAGTAATATGATCCGCTGACATAATCCTGTGCCTTACCGTTACCTTTTGTGAACGTGATTGTTTTTATGTTTATACAGTTCTGAAATGTTTCGGTGCTGTTATAAATTTTGGCAGAAACGGGCAAAGTCAGATTTTTAAGAGCACTACAGTAGTAAAATGCACCGTTACCGATTTTTTCAACGCTATCGGCGATTATTATATCGGTAAGCTCTGTGCAGCGATAAAACATATAGTCCCCTATAGAATTTACGCCGTCTTCAATAACAATAGTGCTGCATCCGCTTATGTACCACGGAGTATAGCCATAGTACTTATATGGCTCAGTTGAGCTTACACTGTAATTGTACGATGTGCCGTTACCCTTGGTAATTGTGATTTTTTCTATATTTTTACAGTTATAATATGGACTTTGTGAATCCGATACTTTTGCGGATATCGGCACAGAAAGCTCTTTAAGACCTATACAGCCGCCAAAAGCATAGTTGCCTAATGTGGTTACGCTGTCGGGGATTATTGCTTTCTCAAGTGCGGTACAGTTGTAAAATGCAAATTTACCTATTGTGGTAAGCCCTTCAGGGAAGGTAACGATTTTGATTTTGTCTCTGTGTTCATACCACGGAGCATAGCCTGCCGTAGAATAATCGTACATAGCACCCGAACCGATGATTGAAAGCTCGCCGCTTGCGTAAAGAACCCAGTCGAGGTTGTCCCCACACTGTCCTGCTACATGGAACGGATTGTCTGAATCGCCGCCCATCAAGGTATCGTGCAGAATATCGTTACCTTGACCTATATTAATGGCGTTCCACTGTGCCGGAGTGCCTTCATAGTATACGACAGTAATACTTGAGCAGCCGTAGAAGACATAGTCACCGATTGAGCTCACAATTCCGGGTATTGTGAGCTCGGTTACAAGCTCACCGCCTAAATATAGATTATCCGCATAGCACATGGGTGTAGAGTAAGCATTTGCAAAACTGATTTTACACCAGTTAATAACGTCGCTTGTATAGTAAGTGTTTTCAAGTGCAGTACAGCCGTAGAATGCGTGTTCACCAATGGATTTTACACTCACAGGTAGTGTTACGTCTTTAAGAGAGGTATTGCCGCAGAAGGCATAACTGCCGATTGAGGTTACACTGCTGGGAATTGTTATACTTGTAATACCTGTGCAGCCGTAAAAGGCATAAGGAGTGATTGAGGTAACACCTTCTTCAATTGTCAGGTCAATGTGGCTTTTGCTTATGTACCACGGTGTATTTTTATAAGCAGCTGTGGAAGTATCGTAACCGACCATTGTGCCATTACCCTTTGTAAGGGTGATTTTGCTTATAGCGGTACAGCCGTAGAATACATTCGGACTACTATAAATTTTTGCCGATACAGGCATAGTCAGCTCATTAAGACCCGAACAGCCGTAAAAAGCACCGTCGCCGATATTTGTTACGGTATCGGGTATTACTATGCTTTTAAGTGAAGTACAGCCTGCAAAAGCATAGTCACCGATGGTTCTCAGAACACTGTATATTTTTACGGTTTCGAGGTTGACACATCCTTCAAGTGCGTGGCTGCCGATGTTTGTCATTTCCATAGTATAGCCGTCGTAAGTCTTGAGTGTGAAGGATGTTATTATATCTCTGTACTTGTGCCACGGATAGTACTCGGCACTTGTATAGTTGGACATTCCGCCTTCGCCGATTACCGAAAGCTCACCGTCGGTGTACAATTCCCATTGTGAGAATTCGCCCAGATATCCGTAAGCGATAAGGCGTTTAACGCCGTAGTCAAACTGAGCATAGTTCAAAGCCATATTGGTACTGCCGATTGTGATTTTATCCCAGTCGGATTTGTCGGATGCGTAGTGTATTTCGGTAATGCTCTGCGAGTTGCCGAAAGCGTTTGCTTCAATAGAGGTCACGCTGTCGGAAATTGTAACGCTCTTCTGAGCAGTGCAGCTGAAAAATGCATATTTACCTATGGTTGTTACACCGTTGCCGATTATAATTTCGTTAATCTCGGTGCGGTAACTGAACCAAGGTGTTTTGTTTGCGGCAGTCCAGCTTGTCATCGCGCCTGTGCCGTTGATTTCAAGCCTGCCTGTATCGTAAAGCACCCAGGTAAGGTTGTCGCCGCAGGTACCCGAATAGGTAACTGTATGGATTGTTGCAGTGTCGAGCGGCTCGTTTTCAGAGCCTGTCGTGATTTTGTTCCAATCCTCCATAGTGGAGCTGTAGTAAACATCGGTAAGCTCGGTACACTCACCGAATGCACCGACACCTATGGTTGTGACGCTTGCGGGAATTCTTATGCTCTTGAGATGAGTAACAGAATTAAAAGCATAGCTGCCTATATTTGTAACACCGTCTTCAATAACGATTTCTTTAAGCTTTGGACGGCTCTCATACCAAGGTGTATATTTATAACAGTAAGAAGAGTCTGTATTTGTAGTGTAATCGTGCATTACACCGGAGCCTTTTGTGAGGGTTATTTTTTCAATCTGCATACAGTTGTCGAAAACAGTGCTGCCTGCAATGCCGACAGACGCAGGCATTGTAAGTTCTTTGGCACAGCAATTGTAAAAGCCGTATGCATTGATTGTTAAAACCGTATCGGCAATAGTTACTTTGCTGACTTGACTGCAATTATAAAAAGCATATTTTCCGATGCTTGTTACACCGCTTTCAACAGTAATACTTTTTATTTTTTCGCGCATTGAATACCAGGGAGCATCTGACGAAGAAGACCAGTTTGTCATATCGCCTGTGCCGCTGATAACAAGCTCGCCGTCGGCATATAAAGTCCAGTTGAGCCTTGTTCCGCAGGTGCCGGGTATGTAATAAGGTCTGTCAGTGCCGCCGCAGATTATTACTCTTGAGTCAATGGTTGTGTCGCTTGAGGATGTTTCAACTGCTTCCCACTGCTCAAGCGATCCGCTGTAATAGGGTACGGCATACCAGCCGAAAGCATATTGACCTATAGACTCAACACCTGCAGGTATTGTAACACTTGACAAATCATAGCAGTCAACGAATACATATTCGCCGATTGCTTTAATGCTGTCGGGTATTGTCACGGTTGTGATTCTTTCGCAATAACAGAAAGCATAATCACCGATTGACGTTACGCCGGAAGCGATATTAACTGCTGTGATTGATGAGCGATACGAATACCAAGGAAATGAGTTATATGAATAATCTGCCATATCACCCGTACCGCTGATTTCAAGCAGACCGCTTTCGTACAGAGTCCAGGTCAGGCTATCGCCGCAGGTACCCAAAGCAATCGTCGGCACATCAGGCTTGTTGAAGCGGATAGTTGCAGAAGTCAACGGCTCGTTATCTGAGCCGATTGAAATTTTGTTCCAATCTTCTTCGCTTGAGCCGTAATAAACGTCGTTAAGGTTGTCACAAGAAGAGAATGCAGAATCACCTATAGTTGTAACGCTGTCGGGGATTTTTACGCTTGTGAGGTCGGTATGCTTGAACATGCCTGTAGGAATATTTGTTATTCCGTTGCCGATTGTTACGTTTTTAAGACCCGAACAATCGCTGAACGCAGAATTACCGATGATTGTAACGCTGTCGGGTATTATTACGCTTGGGAGAATGCGGCAATCACCGAACGCAGAATTGCCTATAGTTGTAACACCGTTACCGAGTGTTACATTTGCAAGGCTTATGCAGCCATAGAACGCTTCATCCTCTATAGTTGTAACGCTGTCGGGTATTGTTACGTTTGTGAGGACGGTGCAATCATAGAACGCACCATTACCTATAGTTATAACGCTGTCAGGTATTGTTATAGTTGTGAGACTATGGCAATTGGAGAATGCTTTTTCTTCGATAGTTTTGACACCTTTGCCGATTCTTACGCTTGTAAGGCTGTCGCAATCGCAGAATGCATAATCGCCGATAGTTGTCACACTGTTCAGAATTGTTACGTATGTGAGGCTGTTGCAATCATAGAACGCATTATCACCAATAGTTGTTATGCCGTTGGCGATGTTTACTGTTTTGATGCTGTCTTTATATGAATACCACGGTGACGATGAATTTGTATAATCATCCATCGCACCTGTACCACTGATGCTAAGCTGACCGCTTTCGTACAGAGTCCAGGTGAGGTTATCACCGCACGTGCCCGAAGCAATTGTCGGCTCGTCAGGTTCGGTGAAGTAAATTGTTGCAGAAGTCAACGGCTCATTACCGGAACTGATTGAAATTTTATTCCAATCTTCTTCAGTTGAGCCATAATAAACGTCGGTGAGTTTGTCGCAGTAAGAGAATGCATAATCACTTATGGTTGTAACGCTGTCGGGAATTATTATGCTTGTGAGGCTTTGGCAATTATAGAACGTATAAGTATCAATAGTTTTAACGCCGCTGGGAATTGTTATATTTGTGAGACTTTTGCAACAGTAGAACGCACTGCTGCCGATGGCGGTTACGCTGTCAGGGATTGTTATGCTTGTGAAGTCGCCCAAAAAATCAAAGGCATAGCTGCCGATGCTGGTTACACCTTCAGAGATAGTTATAGATTTTATGGATGAACGGTGATTGTACCACCCCGGATGTCCGTAGCCGTTCCAGTTAGACATAGAACCCGTACCGCTGATTTCAAGCAGACCGGTTTTGATATCGAGAGTCCAGGTGAGTTTAGTACCGCAGGTACCCGTATAATAAGGTCTGTCCGAATTGCATTCATAAACAATGTTTTTAGTAAAATATCCGTTGGTAGATGTGGCTTCAGCAACCGTAACACTTCCCCATTGTGCGAGTGTTCCGGGATAATAAACGGCTTTGATTTGGCTGCAAGCGCCGAACGCATTGCTGCCGACATCTGTTATACTGGCAGGTATTGTGATGTTTTTCAATGCAGAGCAATAAGAAAAAGCACTTCCACCTATACTTGTTATACCATCTTGAATTATTACTGTTGAGAGCTTGTCGCAAGAGAAAAATGTATTGCTGGCAATAGTTGTCGCTTTGCCGGGAACAGTTATACTTATGAGTTGATCACAATCTGAAAACGCCCATGTACCTATACTTGTTACGCTTTCAGGTATTGTAATACTTTCAAGTTTTCTGCAATATTGAAACGCAGAATTACCGATAGATGTTACACTTTCAGGTATTGTAACGTTTGTAAGACCTTCGCACCACCTAAACGCACACATACCTATACTTTCCACGCCATCAGGAATTGTAACACTTGTAATATTTTCACAATTTAAAAACGTATAATTTTTGATGGCTGTTACCCCAGCGGGAATTACAATGTCACCCTCGAATAAAGAGCCGTTGAAACAAATATTATCTGCACATCTGTTAGGGTTTGAGTAAAGATCTTTGAAATCAATTGCGCACCAGCTTGCAAGGTCACCGGTATAGTACACGTCTGAAAGTTCACAGAAACCGTCCTCACAACCAAATGCCGAAGTACCTACGCTTGTTACGCTGCCGGGAAATGAAATGCGTTCAAGATTCGGACAATAATCAAACGCATAATTACCAATTGACGTTACACCGCTGTCTATAGTAACGGATTTGATATAATTACAGGACGTATGCCACGGTACATCTGATGGCGTTGACCAATCAGACATCGCACCTGTGCCTGTGATATGAAGTTCGCCTAAATCCGTATCGAGAGTCCAGGTCAGTTTTTCTCCACAGGTGCCTGAACCTGCCGCCTCGGCTTTAAAATCAAACAGGCTCGGCAAATCAAGCCCGACAAAGCCACCGAGCGGTGTTGAGCCAAGCAGAATTGCAACACATACGAACACAGCAAAAAATCGTCTGAATTTTTTCATAACAAGTCCTCCTTTGAAAAGGTGCATCTTTATGAATTTATTAAAAGCTTAACAGCTCGTTTATATCGGGCATTGAAGCAGCCGCACCCATTCTGCCGACAGCGATTGTACCTGCCTTGTTGCCCATATCGCAGGCTTTATAAATATCGCCGCTGTGAATATACTCAAGTGCCATTGCCGCCGTAAAGCAGTCGCCTGCGGCTGTTGTATCTACCACGTTACCCGGGTAAGTCGGCATTATGTGTAAATCTTCGCCGTCCCATACAGCACAACCTCTTGAGCCGAGCTTGAGAACGACAAATTTTGCCTTGCTTCTCTCCATAAGAATTTTTGCGGCTTCAAGAATTGAAGCGTCATCATCGGGGCTGATACCCGTAAGTGCCTTTGTTTCGCTTTCGTTAGGTGAAATTATTGTTGCACCCTGCATTTTTTCGAGTGCAAAAGCCTTGGCAGGGCCGCAGTCGATAACGGTTGCGATACCTTTACTTATCGCACGGTTGACACATTCGACAACAACCTCTTCTGCTGTTTCAAACTGCACAAGCAGCAGGTCAAGACCGTCGGTTATATGCTCTGCTGCCTCTTTCGGGTCGATTTCTGCGTTTGCACCCTCGTATACTACAATGCGGTTTCTGCCCTCGCCGTCAAGAATTATTGCGGCAAGACCCGTTTGCTTTCCTGCAAGCGAAACACCCGATGTGTCAATTCTGTTTTTCTTCAGATTCTCAACAAGCTTGTTGCCGTTTTCGTCGTTAGCAACCTTGCCTATCATTTTTGTTGAGGCACCGAGCTTTGCAAGCGCGGTTGCCTGGTTTGCACCCTTACCGCCGCAAGCATAGCCGTAGGTTGTGCCGAGAACGTTTTCGCCGACCTCGGGAACCTTCTCCATACTGAAAATCATATCCATATTAATACTGCCGACCACGGCGGCTTTTATTTTGCTGTACATAGCATTCTCCTTAAAGTATTGCTCTTACTTTTTCTGCCGCTTCTGTCAGGCTCTTGCCTTTGATGAAAAGGCTGCTTGTGCCGAGCACGAATATATCCGCACCGCATCGGCTGAGCTTCCTGCCGTTTTCAAGGCTGATGTTGCCGTCAACCTCTATAGGCATATCCGAATGACCAAGCTCATCGAGCATCTTTCTTGCTGCCGCAGTCTTACGCTCTGCACCTGCAAAGAGCTTTTGCCCTGCAAAGCCTGGGCTTACGGTCATAATCAAAGCCATATCCATATAATCTGTCAGATATTCCATACTTTCAAGCGGAGTCTGCGGATTGAGCGCAAGACCTGCCTTAATGCCCTTGTCTTTGATTTGTGAAAGCGTGCGGTGAATGTGGATATCCGATTCATAGTGTACGCAGAGAATGTCATTTTTATCAAGATTCATTCTGCCGATAAATCTGCCCGGCTCATTTACCATCATATGCACATCAAGCGGAATATCGGTGATTGCTTTAATTGCGTTTACAAGGTCGAAACCAAGCGTGATATTCGGCACAAATGAGCCATCCATTATGTCGAGGTGAAGATAATCAATGCCTGCAGCCTCAAGCTGAGCAACAGACTCACTTAAATTTGTAAGGTCAGCACACATAAGCGAGGCAGAAAGAAGCTTTTTCATAGTTTTTCATCCGTTTCTATATAATTTCACAAATAAATTATATCATCCTTAATAAATAAAATAAAGATATTTTATTAAAAATTTATATAATCTGAACAAAACCTTGCAGATACAGCAGATTTATATTATAATTGTTGCAAGTCTTAATTACGGAGGCGAATTATTATGTGGAATATCATTCGTGTTTTTGTTTCGTTATTTGTTACTTTTGAGATGGCTTTTTCAGGTCTTTTCAACGGCGTTATGCCGAAACCTGTTGAAATGCCTGAACCTGAAACAGGCGAATTCGGTAAATATGTTGACCCGTTTATCGGTACGGGCGGCACACCGTGGACCTGCGGTATGGTAAGCCCTGCGGCAACCGTGCCCTTCGGCTCGGTAAGACTCGGCCCCGACACAAGCTTTATCGGTGGCGGCTATATTACAAAGATGAATACATCCGGTTATTATTATGAGCAGGCACACATAAAGGGCTTCAGCCATTCCCGCCTTTCGGGTACAGGTGCTGAAGACTATTCAATGTTCAGAGTTACGCCGGCTGTCGGTAACAGTAAAGCAGGCGTTATGGCTTACTCGCACAAAAATGAGGTCGCTGTGCCCGGATACTATGCAGTTTATCTGCCGAGCGTAGGCTGCCTTGCAGAAATGACTGCCGATGTTCACACAGGTGTTCACAGATATACCTTCAACTCCTCAAAGGATGCAAGGCTGTTTATTGACGTCACAAGTGCCGCCGCTAAATCACAGTCCCGTGAAGGTAAGGTTGAATACGACCCCGAAACAGGCGTAATCACAGGCAGCTGTCTTCTCTTCGGTCAGTTTGCAGGCAGATATGACGGCCTGCCCACATATTTTGCCGCTGTTGCAGATAAGCCGATAGAGTCTGTTGATATTTCCTCCGACCCGGACAATTGCTCGATTGATATCAACTTTGGCAACCTTAAGGATCAGAGTGTTGAGCTTAAGGTCGGTATCAGCTTTGTCAGCACAGACAATGCAATGCTCAACCTTAAGACCGAAACAGACGGACTTGACTTTGACGGTGTTTATAAGAAGGCTGTTAAGGTCTGGGAAGATAACCTTTCCGTTATAAAAATCGGCACAGACGATGAAGATATCAAAACAGTTTTCTATACCGCACTTTATCACGCAATGATAATGCCCACCAATTTTACAGATGTTAACGGTGAATACCTCGGCTTTGATAAGAAGGTACACGTTGCAGATGGCTTTACATACAGAAGTGATATGTCACTCTGGGATACCGTACGCACAACAAATCCGCTCTATACACTTATCGCGCAGGATATTCAAAGGGATTGCCTTAACAGCCTTGTAACAATGTCACAGCAGGGTGTCGGCGTAATTCCGCGCTGGCCTCAGGGTGCAGGCTACACAGGCTCAATGTTCGGCGACTCTGCAAATATTATGATTACGGAAAGCTACCTCAAGGGAATTACAGATTTTGATGTTCAGACAGCATACGAGGCAATGAAATACACCTCTGACAATGCAGTGAACAAAGACGGTCGCAACCATATAGAGGCATACAATGAGTACGGTTATGTGCCGCAGGATATTGCGACAGGCGACAAATCCGTCAGCCGTACGCTCGAGTATGCATGGGAGGATGCGGCAATTGCAAACCTCGCAACGGCACTCGGAAAAACAGAGGACGCCGAAAAATATGCGGCAAAATCCATGTACTACAAGAATGTTTTTGACCCCGAAACAAAGTACTTCCGTGCAAGAAATACCGACGGCACATTCGTCAGCCGTTTCAGCCCGAATATGACTTCATTCTACGATATGATAATGATTAATAAGTATGCCGACAGCTATGCGGAAGGCAGTGCAAGACAGTGGCGCTGGAATGCTCTCCACGATATCGACGGTATGATTGAGCTCTTCGGCTCAAAGGAATACTTTGTAAGCGAGCTTGAGGACTTTATGGAGGACGCTTCGCTCAGCAGAGCAGGCATTGACCCCGGACCGGGCTACTGGGTAGGTAACCAGCACGATATCCATACACCTTACCTCTTTGCAAATGCAGGCAGACCCGACCTTACACAGAAGTGGGTGCGCTGGACACTTGCAAACCGTTTCAGCACCGATATAAACGGCCTTGACGGTAACGATGACGGCGGCACGCTCAGTGCATGGTATGTATTCTCCGCAATGGGCTTCTATCCGCTTGCAGGTACAGACAAGTACTGGCTCGGCTCACCCAATATCGACAGTGCAGAAATCACACTTTCAAACGGCAATACACTTAAAATCAAGGCTGTAAACCAGTCTGAAGAGAATGTTTACGTAAGCTCTGTCACACTCAACGGTGTTGAGCTTGAGGGCTGCTATGTCACACACGAGCAGCTTATGAATGGCGGCGAGCTTGTATTCACAATGAAGGGGGAATAAGAATTGGCACAGACTTTAAAAGCAATAATCGGCTTTATTGAGGTTGTGTTTCTGTCATTCTTCAATTTGCCGATAGCTAACGATGTCAGCTATACCAACGGCAAGTATGTTGCACCCGAAATCACAACCCCGATGTATATTGTTGAGGACGGCGAGACAGATTTTGTAATCGTAACCTCCGATTCACCCGATGAATGTATACTCACTGCTGTGGCTGAGCTGCAGAAATATGTAAAAGCAATCAGCGGTGCAGAGCTTGAATATATCACCGAATCAGAGCTTGAAGACGGCGGAAAGGCAATCGTAATCGGCGAAACTCAGCTTGAAAAAGAAATCACTCAGGTTGACCGTGAGGATATAGGCGAGGATGGATTCCTGCTCTTCTCCGACGGCACATATCTGCTTATCGCAGGCGGTAACAGCAGAGGCACACTCTACGGTGTTTACACTCTTATTGAAGAGTATTTCGGCGTGCGTTGGTTTACACCCAAGCTCGAAGTTGTACCCGAAGCAGAAGACCTTGTTATCGATGCTGCTCTTAATCGCACTGTGCGCCCCTCATTTGCACTGCGCCGCAACAGCTGTGAGTATTCAAATGACGAGTACCGTGCAAAGATGAAGGTCAATGTTTCATTCTGGAACGAAGCACCCGAATACGGCGGTTCACTTACATACGTACTCTGGGACGTTACACTTGATGTACTCGTGCCCGATTCACTTTTTGCAGAGCATCCCGAATATTTTGCAATGAATCCTGACGGCACACGCACTACAGACCACGTATGTCTTTCACATCCTGACGTACTCCCGATTGCGGTCAAAAATGCCAGAGAGGCGATTCTTGCCTGCCCGAGAGAAACCTCCGACCATATCCACATCGGTCAGAAGGATAACTCCAACTACTGCCACTGTGAAAACTGTACGGCACTTTACGAAAAGTACGGCAGCATTTGTGCACCGACACTTATTTTCACCAATAATTTTGCCGATGCACTCGACGATGAATTCCCCGAATTCACATACACATTCTACGCATACGGCGAAACAGAGCGTCCTCCGCAGGACCTGACGCTCAGATGTAACGACAACGTTGTGCCCGTGCTCTGCGGTCTGCACAAGGCCTGCCGCAGCCATCTGCTGACGGAATGCGGTGCACAGGACGGCAACGAAACCTTTATGAATCTCTACGGCGATAATGAGCCCACAATTGCAGAGGATTTTGCAAACTGGGTCAAGGTTGCAGACAGAACATATATCTACGACTACACAATCAATTTCCTCAACTCCGCACAGTTTTTCTCAAACCTTGAAACACTTCAGCCGACAATGCAGTATATGCGCGATATCGGCATCACAGGCTATGTTTACAACTGCGGTGACGGCCACTATGCCGCATTCAACGAGCTGAGAAACTACCTTTACTGCAAGGTTATGTGGGATGTTGACTGCGATATAGAGTACCATATGATGGATTTCCTCAAGGCATATTACGGTGAGGAAGCCGCACCCTATATCAGAGCGATTCTCGATCTTCAGACCTCACAGATCAAAGCAACAGCCCATGCGTTTGATTTTGACTGGCACTATCAGTCAGGCTTCTATCCTGCCGCTACGGTAAATAAGCTCGACAGCCTCTGGAATAAGGCACTTGCCGCAGATGTAACCGATGAGCAGAAATTCAACATCGAGGTTGATAACCTGAGCTGGGAGTATTTCAAGGCAAATCAGTTTATCGGCAAGTACAGCTTCCTCAATCCTTTCCGTATGAAAGCAAATGAAGAGCTTTACGATGCATTTCTTGCACACGGAGTGCACAGAGTATCCTCCTTCGGTCTGATTCCGCAGGACAAGAGCACTGTAGACTTTATGCTCCGACCCTTTAACTGGAAATAAAATCATAACCACCAGTTGAACTGGTGGTTTGCACAGGCCCTATAAGGGCCGCCTACTGGCTTGCCGACTAAAAGTCGGCACTGAAGTTTGACACCGCATTACTATCTCAAGCAGCCGCTCTCGTGCGGCTGTTTGTTTTT